>JAVVEH010000033.1:0-48121 GCA_032251435.1 Lentisphaeria bacterium | reverse complement strand
GTCGGCCTTGGAAGACCGCCCCACACAATGTCCCTCCAGATTCTAACCGGTTACATCCCCGCTTTTTCGCCGCGGATCGCCCGCCGGAAACAAACTATCTTTCCGGACGCGCCGCTGAAACTATTTCCAGGCATTATATTATGGCTGAATAACGGGTTCCCTGCGGGAAGCCGTTTCTTTTTACCGATCTCTTCCCCCGGAATACTTTTATGATCCAGCAGGACAAACTTCGCAACGTCGCCATTATCGCCCACGTTGACCACGGTAAAACCACCCTTGTGGATGAACTTTTCAAACAAAGCGGCATGTTTCGTGACAACGAACAGGTCGCCGAGTTAATGATGGACTCCATGGATTTGGAACGTGAACGCGGCATCACCATCACCTCCAAAAACGGGGGGTTTGACTACAAAGATTACCACATCAACATTATTGACACCCCCGGCCACGCGGATTTCGGTGGCCAGGTGGAACGGGTGCTCAAGATGGCCGACGGCGCCATCTTGGTCGTCGACGCCCAGGAAGGGCCGATGCCGCAGACCTATTTTGTTCTGAAAAAGGCATTGGCCCTGGCGCTGCCGATCATTGTGGTGATTAACAAGGTGGACAAGCCCGCGTCCCGCATTGACTGGGTCGTCGATCAAGTGTTTGATCTGTTCGTCCGCCTGAACGCCCCGGATCACATTCTCGAGTTCCCCATTCTTTACGCGTCAGCCCGGGACGGGTACGCCCTGAACGATCCCCGAGACCCGCGGGAAAACATTCTGCCGGTCTGTGACGCTATCGTGAAACATATTCCGCCTCCCCCCGGCTCGCCGGCGGAACCCCTGCAAATGCTGGTCAGCAGTATTGATTATTCGCCCTACCTGGGGCGGCTAGGCATTGGCAAGATCACCTCCGGCACACTCAATGTCAACAAAGAAATCATTGTCTGCCTCCGGAATGGAGAGCGCAAACCCGCCCGAATCACGAAAGTGTATTCTTTTCAAGGCAATCAGAAAGTGCCCATCGAAGAGGCCAACACCGGGCAAATCGTCGCCGTGGCCGGCATGGATGAAGTCACCGTCGGTGTCACTTACACGGACCCCAACGATCCCCGCCCGCTGCCCCCGACGGAACTGGATCCACCAACCATCTCGATGAATTTTGTGCCCAACGATTCACCTTTTCTCGGCCGGGACGGAAAATTCGTGACCTCCCGCCACCTGCGGGACCGCTTGCAAAAAGAAATTTTGTCGGATGTGGCGTTGCAGGTTGACGAGTTGACGGAGGTCACCGGGTTCCGCGTGTCCGGCCGGGGTGAGCTGCATCTGTCTATCCTTATTGAACGCATGCGCCGGGAAGGCTATGAGTTCCAAGTCACCCGTCCCCAGGTGATTGTTAAAACGATTGACGGCAAGCAGATGGAACCCTATGAGGAATTGACCATTGACGTGGATGAGGACCACATGGGAACCGTCATCGAGAAATTGGGCATGCGGAAAGGGCAAATGATGTCTCTGGACACCGAGCACGGAATGGCCCGGATGGTGTACAAGATTCCCACCCGGGGGCTGTTGGGCTTCCGGTCGGAATTTCTTACCGACACCCGGGGCATGGGGGTGATGAGCTACGTGTTCAGCCAATACGGTCCGCACGCGGGAACCATGCGCAACCGCCAGAACGGCGTGCTGGTCTCCATGCAGACCTGCACGACAGTCGCCTTCGCGCTGTGCAATCTTCAGGAGCGCGGCAAGCTGTTCATGGGACCCCAGGTGGATGTCTATAAAGGCCAGATCATTGGCGAGCATTGCCGGACGGGGGATCTCATGGTCAACCCGGCCAAGGGCAAGCAATTGACCAACATGCGGGCCTCGGGCAGTGATGAAAGCGTGACCCTGATAACGCCGACAATCATGACTTTGGAAGACTGCATCAATTACATCAATGATGATGAGCTGGTCGAAATGACCCCAAAAGCCGTCCGTCTGCGAAAACGGAAAGTCAAATAAGGCGGCGCGGAAACCAGCGCTGATCCCGTATGGCCAACGACATCGAAAGAAATCTGGGCGAACAACCCGTCGCGGCGATCATGCGGGAGTTGCGGCTGAACCCGAAAGACTTGGTCTCCGCCTCCCCCGCTCAGATCACCTTTAAAATGGTGTCCCGGGCGTGTAAAGGACGGCGGCTGACATCCCGGGTTCAACTGAAAATCCGCGCCGCGCTGAATACCGCCGCCCAGCGGGATTTTTCCGTGAGTGACCTGTTTAATTACTGATTCATTCGTGAACCACTCACAATAGCCGCGCGCCGTGTGAATAGAATATCAATGACTCAATACTGATAACACGCGTCGGGCATTTAGCAGCCCCTGAGGCTCACGTTTCGGCTATGTTCAAAAACTTGACGAAAGGTAAAATTTCTGATGAACACCCCGATTAAGGCACGCTTGAATCTCGTCCGTGATGATGCCTGCAAAAGAGTCAATGTGTTGGTCGACGGGGAGTTATTCACGGCCTATATCTACCCGGACAGAATCATGAAACCAGTGCTATACCCGGTTATCACCGCGGGCGGGCACCGGGTTACGCGCGGCTTCCCGCTGGACCGCGTGGCCGGAGAGCGTGTTGATCACCCGCACCACGTCGGCATCTGGTTAAACTACGGCAATGTAAACGGGCTGGATTTCTGGAATAACTCGGAGGCTGTCCCTGTAGACCGGAAGCACACCTTCGGCACCATTCGGCATCGTGACATCATTGACGCGCGCGAGGATGGCTCGACGGCCTTCCTCGCCGTTTCTGCCGACTGGTTACGTCCGAACGGCTCTCCACTGATCGCGGAGCGCACCGATTTTCGATTCTCAGCCTCCGCCACGGATCGCATTATCGACCGGACGACGACCCTGACCGCGGTAGAGGAGGATGTCGTCTTCAAGGACGACAAGGAAGGCATGATCGCCATCCGCGTGGCGCGCGGGCTCGAACAACCCGCCTCGCAACCCGAAATCTTCACCGACTCCGAAGGTCGCCCCACCGCTGTGCCGTTACTGAACAACGATGGTGTCACGGGACGCTACTTCAGCAGCGAAGGACCGGAAGGTGACGATGTTTGGGGCACGCGTGGGCGCTGGATGACTTTGGCGGGGCGCCTTGGCGCCGAAGAAGTGTCTGTGATCATGGTCGATCATCCGACAAACCCCGGCTACCCCACATACTGGCATGCGCGCGGGTACGGTCTTTATGCCGCCAATCCCCTCGGGCAAGCCGCCTTGAGCGACGGCAAGGATATTCTGAATTTAACCCTGAAACAGGGAGCCAGCGTCAGATTCCAGTATCGTTTCGTCATCCATTCCGGTCCCCGCCCCGGCAATGAGCACATCGCCAGCCGCTACGCCGCCTTCGGGTCCTTAACCCCGAGCGTATAGCCGCGTCGATGAGCCGGGAAAACACATTCTTACCAGATTAACCCCCTTGAGGATTGTCTTGTTGAGACCCGATCAAAAAATAATTGAACCACGGCACAGAAGAATGTCTGAACATTTTCCACGATTAACAACGACGATTGATTTTGACTGGCGATTCCACCTGGGCGATCCGGTCGGTGCCCATACCGCTGACTACGACGACTCGGCATGGCGGGTTCTGGATCTTCCCCATGACTGGTCGATCGAGGGAGAGTACGCGGAAGATAACCCGTCGGGCACCCAATGCGGATTTCTGCCCACCGGGATTGGCTGGTATCGCAAAGAACTGGTGATACCGGAGGATGAGCGGGATCCGCGCTATGAGCTGCAGTTTGACGGCATTTACATGAACAGTGAAGTCTGGTGCGGCGGAATATCCCTGGGCAAGCGCCCCTATGGGTATATCAGCGTCAACTACGATCTGACCGGACACCTGCGCCCCGGCCGCAACGTGATCGCCGTCAAAGTCGACGCGTCACTACAGCCCAGCAGCCGCTGGTACAATGGCTCCGGCATTTACGGACATGTCAAGCTGGCGCGGAGGGGCGCGGTTCATGTCCCCACCTGGGCGACTTATATCACCACCCCGGAAATCACCGGTTCCGGAGCCTGTGTGCATATTGAGACGGCGGTTATGAGTGATCACGCTGGCACGGCGCGGGTGCGGAGCGCTGTTCTTGACCCGTCCGGAGCGTCTGTCGCCGAGGTGTCCAGTTCCCACAGGCTGGCGCCCGGTGTCGCGCAAGCCGTCGCGCAGGACTGCAGGGTGCCCGCGCCAAGGCTATGGTCGCCGGACACACCCCATCTTTACACACTGCGAACCCAAATTTGGGAGGGTGGCACTCTTCGTGACCTGACCGAGACAACTTTTGGGATTCGGAGCATCGAAGTCAATGCCTCGAAAGGATTCCTGCTGAATGGCGTTCCGACCAAGTTGAAAGGTGTCTGCAATCATCATGACGCCGGCCCCGTGGGCGCCGCCGTGCCGGAAAACGTTTTGGAACGCCGCATCCGTCTTCTCAAAGAGATGGGCTGCAATGCCATCCGTACCGCTCACAATCCACGAAAACCCGCTTTTTACGACCTCTGTGACCGCATGGGCATGATGGTGATGGACGAGATCTTTGATGGCTGGAAAACCAAACAGGAACAGGACTACGGAGGACTGCATTTCGCTGACTGGTGGCGGCGTGATGTGGCGGACTGGGTTCGCCGCGACCGCAATCACCCCTGTGTCGTGATGTGGAGTATTGGCAACGAAACCGGCACAGACGATGAACATGACATTTCGGGCTTCATAAAGACCTTTGACGACACCCGTCCGGTGACTGGTGGCGACGTGCACTCCGGGGTTGATGTGTCCGGCTTCAACGGTAAGGCGGAGGTGCCCGGATTTCTCGAGACATTCAAAGCCGAACATCCCGATCAACCCATTGTCCTGACCGAAGTGCCCCACACCTATCAGACCCGGGGCTTCTACAGGGTGCTCAACTGGTGGAGCCAGGTGAATCGTCCCCGCTTTGAAATCCCCAGCCTTGGGGAGAAACAAATCTTCTTCGACGGCCACTTCAAATTCAGTTCCTCCTACGACAACAGCGGCATCCGCATGTGCGCGCGTCAGTCTTGGAAGCGCACCCGTGAGCACGACTGGATCATAGGTGAATTTCGCTGGACCGGGTTTGACTACCTCGGAGAGACCTTTCCGGGCAGCGGCTGGCCCATCCGCTTCTGGAGCCATGGCATCATCGATCTCTGCGGGTTTCCCAAGGATCACTACTTCCTCTACCAGAGTTTCTGGACCGAAAAGCCGATGGTCCATATTCTGCCCCACTGGACTCACCGGGGCATGGAAGGCACGACGATTCCCGTGGTCGTCTACAGCAACTGCGATACCGTGGAACTGTTTCTTAACGGCATCTCTCTCGGCGTGAAGCACCGGGGCGAATTACTTGATTTCCAGTGGCAAGTTCCCTATGAGCCGGGCGAGCTCAAGGCCGTGGCCTTCAAAGGGAATAAAAAAGTCGCCGGGACGGCACAAAGAACCGCGTCTGATCCTGTTGAACTACGCCTGGTCGCCGACAACACGGACCTAATTCCCGACCGGCGGGACATTGCCCACCTGACGTTTACCGCGCATGATGCCAAAGGCACCCTCGTGCCTTGGAGCAATGACCCCATTCATGTCGAGTTCAAAGGACCGGTCCGCCACCTAGGCTTTGAAAACGGCAATCATACCGATCTCACTCCTCACCGGATAAAGCAGCGCAATATCTTCCACGGCATGGGGTTGGGAATCTTCCAGGCTACCGGTGAAGACGGTCCCATTGAAATCACCGCGGCCGGCATTCTGGGCGATGATGTGTTCGCCGACCATGTATCCGTCGCCATCGTGGTCAATCGCATCGCCCTGCGGGGAGACCTGGCGGACACGGACATACAGATCCACTACACCACTGACGGCAGCGAACCATCCCCGGCTGCGCCCCAGTATGAAGCGCCCATCGCACTGACGCGGAGCGCGACGGTCCGGACGCTGGTGGTGCGTGACGGTCGGCCCTTCATGCGGTTTGAGCGAGCGTTCACCAAAGGAGAGCGGGAGCCGGTCACCGATCCACGTCTGGTCCTGCCGAATGGCGAATCATCGGTTCAGGTGGACGGCTTTGTGGGGCCCTTCGCCAAAGAGGTCGTCGGCACTTGGAAGTTGTGGCGCCGACGTCTGCAATTCCGCCCCGACGGGACCGTCGTGGAAAGCTTCCGGACGGATGAGAGGCCCCCTCGGGACGGCGAAGCCGCCGTGAGTAGCAGTGTCACGGCCTACTGGTGGTATGACTATCCACTGGATCTGTTCGAGGATCCTGATGACACAGGCCAAGGCGAGATCCGCTGGGCCAGCTCGGGAGAAACCTTCAAGCTTGTCCTCTCCTCCCGCGGCGCGTCGGCAAAGCTTACCATGCCCGACTGCACCCATCTCACCGACCTCACACGGGATGGGTGATTATGTCGATTCATTCGACATCAGCGAGTTTATATTTATCACCGGGTGATTGGAAGCGGGTCCATTCATCCATCCCACCGCGCCGTTTTAACTGGAAAAGATTGCCCGAGTAAACTCTGACTATGACCTTCAAAGCGCGCCGCGTCGCCGGTAGTGAAAAGACGGCAGTCACTTCGTCCCCCCCGGTGGACACCCGCGGTGTCCGCGATGCGTTCCGCCTGCCGGGCCACGGCCACAGCGGGATCAATCACCGTCGCGTTTCCCTGGCACACTGATTGAATGACATTTTTCAGAAAAGAGAAATGCGTGCACCCCAGAATCAGTTGGTCCACCCCGTCAGCCAACAAGGGGGCCACCACACTTTTCACTTCCGTCAGAACCTCCTCCGGGGATTCCGGGGGGTTTTCAACCAAATCAACCCATTTCGGACAGGCCCGGGGAATAACCTGACAGCCGTTGGCGTGATCTCTCAAGACTTTTTTATAGGGCCCGCCAGCCAGAGTCGCGGCGGTCGCCAAAACAGCCACACGGCCCGTTTTTGAAGCGGCGACGGCTGGTTTGACAGCGGGCTCCATACCCACGAAATGAACAGCGGGAAACTGTTCTCGAAGACTGTAAAGCGCCGCGGCTGACGCGCTATTACACGCCAGAACGATCACCTTGATCTTCCCCCGGATAAACCATTCGCTGATGGCCTTGGACCAGGCCAGAATCGTTTCCATGGATTGGACACCGTAAGGCGCATGACATTGATCCGCCAAGTAGTGAATATGTCTGCCAGCGCCTAACGCCAGCAGTTCCCTGACAACCGACAATCCACCCAACCCGGAGTCGAAGACACCAATCGCCCGCTCCGGGTCAGTCACTTGATTATTATTACAGTTGAGAACCATTATGGGGGAACCTGAAACGTGAAAGCGTGAAAAACGTGAAAAACGTGAAAAACGTGAAAAGCGTGAAAAACGTGAAAAACGTGAAAAACGTGAAAAGCGTGGAAAGCGTGGAAAGCGTGACTGGAGTTTTTCCCTTGATTATTGGATATTCCGTGTTGGTTATTGGATATTGAAGGGGCGTCTGTGGTTCCCTTCAGCTTTCAGCTTTCCGCCCTCATCCCCGCTGTCACGTCCCCCAATCTGAGAACCCTATTCACTATTCATTATCCGACGTGTCAACGTTTAATCTGGACTTGACCAACCCTACACCTGTGTGGCGCCCCGATCTTTTAATTCCTGGACCACTTGTTTCACGTCCTGAGCGCGGTTTTTGGGAACAACCAGCACCGCGTCATCCGACACCACGATAACCAGATCCTCCACCCCGACCGCGGCCACCGCGATCGGCTTGCGGGCGGCGTTATATATGACGCTGCCCGAGCAATCAATGACCACTGAGTCCCCATCGACCACATTGCCGACGGTGTCCACGGGCAACGTCCGTTCCAACGCGTCCCAGGCGCCCACGTCATCCCACGGGAAAAGAGCCGGCACCACCAGCACTGTCGCCGCCTTTTCCATAAGGGCGTAATCGATGGAGATACTTTCCAAGGACGCGAACAGCTCATCCGCCCTGCCCTCATCCCCGCGGGCCATCGCCACGGCCATCTCTTCAGTCACCTGGGCCATGACGGGTTGAGCCGCGGCCAATTCCCGTTTAAAGCTCGCCAGCGTCCAGAAAAACATGCCTGAGTTCCACAGAAAATTACCACGTCTAAAAAACCGTTCCGCCAAGTCGGCATCCGGCTTTTCCAAAAACCGAATCACCCGATGAACGGGACTATCGGCGGGGAACGCGATCGAATCCGCCTCAAACTCAATATGGCCGTAACCGGTCTCCGCCCGAGTAGGCCGAATCCCGATAGTCACCAGCGCCTGTTGGGTCACCGCCGCCGCGAGCGCGGTGTCCGCGCACCGTTGGAAGGCCGGGGTGTCACCGATGCTGTGATCCGCCGTCAAAACAGCCAAAGCCAGGTTTTCCGGCGCGGTGTCCGCATACCGGTTGGCGATCACCGCCGCCGCGTAACACAAGCACCCCGTGGTATTTCGCTTGCACGGTTCAGCGATCACATTTTCCGCCGGGATTCCCAGTCCCCCTTCGTCGAGGACCGCGTCCCGCAGATGCCGGGCGGTGGCGATGAAAATATTATCCGCGGGCACCAGTCCATCCAGTCGGCGAACCGCTTCTTGCAGCAGCGACATATCCGGGTCAGCCAGCCGTAATAATTGCTTCGGGTGCTTTTGACGGGACAGGGGCCAAAACCGTTCACCACTGCCGCCAGCCATGATAATCGCGATACGGATGATACTCATTGGGTGTGTCCAAGTCACATTGAAGCCGTCAGATCAAATTCGGATTCGTGGCGACTGTTTTAAAGGTTTCACGGGTAATCAGATTGTTGCGATACAGTTTAGCCAGAGCATTATCCATAGTCACCATGCCTTCGCGGGCTCCGGTTTCCATCATCGAAGCGATCTGATGGCTTCGTTTTTCCCGGATCAAAGCCCGGATGGCTGTGTTGGCGATCATGACTTCAAACGCGGCCACCCGACCCATTTTCTCCCCCGTTTTCGGCAACAACCGCTGCGCGACCACGGCCACAAGCGAGGCGGCCAATTGAATCCGGATTTGGTTTTGTTGGCCCGATGGGAACGCGTCCACAATACGGTCAATCGTTTGCGCGGCGTCATTAGTGTGCAGAGTCGCCAGCACCAAATGGCCGGTTTCGGCCGCGGTCAACGCGGCGGCGATGGTTTCCTGATCCCGCATTTCACCAACCAGTATCACATCCGGATCCTGCCGCAGGACATACTTCAAGGCCTGACTGAAGCTCTTGGTGTCAGCATACACTTCCCGTTGTTCGATAATGGCTTTCTGGTTCGCATGCACGAATTCAATAGGATCCTCGACGGTGATAATATGACAAGAACGGCTGGCGTTGATCTCGGCGATCAGGCAGGCCAAAGTGGTGGACTTACCATGTCCGGTCGGTCCGGTGACTAGAATGATCCCTTGCTGCCGCTTGACTAGATCCAACACAACCGGTGGAATCCCGATGTCCCGGGGATTCGGGATTGTTTGAGCCACAAGGCGGATGGATATCGCGACCGTTCCCCGTTGATAGAACCCATTGACCCGGAACCGGTAACAGTCTTCCGCCTCGGTTCCCTTGTCAAACAGGCCGCCGACACTCAGCGCGAAATCGATTTCTTTCTCGGTTTCAAACTGGCCCCGTTGCTGGGGAGATAAAATACTAAACAAGAGTTTTTCTGTGTCCCCGGAACTCAACGCGGGCAATTCATACTGGCATAACTGCCCGTCCAATCGTAACATCGGGGGACTACCAGCGGTGATCAACACATCACTGGCGCCGTGCCGGACAGCGGCTCGAAGCAGCCCTTTCATCCCCAAATCAGTCTTTTCCTCCTGCCTGAAGCGCAGGCCTCGAAGCGTGTCAATCCCCGTCCGCATGCCGTCAACAGCCAGCAGGAACTCCTCCCGGTTGGACGCCGCGGCCAACGCGGTTTCGGGAGCGACAAGCCCCGCCTCGCAAAGGGTCACCAACGACTGGGTGAATGTCACCATGCCGTCATTTTCCCCGGCTTTCAACACCTCACTCTCAATGCGGTCCAACTGCCGGGAGGCGATCAGTTTCTGAGCCAACGGGGTGACTTTCAAAATTTCGCCGGCGGGAACCATGCCCTTCCCGTCCATCTTTGGCAACAACCGCTGGGAAATAATTCCCCGCAACGCCAGGGAAAGATCCATCGCCACCTGATCCCGGCTTTGGGCGGGGAAAAAATGAATGATCCGTTCCAAGGTTTGAGCCACATCGGAGGTGTGCATGGTGCTGATAACCAAATGACCGGTCAACGCCGCCGAAATGGCGGTTTTCACCGTTTCAGGATCCCGTATTTCCCCAATGATAATAACGTCCGGGTCCTGGCGCACAACATGTCTCAGCGCTGTCTTAAAATTCAGCGTGTCGGTGCCAATTTCCCGTTGCGAGACACACGACAGCTTATCCGTGTGGATGAATTCAATCGGATCCTCGATGGTGACCACATGACGGCTGACAGTCTGATTAATATGATTGAGCATGGCGGCCATGGTGGTGGATTTGCCGCTGCCGGTGGCGCCCGTGACTAAAACCAACCCCCGGGGACATTCCGCCAGGTCACGGACGGCCTCGGGCAAATGTAATTCAGCCATGTCCAAAGCCCCCGAAGGAACATGCCGGACCGTCATGGACACCCGCCCCTTTTCATATCCCAGGTGAAGACGGTAGCGTTCCGTATCGCTTAAAGAAAGTCCGATGTCAAGATCCCGTTCCTTTTCAAGACGGGCGACAATGCCTGACGGCAGACTTTCCGCGATAAATGAGGTAATAGCCTCCCCGGTGACCGCCGGGCCTTCCAGGCGCTCCAAGGCACCGGGGAGCCGCAACGTCGGGGGCTTCCCGGCGGTGAGAAATAAATCCGACGCCCCTCTTTTGACCATTAAATGAAATAATTCTTTGATATCCATGCTACCCCGTGACAATCAACCGAAAAGCTCAAAGCTGTAAACCTTCGTGAATGGCATCAATGGACAAAAAATCGTCCCAAGACCATTAAAATAGCGGGCCAATGGTGGCTGACAAGTTGGAACGCGTCCATGTCTCCTATCGAATTCACCCGCAGTTGTGTTCACCATGCCTGTCGGCCCGCCCCGGCATTTTAACGGTTACATTTCTCAATTTGCAGTGTACCCCATGGGTATATCCGTTTTATCTTTTGTATTTGACGTTGCGTGAATGAATCAGGCCACCTCTGAAAAGCGACCCGGCGCGGAAAAGGAACAGTAGTGATGACTAAACAAATTGACGATGTGCAAGCTGTGGAGAAGCTGGGGCAAGCCCGTGACACGGTCGTGACCGAGCTGCGTAAGACGATCGTGGGAATGGATGATGTCATTGATGAGATGATGATCGCGATCTTTGCCCGGGGTCACTGTTTGCTCGTGGGTGTTCCCGGACTGGCGAAAACGCTGCTGGTAAGCTCACTGGCGCAGACCATGTCGTTGTCCTTCAAGCGTATCCAGTTCACCCCGGATCTGATGCCCTCAGACATCACGGGCACCGAGTTGCTCCAGGAAGACCCCGAGACGCGCGCCCGGGTGTTTAAGTTCCAGAAAGGACCGGTCTTCACCAATCTGCTGTTGGCCGATGAAATCAACCGGACACCGCCGAAGACACAAGCGGCTTTGCTGGAAGCCATGCAGGAGAAACGAATTTCATCCGGCGGCGAGGATTATCACCTCGACAAGCCTTTCTTTGTGCTGGCCACCCAAAACCCAATCGAACAGGAAGGGACCTACCCGCTTCCGGAAGCCCAGCTCGACCGGTTTCTGTTCAATATCATGGTCAAGTATCCCAGCAAATCCGAAGAACTGGACATCATGCGCAGTGTCACCAGCGATGAGGAAGCTGAACTCAAAAAAGTGGTTGACGGGCCGACGATTTTAGAGTTTCAGCACGTCGTGCGCCGGATTCCCGTCGCTGACCATATCTTTGAATATGCCGCGGCCCTGGCGCGGGCGACACGTCCCGATGAGCCGGACGCGCCGGATTTTGTCAAGAAATTCATGGCTTGGGGCGCCGGACCACGCGCCTCGTTGAATTTGATTTTGGCCGGCAAATCCAGAGCCGCTCTGCGCGGCCGTTGTCATGTGGCCGTTGAGGATATCCAGGCTCTGGCCCTGCCGATTCTGCGGCATCGGATCATTCCCAACTTCGCGGCCCGCTCGGAAGGGATGACTTCCGACACCTTGATTGCTAAACTCCTTGAAACCATCCCCGCCGATGACAAGCTGTACGGAAAGAAGTAAACGATGGTGTTTTTCGAAGGAGTCGGCGGCATCGAATCATTCGATGAAGCCGATTCTTCGATGAATCCACACAACAACCGCGACGGGATCGGCTCGTCCCTTTCACTTGATTTCGCACGACCTGCTCCATGAAAAGCCATGTCTGAACATCTACCACAAACATTTTATCTTGATCCCGAGCTTTTACAGAAGTTGGGAGACTTGGAGCTGGTCGCCCGGGAAGTGGTTGAGGGCTTGCGGGTGGGCAGCCACCGCAGTCCGTTGCGGGGATTCAGCACGGAATTCGCCCACCACCGGCAGTACGCTCCCGGTGACGCGATCCGTGACATTGACTGGCGGGTCTACGGCAGGACCGACCGCTATTACACGAAACTGTACGAGGCTGAAACCAATTTTGACTGTCATATCCTGATTGACGCCAGCGCCTCAATGACTTACGGGTCGGGCAAGGTGAACAAGCTGGAATACGCCAAGTTTCTCGCCGCGTCCCTGGCCTACTTGGTGCTCAAGCAACGTGACTCGGTTGGACTGTCGGTTTTCGACTCGGACGTGCGCGCTTACATGCCCCCGCGCTCCGCGATGGGGATCATCGTCCAGATCGACAGACTTCTGCGCGACATCATTCCCGCCCCGAAAAGCACCATCGCGAAGCAATTGCACGACATCGCGCTGATGATGAAGCGGCGCTCTTTCGTGATTCTGATCTCTGACCTCCTCGCCGACGTGAGCGATATCATGGCCGGACTTGACCATCTCAGGTTTGACGGCCATAACGTCGTGGTTTTACACACACTCGACCCCTACGAGATTGCGTTTCCGTTCAAGGGAACCTGGCGCTTTGAAGGACTTGAACAGGAACTTCCCCTGACCACCCAGCCGGAGCGGATCCGTGATGACTACCTGGCCAGTCTGGGTGAGTATATGGCGGCGCTCCGCACCGGTTGCATGGGCGTTGACATCGATTATAAGGTGGTCGACACGTCCCGCCCGCTGGACGGGGTTTTGACCGAATTTTTCGCCGAACGCGCGACCATACTGAATGGGGCCGCCGTGGGAGCCCGCTTATGACCTTTCTGAATCCATGGCTGCTTTTAGGCGCTCTTGGCGTGTCGTTGCCGATCATCGCGCATATGCTCAACCGCCATCAGGTCAGAACAACCGCCTGGGCGGCGATGCGGTTTCTCAACCGCAGTGTCCGGGTGCGATCCCGCCAGTTGCGGCTGCGTGATATTCTGCTCTTGATTCTCCGTTGCCTGGCCCTCCTGCTGCTCGTGTTGGCCTTCTCCCGGCCGACGGCGGACAAACCGGGTGGCGCGATGGCCTCTCTGGGTGATTACCGCGCCGGTGTCGTCATCGCTATTGACGCGTCTTACAGCATGCTTCACAGTGACGGGACCGCCACACGCTTCGAAAAGGCGATTGAAAAGACCGGCGCCATCACCCGGGGAATTCCACCCGGGAATCCTGTCACGTTACTCCTTCTGGCGACTGATCATCGCGTCGTGGCGCGCAATGTCGCCTTTGATCCCGACCATTTTGCCGATATCCTGAGCAATCTGACGGCGACATCCGAGTCGCTTGACCTGGACAGCGTCCCGCGGCGACTCAAGAATCTGGCCGCGGAATTGAAAGAGTCCCGGAAGGAAATCTATATCATAACCGACATGCAGGAGCAGGACTGGAAGCCGCGGTCAGCCTGGCTGCACGCGTCGTTTAAGGATTTGGCCCGGAATGCCTCCACCTTTATTATTCCCGTCGGCGGGGGCTCAGAAAATCTGGCGATTACCAGCTTGGAACTGGCATCCGGGGTGCTTCGAAAAGGCACACCGGCAAGTTACCGCGTCACCGTCCGAAACTCGGGCGACATGGCCGCGCGGAATGTCAAGGTGAACGGTTTGATCAACAACATCAGCGTGGATGTCAAGATCATTCCCTTTATCGCCCCAGGGACATCGGAGACAGTTTTGTTGTCTCTGTCTTTCCGCGATCCCGGCCCGGTGCGGATTTCCGCGGAACTGGACAAAGACGCTCTGGAAGCGGACAACGCGCGCCGGGCCGTGGCCGTGATCCGGGATCACGTGTCCGTGCTCTGTGTTGAAGGATCATCCGGCCCTTCCAATAGCTCCGGTGAATTGATCGCGACCGCGCTGCGGGCGTCCGGCACCGGCAAGACACAGGAGGATCTCAACGTCCAGACGGTCTCATGGGTCGACCTGCCCGCTCAGGATTTGAAGACATTTGACGTGGTGGCGCTTGCTGACGTTCCGGATATCACGGCCGAACTGGCGCGCTCACTGGAGAGTTATGTCAGAGCCGGCAACGGGCTGATCTGGTTCGCCGGTGACTATGTGAAAGCCAATGTGTGGAACCAGCGCTCCGCCTTGGAAGGCACACCGCTGCTGCCGGCGGTCCTGGAAGAATCGGAGAGCACAAGCGACGCGATGGGCATCGGGAGGCCGTTGGATCCGTCATTGACCGACCATCCTGTCTGCCGCCCGTTGTTCTCGCTGCCGGAGGATCTGCTCAGTGAGACACGCTTCCGCCGCTTAATCCGGGTGACCCCGTCACCGACAAGCGCGACGGTGCTGTCACTGGCGGGCAGCGATTCGCCGGTTCTCCTGGAGCATTCACTGGGCCGGGGGCACGTCTTCATGTTTACAACGTCCGCGGGACCGGCCTGGAACAATATGGCTGTCAATCCGGTGTTCCCCATGCTGCTTCAGCAGATGGTGACCTACCTGACAGCCCGCGAGTTTGAAACACCGAGAATGGTCGCGGACACATTGTCGTTGTCCTATGTTGACCAACCTGACACCACGGACGCTGTGTTCGACACGCCTTCCGGAGAGACGATAACCGTTCCCGTTCAGGAATACCGGGACCAATACGTGGCGCTTCTTGAATCCGCGCGGGAACCGGGATTTTACCTGGCCCGGGTAAGTTTGCAGGCCACGGGCATGCCGATAGCGGTGAATGTTGACACACGGGAATCCAGGGTCAAATGCATGACTGCCGAAGAGGCGGCCCGGACGTTGCAAGGCACGGGCGCGCGGATCACGCCGAGTGACGCCGGGCTGTCCGATGGTGTTGACGACATCCGCGCCCCGCGTTCCTTCTGGCGCTTCTTTATGCTGACAGGGTTGGCTTTTTTCATCATTGAAAGTCTTTTCGCCGAGTGGCTTTCCAGAAAATCTTCACGACAAGGACGCGCCGGCAACGAACGCGCGGAGGGAGGCAAGTCATGAACTGGATGACGACTATTTTTGGGATCAAGCAGCTCATCTGGGCCCGGCCCGCCCATCCGCTGATGATTCCAGGGGCGCTCGCCGCGGTGGTGATCCTCTCCCTTTTTCTCTACCGCCAATCCAGGGGAGTTCCGAGCCGCGTCCGGGCCGGACTTCTGGTTGCCCGGATGGTGGTTCTCAGTCTTGTTGTTTTGGCCTTGTTTGAGCCCCATGTGGTCGTTGAACGGACACGGCGTATCAAGCGGCGGCTGCCGGTGCTGATTGATGTGTCAAAAAGTATGTCAATCAAGGATCAGCGGAAACGGCCGGCGGATGTCGTGGAGGCGGCGGTGGCTCTTGGGCTGCTGCCTCAATCCGCCACCGGAGATGTGAACCGGGCCGCGCTGGAACTGGATTCCAAGCAGCGTGAAACAATCGCCGCCGCGTCGCGGGTGGATCTGGCCGGCTCAATGCTTTCAACCTCGGGACGTCCTGTTCTGACGGCACTTGAACGTGATCTGGACATCGCTTATTACGTCTTCGGCACAAACCTTCGCCTGCTGGGTGAAGGGGAGACGATGGCGACAGACGCCCTGACCGGTCTGCTGGCTGAAGAAACGGGAACCTCCATCGCCGATTCCTTGAAGGCGGTCGCCAGTTCCAACCGGGACGCGCCGCTGGCGGGTATTGTATTGCTGTCCGACGGGCTGGACACGTCATCCCGGAATGCCAAAGCGGCCCTTCATGATCTTGGCATCCAGGGCATACCCGTTTTTCCCGTGCCAGTGGGGCTGGTTGATCCGGATGATGTGTCCATTCGCAATGTTGTCATGCAGGATGTCGCGTTTTCCGGTGACAAGGTTCCGGTACGCGTGCAGATCCGCTCGAAGGGATATGAAAAGCGAATGGCTTCTATGACGGTACGCCTGAATGGGCGCAATGTGGCCCGGCGCGCTATCCAGTTGGCCGGCGGGCTCCAGTTTGAGGAGATCTTTTTTAATGTGGATACCCATGAAAAGGGGGCCGCTCAGGCTGAGATCGCCATTGAACCGTTTGCCGATGAAGCGACGGCGGAGAATAACGTGGTCGAACGCAGTGTCCGGATTGTCAATGAAAAAATAAATGTGCTCTGTATCGAAGGCAGCGCGCGCTGGGAATATCGCTATCTGCGGGCCATGCTGAAGCGTGACCCGCGCGTCAACGCCACCTTCATCGCCACCCGGGCCGACCCGGGGATCGCACGGAATTCGTCGGAATACATCGCCCGTTTCCCGGAAAGGCGGGAAGAAGCGTTTAAATATGATTTAGTCATCCTCGGGGACGTGGACGCGGCATTTTTCAGTGGTGATGAACTTCTCAGGCTTGAAGAACTCATTCGGGAAAGGGGTGGATCGTTGCTGATGCTGTGCGGGTCGCGGTTCTCGCCCGCCAGTTATTCCGGAACCCCTGTCGAGACAATGCTTCCGGTGACATTCGAGCCGGACGGTGAATGGGAAGACGTGGATGACGCAGTCTATCCGGTTCTGACTCCCGAGGGCCGCAGCAGTCTTGTGATGACCCTCGAACATGACCGGGAGGAGAATGACACCGTCTGGAGCCGCGTCGCTCCGCTGGATAGGGTGCCTCCCCTGCTGGAGGCCCGTCCGGGGGCGACGGTTCTGGCCACTCTCTCAAACTCGGGTTCGCGGATCGACCCGTATCCGCTTGTCGCCTGGCAGCGCTATGGAACCGGCAAATGCATGATGATCGGAACTGACAGAATGTGGTTGCTCCGTTTCAAGACTGGAGACAAGTATCACTGGCGCGTTTGGTCGCAGTGCATTCAGTTTCTGACCCTGTCGCGGTTGATGGGCGAACACAAACGGATCCGCCTGGAAACCGACCGCGCGACCTACGCCGTGGATGGACAGGTCCAGCTTTACGCCCATCTTCTAGACGACCGGTTTGAACCGATTATGCAGTCCGGTTTTGATGTCACTGTCACCGCGTTGGCCAGTCCCGGGGCCGTCCCCCAACGCCTGACACTGCGTCCCGACGCCGGAACGGCCGGGCTTTACCAGGGATACTTCTCCCCGACCCGGCCCGGATCCTACCGGGTCGAGGCCAATTCCACGGACCGGTCGATCGCCAATATAACCGAATTCCAAGTGACCGATATTCAGCCGGAGATGGCGGGCACCGACATGCAGATCGAGCGGCTGCGGAGGATCGCGGAATTGTCCGGTGGAACATGTCTGAATTTGACGCGGATGGACGAGCTCCCTAATCTCCTCAACCTGAACCCGAGAACTATACCATACACCACACAGGTGGCTCTTTGGGACAACGCATGGTTGCTCATCCTCCTGGCCGCGCTGATGGGGACCGAGTGGATCGTCAGAAGAAAATACGATTTGCCGTGAAACGTGAGGCGTAAGGCGTGAATTGTGAGTCGTGAGTTGTTTCAGTTAGCGAAGCGTTTTCAAAAATTAACACAATGAAGAAACCAAAAACAACACAGCTGGCAAGTCGGTTGAAGGCGGTCTGGCGTCTGGAGCAACTCCTGCGTTTGACGCACGGCGCGCTCATCTTCACACGCTGGAGCATGGTGATGTTCCTCGCCGGTGTCATCCTTGACTGGCTGACTGATCTGCCGACAGCCGCGCGGACCGCCATGTCGCTGGCGGTGCTGGTCGTTCCCGCATACAAAGCCTGGAAAGCGGGATGGCGGTATGTCCGGCGGTTTAACGCCACGCGTACAGCTTTACGAATCGAAGAACAGAGAGGCGGCATGGAAAGCCTCCTTGTCACCGCAGTTCAGTTTCAAAACACCCACCTGCGTAAGGGGATGTCCCAAGCATTATGTGACCAAATATGCCGGCAGGCGGAAGAAACCGCCGAATCTGTGACGGCTGAAAAGATTGTTCGCTTCACATCAATCAAACGCCCCGCAGGCGTCATGCTTCTCGTGCTCGTCCTGTTTGCCGCCCTCAGTGTCACCCACGGGCCGTTGCTCAAGGTGGGCATGAAAAGAATTTTCGCACCCTGGCTGACCCTCTCCTATCCGACCCGAACCCATCTGGAACTGGTGAATGGTGATCTGGTTGTGCGGGAAGGGAACCCGGTCCATATCGCCGCCCGGATTAAAGATGTGATTCCCAAAACGGCGAAAATCGCGCTTCGCACGGGCAAGGGAAAAGCCCGGATCCGCGAACTTTCCATTGTTGATAAACAGTGCGAGTACCGGATCGACACCGTCTTCCGGGGATTTGACTATCAAATACTGGCGGGCGACGCCCGCAGTCCCTGGCGGACTGTGGAGGTGATTCATTCACCTAATGTCGAACAAGCCCGGGTGACGGTGACATTCCCTTCCTACACGCGGTGCCCGCCGGAAACAGTGGAAGCCTTGACGCTGACAGTTCCGGAAACGACACGGATAGAATGGATACTCACCCTTGATCGGGCGGTTCGTGAAGCGGCCGTGACCTTCGCCGGCCAGGAACCCCTGCCCCTGGAAATCAGTGAGGATGGGCGAACGGTGACGTTCCGTCAAGCGGCGACGGAATCCCGCTCCTACGCCTTTTCCTGGGTCGAGCGTGACCATGGCTTCGCATTTGTCAGTCCAAGCCACTACCTGCAGGTGGCGCCGGATCGCCCCCCGCGCGTGGAGTTGACATCTCCCGACCGCAACATCTACGCGACCATCGGACGCAAACTGGACCTGGCATTCCGCGGTGCGGACGATCACGGTGTCGCGGAGGCCTTTATCGCTTATCGGGTGGATAAAACGGAGGAGCAAAAAGCGCTCTTCACACCGACTGGGCCCGTTGATGGAAGTGAACAGCGGATTGACTGGGATTACCGGACGGTTCTACCGGATCTTGTGGTCGGGCAGATCATCACGTTCGCCGTGGAGCTGACGGATAATTTCCCGGGGGACGAGGGCTCGCATCGCGCCCGGTCGGAAGCCCGGCGCATGCAGTTCATGTCCATGGAGGATTATCTGGCGCAGGTGGAAAAACAAAAAAAACGTCTCTTGTCACAACTGAGGACAATCTACCGGGAAGAACGTGATGTCCATGAGGTGGTCTTGCGGCTTGATCCGTCGGACCCGATATTCATTCAAACCTGCCAACTTGAGGCTGTCCGTCAGGATCTGACACGGGAACGATTGACTAAACTGGCGGCCCATATACATGATCTAACTGAGGATTTGACCGCGAATGGTGTCAAAGACCCGGCATTGACGGCGTCCCTGGACCAGTTGCGCGCGGACATGCTCGATATCGCGGCCGACCATGTTTCCCAAGCGGCGGACGCGCTGCGGGCTTTGTCAAGCGAGACACCCCGGACCGACGGCAATGGGTCAACAAAAGCTCACGCCGCGGACAAGGTGAACGGCGCCGCCCGCGAACTCGGGCTTCTAGTGCTGCAACTCGGGTTCAGGGACGCCGCCGAAGTGATGGCGCGCGAAATGCATGCCGCGGCGGAGACTCAGGCCGCGTTGCGCCTGCGGACAATTTCTCCCGGGGCGAACGCGTCCGAACTCGCGGATGCCCAGGAACGTCTGGGGAAATGGCTGTCCCGGCTGCTTCAGGCCAGCCCCAGAGGCAAGGAAAGCGCCATTGATGAGGCGCTGATTGAATTCACCCTGACGCGGCTTGTGAAACAGTTGCTTAAAGACGGCACCGACGAACAGCTTCAAAAGGCGTCCAGGCTCCTGGCCGAGGATGCCTGGTCCGAGGCGGCGCGGTTGCAGTCGGACGTCATCGCGGCCTTGCTCAAAGCCGAATTCCGCTTGCGTGTGGGGGCTGAACGCGAAGCGCTGGCGCGGGCGCGGGAACTACTTGTGTCCCAGGCCAGTCAGCAGCGGGAACTGCGCCTTGAACTCAGTTCGCTCGCACCGAAAACCATTGACAAACGCCGGGCCGAAATAGCCAAGTCACAGGCGGACATTCTGGCCAATCAGCAACTGCTGCTTATGCCGGAGATTCCCGCTCCTCGAACCCGCTTGTTTGATGACACCGCGCCGGAACCCCCGCCGGTCGCCGATATGCTTGGCGCCATTGATGAATCCCTGACAAGGGCGTTCAGACACATTGAAACCGGCGATTTAAAAGCGGCGGAAAACGAGCAATTGAACGCGGAAAATGCGTTTTCCCGGCTGGCTGACATCGTCACCACGCGCATCGCGGCGATGACCCAGGCGATACGAATCGAACGCCTGTCCTTTGCCGCTTTGGAAACAGACGAACGCATCACCCGGTTCAGCGAGCGGCAACTCGGCCTCCTGGAAAAGACCGAAGACGCCGCCGCCGACGGAACAGACACCGACTATCTGGCCAGCCAGCAGGAGGCTCTTCTCGCCGCTGTCGAAGAACTCCAATTGGAATGCGTTGATCGCATTCGCAAGGCGGCGGTCCCCTCGGAGCATTCCCTTTCCGTTCCGCTTCGAATCGAAGAAGCCATGCGATCCATGCGCGAAGCCATACCGTTGTTGACGGAAAAGAAACCCGGTGACGCCATCGGGCATTTGGAAGCGGCGGTCTCGGCGTTTGCCGACGCGCGGGAGTTGCTGGTTGAGCACGGGAAAAAAATCACCCCTTACGCGGGGATGCTGGCAAGCACGAAAGCCGCCGTTTTCCCCAGCGTTTATGTGGGCGAAATCGAAGAGGAACAGCGTGACATGCTGGCGCTGACCCGGCAGACCGAAGCGGACAACATGCCCTCTCTGGCACTGCCGCAGAAGAACCTGATTCATGCCGTTAACGCGATCTTGGTGGCGCTGGATCCGGTCTCGCACCTGGTTGAAACTGGAACCGTGATGTTGTTCGCGAAGGAGGATATGGATGCGGCCGGGATTGCGTTGGAGGAAAAGGATCCTGTGGAAGCGCTTGACACCCAGGAATATGTGGTTGAAACTCTACAGAATCTGCGCGCGAAAATCGAGGCCGTCGTCCCCAAATACCAATATTTACTGGAAGTGACCGAGGCCCTGCACGAAACGGTTCAGGAAGGTGTTTTGATCCGCGAGGCCCAACGCCGACTTCGCGGACAAGTCACCGCCGAAGTGACTGGCGTCGATGCCACGAGACAACAGGAAGCATTGAAGATAAGAACAGTCGCATATGCGAAGGTGATAGACCACATGACGGGATTGGACCTTTTCACCCGCTCCGCGGATCAGATGGGTGAAGCTGAAACAGGACTCAAGAATGGGGACCCGTCAGGCGCCGCGGCGGCAATGAAGCGGGCGGAGCAGATCTTGAAGGCCGACACGGACACCCTGCTCTTGCTGATGAAGCATCTGGCGCTCGTCCTCAGCGCGCCTCCGCCGGAAACGGCAATCCCGCCGGAAATTGTCCTTCTCAAAGAGGTGCTGTCCCTGGCTGCCCAACAGCAAAAAACATACCGGGAATGCCATGCGGCCAGCGTGGATAAAATCCCGGATTACGAGGCTGAGCTGCGCGCGTTGGAGGAGGCCTGTTCCCCGTTTATCGCGCGGGCGGAGCAGCACACGTTGCCGGTTGTGAAGGAAAAAGAAACGAATGGAGAATCGGGTGGCGAATCTTCTCCCGCACCTGTTCCGCCGGCGAATTTTCATCTGAAGCTAGTGGCCGCGCGGGAACAGCTTGCCAAGGCGGCGGCAAGCGCTAAAGCGTCCGATCGGGAAAGCGCGTTGTCCAGTCAGAAACTGGCCGCCGGAAGTCTGCGGCATTTTGTCATCGACTACGCGTTGATCTTCATGAACCCGCCGGGCCCGGCGCCACCCGCCGATCCGGCCCCCTCAGATGACTTTAATGAGACTGAAGATTTGATGAGCCTGTTCATGCCAGGCGCGGTCAGTGGCAAACGGCCCCCGGATGGGAGGCTCGAGTGGGAAGTTCTCGGCAAACGTGACCGGGCCGCTCTCAACGAGAACTTCGCCCGCGAACTGCCGCTCGAATTCCGGGCGATTCTGAAAGACTATTACGAGAGGCTGGCGAAATGAAACGATCAATGATCAAACACTTCATGCCCAAGTCGATTGTCGGCGGTTGCCGTCGATCGCGGCCGGTTGCCGCCGATAACCCGCCGGTGACTAGGCGTGGAGTTTCGTCATTCCTTGGGGCTTGGGCGCTTCGAATGTCTTTGGGTGTTTGGGTCTTTGGGTGTTTGGGTGTTTGTCATGCCCAGCGGAACGACGCGCCGGAGCTGACCGCGAAGGCGTCGGCGGCCATTGACAGAGGTCTCAAACACCTGCTGGAGACGCAGAGACCCGATGGTTCATGGGCCGCCAACGATGAAGGCGCCCGGGGGGTCGCCATCACATCTTTGTCGTTGATGGCATTCATGTCCAGGGCCGAGTTTCCCGGTTCCGGACCGAATGGCGCCGCCTTGAATCGGGCCAAAAACTGGTTGCTCAAGGTCGCCAAAGAAAGCCCTGACGGATACATGGGGTCGACGATGTACGAGCATGGGCTGGCGACGCTGGCGCTGACCGAGATGTGGGGAATGACCCGGGATAAAGAGGAGGATGATGTCATCCAGAAAGCGGTTGAGGCGGCGGTCGAGGTTATTCTTCGTTCACAGAATGAAGGCGGCGGCTGGCGCTATCAACCAAGTTCGGACGCCGGTCAGGACACCTCGGTCACAGTGATGGTTTTTGTGGCTTTGGCCTCCGCCCGCCAGGCGGGCATCGTGGTGCCCAACGAGACAATCGCCAAGGTGGTCACCTACTTTGAATCGGCCACCAGCCAGAAAACCGGTGGCTTCAACTATGTCCCCACCGGGGTGCAGAAAAACGATTCGATCGCCTGCACGGGCGGCGGGGCTTACGCCGCCCAGCTTGCCGGCGCGCGCGGATCTGAAATGGTCATGTCGGCCCTCCGGTTTCTCAAGGAACGGTCACCGGGCATCATCGACAACAATTTTGGACATTACTATTATGGTCATTACTACGCCATCCAGGCCATGGTGCAAGCCGGCGATGACTACTATGCCGAATGGTATCCCCTGATCCGCGACGCCTTAATCCGCCGGCAGGGCGACAACGGCGCCTGGGGCGGCGCCAAGAACAAAAGCGGCCAGAAGGCGGTCAGTTATGAGACCCCAATGGCGATTATCATTCTGGCGACCCCGCATCGATATATTCCGATTTATCAGAGGTGAGGAAATGACCCGTGGCACATGCCCAATATGGGGCAAGTCATCGAAAGCCCCCGGAAGCTGTCGCCGGCCACCGGATGCAATCGATAAATTGACGTTGCTGTCCGTATGTGTTCTGGCCTTTCTGCTCTTGTCCGCATGCCCTGTCGTGGGGGGGCAGACAGCGTCCCAGCCCATACCCGAAACCGACATAACCGGGCTGCGGGCGGAGCTGGACCAAGGAATGAAGGCGACATCCTCCGTTGAGGCCCGGCGGGCGTGCAAGTCCGTCATCCGCACGGCGGAGGCCCTCCTAAAGACATCCCCAAACGCTCCCAACCGGTTTGACATTATGGCGGTTCAATTCCAGGGCTTGAAACGGCTGCTCAGCCTGGAGGCCACGGCGGAGAACCGGGCGGCCATCTTCGAAACCTGTGAAAAACTGCGGCAAGCCCCGGATGCGTATGCCGAGATTCGGTTTGAAGCCGATATGCTGCTGTCAGAGAAAACGCTGGCGGAAGCTGAGGCGACCGTGGCGGAAAGGATCATGGCGCTGAGGGATATGCTGGCGACATACCGCGGCACGCCCGCCGAATGGAAAAGCCTGATGATCGGCTCGCTGATTGCGGTCAAACTGCTCGATTTCGACCTCGAAGAGGAGATCCGCAAGACAATGACCGAACGCTTCGCCGGCGATCACAAGGTCATCGAATTTCGACGCAAACAGTCGAATGTCAGCAGCATTGAAGCCGTCTTCAGCGGAACATACCAGACGGTGGACGGCGCTTCGGTTGTCTTTCCCTATGATCGTATGGGACACCAATACCTGGTGATGTTCTGGTCGAAAGACGCTGATGGTTTCGAAGCCTTTCTGGAAAACGTGAAGACTCAGCAGGAGCGCTTTCCCGGACGATTTGAGATCTTCAGCTTCAATGTTGACGAACTGCCCGATGCCGGCGCCGGCATTCTCCGCGACCTGGGTTTGGCTGCTGTGCCCGTGATCCTTCCCGCGGGACGGCAAAACTCGGCCTGTCAGGCTTATGCCGGTGCGGATTGCGCCGCCATGCTGGTCAACGGGCAGGGGCAAACTCTAATTCAGCGGGACGACCCGATTCCCTGGCCTGGACCGACCCCGGCGCGGGGAACAACCCCGGCCAGCGACGGCCCCGGAATCGGTCTGTATCTTGACGATGAACGCTACCTGGCGCAGTTGCGCTATCTTTTCATCGGGGATTTTCTGGTTGCCGACACCGGACAGACGGTCCAGCCGCCTGATGAAAAACTGGCTGGCATACAGGCGTGTTTCACGCCCCCGCCGCGACGCTACCGGCTCGCACGTGAAGAATCGTTGGCAAACTACCGCGAAGCTGAGACACTCAGTTCCGCCGCCATCGATGCCCAGGCGGGGGCGCCTGACCTTTGGCTGGCGCGGAACCGGCGGATTGTCGCCCTGCTCGGATTGTGGAATCTCAGTGGCGAAGGAAAGCATCTGGAAGCGGCGGTGACCGAGGCGAAAACCGTATTGGCGTCCAAGCCCCCTCCGGGCGCGGATGTCGCCGCCCGGTTCTGCCTGGCGACGGCGGCCTTACGGGAAGGTGATGTGGATCCTGAAAAACTGCTGGCCCGTTTTCTCGAAGACAGCGGTGGCGGCAGCGCGCCGCCGACGGCCCTGGCCGCGGTGGCCATTCTCGCTCTTGAGGCCGGCGCGCGCACACCCTACGAAAGCTATCGGGGGCGCCTTCTCGACCTTGATGGCGCCGGCAGCCCCGCGTTGTGGCCGGTGGCCGCGTTTCTCCGCGACAAGCACCATCAGTATCGTAATTTTCACGCGACACCCGGCGGCCTTGGCTATGGACGCCCCCAAAAATATGCCTTTCGCCACATGGTGTCCGGACTCGCCGAGCCCGAATACGGGAAGCGCCGATTGCTCACCGCGGAGTTCGTCAAGCTTGACGGCGGAACACTCAGGATTCCCGATGACACAAAGGGACACATGCTGGGCATTCTCTTCGTTGAACCTCCTGAAGAGAAGACCCTCCGGGACGCGTTGCTGAACCAAGTCAATGGGTTTGTTCAGCAATATACGGATCAAGGAGTGACCGAGGTCGTGGTTTTTCTCGCCGACACCATGGACACGGTCAAGTCCATCGTCGGAAATGACACGGTTGACGGTCAGCCCGTATGGCTGCCAGACGGGCTCGACAACCCACTGGCGCGGCGGCTCGGAATTTTGTCGGCCGATCAAGTGCCCAACGCATTTTTGCTTCGGCCGGACGGTACGATTGCCTGGTCGGTCTCCGGGCTTACGTACAAAGCATTTAGCAGTCACCCCGGCTATGCCATCGGCGCGGCCATTGGCAACAACATTGAAAAGGTACGCTCCGACGCGGCCTTCGAGACCTTGGAAAAAGGTGATTTCAGTTTGGCGATCAAAGAATTCGAAGCCTATCAACCGAGTCATTCCCGAGACTACTGGGCTGCCGACCGCATGCAAGGCTTGGCTCTGGCGCATATGGGGCTGGGTGACTGGCAAGCGGCCCTGACTCAGATCGACGCGGCTATTCAGCAACGTGAAATGGATTTCAACAGCAGCATGTGCAAGTGTCATGGGATCGTCGAGATGCTGCTGACGAAGGCGACGATTCTGGAAAAAATGGACCGGCAACGGGAAGCTGGAATTGCCCGAAACCGGGCGGAAAAAGAAACCATTCCGCATGCGAAATTGCCCCCTGGCCTGGCCCGTCAGGGAGTCCCCCTGGGTGTCTATTACGATTGGCTGAAACAGATCCGGCTGGGACTGGAAAAAAATATCGAAGGCAAGTGACAGGCAACGTGGCCAAAAAAATCTTCCAACACATGCGCCCCATGAGACGAGGTATTGAAAACGACTGCGATCGGCAGTCGCCTTTGGCGGTCGAAGGCTGCCGACAATTGCCGGGTAGAGATTCAATGACAACGAAACGACAACTGTCAATCATCGCGTATGCCGGCCTGTTGCTGGCAGTGCTTGCCACGGCTGTCGCCCAGCCTGCCGCCACACCCCATGCGCCGGTTCCCGAAATCGACATCACCGCTCTGCGGGAAGATTTCGCCGCGGCTGTCGGGGAAAACACGTCATCTGTCGCCAGACGGCGGAAGTTGAAAAATATCGTGCGCGACGGGCAAGCCCTCCTACAGGCCTCACCGGACGCGTCAAACCGCTACGTGTTGCTGAATCTTATGTTTCAGAGCCAGAAACGGTTGCTGGCGATAGAGAATACTGAACGGAACCGGACCGTTTTTTTTGATCTTTCCGGCCAACTTGCCCAGGCGCCTGATGACTATGCGGATCTGCGCTTGGAAGCAGACCTCATGCTGTCGGAAAAAGAGCTGTCCGAAGACAATGCCACGCTGGAGGAGCGCGCGGAGGCGTTGGGAAAACTGATGGACCGCTATCGCGGCACACCCGGCGAAGCCAAAAGCCTGCTCATGGGGGCTCTGATTGTTCAAAAGCTGGAAGCTCCGGAGCTGGAGGACGCCATCTATGACGCGCTGGACGAAGGATTCTCTGATGACTCCGAGGTGATCGATTTCCGGCGGAAGTTTCTTAAGATCGGCCGTCTGGATGTGACCTTTGCCGGCGAGTTTGCACTCACCGATGGCAGGGCTCTTAAATTTCCCATGGACACAGCGGGGCACCTCTGTCTGATGGTCTTCTGGTCGAAAAATAAACCCGGTTTTGACACCTGTCTCGACACGTGGAAGGAGGAACTGGCCCGGTATCCCGGATTATTGGATGTTTTCAGTTTCAATCTGGATGAACTTCCGGACGGGGGCGAGTCGATTCTTCGTGAACATGGACTGGACTGGACAGTGATAAAATTACCTGGCGGCCGCCAGCACCAGGCATACCGCACCTACGCCCAAGGGGATCCGACGGCCGTCCTGGTCAATGAATACGGCATGGCGGTTATCCGCCCGGAAATTGTCCACGGCCGCTTGCCCGCCATCGATGAGGGCCGAATTTCCGAGCCCCGCTACATGGCCCAGCTTCAGTCTCTGTTCATCGGTGATTTTATGGTCCATGCGTTGACCATTGAACGGCCGGTTTCCAAAGAATGGCTTGAAGCCATTCAGGGCTGCTTCCCTTTGGCGCCTTTCCGCTACCGGCTGACTCGTGAGGAGGCGTTGGAAAACTACCGGAAAGCGGAGAAGTTATGCGCTGAGGCGATTGAAGCCAATCCAGAGGCGGAACATCTCTGGGTGCTCCGCAATCACAGAATGATCGCGCGACTGGGTATATGGAGCATGGATTTTGACCCCGGGGCTCTGAATCGCGCCGTCGAGGAGGCCAGACTGGCGCTGGCGACCGACCTTCCTCCGGAGGCGGAGGTGATTCCCCGATTCTGCCTGGCAAAAGCCGCTATTCGGGACAGTGACACCGAGGCTGACAGGGAGTCGGTGGTGACCGCCTTTCTGAAGGATTGCGGCGGAGACACGGCGCCCCCATCGGCCCTTGCCGCCGCTTCAATTCTCGCTCTGGACGCCCGGTCGCGGGACCTGCATGAGACCTATCGCAATCTGTTCCTGGAAAAGCATGGCGAAAATCCTGAATTTTACGCGTTTGCCGCGTTTCTCCGCGACCGGCATCACCGCTTCCGGATCCTGACCCCCAACCACAACCGCCGGGAAAGAGGGACGCGCGGGTATATTGTCGCCCACGGCTATGAACCCATGACGGATCGATTGCCCAGTATTCAACTCAAGAGCCTTGATGGCGCCACACTCAGCCTGCCTGAAGAAAACAATGACCGCTTGACCTATTTGCTGTTTGTCGAGCCGCCCGCCGACCCGGAGGCGGATTTCCCGGTCGTCCTGGACCGGAACGGAAAACCCACGACGAATGACCCTATCCGCCAAGTCATGAAATATGCGCACGATCTCGCGGGTCAGCATGTGAACAAGGGAATTGACGTGATTGCCGCCTTTCTGTGCGATGACGCCGGCCGGGTTGGATCCCTGATGAAAAAGAATGGCTGGACCTGTCAGGCGGCGCTGGTTCCGGGAGGTCTCGGGAATCCCATGGTTCGGCAACTGGGAATCCTTTCTGCGGATCGCCTGCCAAATGTTTTCGTCATCCGGCGTAATGGCACGATCGCCTGGAGGGGATCCGGATTGCCCTATAAAACCGAATTCGGTTTCCCGTTTGCCTATCTTCTGGCGATGAAAGCGAATGTCGAGGTCTGTGATGTGGAGTATGCCTACAAAGCTCTCGAAAAAGGTGATTTTAAAGAGGCGTCCCAGTTGTTTTCAGGACCGTTTCCCCTGGCTCTTCCCGACCGATACGGCTGGCTGGCGCCCCGATACCATGGGCAGGCCGTGGCGTATATGGGCTTAATGGACTGGCCCGCCGCGCTGGAGGCCATCGACAAAGCGATCGACGCTCACAAACTCCGGCATTTTCGGGGGCGGCGAAGCAAAAACCTCGAAGATTGGCGGAAGGACGCCGATGCCGTCATCCTCAAGAAACCCTGCGACACCATCGCGGATCTGTGGAAAACAAAAGCGATGATACTGGAAAAACTCGGACGCGGAGAAGAAGCGGCTGAGTGGGAAAACCTCGCCCGACAACCGCTCGAACCGGATTATCCCAGTATTTATGGCGCGTTTCATGAAAAACTGACCTCGTTCGGATTACCCCATTGACAGGAGATCATACAATGACGAAAAGACGAAACCTATGTTGTCTGACAGGCCTCATTATTCTGTGTTGCGCGGATTTCACTCGCCAGGCTTTCGCCGCCGGCGATGACACGGTTCCCGAGTTGACGCCGGAAGGAAAAAAACTTCAAGCCCGGTACGAAGAGATGCTCACAACGCTGAAGAGCGAGATCGTGGCGGCTGTTCCGACCATTGACACCGGCAAGAAAACCGCTTTTTTGTCGGCGCGGGACAGGCTTGCGGGGCTTGAATCCCCCGCCGAGGGCAGCGCCGCGGCGACCATGACGACATACAATGAACTCAAACAACAAGCCGAAGCGGATGTTTTGGCCGCCGCCCGGGACATTATCGCTGATATGGATGGTTTTTTGGGCAGTGACAAGCTCGACGGGCGGCTGACGCGTATCGCGATCCTCTCACATGCGACTCCGCGCGGTTTGGCGGAGTTCGCCCAGCAGGGGGACGCGGAGAAAGCCTTGGTCGAGAAGCTCCTCAGTGACGAGCCTCTCATGAAGCGGATGCTCCTGGCCGGCGGCGCCAACGGCGGCGAATGGGGGGAGGCGATGCAGACCTACACGGCGATTTTGGCGGCCAGCGAACGCGCCCGGGAAACGGACGGCGTCTTTCAACGTCTCGCTCTGGGGACCGCGTTGCAGCAGCCATGGCTAAAAGGCAAAGAAAAAGGCGGCGTGTATGGAGCCGTCTACGCCGACAACAGCGCGCCGGACGGGCAGGTCGCGCGCTATCTGCATTATGAAACCGCATTTCTGAATGGTGAACTGGACCCCGCCTTCAAGGACATGAATGCCTGGGAATACCGCTTTGTCACCAGCGATCCCTACACCAACGATGAGCTGGCCTGGACGCGCGAAATGATGCGCACTTACCGCCCCGATCACATCACCAACCCGGACTACAAGTGGCGCTATGTCGGAATCGTCAAGACTGACGTGCCGTACTGTAGCCCCGACTGGCGGCCGGACGAGGGCACATCGAAAGTCCAGCAGATCGTCGCCGGGGGCGGCAAATGCGGACCGCGCGCGTTCTATGGGCGCACCGCCGCCCGCGCCTTCGGCATTCCGGCGCGCCGTTCGACGCAGACCGGCCACGCGGCGATGAATCACTGGACCCCGGATGGCTGGGTGGTCTGTTTCGGCGCCTGGTGGGCGCATAACTGGTGTGGCCCCTGGGGGGGGCTGGATTTCCTGCTGGAGTCACAGGCCCGGGAGTTTCCAGACGAATTTTGGAAGGTATTGCGGGCGCAGTGGGTCGGTGACGCTCTCGGGGAGGAAGATGTGAGCATCCGCTATTATGGCAAGGGGGGCGGGCTGTGGAACGCGCTTGGTTTCTATAAGAAAATGGCCGTCGTCGCGGATGCGGAAGCGTCAGCTCTTCAGGAGGAACTCGCGGCCCTCAGTGAGGAGGAGGCGAAAGTGCGCCTCGGCGAAACCGATGAGGCGCCCAGTGACATGGAGGAGAATCCGATGATCGACATCCCCGAGAAGGATCGCACGATTGTCACTGACTCGAACGGTGTCATCACCATCCCAGTCGCCGCATGTGTCAAGCCCGCGGACAACACAGGCCGGATCATCTTCATGAAAAACCTGAAAGACGAGACGCAAGCGCATTACGCGCGGCTGGGCAAGCGCCCGGAACTGCTCAAGTATGAGATTGACGCTCCCAAAGCCGGAACATACACACTCACCGCGCGCGTGGCCACGGTCGCCCGGGAGCAAACCTCCCTGATCAGGCTGAACAGGCGCACGCTGATTGATCTGAACTTGCCTTTCTCACTGGGCATGTGGCAGGAGACGGCGCCGGTCAACATCGATCTGAAAGAAGGCAGAAACACGCTGATGTTCACTTGCAAAGCCCCGAACCGCGGCGTGAGCATCAAAGCGTTTAAACTGACCCCGATTCAATGAGCAAAGGCATCACCACTTGGAAAAGCCATGGCCCAGGCTTGTTAGCTTGTCACCAAAACGGTGTACTTATGTTGTTCCCCCGCCTTAAGTGGGCGGACTGTTTCGCACATAATGGACGTTAAATCTGAAAGGGCTCGAAAATGATGAAAAAAATAATGTCACGTGTGATAGGTTTGTTGGCGCTGATCGGCTGTTGCGGGCTTCAAGCGATTGAGAGGCCGAACCTGCCCGATCCGGACGGCAAACCGGCGGATATGAGTAAACCGGTCCAGGTCTTCATCCTGCTGGGTCAATCCAACATGGTCGGGGCTGGTAACGTCAAGGGCGGCAAAAGCCCGCAGGTGTCTCTGGAAAACGCGGTCAAAGAAGAAGGTCTGTATCCGTTCCTGGTTGATGACGACGGCAACTGGACCGTCAGACAGGATGTCCGGAATGTGCGCGTGATGCAGCGCCGTGGAAGCATGGGCGTTTTCAATAATGAATGGATGACCATCAAAGGCGGAAAAATCGGTCCGGAGTACGGCATTGGGCACCCGGTCGGAAACCTGCTGGACGAACCGGTTATGATCTTGAAGAGCTGCATCGGCAACCGGAGCCTGGGCTGGGATCTGCTCCCTCCGGGCAGCGAACGCTACGAATATCAAGAGACCGACAAGAAAACGGGGGAAACGAAGACGTATATCTACGCCGGCTATAAAGATTCCCCTGATCGCTGGGAAAAAGGCACGGAACCGCAGGCGATCGGTTGGTACGCCGGCAAACAGTATGACGACGACATCGCCAACGCCAAAAAAGTCCTCGCCGAACTGGAAACCTACTATCCTGGAGCGAAAGGATATGAGGTCGCGGGCTTCTTTTTCTGGCAGGGCGACAAGGATCGCTATAAAGAGGCGCATGCGGCCCGTTACGAGCGGAATCTCGTCCAGTTCATCAAACAACTGCGCGAGGATTTCAATGCGCCGAAGGCTAAATTTGTTCTGGCCACTCTCGGACAAACCCAAAAAGAAACCGCGACGGGCACTGAGAAAATGATTCTCGAAGCCCAGTTGGCCGTAGACGGCGGCACGGGAAAATACCCGGAATTCAAAGGGAACGTCGCGACGGTCTATTCGAACCCCTTAAGCCAGGGAAGCAGCTCCAACGCGCACTATGGCGGCAACGCCAAGACGTATATGGACATTGGCCTGGCCATGGGCGAAGCCATGGTCGAGCTGCTCAAGAAGTAAGCGCGTCACCACGTCCTTCACGCCCGATCGCCGGTTTCACCGCTGGCGGCCGGGCGTTTTGTCATTTGTCAACACCGCCTATTGGCAGTATGTTACCGCTCCTTTTGACTATTTCATAATCTGGTGTTTCTCATGCCTTTTCTTTTTTCCGGTCTACTCTTCGCGCTGCTGCCCCTCAGTCTCGGGGCTGTTTTCTTTTTCGGCACAGTGATGAAACCGGATTTGCATCTGCGTCTGCCGAGAGAAAAATATCTTGGCATACTTATTGGCGCGGTTTGTCTGGTTTGGTCAGCCTGGCATGTTTTACCCATGCTCGAAGGCGGACTGGCGACGTTTCAGCCAATCGTGAAGGCGCTCGTGCCAACCGTGGCCGCTCTCTCGTTCTTTTTTCTCAACTTTCTCTTCACACGGGCGTTGGGCGGCCTAATGATGTTGACCGCCACCCACATGCTGCATGAGGCTTTCATTCACCGGCTTCCTTTCCGGCCTGTCTTTGCTCTGGTTTGCTACCTTATCGCCGTCACCGGGATGATCGCTCTGGCGTTTCCATGGCTGTTTCGGGACGCCCTTGAAAAAAGTTCTGAAACCGCCAAGTGGAGGAATGGAGTCGCCGGGATATGCGGCGGGTTGGGAATTCTTGTCTTGGTCTTCGCATTTTGCGGCTGAGGTGTCGTGACACAACCCCAGCCGCGTTCGCTCAGCCGCGTGAATTCACTAAAACCCGTCACTGTTTTCCAATCCGCTAAAATGAACACTGTTCCTGAATCAGTTTTAGCTTTCCTGGACCGCTGCGGAATCCCGCCATTGAACCAGGCGGCTCTCGCCCCCTTGATTGATATACGCAGGCGGCTGGAAATCGCCAACGCTGAGATAAATCTAACCCGGGTCGTTTCCGCGGACAATTATTGGGTGAAACATATCGCTGACAGCCTGTCCATCGGCCTGATTTTCCCAGAAATATGGATCGGCAAACTGGTTTTAGCGGATGTCGGCTGCGGAGGGGGATTCCCGTTATTGCCTCTCGCCTGGGCCGCTCCCCACGCCCGATTGACCGGTATCGACACCGCCCGCAAAAAAATTGACTTTGTCAACACCTGCTGCGATCATCTGGGCTGGACGCATTGCCGAGGCGTGACGCTGCAAGCCCGCGAAGCCGGCCGGAAAGCTGGTTTAGCCAGCGCGTTTGACGTGGTGGTGTCACGAGCCATGAGTGATTGCGCGAGGGTGTTTAAAGAGTGCCGGGGACTGCTGAAGCCGACCACAGGCCGGTTAATTCTTTACAAAACCCCGGATCTCATCGCCAAAGAAACTGCCAGCGCCCGCCGGGAAGCGGACAAATTCGGATACATGTTTTCGGCTTCTGAATCGTTTCATTTACCGTTGAACGCCGGAGCCCGTCAATTCGCCGTGTTCACGCCTGTCGTCCCGGGTTGAAGCGCTCTGTAACGGGACACCAGGAGCTCGCGTCGCGCCCGGCGGCTTCCAGCTCCCGGAATGTCCGGTGAGCCCGGCAGCCTCCCCTGAAACTAAACCTTGTCCCGCGCCTACCGCGCCTTGTCGGGCTTCAGTTTCTTCCTTTTCGGAGCGGGGTTATTCCGCAATTCCAAAATCCGGAATCCGACATCCGCAGATTCGCTCCCCGGCTCTCGACAGCCACCGCCCATTTTCCCACGGTCACACGGATGGCGGTCTCAAAAGGCCGCCTGGCGACCCGACACAAACCGCTCCCGACCCGTCAAATCACACCGGACTTGAACATGTTCATAGCCGAGACTTGTTAACACCGCCCGCATGCGATCTCCGTGTGTTTCCCCCATTTCACAGATCAACCATCCCCCCGGCGACAACCGGTCCCGGGCCTCCCTGGCGATCCGTTTTAACAAAGCCAAACCATCCTCCGCCGCCCGCAAAGCCAGCTCTGGTTCATAGTCCCGGACTTCGGATGGCAAAGCCGCGTACTCCGCGGCCGACACATAGGGAGGGTTGCTGACAACCAACCCGAACGTCAGCCGGGGCGGCAGCGGCGCGAAAAGATCGCCCTGGAAAAATTCGACATTCGAACAGCCCAAAAGAGCCCGGTTTTTCGCCGCCCAAAGCAACGCTTCCGGCGAGAGATCCGTCCCATAGACCTTCGCGTCAGGGCTCAACTCGGAAGCGATTGTCAAAGCGATCACGCCGCTGCCCGCGCACAGATCACAAACGTGATCGCAGGGACGGGGAAAAGACAGGGCCAGTTCGACAAGGGTTTCCGTTTCCGGCCGTGGTATCAGCGCGCCGGGCCCCACAAGAAACCGACGGCCATAAAACTCCGTGTTCCCCAAAACATACTGCAAGGGTTCGCCGGAAAGCCGACGCTCAACCAGGCTCCGGACTTTGGCCATGTCCGCCTTGGATAGTTCAGTCATTCCCATCATCGCGTAATCCGTGACTGACACCGCCAGCGCGTCCTGCAAAATCCAAGCGGCCTCCACCGCTGGTATATCACACGCCTCCAGATGTCTTTTCAGTTCCTTTTCAGCCAGCTTGACACGCATGTGAGCTCCGGGTAAAAAAACGGACAAGAGGCGGTGCGACGGTTTTATTCGCCGGAAGAAGAACGGACCGCCGGATCGGGAGGAGTCGATTTGCGCAGTTCCTCAATACGTGGAGCCAGCACAATGCGGAACCCCACGTTAGGACGGGCATCCATCCACCCCACACCGCTTCGATAACCCGGTCGGCATAACTCGGCTGGATTCACATGACTTCCTCCGCGCATGACACGCAGAACACCCCGGGGGGGGGCCACCGGGTCAGCGACCTCGTCGGCGTTATAAGGGCCATAATAATCATAGCAAAACTCCCAGACGTTTCCCAGCATGTCATTCAAACCGGCGCCATTGGCGCGTAACTGGCGCACAGGTTGATTGGCCTTCGCGTTCCGCGCGTACCACGCCCGTCCGTCCAAGTCCGCCCTCCCCGACCGATTATCCAACCGCGCGCAGTATTCCCATTCCGCTTCCGTGGGCAAGCGGTAGACATAGCCCGCCGTCAATCGATTTCCTTCCCGCTCACGATTTGTCAACCATTCACAAAACGCCATGGCGTTTTTCCAACTGACGTAACAAATCGGATACATATCGCCATCAGGCATGGCGGAGGAACCGTTAAAATGGCGCAGATACCCTGAATTCGCGGATTTCTTCCCGTCATAGCCTGTCCCGGCTAAAAACTCACGATACTGGCGGTTGGTGACTTCAGTTATTCCCATCCAGAACGAACGGGTGATCACCACTTGGCGAACGGGTTGCTCATCCCGGCGCGTCTCACTGCCCATGGCAAACGTCCCCGACCGGATATACGCCATGTCCAAGTCCATACCCGGCAGCCGCCACGCCTTTGTTTTTTCAGGAGGGCCCATGGCTTCCATCCGAACAGTCAGGGTGTCGGGGCCGAAATCAACCCCTTCATAAACGGTCGTGTAGGTTTCAAAATAGGTGGTTCCCCGAGGTGGCGCCCATACTCGAATGTGATGATTCCGGGCCACAGGCAAGTCAACAGTGTAAGGTAAAATCCGGATGTCCGGTTCGCCACCGATGACCGCCCGGGCGCCCGCCACTGGCAGTCCGTTATAAACCGCCTGTATCGTCAGCCGGACAACAAGACGCGCCTTGACTTGAGACATCATGTCCGCCGCCGCTGGATTCGCCGGATCAGCGGCCAGCAATTCCTCCGCCACCGCTTTGGCGTCCTGCCACCTCCCTTCGTCAGCCGCTGTCGTCATCGTCTGAATCAAAAGCTCTTTATCCGCCTGGGCGACTCCCTTCACAGCCGTGGCATCGTTCTCATAACCGGGGACCGCCAAGGCGGCGGCGTACGCGCCGCGGGCCAAATGCCAGTCAGACGTTTCCGCCAATGACCGGGCTTTAGCGATTAAATCCTCATACCGCCGCCTATGGCCTTCGTCCTCGACAATAGACGAGAGATTACCCTGGGCGCCTAGAGCTTGCCGCCATTTCATTGTAGCTAGTTCCCAGTCGCCTTGGCGGGCCGCCGCCTCAGCCGCCGCGGCCAACACCTCAGCCTGCTTGGCTAAGGACGCTCCCTGTTCAGAAAGCGCCACCCCCTCGCAGGCCGCGCGTAAGGCCTTAAACTCGGCGGACAACCGCTCCACCTCCGCGGCCGCCAGCGAATAGGCCGCCCCGCGTTGATAACAATCACTGGCCTTCTCCCAGGCGGCCGCCGCCGCCTTAAACGCGTTCATGGCGACATGGTTTTCCGCTTCGCGTTCCGCGGCGGCGCCCGCCGCCCACAAGCCGCTGGCATAATCCATGCCGCCCGCCTGACTGGCTTTGGCTTTCATCGCCGCCGCCTGCCCCTGTTTTTCCATGGCGATCAAATAATTCCGACGCTGCTTGAAAAGGGTATCCGCTCCGGCAATTGACTCACGGTAATGTCTGACCGCCAATTCAAAGTTCTTATCCGCGAGAAACCGATTACCAGCCTCATACGCCCTCTCCACTTTTTCAACGTCCGGCGAGGCCCAATCCCACTCGCTTAACAAGGCGGCCTCCACCGTCTTTTTCTTGGCGATTCCCACCAATTTCGCCGCCATCGCCGGCGCGTTTTCACGGTCGACAACTTCACGCAGAAGAAGCGCTTGGGCATTGCCGGGATCAAGGGTCAGCGCGCGCTCAATCCGCATGTCAGCCTCGTCATAGTTTCGGGCTCTGACGGCCTTTTCGGCGGCGGCCAATAAGGTTGTGACGGAATCCATGTCGTCTCCAGCCAGCCAGTCAGGCTGACCGGCAGACGGCTGACCGGGAGAAGCGTTCCGCAATTGGTCAAACCGCTCATAGGCTAAATAAAGGCCTCCCAGCAAGCCCGCTAGGATGACAAGTTTCACCGCCCGGACCGCCAAACGTGATAAAACAGCTGAGTCCCGTGTCGTCGGCGGAACACGACTTGCCGTTTCCCTGACAACCTGGACACCCCCCCCACGGGGCGGTACGCTGACGGGGCGCGGCGGCGTGTCGCGGTCTATGTTCCCGACCGGTGAAGATGTCGGCCGCGTCCCTTTCGGGTGCATGGAGAAGCCGCGCTGGCGCGATGAGGCGGCCGGTGTGGTTGTCTCAGGCGATTCCGCCGCCAACTCATCCGCCCTGACTAAAACCTCCAGCAGTAATGAGGAGACGGGCATGCTGATATTCTTCTCCCTGGTTGTCACGTCATTGGTGAAAACCGCCCGCACCCGTCCCGTGTTCACCACCCTGGCCAGCGCCTCGACACCCTCATAATGATGGTACTTCGCCAGATAAACTTCACCCCCCTTGAAAAACACACACCCGGCGTTGGGCTGGTTTTGAACAGTCAGCTCCAATATCCCAGTGCGCTTGTCCGTACTGATAAATTGAAGAACATTAGGCAATTCGCCAATTTCCAATTCAAACGTCAAGCGCCGGGCCCGGTCCTCAGACGTTTCATGCGGCGGCCGAGCGGAAGAAGACCGCGGAACCGAGGGCGTGATGGCATGTTGAGGCGGAGCGTCGCCGCCGGGCTTGTGTCCGACGGACCGGGTCAGACTCACCTTCTCCCCGGTCCGTGAAGGCGGTGTCCGCGGAGACGGATTTAGATCAAGGGAGGATGCGTCCGCAGGTGTCTCCTCCGCCGCCGCGGAGCGAACATCCGCGCCGTCTTTTCTGCGGGCTGGAACACGGACCCGAATCTTCTGTCTGGATTGCTCGTTATCAGAAGTCATTGTCGCGCGATCATGTCCTGAGGCGCCTGGCTTCATCCGCGAATCCACGTGGCGCGTCCTGGTGAAAAAAGAAACCGCCATCAATATAGACAAACTACAGCTAAAAACAATCGACACCCGTCACTTTGCCGACCATGACCAATTATTGACCCGCTGTTGAACCGGAAAAAGTCCGGGAGAATCATGGTGTTATTTCACGAAAACATAACCGGCGGCTGTCATATTACGCAATGCCGGATATATTACAATGCTTTTTTTACCACTCACCAAAATCATCCTGAAACGACCGGATGTTTAGAAGCCAATCAAACTCTCACATGAGCGATTTACACAGGATAGTCATAACGGGCATTGGCTTGACCGCCCCTAACGGTAACGACCTGGCCACGTTTCGGGCGAATCTTCTGGCGGGAGTAAGCGGGGTCTCGCCCTATGCCATCCGCTATGTCGGAGACACCGTCGCCGGACAATGTGATTTCGACGCCTTGCGATATCAAAAACGAAAAGAATTGCGGAAGGGAACACGGGCGGGGGCGATCTCTATTTACTGCGCCAATGAAGCGATCGCCGACAGCGGGCTTGACTGGGAGAATACGAATAAGAGCCGGGTGGGTATTTACATCGGCACCACGGAACACGGCAACGTGGAAACTGAAAATGAGGTGTACAACATCAGTCAGTTTGATTATGACCTTCGTTTTTGGACCCATCACCATAATCCCCGGACTGTCTCCAACAACCCCGCCGGTGAAGTCACCATCAACATGGGGGTTACCGGCCCCCACTACACCATCGGCGCCGCCTGCGCGGCCGGCAATATGGGCTTGATCCAGGGCCTTCAACAATTACAACTCGGAGAAGTGGATATCGCTCTCGCGGGCGGCGTTTCCGAGAGTATTCACACCTTCGGAATTTTCGCCGGTTTTAAAAGTCAAAACGCCTTGGCCAGCCATGAAGATCCCGCTAAAGCCAGCCGCCCCTTCGACACCGACCGGAACGGCATTGTCATTTCCGAAGGCGGTGCGGTCTACGCGCTGGAGCGCCTGGAAGACGCCATGGGGCGGGGAGCGACCATTTACGCTGAGATCGTCGGCTACGCGGCGAATTCCGACGCCACTGATTTTGTCCTCCCCAATCCGGAACGGCAGCGTGAGTGCGTGCTAGCCGCGCTCAAACGCGCGGGCCTCGCACCGGCGGACATCCATATCGTCAGCACCCACGCCACCGGCACAAAAATGGGAGATATCCAGGAATGCGCCGCCATGCGTGACATCTTTGCTGGTTGCCCCGACACATATTTTAATAACACAAAAAGCTATATTGGTCACGCCATGGGCGCGGCTGGCGCTTTGGAACTGGCTGGAAATATTCCCGCCTTAAACGACGGCATCGTCCATCCCACCATCAATGTCGACACGTTGGATCCGGAATGCGCGCTTCCCAATCTTGTTGTGAACACCCCGGTGAAAGTGGACAAGATCGACACCATTTTGAATAATTCGTTCGGCATGTTAGGTATCAACTCAACCCTGATTATTAAGCGGTTTATCTCTTAATTTCAGCAGCCAAGGAGACCCCAAAGGCAATGACACGCGAAGACATCGCCCAAGCAGTGATTGACATTATCACCGATGTTGTTCCAGATGAGGATTGTTCCACCCTCGACCCCGCGGTCGCATTGCGCGAGCAACTGGAACTTGACTCCATGGATTTCCTTGATATCGTCATGGAACTACGAAAACAACACGGTGTGGAAGTTCCCGAAGCCGATTATCCGGCTTTGGCGACACTGAACAGCTGTGTGGACTATCTTGAGCCCCACATGAAAGATAAGTGATATTTTATAGTAATATCCATACGAGCGCGCCCGCCAGGGCGCGTTTTTTTTTCGGGCTGGACCGTGGAAACGGTGTCTGAAAACGCCCGCCGACTCAATTTTCGAGTGACTCAATCCGGCTTTTCACGGTGCGCCGGTCCAAACCAATCGCTTTGCCGGCGCCATCGTAGGTGCCGACTTTGTCGAACACCCGTTTGCAATAATGGGCGAGCACTTCATCCGCCGTTAACTCGCCAGCCTCAAACCGGGCGGCGAAATCACGGTTTCGCACGGGCCGCCGAAAAGGCCGGTAACTCCCCCGGATCATGACATTTCGGACGCATTGCTCCAATTCCCGGATATTGCCCGGCCAAGCGTAGTCGGTATCAATATTTTGTGTCACCCAATCAAGCACTTGCCCGGCCAGAGCCTCGGCTTCCTCTTCCCCGGCGACACGCCGGGCGAGAAAACGCGTCAGAATATCCAACTCTTCCGGACAATCCGCCACCCGTTCTTGAAGGGAAGGTGTCGTTAAAATATCCGAACATAACCGGTAATATAAATCCGCCCGGAAGCGACCGGTGCCGATTTCCTCTTCCAGATTCCGGTTGGTCGCCGCGATCAACTTGCCCGCGAAAACCCGGGGAGATGTTTCTCCCAATCGATAAAACCGGCGATCCTCCAAAACCCGCAGAAGTTTGACTTGCAGAGTAGGGCTTATTTCCCCGATTTCATCCAGGAAAACAGTTCCATAGAGCCCGCACCCCTCAAGCCAGCCGGTATGGTCATCCAAGGCGCCCGTGAAGGCGCCTTTGCGATGCCCGAACAATTCCGACTCGATTAAATTTGTCGACAACGCGGTCAAGTTCAGGGTGTGGAACCGGTCTTTCCAGCCCGTGAACATCTTTTTCGCCGGGTCAAATGGCATATAACGGGATTGCCCAATCGCCCGGGCGACCAATTCTTTCCCAGTTCCGGACGGTCCCGTGACTAATACGGACACATCCGCTAGACGCTCGCAAAGGGCGCGGCGGTAACGACGCATGTCATGGGTGAAAATAGATTGCCAGACAGCCGCCCTTAAACGGGCCGCGGCCATGGATGGCCCGATGATATTGTGAAAAATGTGATGGAAGGCGCGGCGAATTTGAAACAGGCAGGAAAACAACCGTATGTTGGCCTGAGTCGAAGGATGACGAGTCCCGGGCAAGACCCCGAAAAAATAGGCGATGTCATCACAAAAATCAGAGAAAAAATCAACTCGGCAATCATCCGGGGCCGCGGCGATCACGTGATAAAACCGTTCTTGATACCGGTAATAAATCATGTAGCTGATCAAACTTTCATACCAGTCTAATTCCTCTTTTTTCCCTTTTCCTCCACACTCCAGACGGGTGCGCAAGGCGACCGCAAGATCCTCAGCTGTGCGCTGGATCGCCGCCAGATTCTCAATATCCTCCCGGGTTTGATTATGCGCGCTCCAGACATCGCCCTTGTCTTGAAAACGTTTGCCCAGCACCTCCTTTTCCCATTTCACCCGTTCGGGCAAAAATGGGTTGCAGAAGGCCAGATGACTCATCGCCTGGAGTAACGGTCGTTCGCCCGCGCGTAAGAATGAGTCTGATGTGCCCATAATCCATCCCTGATTAATCGAAAGACTGCTCGTATGTCTGGACCGATATCGGCGGCTGGACGCTACGAGCCGTGCGCCAGTCGTGACACCGGCCAAAACCGCCGAACGGTTAAAGCCACTAAATGAACCGCCCCGGAAAAAACGACAATGAGCGGGCCGCTGGAAAGGTCCAAAATGTAGCTGACCACTAAACCCAAGATGACGCAAAACGCGCAGATCACGGTCGCGGCGAGCATGCAATGCCATAATTTCCGACCGATCAACGCGCCCGTCATGGCGGGCAAAGATAACAATGCGATCACCATGATCACGCCGACAATTTTCATCATCACCACAGTTGTTAACGCGGTCAGTAAAATCAAAAGCATGAAGTAGGCGTCGGCGTTAATCCCCCGAAGACGGGCGAACTCCTCGTCAAAACAAACCATTAATAACCGATTGTAAAAGAGCAGACCAATCAAAATAACGCCCGCGTTCACGAGAGCGATCACGGGAAGATCTTGCCTCGATACGAGAAGAATATCCCCAAACAACATACTCATAGGATCATGATAACCAGGCGTTTTATTGAGAAATAACACGCCGGAAGACATGCCGATAACCATGACCGCGGTGATCACCGAATCCGCCTTGTGTCCGCTGGTTAAAATGACCCGGCCAATGATCACCCCCGACACCACCGCCGCCGCGAACGCCCCGACCGTGGGCGACAACCATCCCCACCCCGTGACGGACTGAAAAAAGAAAGCCGCCCCAACCCCGCCGACCACCGCATGGGAGATCCCGGTGCCGATATACGTCACCCGGCGGGCGGTCACATAAGATCCCACCACACCAAACGTCAAACTGCCCATACAGCCGACGATCAGCGGAAAAAAAAGGAGACCCGACGGCAGAAACAACTGCGTGAAAAGTTCATTCATTCCCAGTTCCCCCACCGCCCCGGTACAGCTCTTGAACATTCGCGGCTTGCACCTCTTTCGGGTCAAATTCCCGGGAACCGCCGTTGATGAAAACAACGCGGTCAACCCCATCCGCCAGAAAGGCCAGATCATGAGACACGCTCAGAACAGTCATTCGCCGCCCGAGACCTCGTAACGTTTCCTGAAATTTCGCCCGGGAAGCCGGGTCAACATTCGCCAAGGGCTCATCCAGTAATAGAATCGCCGGATGACCTGACAAGGCCCGGGCGATGAGCACCCGTTGCCGCTCCCCACCGGAGAGCTGACAAAACCGCCGGTTGGCTAACGCGGCGATTCCCATCTCTTCCAAAACACTGTCAACACAATGGCGGCAACCCGAAGCATGCCACCCCAGCCAATGATTGCCGGCGCAACCATGTAAGACAATCTCCCGAACAGTAATGGGAAAATCCGGGCGGATCGTGGCGTGTTGAGGAACATAACCTAGATAATTGCACGCCACGTGTGGAGGACTTCCCATAACCTCAATCGTTCCAGCGCACGGCTTCAAAATTCCCAGAATGAGTTTTAAAAGAGTGCTTTTCCCCCCGCCGTTGGGACCTAAAACGGCGACATTGCGGTTATGATGAACAGTCAGGTTCACCTCCTTAAGCGCCAACGTGCCGTTCGGATACCGGAAGGCCACATGCTTAAGAGACAATGCGACTCCACCCTTTAAATGATGATTCACATCCCGGCAATTTTTAATATTTCGAGCGCATGTATGCATTACAGAAACTCACGGACGCACAGGCACATTTTTCTCATAGGTCACATCTAAATAACTGATCGTCTGGCGGGCTTTATGTCTTTCCTGAACAATCACGTGCATCCGGTCCAACGCCTGCGGCATCTTGTCATAGCTCGCCGGCAAAATTAACCGCGCCTGGTCACGGAAGGGGCCGGCCGCGGCTAAATACATTTTCAGCGACTTTTCCCCGTAATCCGGTTGGACCAGCAGCGGCTTTACAAACTCCGTCCGATGATCCACTTTGACTAACGCGAGAAAGTGTAAACTGGACAACACCATGGGCGCGTCGAATAAATCCCCGACTTTCAAATTGGCGCTGTTTTTGAACCCGGCCAACATAGGCAGGTCATCTGTCCAGCCGCCGCTTCTGCCAGGTAAGGCGAGAGCTTCCCGGGATAACAGCAAACCCGTTTGCAGCCGGGCGTGCGGACGGGGCTCACGGACGCTGACTTTGAGCGTGTCCGGCAGCACGCGCTCAAAAACAGCCTCTTTCACCAACACGTTGTCCGCCTTGATCCGTGTCCTGATGTCTTTTAAGTCCAAGGCGAATAGATTAACCCGGCCCTCTTCAACCCCCAATTCCGCCAAATACGTTTGAATGGCCTCCGGGCGCAGAACTCCGTCGGAGGCGAGATCGAGCTTACGCAGGGTGAAGTAATCATTTTTTGAGAACAGAACAGTGTCAAACATCCAGTTTAAGAACAAGAGGCCACCCAAAACCGCTCCCATAAGCAAAATGATCACAAGGACAGAGCCCGCCAGACGGACTTTTTCACTCCGCTCCTCGCGCGCCCGTTTCGCCGGAGAAAATTCCAGACGCTCGTGATTGGTTTTTTTTCTCCGGGCCATCAGGTAAATCTGTCTTTCCGAGTGTGATCATTCAGTCGGCGCGGACAGTCAGGACCGCCCACGCCGTGAGGGAATGAAACTATGGCCGTTTTTCCTTCAATTTCAAGAAAGCGGGAAGAAACAATTATAGAGGTGGCGGAACCGTTCGGCCAGGTTATCATCATCCCTCTCCGGCAAAAAAAAGCCCGGCCTGGAGCCGGGATTTTTAATAAATGGCGGAGAGGGAGGGATTCGAACCCTCGGTACCTTGCGGTACACCCGCTTTCCAGGCGAGCACATTCGACCACTCTGTCACCTCTCCGGTGATTTGAGGAAGTCATAACATAATCTCCGCTTTCCCGCATACAAATAAAACCAGGCAAATATGTCCACGTCTGGATTGTTCAGCGGGTGTGACTAAAACGCGACGGCTGGTGCTTCGGCTCGGAAGAATGGAAAATGGTGGGCCCGGCAGGACTTGAACCCGCGACCAGACGATTATGAGTCGTCCGCTCTAACCGACTGAGCTACAGGCCCGATAAAGAGCAAGTGTGAAATATGACCCGGCAGCGCGGAATGTCAAGATGGCGGGCTCTTTTTCCGCAATCGTCGATAGCTCTCTGGACGGGCGTTCAGTAAGTGCTCCACAGTCACGTTTTCCCAGCCTGGAAGGGCGAGAAAATGCTCCAACAGCACGGCGCTGGCGCAGGCGTCATACAACGCGTCATGCGCTTCCAGACCCGGGCACAGGCGGTCCGTCGCCTCTTTTAAATTCAAAATCGCCAGCAGGTCACTGAGCTGGTGGGATGAGGCATCCGGATAGGCGATCCGGGCTAATGTCAAGGTGTCAATCCAGCCGCCGCATCGCCACAAAGGAAAGGCTTCACTAAGGCATTTCTTTTCGGTCGCCGTGTTATGAGCCACCAGTAACCTGTTTGTCAGCCACCCCGTCAGCACGGGCCAAAGATCGCACAGGGTCGGTGCGGCGGCGATTTCTTTCCTTAGTCGGGCATGCCGACCCGGGGCGTAAAAATTAAACGGCCGGTCCCCCACGCGCAACAGACTGGTGAATTGATGATCTCCACGCACCCGTCCCGCGGCGAAAAACACCAAACCGACCTGCCACGGCAACGAGGGAGCGTCTCCCACGACACCAGTCGTCTCAAAATCAATACTTGTGAAAGCGGCGTCCCGGGCCAGCATTTTGTCTCGCACTTGGGGATGGGTGAACGAATATCCGCGGAAACGTGTCTTTATTCCAGATGGAAAAAGCTCGCGGATGCCGTGGAATGGCGAAAAGATCGGACACGGGACAGGCTGTCAATTGTCCGAAAAACCAACCGGAAGATAGTCCGCCCCCCGAATGTGTCAAGCGCGACGCTGTTTTTTCCCAGCCATAAACAATGGCAAGTTTCCAAGACCTGACCGGCCGCGGAGACCGGTCCTGTTTGGAATAAATGGCCAAACAATGCGAATAACACTTGCGAAATGACCTTTATGGATTATTTTAGCTGGATTTTACATGACAAAACATGACAAAAATATCTTCCTTCCCATGGTCTCCTCATATGTTTAAATTCCCGCGCCTGATCACTCTTTTGGTTTTATCGGTTCTATTGACTCCTCTCAGTCTGTTCGCCTCCCAGGCTGGACAAGGCGCGTCCGGCGCGTCCATGACGCACAGCATGATGTTGCTGGTCATCCAGCTTGGTCTGCTTCTATTCGCCACCAAACTTGGCAACAGCCTGTTTGAACGGTTTAAACTGCCGGGCGTTTTGGGGGAATTGTGCGCGGGGATGGTCATCGGTCCGTTTTTATTAGGCAAATTCCCCCTGCCCGGCTTTCCGCAAGGGCTGTTTCCACTGGCTGAAGGCATCGGGGTGTCTCCGGAGTTGTACGGTTTCTGCGCCGTCGCGTCCATCATCCTGCTTTTCATGGTGGGATTGGAAACCGACATCCAGCAATTTTTAAAGTATTCAATCGCCGGCAGCGCGGTGGGAATCGGCGGTGTCGCGGCCTCATTTGTCGCCGGGGACCTGATCACGGTTCTTTTCAGCCGGTACCTGTTCGGTCATACGGCGGGATTCATGGATCCGCAATGTCTTTTTCTTGGCGTGGTATCCACCGCCACATCGGTTGGGATAACCGCCCGTATTCTAACCGAAAAGCGGAAACTTGACTCCCCGGAAGGGGTGACGATCCTGGCGGGCGCGGTCGTGGATGATGTGCTGGGCATTATCATGCTGACCCTGGTCCTTGGCATTACCGCCGCTTCGAGAACCAGCGGTGTGGTTGATTGGGGGCACATTGCCGTTATCGGCCTGAAAGCCGTGGGAATTTGGTTGCTGGCCACCGTGGCCGGATTGATCTTTTCACGGCACATCAGCACTATGCTCAAACGCTTCCGGGGGAAAAGTTCAATCGCGGTGATGGCTTTGGGGCTGGCGTTGATTTTGGCGGGCTTGTTTGAACAGGCGGGATTGGCCATGATCATCGGGGCCTACATCATGGGATTGAGCTTATCCCGAACTGACTTGGCGCACGTGATCCAGGAACGGCTCATGCCTATCTACGTGTTTCTGGTGCCGATCTTTTTCGGCGTGATGGGCATGCTGGTGGACTTTTCCAAACTGGGCAATAAAAACGTGCTGATCTTCGGCCTGGTGTACTCTCTGGTCGCGATCGTCGCTAAAATCATTGGATCCGGCGGGGTCGCCTTGCTCTTCAATTTCAACTTGAGGGGCAGCGCCCGGGTGGGCATGGGGATGGTTCCCCGCGGGGAAGTCGCCTTGATCGTCGCGGGCATTGGCTTAGCCGCCCGGGCGTTAACCCCTGACGTGTTCGGAGTCGCCATTTTAATGACCATCGTCACCACGGTGGCCGCCCCCCCCATGCTGGTGAAGTTGTTTTCCGGGAGCGCCAGCGGATTGCGCAAAAAAACGGAGGAAGGCCGGCAGGAATCCATTCGCTTCGCCTTTCCCTCAGCCACGATCGCCCGGTGGGTTTTCCGGAAGCTGCAGGATGTTTTTCAAGGAGAAGGATTCTTCGTGCATTCGTTGGAGCATGAGCGGGGAATCGTGCAAGTCCGCCGGGATGTTGATGTCATCAACATGTGGCCGGAGGCGGAGGATATTGTTTTCTCCTCCAAGGCCCGGGAACTGCCCTTGGTGAAGACGGCTGTCATGGAAGTGCTCGCCGAACTCAAGGGAACCATTCAAACCCTGCAGGAACCCGTGGATGTCGCCACTGTCGTCGGAGATTTACATGTTGAGGAGGCAATCACGGATAAAAAAACAGCCCCCGCCAACTTCACCCGATCTCTCAGTCAACAAATTGTCTGTCCGTCTCTCAACGCGACTGACAAACCGGGAATTTTAGCGGAAATCCTGGATCTTTTGGTCAGCGCCGGGCACGTCAATGATCGTGAGACCGCCTTGAAGGATCTGCTGCGCCGGGAAGAAAGCATGTCCACCGGCCTTCAGCACGGGGTAGCTATTCCCCACGCCAAAACCACGGCGGTGGATCACCTCGTCTGCGCGGTCGGTCTGAAGCCGGAAGGTGTTGAATTCGCCGCGCTGGACGGCGAACCGTCGACGATCTTTGTGATGACCTTGTCGCCGGAAGGCGCGGCCACGCCGCACATTCAATTCATGTCGGAAATCAGCCAAGTTCTGACTCCCGAATGTTGTGACACGCTCCTCGGGTGCCGGACTGCGCGGCAAATGCTGGCGGTTCTCGGAGGAAGCAAAAGCACCGGCGTGACCCCGGCCTCCGAGAGAGAAGAGCCTGGCTCTGAATCCGCGGCGCGAACATCGGGATCCTTTCGCATCAGCGACTATCTTACCAGCGACCTAGTATAATGTAAAATTTAAACTTGCGCAATCTTTAACACTAACCTATATTAT
>JAVVEH010000032.1:39447-48609 GCA_032251435.1 Lentisphaeria bacterium | reverse complement strand
AGGACGAAACTTAAACATCTTTATCCGCATCTTTAAATTTTACATTGTACTAGTGTTCTTTATACGAGAGCATCCTGGTTGTGTGTTAGAGCGCGTGTAAATTGAAAAAAGAGAGGTGATTATCATGGCAGTTGACGCGAGTAAAAAACTTCCCGCCGGTCTTTGTGGTATTCTTCTGGGGGGGCTTGGCATTCACAAGTTCATCTTGGGGTACACCAAAGAAGGCATCATCCAATTGGTTCTCACGGCTGTCACGTGTGGCTTCGCCAGCATCATTGGCTTGATTGAAGGCATCATCTATCTGTGCAAGAGTGATGAAGACTTCTACAACACCTACATCGCCAACAAAAAAGGTTGGTTCTAGCCTGTTAATGGTTACGGGTTGGTAGAGCCGTTTGGGCGGCATCTTTTAAAAGCGCCGTTTTCCTTCGCGGGGAGCGGCGCTTTATTCTTATAGCGCTGAAACCATGTTGCTTTTAGTTGATTAGCGCGCGGTGATTTGCATTGACTTGAAAACAAACTATGATTTAAGGGTCGCGGTTAAACCGGACTTGTTGTTTCCTGGATCGATGAGAAAAGCAGAAAAATAAGGGTATGATCATGGCAGTTGACGCGAGTAAAAAACTTCCCGCCGGCATTTGCGGCATTTTGCTGGGTGGATTGGGCATCCACAAATTTATTCTCGGGTATAACACTGAAGGTGTCATCATGCTGCTCATCACACTGTTGACTTGTGGCATGGGCGCGGGTGTTATCGGGGTGATTGGTTTGATTGAAGGCATCATCTATCTCACCAAGAGTGATGAGGAATTTTACAACACTTACATCGCCAATAAAAAAGCGTGGTTCTAACGCCCGTGGTCTTTCTCAAGGCGGTTCAAGTGACTTCGTGTCCCCGCCGCCGGAGCTGGTTGACACTTATTGTTCCCCGGCACATCCGGAACAGCAGCCGCTTGAGCGAGCGCTTCCAGTGTCCTCCAGGGCGGGGGTGACGCGCCGGTGGAGGTTTTTACCCAGCAGGAAGATAAAAAAGCCGATGAGAAAAAGGCCGCTGATGACATGAAGCGCGCTATGACCATCGTGGACCATGTCCCGCGTCGCCCGCAAGTCACCGAAGACGGTTTCATAGAGGAGACCGCAGATCACGCTGCCGATGGCGATCACGCTGACGTAAATAGTGGTGACACGTTTGCCGAAGGCTTTCAACACAGCGCCCAACGTGGCGGCGTTAGTGGCCGGTCCGGCCATTAGAAACACCAAGGCGGCGCCGGTCGGCATCCCCGCGGCGACCAGAGCCGCCGCCACGGGTACAGAGCCGGTGGCGCACACGTACATGGGCAGGGAGATGACCAGCATGAGGAGAATGCCGGTCAAACCAGTGGCGATGGCGCTGTCGGCCAGATAGCCGGCGGGGAGGGCGGTGGTAATGGCGGCGGAAATCACGATGCCGACAAAGACCCAGACCGCGAATCCCGCCAGTAAATCATTTAAAGCGAAATCACCAGCTTCGTATAATTTCCGCCAGAAACCGCCGGACGCGGGGGGCTCTTCCCGTCGTTTAGTCTCAGCCGTCTCAACCCGCGGCCGGCCGGTGAGCAACACCACGACCCCGGCGATCACGCCGGTTACCAGAGCGCTGAGAACCTTAAATAACGCGAATGGCCAACCAAGGAAAGCGCCGCTGACGGCGATGGAATCCACCCCTGTTTGAGGCGTGCTGACTAAAAAACCCACCGCGGCGGCATCCGAGGCGCCGTCCTTTTTCAGGCCGATCGCCGCTGGAATGACACCGCAGGAACAGAGTGGCAAAGGTACCCCCAGCAAACTCGCCTTGACAATATTTCCCAGTCCGGGTTTGCCAAAATGCCGGTGGATGAAATTAGCGGGGAGAAACGCGTGCATGACACCCGCCACCGCGCAGCCGATGAGCAACCAAAGCGCCAGCTCTTGAGTGATATGCCACATATTTAAGATGAAATCATACATAAAAAAGACCCCTTTTTTTGTATCAATATTACCTGTTTGACACAGTTGATTGTGTTTTGTGCCTTAGTCGGTCCAGAGGGTATTCGCCCGATTAATACTGAAGAATGACTCTCGCCAAGGCGCCAAGGACGCGAAGAAAATAAAACAGAAAATCCAACATCGTTGGTCTCGCACCGTCGGGCAGAAAGTGTTGTCCGCTCGGAAAGCGCTGGAGCGCGCGTGTCCTCACGCGCATCCGTGATAGTTTAATTAAAACGCTCAGGCTGGTGGTAACGCGCGGATTGGCCGATATTTATTAGACGGCTTGATTGGCGTATTGACTCCACCATGGCGAGGTGATTAATTGGCATGACGGATGTTTTCGGGACGAAAACGCTCCAGGTTTTTTTGCGCGGGAAACCGTTTTTCGGTTTGGGAAAATCGCACTACGTAGTTAATCGCCGCCAGATCGTTTCCGCGTCGGTGGGGGAGTAGTGCCGCCAGGCAAAGTTCACCTGGAAGGCCGCCGCGCCGGCCTGATTGAGCGTATTCAGGTCATGTCGGCGGGTAAAGGGCTTTTCGCCGATCAGGATTGTTTCGCAACGGTGGTTGACCGCGGTGAATACGGCGCCCTTGCTGTTACGCAGCGTCATCTGGTCAAAATCACACGTTTCCGGTCCGGGGCACGTCTGGTTCAAACTGGCTTTCGCGCAGACCGCGGAGTTGAACAGGGGGACATCGTGATGAACGATGACCGTTCCCGGCAAGGGGCAGCCAGGCAAAACCGTCAGAATATCTTCTGTTGTCTGTTCCGGGGAAAAGGTGACTCCCTTCAAGCCCAGGCTTTTGTACAGCGCCGCGGCCTGAGTGTTCCAGGCGTACAGCGGCCAGTCAGCGGTCACGTCATATTTTTGGGGATCGAGCAGTTCCAGTTGACTGATATTGGCGATTTGCCAAGCGGTCTGACCGCGTTCGATAAAGGCGGTGATTTTTTCCATGAACTCATTCATCCGCCGTTCTCGGATGACGGCGGGAAGAGCCAGGCGGAGAGACTGGACACCCTGTTTCTTCAGCGTATGGAGTCCGCGTTGAAGCGCCGCCAATGAATCGCGGCTGATGTCGACAATGATTTCATCGGCAAGCGCCAGGGCGGCGGTTGTAAATTCGGTTAGCAAACTGACGCGGTCGGTTTTCAGAACCCGGCGGGGGGCCATGGAGTTGATGCTGGTTTCGCCTGAGTCACTCAGTCGTTCGAGGAAAACCGCGCGTTCGTTCTCCTGGTGTTCAGCTAATTGCTGTTCGAGTTTCGCAGTGACGGTCCGTCTTAGATCATTCAGCCGGGAGACGGGAACGAAGCGCGCGTGTGGATTCAGCACGTGACAGCTATTTAAGGTGAAGGGGGTGTCACCCAATTTATCAAACGCTTTACGGACAGCGGGTTCCACACCCGCCGGATCGCGCGCCTCGCCGAACGGTCCGGCGATGATGTCTTCCACTTGGAGGCCCTCGGACCGGCATCGGGCGGTCACGGTGTCGCCAGTTAATTCAACGGTGACATCAACCGGTGTCCGCAGTCTATGGAGACCCGGTTTCGGGGTATGCCATTTGTATCGGTGTTTCACATCTTGAGAGGACGACCGGTAAACAGTGAGTCCGGCGACAATGCCCGGGGGAGGGGGGGTGTTCAGACTGATGAGAGCGGTCTCGCCGACAGTCACTTCAAAACATCGTTGTTTCTGTTTGCCAATGACCCGGCTTAAATCGGTGACACCGAAGCCAAAAGGGCGGCTTTGACCGGGGATGTCAATTTGGAGACCATCGTATCGTTGCATTCCCGCCGCGGTGACCGCGATGGTCATCTCCTTAGCATTGATTTGTTTGAGCACACCGACTGCCGTGCCTTGGTGTCCGCCGCGAATGATATCGGTCGCCCGCGGATTCCGCGGGTTATCCATAAACAGGGCCGTGGCGGGCCGGTGAAAAATGGATTCCACATCGGTTCTCAACCGGGCCAGTTCATCGGGTGAGGCGCTTTTATCCAGCAGTTTCCGGTAGTAGTTGACGACCGCGGCGACGTACAGCGGGGATTTTTTCCGGCCTTCAATTTTCAACGCCGCGACCCCGGCTTTAATCAACTCGGGAAGCTGTTTGTCCAACTGGAGGTCCTTCATGGCGAAGGGCATGCCCCCCTTGGGGGCGGGCGTGTCCCCGGCGGGATCGAACCAATTGCGGCAGGTATACAGACAGCCTCCCCGGTTGCCGCTCAGGCCGTGTTCCATGGCGGAGAACAGGCATAACCCGCTGTAGGCGTAACAGAGCGCGCCATGCACAAACACTTCCACGTCCATGCCGGGAGTTGAACAGATGTCAGCGACTTCTTTCAGCGTCAATTCACGGGCGGGAATCGCTCGGCTCAGACCGATTTTTTGGGCGGCCTCCGCGCCTTGCTTATTGTGAATCGCCATCTGCGTGCTGGCGTGCAGCGTGATCTCGGGGAAAAGTGTTCTCGCCAGGCGGACCACCCCGAAATCCTGGACAATAACCGCGTCCACCCGCAGATCCCGGGCCAGTTGGAGACAAGCGACGAGTTCGGGTAATTCCTCTTCTTTCACCAAGGTGTTCAGGGTCAGATACACCTTCCGGGGAACGGAGAATGACCGGGCGTAGCCGACGATGTCGCTCAAGTCTTCCGGGGAGAAATTCACCGCGTCGTCCCGGGCCGAAAACTGTTTCAGTCCCAGGTAAATCCCGTCGGCTCCGTATTCAAAAGCGGCGCAGGCGGCTTCGTGCCCGCCGGCGGGAGCGAGAAGTTCAGGAATTGGGTTGGGCATTGGTGTGAAGCGGGTGGTTTAAAATGCAGTCAATGTGTTCTTAGCGGGTGGACATCGTGTGCCTTCACCTCTCGGTGTGTTCCTTAGGCAACTTGTCATATCGTGGGAGTTCCCGCTTTAACCCTTCATTACTCACCATTCCGTGTTCAGTATTCAATATTCTCTTTGTGATTTTCACATGCCGCCCATGCCGCCGCTTTGGAGTTGACGGACCAACGCTTCCTGGAATTTTTTCATTTCCTCTTCGGTGGGTTTAGGGCTGCCTTCAGCGGGAATCAGGCCGGGGCGGCCATAGTGGTCGACAATCCATTCCCCTCTGGCGCCGGAAGGGCATTCATAACTGCCACTGATAGCGGCGTCTGTGCGGGCGATTTTACTGACGGTGACGACGACATCAGAGACTGGTTCAACGATCCCGGTTTCCTCACCATCGTTCTCACCCTCCTCGTCTCCCGGTTCCGGTGGTGGCGGGTCCTGTTTCGTCCAATCCACGTCGATTTCAGCGGCGAGCATGCGCAAGTCCAAATAGGTCAGGCGCTCGTCATACTCATCCTCCAGAAGTTTTTGGATGTCATTGAGTTTCAAACCCTGATTCAGTTTTTCACCGACAATGGTTTTCAGTTTTTGTTCGTCCATAATATCCTGTGTGAGAGCTCCTCGAGCCGCGTTTAAATGTCACTGTTTGAATCAACGAATAATTAGGCCGTTAACTTAATGGTTCTGAGCCCCGGCGCAAGCCCGACAGAGCACTGACCGGCTTAGCCATTTAATTAAAAAGAGGTTATTTAGTCCGGCAGTGCCCAAAGGGGTGGATTATTCACACCGCGTGAATAATCCAGGCTAAGAGACCAGATGGGGCTGAAGGCGTTCCCGGATCGCCGCGGGAATGGATTGTTTTTTACCGGTTGTGAAATCAAAGCAGACAAGCACGACACCGCCGCTGGCTTTGCATATTCCCGCCTGCCAGGCTTCATGCCTCAAAGTCAGAGAGGTGTCACCCATGCGGGTGATGGTGGTGCGGATGTCCACATCCAGCCCATAGTTCATTTCGGCATGGAAATCAACGTCCATGTGGACGAGGATCAAGGGCCATGTGGCCTTTGTCGCTTTTGCCGGTTCCGGCACAAAGAAGCGGAAGACCGGTTCCCGGGCGGCTTCAAACCAGCGGGGCAGGGCGACATTATTGATATGACCGAGCATATCCGTGTCGCCGAAGCGGGGTGTGATTGAGGTTGTGAACATAACTGAATGTCCCCATCGCGTCGTGATTAGGCATCGAAAAAACAATCTCTTGAACTATAGTGAGGCTTCCACAAACATCCACACTCTGTTTTCAGGTTCGATCGGCGATTTCCCTCCAGCTTTTTAATCATGCGTTCCCCTCTTTTCCCCATCTTCCGTTTTGCCGGCGCGCGCGTCTTCGCGGTCTGGTTCCTGGTCTCCGCGGCCGCCGCGGCCGGGGGAGAGTCCGGCGCGGGCCTGAAAACGCGCCCGGGGCCCGAGATCCGGGTGGCGCAGTTGGTTGCAGGAAAGGCTGTCGCCCGCGTTTACCCGTCAGCGCTGCCATCATTGTTGACTGAAATAAAGAGAAAAACGACGCTGAATGTCGCTGATCAGCCAGTGATCATCGCCTCCTTTGAGGATCCCGCCATCTTTGGCTGCCCGTTTATCCATGTGAACTTCGGGGATCGCCAGGATTGGACCTTGAGCGCCCTGGAAATCAGCAACGTGAAACGGTACTTGGAGGGTGGGGGCTTTATCCATGTGGACGCGGGCATCACGGCCGAATTTTTACGGGGCGATCCCGGCGCTGTCCAACAGCATAGTTTCGCTGACTGGCGGGTGAATGATATTTTGGGAACCGCGTTCAAAGCGGTTTTCCCGACGAAATCATTTGAACCCCTCCCGCGGAGTCACCCCTTGTTCCGGGCCTTTTATCAAGGGTTGCCGGACGCCTCAACTCTGCCCGATACCGTTCGTGACTTTGTCGTCACCGAAAAATGGCCGGAGGGGACCTATTCGGCGGTGGCCCTGAAACTGGACGGCCGCGTCGCTGTCCTAGCCACTCCCATTATTTCCATGGGTTGGGGACGGAACGTGAACGGCGGCTGGCTCAGCACGATTTCTTTCCGTGTCCGGGAAGGAGCCCCCGGGCTGGAAGAGCGCCTGGCCCAAGCCGCCTACGGGGGGGAACGGTTTGAGGTCACCCGCGAAGATCAGACTACCGATGTCATTTTCTGTCAGGAACCGTCGAAACCCGCCTGGGTGGCGGAGTCCGATGGCCGATACCGGGTTTTTCGCTATTACCATAGCCGGGAAATCAGTGATTTCGCCCATGAGTTCTTCACCCGTCTCGGAGTGAATATCATGGTTCACGCCGCCACTGAGTGACATCCCGCAGTTCCGCCAACACCGCGGCGGCGGCTTGAGACGGGACTTCGGCTTGTGTGATTGGCCGTCCGACGACGATAAAATCCGCCCCGGCCCGGCTGGCTTCGCCCGGTGTCATGACCCGTTTCTGATCGCCCTTCGCGGATCCCGCGGGACGGATGCCCGGAACCACCAGGGTGAAGGCTTCACCGCAGGCGGCCTTAATCGGCGTGATTTCCAACGCCGAACAGACCACGCCGGCCAAGCCTGAGGCCTGGGTGAGTTTCGCCAAGCGGATGACGTGAGTTTCCGGGGTGTCGGTGATCCCCGTCGCCGCCAGCTCGTCGGCGTTCATACTGGTCAACACCGTGACCGCGATCAAGAGAATGTCACTTTCGGACGCGGCGGCCGCGGCGGCTTTGAGCATGGCCGGGCCGCCCGCCGCGTGCACATTAGTCATATCCGCCCCCAGGGACGCGGCTGAGCGGACGGCTTGAGCGACGGTGTTGGGAATATCATGAAATTTCAAGTCCAGGAACACGTTTTTACCCCTGGCCTTGAGCATGTCAACGGCGGCGGGCCCGTACCGGGTGAAGAGCTGTTTACCCACTTTGAACCATTCGACATCGGGGCCGATACTGTCAACCAGTTTTTCCGCCTCTGTCAAGGTGTTCACGTCCAGGGCGACAATCAGTTTTGTCCGCATGATGAGGTCCTTTATTTTTTGTCGCCAGACTTGACTATGACGCGTCAGGCGGTTCCGGGTTCCCTGTGGATCGGGGGGGCAGCGAGAAGAGGGAATTTAAAATGAGTCCCGAGACGGCGCAAAATGTCAGTGAGACAATGGCCGTCACCGTGATTTTAACAGGTAAAGACGCGTTCCGCCAAATGATTTCAACGAGATGGGAGGCTTTAATATCATAGCTCTTCTGGCGGGTGAAAATAATCACCGCGGCGACGGCGCAGGGAGTCACCAGGCAGAAGTGAGCCACCTGTTTGATTTGGTAGGCCCAGGCGCTTTTGACATGGGCGTGACGGGCGGCGTGAAGTAAGCGCAGGTATTCACACAGGCGTTGAAGTAACAGCGACAGACACAGGAGGGCGAGAAACGCGCAGGCGGCCAGATAACTGTTACGACTGGCCGACAGCGTCCACGAGACAAAGGGAAAAAGGAAAAGGGCGCCGACCGCCAGAAAGCGGATTTGCCAAACCACTTGCAGTCCGGTCGGGGTCTGGTCGGGGGGCGCGAGGGCGCAGGCGCCTGAGAAAAGAAAAACCAGGGGAACCGTCGTGGCGATAAACGACAGCCCCGCCACCGGTCCGGGAGAAAAGACTTCTCCCGCGGCCGTGGCGACCAGTCCCGTGTAACCGAACAAGATCGCCGCCAAGCCGAGGAGTGAGGCGCTAAATCCCTGTTGTTTCAACGTGGCGGGCGTATCGGGTGGCATCTACAAGTATCTCAAATTCATCGAAATCATCACACTCAAGTTCCAGCACCCAATGCTCATAGGCGTCGATATGGAGCAGGTCCGGATTATCCAGGACTTCATGGTTAATGCCGGTCACATGGGCCGAAACCGGCGCTTCAATGTCGAGGATGTCATCCGCCGTATGAAGATGAAAGCAGTGGTGGTCAATAATCAGCTCATCGCCCACATGGGGAAGATCCAGACTCAGAATTTCCGAAAGTTCCTCAAGGAAATAGTGTGACAGGCCTATGCGGATGACACCATCACTTTTGTCGCCGACAGTTTTTACCCACACATGACGGTGGCTGAACAATAAATCAGTTGGACATTCCTGCATTAATCACTCCCGCGCGCCGCGCGCTCACCTGCGAATAGAGATTTGTGAAAACAATTTAGGATAGTACACGATTCGTGGAGCGCAAGCGAAAAACAAATGCCAAAGGGGAAAAAATCGTGAAAACCGTGAAAGTCGTGGAAGTCGTGGAAGTCGTTGGAAGTCGTTGGAAGTCGTTGAAGTCGTTGAAGTC
>JAVVEH010000032.1:0-39347 GCA_032251435.1 Lentisphaeria bacterium | reverse complement strand
GTTGGAAGTCGTTGGAAGTCGTTGGAAGTCGTTGGAAGTCGTTGGAAGTCGTTGGAAGTCGTTGGCAGGGATGCCGACGGGTAGATGGGTCGTTGTTTTTACGCCAACGGCGTTATGTCATATAGCCCAGGGTTGCCCAACCCTGGGATTACGCATCCAAAGATCTGTCAACCCTGACGGGGTTGTGGCAATCCGTTGTTTGGTTCAATCGTCAGTACGAGTAACCAAAGACACGTTTACGCGCGAACGCATAGCTTCAAGCCATTGGCGCACCCACCCGTTACCCGTATCTTAAAATGAGTTAAAATTCCGCGTTACGGGGGGTGCGGGGGAAAGGGATGGCGTCCCGGATATTTTGCACGCCGGTGCAGAACTGCACCATCCGTTCAAAGCCCAGGCCGAAACCGGCGTGCGGCACGCTGCCGAATCGGCGGAGGTCCAAGTACCACCAGTAATCTTCCGGAATCAGGCCCTCGTTGACCATTGTCGCCGTCAGAACATCCAACCGGTCTTCCCGTTGGCTGCCGCCGATAATTTCCCCCACCCGCGGCAGCAGAACATCCATGGCGGCGACCGTTTTCCCATCATCGTTCCGGCGCATGTAAAACGCTTTGATTTCTTTGGGATAATCCGTCACCGTGACAGGTCCTTTGAACACCTGCTCGGTCAAATAGCGTTCATGCTCTGATTGCAGGTCGATTCCCCAGCCGACGGGAAACTCGAAGGATTCGGGTGCCGCGGAAAGAATGGTGACGGCTTCGGTGTAAGTGACGCGCTCAAACGGGCTGTCGGCCAGCCGGGACAAGGTGTCGAGCAACTGTTTATCCAGCCGCTGATTGAAGAAATTCAGGTCATCCGGGCAGTTATTCAGCACGTGGCTGAACAGGTGGCGGAGATAGGCTTCCGCGAGATCCGCATCGTCCGCGAGATCCGCGAAAGCCATTTCCGGTTCGATCATCCAGAATTCAGCCAAGTGGCGGCGGGTATTGGAATTTTCCGCCCGGAAGGTCGGACCGAAGGTGTAGATATTGCCCAAGGCGCAGGCGTATGTTTCGCCCTCCAGTTGTCCGGACACCGTTAGGTTGGCGGGCTTGGCGAAGAAGTCACGGGAATAGTCGACGGCCCCATTCGGCAAGCGCGGCGGCTGACTTATGTCCAATGTGGTCACTTGGAACATTTCCCCGGCGCCCTCGCAATCACTGGCGGTGATTATCGGCGTTTGCACATATTGGAAACCCCGGTCACGGAAAAACGCGTGCGTGGCGAAGGCCAGTTCATTGCGCACCCGTTGAACGGCGCCGAAGGTGTTCGTCCGCGGGCGGAGGTGAGCGAGTTCCCGCAAGCGTTCAAACGACACCCGTTGTTTGCCCAGGGGATATGTCTCCGGGTCACAAAACCCCAGAACCTTGATCTCGTCGGCCGCCAGTTCGACACTCTGTCCCTGTCCGGGAGAGGGTTTCAGAGTTCCCTCAGCCCGCACGGCGGCGCCGGGATGCAAGCGCAGGATCTCGTCCGTGTAATTCGGCAGGTGTTGATCGGCGATAATTTGCAGATTGCCGAAGCAGGACCCGTCATTGATTTCAATAAACGAAAACCCGCCTTTGGAATCCCGCCGGGTGCGCACCCAGCCGCAGACTGTGACCGTTTGGCCGCCGCCGCTTTCCGTCAGCGCCTGTTTAATCAGGGTTCTGTTCATAGCGCGCTCCGGTGCCGGGGTTATTTCGCCGGCAGACCTTCCACCCAGGCTTTAATCTTTTTTTGCAACGCGGCGCGGGTATCCGAATCCGTCACTTGGCGGACATAGTATTTGAACAACTCAAAAAAGACCGTTTGGAACACGTAGAGATTGGTCATGCGTTCTTCAAAGACACTGCCGGGATCCAGGGCTTCGCCGTCAGGCAGTTTCATACTTCGGAATGTGAACGTCTCGCCATCCACCCCGCAGGTCCACATGTCGTCGCCCCGGGCCAGGGTGATTTTCACCCGGTTGAGCTTCTTGCCGACACTGAGAGCGGCTTTCGCTTCAGCGCTATGCAGGGGGGTGCCTTTACGGATAGAGGATTCATGGGCGCCGGGTCCGTCAGCGACCAGGACGAGAGGTCCATCCATCACCATGCCGAATTCACCCATTTGGGTTTTGGGCAGCATGCCCTTGTTGGTGTCCAGATAATACCACAGCCAGGTGAGGAAGTTTTGTCCGATGGCGCCGATCGCGTCTTCATCGCTCACCCGTGAGGAAAAATTCAGCGGCGGGATATCGGCGGGATCCATGTCCAGTTGTTGGGTGACAATAATTTCCGGGGTCAGCGGCAGGGGTTCGAACCCCAGCGTCTGGTGAAAATAGGCCATGAACGTATCCAGCTGCTTATCCGATGTGGCCCCGATATACAGTCGTTTGGAGGGCTCATCGTAGGCGAAGGGGATGCCGGTGATTTGGGGAGGCATTTTGGGCAGGAGCCGTTCCGTGGCGTCGTCCTTGATCTGTTTGCGGATTTTGCGGGGCACGACGCTGTCTTTATTTTCCCGGATATACACCAGTTCCGCCATCCGGCATTCAGCCCGGAGAAGCGAGGTGGGAATTTTGCGGATCGCATTGCGTAATTGCAGGTGAAGAAATCCGCCGCAGGTCGCGGACTCCTCATCAATGGTGGTTTCCAACAATCCGCGTCCAGTCACCCAGCCCAGCTGGGGTTCCGGACCCGCGTGTTCCAGGGGCGGGGCCGCCTTGGCCGCGAAACGTTCTAAAACATCCTCGGGAAAGTCGTTAAGGACGACACAAGGCCGAAAACTGATTGTTCCTGAATCAAAAGGCATGATTATACTCCGGAATAGGCGCTGAAGCCGCCATCGACGGCCACGACTGTGCCGGTGACAAACCCCGAGGCTTCGTCACACACCAGCCAGAGCAGGGTTCCCAGTAATTCTTCCGGCGCGCCGAACCGTCCCATCGGGGTCTGGCCGAGAATCTTTTCCGCCCGCGGCGTATAGCCGCCGTCCGCGTTCGTTAGCAGCGCCCGGTTTTGCTCGGTCAGAAAAAAGCCCGGCGCGATGGCGTTGACCCGTAGGCCGACCTTGGACATGTGAACCGCCAGCCACTGGGTAAAGTTGCTGACTGCCGCTTTGGCCGCGCTGTAGGCGGGGATTTTGGTCAGCGGGGTGAAAGCGTTCATGGAGGAGACATTGACAATTGTTCCGACACCTTTTTCGGCCATGGCCCGGGAGAACACTTGCGTGGGAAGAAGTGTGCCGATGAAGTTCAGACCGAAAACAAACTCGATGCCTTTGGGATCCAAATCGAAGAAGGTCGTGGTGTCCGCGTCGTCCGCGGTCAAATCCTCAGGGAACAGGAACTCTTTGCTGGTCGTGCCTTTGGGGTGATTGCCGCCGGCGCCGTTAACCAGAATATCACAGCTTCCCAAGGTGCTCTCGACCTCAGAACAGGCCGCTTCAATACTGGCTTTGTCCAGCACATTGCAGGCGACACCGACCGCTTTGCCGCCCGCGGCAATGATCTCTTCGGCGACCGCGTCGGCGGCCTCTTTGCGCAGGTCCAAAACCGCGACGGCCGCTCCCTGACTGGCGAGGGCTTTGGCCATGCTGCCGCAGAGCACGCCGCCGCCGCCGGTGACCACGGCGACTTTTCCGGTTAAATCAACACTGAATGATTTCATTGTTTTATGAATCCCTTGTCATTAAATGATGTCTGGATAAGACCATCTTTGTGAGGTGAAAAAACGGTTTCCTGAGAAGCTCTAAATGTAGCATGAATCGCCGAAGTTGCCGGGGAGGAAAGATGTTTTTACGAATGATTTGGCTCAAGCGATCAGTTCCCGGGCTTTTTTCCGGGACACTGTGTCGGCTTCCTTAATCTCCGCCAGCGAGTTTTGCGACAAGAGCGGACAGGCGGACATCGTGGCTTCCACCACCGTGGAGATGCCGGTGAAGCTCAGGTGTCCCCGGCGGAACGCGTCCACCGCGACCTCGTTGGCCGCGTTCAACGCGGTGGGCATGGTGCCGCCGGCGGCCAAGGCATCGTGAGCCAGGCGGAGAGCGGGAAAAACATCGTGCCGGGGCTGTTCAAAGGTCAGAGCGCCCAGAGAAGGAAGATCGCAGCGCGGCAGACCGGTATCCACCCGTTCGGGAAACAACAGCGCGTATTGAATCGGCAATTTCATGTCCGGCAGTCCCAATTGCGCCAGCATGCCGCCATCGATAAACTCGACCATGGAATGAATGATGGACTGGGGATGGACAACCACGTCGATTTGATCGCCGACGACACCGAACAGCCAGCGGGCCTCAATGACCTCCAGGGCTTTATTAAACAAGGTCGCCGAGTCGATCGTGATTTTCGGCCCCATGTTCCACGTGGGATGGGCCAGGGCTTGCTCAGGCGTGATCGCCGCCAGTTGACTGGCGGGCGTATTCCGGAAGGGGCCGCCGCTGGCAGTCAGGGTCAGCTTTCTGACTGTACCCATATCCCGCCCTTCCAGGCACTGGAAAATGGCCGAGTGCTCGCTATCCACAGGGATCATCCGAACCCCGTGTTTTTTCACCTCGCTCATGACCAGGTCGCCGGCCATGACCAGGATTTCCTTACTGGCCAGGGCGATATCTTTGCCCGCCCGGATGGCCGCCAGAACCGGTTCAAAGCCGCCGGTTCCGGTGATCGCGCACAGAACCATGTCCACATCCGGGGCGGTGACCATGTCGATGAGTCCGGCGGGGTCCGCGGAAACTGTCACCTCGGGGCCGACCGCGTTGCGGAGGCTGTTCAGGTGCTCCGGCGCCGCGATCGCCGCATGCCCGACTCCGAGGGCCCGGCTCTGTTCCGCCAGGCGCTCCCACCGTGTACCTGCTGCCAATCCAACAACCTTGATCTGTTCCTTTAATTGTTGAACAACCCAAAAAGCACTCTCGCCAATGGAGCCCGTTGAGCCTAAAATTACAATCTTTTTTTGTTTGGGCATACTCAATCAGCTCAATTCCGCCGCGACATCGGCGATATAGGCCCGCAGATCCGCTCCGATTTCCGGATCTTTCAGGCCGTGCCGGATATTGGCTTTCAAATAGTCCAGCTTATTGCCGATATCCTGCCGCGCCCCGTTGATCCGCAGGCCGTACATGGCGGTGTTTTTGACCATCATGCGCATGGCGTCAGTCAATTGAATTTCATTGTTTTTTCCGCGTTCAACGGTGGCCAGATAGTCAAAAATCTCGGCGGTGAAAATGTAGCGGCTGGCGATGGCCAGATTTGAGGGGGCTTCCGCCAGACTTGGTTTTTCAATGAAGTCCTCAACCAGGAACAACCCGTCGTCCACCTCGTTGCCTTTCATAATGCCGTAGCGGCTGACTTTTTCGTCCGGCACCTGTTCCAGGGCGACCACGGGGGCTTCGTAGCGCGCGTAAGCCCGTAACAACTGACATAAGGCGGGTTCCTCAGCGTCAAAGGTGGTGTCGCCCAGGAGAATCGCGAAGGGTTCATTTCCCACATGCTGCCGCGCATGGCGTATGGCGTCTCCCAGGCCATTCATTTCTTTTTGCCAGACAAAGTGAATATTGGCCATGGAAGAGATCGCCCGCAGTTTTTCCGCGTCCTCATGGCGGCCTTTGGCCTCAAGCGCCTGCTCCAATTCAAAATTCCGGTCAAAATATTCCTCGATGGCGCGTTTTGTTTTACCGATGACCAAAAGAATATCCGTGATGCCCGCGGCGACCGCCTCTTCGACCACATAATGAATCGTCGGCGTGTCAACGATCGGCAGCATTTCTTTGGGCTGGGATTTGGTCGCCGGTAAAAACCGGGTGCCGAATCCGGCGGCGGGAATGACGGCTTTACGGACTTTATTCATAGGATCGGTTTCAACACCTCAATATTCAGTTTGGACAGTTCACACTGCAAGCGGTCAAACATGGCTTCATTTTCAAATGTTCCGATAATCGCGCCGCCGGAGCCTGTAAACTTGGCGCTGGCCCCGGTTTTCCGCGCGGTCTCCACCATTTGGATATTTCCGTCGCTGACGGAGCAGACCGTCCGCCGTTTATCAAAATTAGCGTCCAGCAGCGGGCCCAGTTTTTCCGGGTGACCGGTTTTCAGCGCCTGTTCCGCCTTCAGGGTCAGATCTTTCCAGAACTCAATGGCGTCAAGCACATCGGGGTGGCCTTGTTCGAAGCGGTAGCGCAGATTGCTGTGCGCCACCTCGGATCCTTCTGAAAGATCCGTGCGGTAGGCGATATACAGATTAGGGAGTAGCGACGGGTCCAGCGGCGTGTACATGCCATACCCGTTTTTCTCCATATGGTCTTTGTCAAAATCCATCACGGTGGGGGTGTCGTAGGCCTGGGCGACCCGGTCTTGCAGGCCCGCCGGGATCCCCAACTCGATGGTTTCAACTTCCAGCGCCAGATTGGCTAAAACCGGATTGGGAATCTCAATAGTATAAAAGTCCATCAGTGTCCGGAAGGTGGCGGTGATGATGGCGCTGGACCCGGCCAGTCCCAAGTGGTGGGGAATGTCCGTGTCATAGCGCAAGGTGAAATTCTTTTTATGCAAGAGGATGTGTTCCTCTTCGCAAAAATCAAGGAAGCGTTTGACCGCCGCTTGCAGCAACCGGACCCCGCCGTAATATCCGAGGTGCCGGATTTGAGCGATCATGGCGTGGGGGCTGTCGAAACACACGTGGTCCCGTTCGCCCGGATCAATTCGGAATTCCGGTGTTTCGAACAAGGTCACGATCGCGGCGAAGTTTTTAAACGTGAAAGCGATGGTCCGACCGAAATACCCGTCAGACGGGTTGCCGATCAGCGCCGCGCGGGGATGAGCTTGTTTACGGATAATCATTTGGGTCACACCATCCTCAAAAAAACGCTCCGCCTCGTTTTCGGCGGGAAATGTGTCGTTAACACGTCGCGGAATATAGCGCCATGTTTGTCGAAAACCATTATGCGACGACTTGAACCGTGACAGCGTGAAGAGGATGTGTGGATCGCGGAACGTGATTGGAGTCGCCCGACCCGGGCGTGGGATGGGAACGCGCGGGGCGATCTGATCGACGGGAGTCGTCCGGATCGATCTTGTCGAGTCTTGTCGGTCCGGTCGCAGGTCCGGGGAACGGACCACGAGTTGCCGCCCGGGCCGCGGAGACGATGAAAAAAATCGACAAAGTCGGCCGCGCCGCGGCAATTTGGCACTTTATCCGAACGGGGTTAGATTGTTTCATGATTGATCACCCGACATCATCACATGGAGCGTTTTCCCGCCGTCAGGCGAAATGCCGGATACCCGCGGACACCGCGGGACAGCGTTTGATTGAGTTTTTAGCGGGTCGGTTCGCGTATCACACCGAACCGGAATGGCGGTGTCTGGTCGAAGCGGGGCAAGTGCTTGTTAATCATAAAGCCGCTTCCACGGAGGACCTGTTGCGTTTTGGTGACATGGTTGAATACATGCCGCCGGACTTGCCGGAACCGGCTGTTAATTCGGACTTTAAGATTGTTTACGAAGACGATCATTTACTGGTCATTGACAAACCCGGGAATTTGCCTGTGCATCCGGCGGGCGCGTATTTTCACCACACCCTATGGGCGTTATTGCGGGAGACTCGTCCGGGAGAGGTCATCCGGTTCGTGAACCGTCTGGATCGGGAGACATCCGGGTTATTGCTGGCGGGCAAGACCGCGGCTGTTTGCGCTGAGTGCGTGGACGCTCTCAGCCGTCCGGACGCCCGGAAAGAGTATCTCGCGTTGGTGGAGGGTGATTTTCCGGACGTGTTGACGGCTGACGGCTGGTTAGCCCGGCGGGATGATTCATTAATCCGGAAGAAGACGTGGTTTATGCCTGGTGAACGTCCCCCGCCGGAGGATTCCGCCGCCCGGCGGGTCAGGACGCGGTTCGCGAGCATTTATAGCGCTGGGAAATTGTCGTTGGTCAAAGCCTGGCTGGACACCGGTCGAACACATCAGATCAGAGCCTCGCTTGAGTATTTCGGTTTTCCCTTGGTGGGAGATAAAATTTACGGTGTGGATGAAACCGTTTTTCTGCGGTTTATCGATGGCGGGCAAACAGCCGCGGACAAAATAAGCACGCGTCTTCCCCGGCAGGCGCTTCACGCCGCCCGTCTTGTGATGCGCCATCCGGTGACCGGGTGTCTCAGCGAGTGGCGGGCGCCCCTGCCCGATGACATGCTGACGCTAATAAAAAATGTGGGGGGAAACCGGTTTGTCAGAGCCGCGGAGTTGGCAACCGCCGGAACAACGCTATAGTTTCAACGCGTGATGGCGGGCTCCATCATATTTTGGTTTCCGCCGGGTTCATCAGGCGACGCGCTGGTCTGGGATGGTGTAGACAATGAGTGCGGGACCGAAAATTTTAGTCGTTGACGACACACCGCAGGTTGTGGACTTTTATTGTCTGTTATTGCGACGGATGGGGTGTGTGCCGATATCGGCCGCCAACGGGGAAGACGCGTTGAAATATTTGAATAACGCGCCCTCGCCGTTCGCTGTGATCATTCTGGATTTGTTGTTGCCGGGCATCAGCGGCTGGGACACGCTGCTGAAAATCCGCGAGTCGGAGAAACACGCGGACACCCCGGTGATTGTGATCACCGGATTAGACTTGCCCGAAGATCAGCGGGCCAGACTGCTCGAACATTGTCAGCGAATCATGCGCAAGACGGATTTTCATTTGACCGCGATCCGCGCTGTGATCAACGACATGCTCGAAATATCGCCGGAAGTCCCGGCGGACACTATTGGCAACTCTCCGGAAAAGCGTTAGATTGAGCCTTTGTCAGACGGCGGGTTTTGTTTTTTAAGACGGATGGATGGTTATTGTGAAACAGGCCGGTCCCCCTTCCTGAGAACCGCGCCGAGTGGATTGAACACGGAGTAGAATGTACTATGGCCTCAATGAATAAAGTGATTTTGATGGGTAATCTCACCCGTGATCCCGATTTGCGTTACACGACCGGGGGAACGGCGATTTGCGCACTTGGACTGGCGGTCAACCGTCGCTATACGTCCCGGTCAGGCGAGCAGGCTGAAGAAGTGTGTTTCGTTGATATTGACGTGTTCGGCAAGCAGGCCGAAAGCTGCAAGAATTATTTACAAAAGGGCGCGCCGGCGCTCATTGAGGGGCGGTTGAAGTTTGACACATGGGATGACCGCGCGACCGGGGAGAAACGCAGCAAGTTGCATGTTGTCGCCGAGCGTGTTCAGTTTATCGGCGCGCCCTCCCGCGGCGCCGGCTTTGGCGACAGTCCCCCGCAACAGAGTTTTCAGCAAGCGCCTCCGCAGCAACAGGGGGGGTATCCGCAGGCCCCGCAACAGCAGCAGGGCCCGGGCTTCCAGCCGCAGCGGCCAGCGGCGGCGCCCATGCCGGCCTTTGACACATCAGGCCTTGACGCCGGTGATTTGGCCGTTGAGGACGATGACGCCCCGGATCAGATTCCTTTCTAGCCTGATTTTCTGTGAAACTCGTCTGGCTTTCGGTCAATTGCTCTCATTCACACGTTTCGCTGGCGTTGCCCTTGCTGAACGCGGCCGCGGCGGCGGCGGATTGGGAATGGCGTGAAATCGCCTGCGTGAGCGGCGCTCCGGCGGCCCCGGCAGCCACGGATATTGTGTCCTTGTCTCCTGATTGTCTTCTGGCGACGTGTTATCTATTCACCCGGGAGACCGTTTTCAGAATCTGCCGCCGGGTGAAGGCGTTGTCCCCGGCGACGGTGATCGTGTTGGGCGGCCCGGAATTTCTGGGTGACAACCGCGCGGTTTTATCCCGTGAAGGGTGGTTGGATGGCGTTGTCCGCGGCGAGGGGGAGGGGATCATCAGCCGCCTGCTGGAGACGGTCGCCACCGGGGGTGACTTGTCCCGCCTTCCCGGGGTGTGCGCCCGCTTGTCCGATGGAACCATTCATGACACCGGGGCAGGCGCGCCGCCTTTGCCTTTCGATCAGTTGCCGGACCCGACATCGTCCCCGTTTTTTAAGACAGACCGTCCGTTCGCTCAGTTGGAAGTCTCCCGGGGATGTCCCTGCGCCTGCGGTTTTTGCACCAGTGGCGGCACGCCTGTCCGCGCCGGTGATATTGGCCAGTTGGTTGTCCGCCTTGAATGTCTCCGAGACCGGGGTGTCCGGGAAGTCCGGATGCTGGATCGGACCTTCAACGCGTCCCCGCGCCGGTGTGTCCGCTTATTAACGCTGTTCCGGGAGCGGTTTCCCGATCTGCGCTTTCACATTGAAATCCATCCCGGTTTTCTAACTGAAGAGATTCGGGAGGCGTTATGTCTGGCACCGCCCGGACAATTACATATTGAGGCGGGTGTTCAAACGTCTGATCCTGTCCCCATTGGCCAAATGGGGCGTCAGGCGGCCGATGCCGCTTGGGAAGGCATGCGGTTTTTAGCCACGGGCCAAAACTGGGTCACGCACGTGGATTTTATCGCCGGCCTGCCCGGGCAGACCTTGGTGTCGTTGCTGGCGGATGTGACGGCCGCGATGGCGGAGGGCCCGGCAGAAATCCAATTGGAAACCTTGAAGGTGCTGCCAGGCACGCGGTTCGCGGAAAACTGTGACACCCTGGGGCTGGTTCACGCTCCGGATCCTCCGTATGAAGTGTTGCGGACGGCCGCGATGCCCGTTGAGGACTTGCGTCAGGCGGAGAATGTGTCAAAAGTCATTGACCGTTTTTACAACACGCCGCAATTACGCCAGGCGTTCCGGCAAGGGGTTAAGGCTGACGGGGTGGCGTTTTTGACCGGCCTCACCCGGCATCTTGACGCTGTGGGCGGGTTGGAGCGTCCCATGGCCTTAGCCGGGCGGTTGCGGATAGCGCATGACTACGCGGTGTCCGCGGGGCTCGTGTCTGTGGCCGCGGCCGTGGAATACGCCTGGTTGCGATGGGGGTTGTCCCCCCAGCATGGGTTGCGCCCCGCGACTCTGTGGAAAGAAGAGATCCCGGAGAGCGCGGTCGCCGTGGAGGGCGAATGGCCGTCCAATCCCGTTAAAATCTGGCGGGCTGACATCCATGGCGATGTTTTTCTGTTTGTCTTTCACCGTCATGTCATTAAACAACCGGCTCAAGCGGTGTTTCAGGTGATTGACGCGCCGCATGGTGATTGACTGAAACAGGGAAACGTTTTTAACCGCGCCGTGTCTTTATTCACATCGACTGGAATAATATCGACTGGAATACGAATGACATCATGAGTTTTTTGAATCTGACCGTGACGTTTTGGATTTTGTCAGCGCTTTCGCTGGCGGGGCTTTGGCTGGCCGACGGGTATGCGAGACACCGACGGCTGTGGGTGTGCCGGCGGCTCTCGGGAGCTGAACGAGCGCCCGAGGGGCACATGGAAGTTTCTTGTGTGAAACGCCGGCTCAGGTCCACAGTTTTCCTTGTGGGCGTTGTTTTGGCGCTGGCGGCGCTGGCGCGCCCGTGGTGGGGGAAACGATTAATTCCTTATCCGGCCCGGTCACGGGATGTGCTGGTGGTTTTTGATTGTTCCCGCAGCATGCTGGCCGATGATGTGGCGCCCTCCCGGCTGGAACATGGGAAATGGCTGACGCGTAAATTGTTAGAGCGCTTTCCCGGGGACCGATTCGGCCTGGTGGCTTTTGTCGGCGACGCGTTTTTGGAATGTCCACTCACCCCGGACCGGAGCAGCTTCTATGCGCTTTTGGACGAACTTGACATGCGGACCATTCCTCTGGGGGGTACCAATTTGAACCGGGCTCTGGAAGTGGCGGATGAGGCGTTTGCCGGTGCGGAGGGCGTGGACCGGGCGGTGGTTTTGTTAACCGATGGCGACGAGTTGCAAGGCGACTCGTTAGCCTTCGCGGGGACCTTGCGGGAAAAGAACATTCCGGTGCTGGTTATCGGCTTGGGAAATCCTAGTCAAGGGGCGCTGATCCGGGATGAGACGGGTCATTTTATCCGGGATGAAAACGAGAAATTGGTGACCACGAAATTGGCTGAAGAGCGGTTAAAACAGTTGGCGCGGGAAACCCGCGGCGTGTACGCGCGGTCAACGACGGTGGCTCCAAATCTTGACCCGGTTATCCAGCGGATCGCGACCTTGGTTCCGGCGGAGCGTGAGGAGCAGGTGAAAACACGGGAAATTGAACGGTACCAGATTCCCTTAGCCTTGAGTGTGGCCTGCTTCCTGGTCTTTCTTTGCGTTGGCGAAAAGAAAACGCGGGTGGTCGCTGTCGCCGCGTTGATGGTGATCGCCGCTGGTTTCCCAGCCCGTGGGGACGTGGTTTCCGCCGCGCCGGTGGGAGGCGGAGCTGACGAACCTGACGCGCGGATGGCCGCGGAACGGATTGATCAGGCGGAAGGAGAGGAAAAGGCGCGCTTATACCAGAATTTAGGGGTTCAATACCAGCATGAGGGTGATCTTAAAAAGGCGGAGGAGGCGTATGAGCAGGCGGTTTTTTATGGCCGGGAGGGGGGGGCGGCGGCGACCGCGGCCCAGTGGAATTTAGGTGTCGTCCGGCATGAGATGGCCCGGGACATGATGCGTGAGAATCCACAAGAATCGTTACACCGACTTACCGCGGCGGAGGCCAGTTACCGGGAGGCTTTGCGATGGACGGAGAATCAGTCGGATCTTGGGAAAAATCAAGAAGTGCTGTTGAAGGACCGTGAACAAGCGGAAGCGATGAAAAAGGAACAGGAAAAACAACAACAGAACAATGAGAATAACGGCGAGGATCAGCCAAAGCCTCAGGACCAGCAGGGGGATCAGGGCGGACAGGAAAATGGTCAGTCAGCGGATAATCCGCCGGAGAACTCGCGGGAACCCGGTGATGACCCGCTAGAGAATCCCCAGCCGGGAGACGGGCCGCGAAATGACGCGTCTCAACAGTCGGCTGACCGGGTGGAGGAGGGTGCGTTTGATGAAAAACAGGCGGCGGCGGTGCTGGCTGATATGCGGGAGAAAGAAAAAGACCTTCGGGAGGCGCTGAAAGAAAACCGCTTGAGAAATATGAAAAACCGGCCGGTGGAGAAAAACTGGTAGGGTCCAGTGAATTGCCCTTGTCGCACATTTCTTCTTCTATGCCGGGGAAATCCCCGGCTTGTCATCTTCTTTTTGATCAGCCAAGACGGATGGGCTGCAAAAAACGCCCTGGACCGTTCGCGTCCTCGCGAACATCCGTCCCGCCAATCAGACCGCTTTCTAATGGTTGATCCGCTTCGATCAACTGGCCAATCAATGTCGTTCCACCAACCAAAACGTATCTGCCAAATAACACGGATGCATCCGGGACGGATGCGCTCCAGAACGTGTCCGGCTATCAATCCGCACTGGTTGATCCGCTTGCGGAATCCGCAAAATAGCCGTCATTCTCTGATGACATCCCTCTTAATCCGCGTCGCTGATTACGCCTTGCCGCTGGTTGATGTCAGCTGTTCAATCGCTTCAGCGGAAAGGGGATTAATGGTGTCTCTTCCCTCGACGATGAGCCGGCAGGCGAACTCGAAAAAGACAGCGTTTTGGATAACGTGCCGGTCATTTTTTCCCACCGTCACCATGCCGTGGCTGGCGAGGATGATCATGTCATGCTTTTTCCCCGCTTCCACCACCGCCGCGGCGAGTGCCGGGGAGCCCGGCCGCAGGTAGGGGACGTGGCCGATCGCTCCCATATACACAGGAATTTCCGGAATGACAAAGTAGTCAATGGCCGCGGGATCGCCGCAGGCCAGCAGGGTGGCGTAAGGTGTTTGGAAATGAAACACCACATTCACGTCCGGCCGGTGTTTCAAGATTCCGGCGTGAAAAGCCGCTTCCACGGTGGGCGGCGGTCCCTCGATCAGGGTCGCGTCGTCAATGCGGCAAATGGATAATTGGTCGTCCCGGATATCTTCCAGCCAGCTCCCGGAGGCGGTGGCCAGCATGCGGGTTTCATCAAGGCGGCAGGATAAATTCCCGCTGCTGCATTGCACGAGGCCTCGTCGACCGGCGGCGTGGCAGGTGTCGATAAAGGCGCTGATTGTTTCCGGTGGGATCGTCAACATGGGTTTGTCCGATTGGTTAACTTCGTCTGTCATCGGTGATTTTATCAAGGGCGTTTTGGATGCGGGCCACCGCTTCCGTGCGCAGGTCGCAATCCGGGGGGATGTTCACCAGTTCGCTTAACCGGAATTGCACTTTTGAAAAGGGTTTGGGTATTTGAAGCCGGTCCCAACCTCCCATTTCCCACCGGTTCGGCGCGTTGATGGACACGGCGAACACCGGCGCCCGCATGCGTTTGGCGAGCAGAGCGGCTCCGGGTTTAATTTGGTACCGCGGCCCCCGCGGGCCGTCGATGGAAATGGCGATGGTCCAGTTTTTTTTAAGCAGGCTTTTCACTTCGAGCATGGCTTTGCCGCCTCCTTTTGAACTGGATCCCCGCACTGTCGCCCCGATAAATTGGCGGACTAGAATGTCCGCGTATTCTCCGTCCCGGGACGCGCTGGTGATCGCGGCGGTGCGCCGCCGCATTTTTTTAGGAAAAAAAGGGGGCACAAAAGCGAGACGATTATGCCAGAAGACGATCACCATTCCATCGGCGCATTGGTTTTTGAGAACCCCGCTGTCATCCACGATGTCCACGCGCAAGGTCCGGCGCCAAAGCCGGATGAGGACGGAAATAAAGCTGATAAGACCCAGCGCCGTGAAACGTCCAAGAGCGGTTTCCCGAAATTTTTTAAAAAATTTCTTCACGCTTTCTCCAATAGAGGGATTAGGTTAACCACGTGCTGAAAGATAACCGGCTGTTGTTTTTACGCAACCCGTGAAAGACGTAAGATGGTTAACCTGACGATTGACACCCTGTCGACTGAAGCGGCCCCTGGCGAGACTGTGTTATCGGTCGCCAAAGGGCTGGGGATTGACATTCCCACGTTATGTCATGACAGCCGGCTTCCCCATGTGAACGCCTGCATGGTTTGCCTGGTTCGGGATATCAAGGCGGATCGCATGATTCCGGCATGCTCTTATCCGGTGGAAGACGGCATGGAGATTGACGCGTCCTCAGCGGCTGTGAGACACGCGCGGCGCGACGCTCTGGAGCTGTTGTCGCGGGAGCACTTCGGGGATTGTGAAGCGCCTTGCCGCCGCGGATGCCCCGGCGGGCTGGATATTTCCGCCATGATGAAGGCCGTGGCCGCCGGCGATTGGCAGGCCGCCGGGAATGTCGTCCGGGACCGTATTCCGATACCGATGATGTTAGGCGAAATTTGCCCAGCCCCTTGTGAAAAAACGTGCCGTCGGAAGGCGGTTGACACCGCGTTGCGTATCCGGGAAATCAAGGGGGCGGTCGGGTGGTTCGCGCCTGTGGTGGAAGGGGCGCCCGCTGATCATAGCGGGCGGCATGTCGCCGTGATTGGCGCGGGTCCCGCGGGAGTTTCGGCCGCTTACTTTTTACGGCGGAAGGGATATGGGGTCACGGTTTACGAGCGTGAGGCGCGGCCTTGGGACGCTTTGACGGGGAAACTCGGCGGATCCTTGAACCCGGAGACGGCCCGCCTGGAGTATGACCATCTGAAACAAGCCGGTGTCTCGTTTGTTTGTGGCCGGGACATCCGCGCCCGGGATGATCTTTCAGCCCTTTTAGACGGACATGCGGCCATTGTTCTGGCGGGCGGACATGACATGCGGACAATCCTTGAATCCATGGCGGTGGAGATCCTGAAAGACGGGCGTATGACCTCTGTGGCGGGAGTGTTCGCCTGTGGGTCGTTGCGTGAGGATTGCGGAAAAATGGCTGTCCGGGCGGTGGCCGCCGCCCAGGACGCGGCCGCCGCGGTGGACGCGTTTATCAAGGGGGATACCCGGCCCGCCGCGGCGAGACGATTTGATTCCCGGGCGGGGACACTGACAGAGCGTCAGGTGATGTCTTTGGCTGAAAACGCGCTTCGCGGAGGGCCGGGTGCCCATTGTCCGGAGGGAATGAATCCGCGCGATGAGGCGTCTGTCCGAGAGGAAGCTGGTCGATGCATGTCCTGCGGGTGTCGGGCGGGTGAAGCGTGCCGACTGCGCCGCTATGCCGAAGATTACCACGTGCCGCAGGTCCGCGCTCATCCGCCGGCTGTGGTTATGTCATCGCCATTGATCATCCGGGACCATCCAGATATTCTGTTTGAGCCGGGGAAGTGTATCCATTGCGGGTTGTGCGCGCGGCTGGCCGAGGCCGAGGGCGAGCCTTTCGGCTTGACATTTCTCGGGCGGGGACGGGGGGCGCGCTTGGCGCCCCCGTTGGGTGTCTCCTGGGCCGACGCGTTGACAGTCAGCGCCCGGGCATGCGCCGACATTTGTCCAACGGGGGCCTTGACTGTCCGGGGTGATCCGGCTGTTTCATGATCCACAGGTGAACGCGGCTGGTTGCGGACAATGTTTGTTTCTTCTCAGCTATCGGCTCTCAGCCGTCGGCGCGGGCTCCGCGGCGGCCGATTGCTCCTTGAAGAAGTCATCTCGTGTTTTATTCACCGGGTCAAGGCTGTAACCATTGACCAGATACGTCCACCCGTTCAGGCGGGCGTTCAATTCGGCGACCTTCGTTTTGGCCGCCGCCACGTTGTCCGCGACGGCCGCGGCCGCGTTTTCCACGGCATCCGCGGATTCGTCCGGATCGGGCGGCCGCGTTTCCGGTCCGGTATAGGCGATGTCAACGCGCAGCGGGTACTGGTTATTTTCCTTCTCACCAAACGTCAGGTCGTATTGGATGCCGTCGGCATCCACCATCCGGCATGTTTTGGCTGGCGTGAAATCCGCCGTCTCCCCGGTGGCGACATCAGCGAAGCCGCCATAGGTCAGCGCGTCGGTGACACCGTTAATAACCGTGGCATCCAGTTCTTTTCCCTCGGGGACATCCCCCGTGAGGGCCAGTTTCCCGTCTTTTTCAGCCAGCCGCCATACTTCCTGACCGTCTTGCGAGAGCGTGACCAGAGTCTTTTCCCTCACGGTGAAGAATTCCCGGTTGACCCACCGGCTTTTGTCGGTTGTGACAGAAGAAAAGGTGTCCGCGACCAGTCCGATCAGACCTGTTTCTTTGACCCGCACATACCTGCCGTCCGGCCAGTTGCCGCCGAAGGGAGCGTTGGACGGTCCTTTGGCGGTATGGTTTTTGCCGAGAATAATCGAATGCGGAGGCGCCCCTGATTGATGCTTGAACTGGAGCAGAACGCCCGACGCGATGGTTTCGCCGGTGGGTTCAAGCAGATTAAGACGGGCCTGAAACTTCTCCGCTCCGGGAACGGACTGGGCGATTTTCATCTCTTTCACTTTCATCAGGAGCGCCCGGATTTTTTGAAAGTCGGCTGGATAACCGCCCGCTTCGGCGACTGTCCATGTCCCGTCAGACTTTTCCAGAGTCAGCCGCGCCTGGGCGTCTTGGATCAGAATCGCGGAGACCGCGTTGACATCCAATGCCGGCAGGATCAGGGCGCCGGCGGCGCTGGTCTCAGCCCCCGCCCACGTGGATCGCTCACGGTTGCGCATGAAGACACCCGCGGCGATGGCGATGACGACAATACTCAACAGGGTGATAAGGTGCTTTAGTTTCATGTGCGGCTCATTCTCCTGCGTTTGATGAGGGCCACGACGATACCGGCCAGAGCGACAGCTAACGGCACCGCGGCGATATTGGCGAATTTCAAGGTGTTTTGCAGGCGCTCGATGTCCTTGCGGAATTCTTTGCGGACATCCTTCAGTTCTTTAGCGGTCTGCGCCTTTTTGCGTTGGGCTTCCAGCAATTTCGCCTCTTGTTCAGGGGTCAGAACAAAGCGCTGGTCCGGATTTTTCGCTTGTTGCAACTGGCTGAGTTCCTGATTGATCGCGCTCAGATCCTCCTCCAGTTTGGCGATTCGCGTTTGATATTCCTTTTCCGCCGCCGCCCACATTTTTTGGAATGTGGTGAGCGGGCGGGATTTCACCCCCAGACTGCGTACGGAAAGCAGGTTCATATCGCCGGTCAAGTGTTCGATCAGGTTGTGAACAAAGGCCACATTGTCAGTGGTTTGCCGGAGCAGTTGCCGACCCATGAGGTTAATTTGCTCCACGCAAAAAGCGTCATGCAGCAAATCCGCGTCCGCCACCAGCACGACAGCGCTTTGCCCGGATGTCCGCGGGGGCGGGGGCGCGGACTCCGCGGGGGCGGGGGCGTTTCGCTCCGTGTCCTCATCGGTTTCTGTCGGCGCGCCATCGGGGAACGCGGTGGGGAAGGTGCCGGTCAACCGGATGGCGAGGGCGTTTTTGACATCCGTGTCGGTGATCGTTTTAACGATATCGGGAATCGCCATGCCGCGCGCCTCGACACCATCGATCATGGCCGCGTCCGTGGAACTTTCCACCAGCACTGTTTTTGTCAAACCGCCGACCGGGTCGCCAAAAAAGGCGCCGGCGTACACAAACATCCCGTTATCCAATTTCGCGCAGGCCGGATCCTCCGTGTTGTAGGCGTCCCGGGTCAGCGTGAGAATGAATGGATCCCGCTGGCGGCCGTTTTGGGTTTGATAGGTGATATCCGCCAAAAGATCTTGACTCCGGTACTCCACGCCCCAGGCCGCGAGCAGGGGAGCGAGATCTGACGAGCGCGGGGGTTGACCCCGCAAGCGGGGATCATTTTGTTGTTGATAGATCTCGACATAATTCATGGGATCAAGGAAGGCGATAAGTTTTCCTCCTTTCAAGACAAATTGATCGATGGCGAACAAGGTCTTCTGACTCAACGCGTGTGGATGCGCCACCACCAGAATATCGATATCCGCGTCGATGGTCTCGGCATCCAGGGGAATTTCTTTGACCGTGACATCTTTTTTCAGGTCTTCAAACACATACCAGGCGGGGGTTCCCTGGCCGCCCATGCCTTGCGCCATCATCATCATGTCGGGCTGACTGCCAAGAACGGGCAGGCCGGCCATGACACCGACCGCGGGTTTTTCGGTGGTGAGAACCTGAAAAATCGCCCGGGTGATGTCGTACTCCAGCATGGATTCATCCCGCGGGGAGAGCACGGGGATAACCTCACTTTCGTCCAGACAACTGAAGGCCAGTCCAAAATAGAGCTGTCCGCCATCCGGCAGCATTTGACCATGGACACCATCGAGAACGGCGGATTCCTCGTCATCGGAATCGGGCGCGGGATTTTTCTCTTCGATGATGAGCCCGCCTTTGGCGATGAGCTTGTACTCTTTAAGCATGTCACGGACCCGGGGCGCGTAGTTTTTCATCCACACGGGCGCGTTTTTGACATCGCGTGAATAATACAGCCGCACCGACACCGGCGCGTCGATCGTCTTTAAAATCGCCCGGGTGCCGGCGGACAGCGTGTACCGTTTTTCCTCGGTCATATCCACCCGGCCATTTACCATGGAGGCGATCACGTTGATGGCGATCAGTAAAAGGGCCACGGCGGCGATACCGGCCGCGGAGAACATCAACCGGGAAAGGGTGTTGTTTTTTGAAAGCATGATCATCTCCTCACAAGGAACGGCGGTTACGCAGGATAACCGAGGTGGTGAACAAACAGAAAATGATGACGCTGCCCGCGTAAACCAGATCCCGGGTGTCGATGACACCCCGCTGTAACGATTGATAATGGGTCAGCACGCTACAGGCGGCGATGCCGTCAACAATACTTCCAGGCAGCCAATTGACGAAGATGTTGGTCACCATGGGCCAGCCGGCCAAAACCAGTAACAGGCAAATGACCACGCTGACAATGAAGCTGACCACTTGGCTGCGGGTCATGGCGGATGTCACCGACGTGATGGCCAGATAGATGCCCGCCACCATCATACTGCCTAAATAACCGGTGGCGATGATGCCCAAATCCGGATCCCCCAGGCCGATGACCGTCAACACCGCGGGGAAGGTGAGGAAAAGCGCCAGACCGACAAACAACCAGGCCGCCAGAAATTTCCCCGTGATCGCCTGCCAGACGGCGATCGGCAGGGTCAGCAATAACTCCATGGAACCGGAGCGGCGTTCTTCCGCCCACTGGCGCATGCCGATGGCCGGGACCAGAATCAGAAACAGCCACGGGTGCCAACGGAAAAACGGGGTCAAATTCGCTTGGCCATACCCGAAAAAATCATCTAATTGGAAGGAGAAAAATCCCAGTAACGCCAAAAAGATAATGATGAAGACATAGGCCACGGGCGAGGCGAAATAATCATGTAATTCGCGTTTCATCACACAGAGAACATTGGTGAGGCTTCTCATGACAGGGCTCCTCCTTTCTTGGCGGTGTCGGATACTGTGATCTGACTGAAAACATCTTCCAGGCGGCCCGGATTGGTGGACAGTTCGGACAGCTCCCATGTGTTTTCCGCGGCGACACGGGCGGCGGCGGCCGCCAAATCGGGGGAGCGGCCGGTTCCCTTGTCCGGTGTCAGGATCAACGAGATTCGCCCGTCGCTGATGTCGGCGATGTCCACCCGCTTGACACCCGGCAGTTTTTTAAAGGCGTCCCGCACGGCTTTTTCCGGTCCGCTGACCGTGATCGAGACCGCGCCGGCGGCGGAGGATTGTCCGCGCAGCTCATCGGGGGAACCGTTAAAGATCAGCTTTCCTTGATCAATAATCACCACCCGGGTGCAGACCGCGTCCACTTCCTCTAAAATATGGGTGGAAAGAATAATCGCTTTATGTTTGCCCATGCGGCGGATTAAGTCGCGCATCTCGCGTTTCTGATTGGGATCCAGGCCGTCAGTCGGCTCATCAAGGATAAGAACCGGCGGATCGTGGAGAATGGCTTGCGCGAAACAGGCGCGGTGACGGTATCCCTTTGACAGGGTCTCAACCGTTTGATGCCGGACGCTTTGCAAGTAACAGGTCACAATGGCTTTTTCCACCAATTTCCGCGCTTCCGCCCGTTTAAATCCGCGGATTTCAGCCATGAAAGTCAGAAATTTTTCAACACTCATCTCCGAATAAGCGGGCGCGTTTTCCGGCAGATAGCCAATGAGGGCTTTCGCCTCGACATCCGCCTCGATGATATCTTTGCCGCCGATGACAGCCGTGCCGGAGGAGGGCGGGAAAAAGCCGGTGATCATCCGCATTGTCGTGGATTTTCCGGCGCCGTTAGGCCCTAAAAAGCCGAGAACCTCACCCCGTTCAACAGAGAACGAGACATCATCCACGGCGGTTTTCGGGCCATATCTTTTGACCAAGTTTTTCACTTCGATCATCGTCTGTGGCTCTCCTGATAGTGGTTAAGGCTTCAGCGGACGGACAGAGTCCCGCCGCTTGACACGAGTAAAGTAAACCTGAAAGTCTCCAGTGCCATGGACACGGCACGCTCAAACATGACCCTTGGACAAAATTCCGGCAAAAGGGTTCCCGTTTTTCTCCACCCTTAGAGGAAAGTGGACAAATTTTTAATAATTTGACTTGCCGAATCAGATAAATGGTTGTATCTTCGTCCTGTCGGGACAGATCCCGGCCAGAATAAGGCGTGTCGTTTGTTCGCATGGAAAGAAAAACCAAGGAGCACCAAAAATGAGAAAGTTTCATGCCTTAATGATGATTGTCGCCGCGATGGTCATGCTCACCCCCGCTTTCGCGCGAGCCGCGGAAGAAGAAGACGGCCTGCAGGGCGTTTACCTGCGTCTCGGTGCCGGTTACACCTTCCCAGACGAAGTGGATGGGAAAATCACGGGTAAAGACACGGCCGCTTTCGGTGCCGTCCGTATGGATGCCGAACTCAACTTCGAAGATGGCTGGGGCCTTGACATCGCTCTTGGTAAAGAGCTGTGCCCCGTTTTCCGGGCTGAACTCGCTCTCATGTGGAACGAGAATGAATGGCATGACACCGCCGCGCCCCGGTTTGGTGTGGTTGACTACGAAATGACCCAGCGGGTTCGTGGCCCCATGTTCAACATCTACGCCCAACTCAGTTCCAAATGCCTCACTCCCTACATTATGGCGGGTGTCGGTTACGTGGACGTTGACGCTGACATTGAATTAAAGGGAGTTGGACCCGCCGCCGGTTTGACTGGCGACATCACGATCAGTGAAGATGTCTGGGCTTTCCAGGTCGGCGCCGGCGTTGAAGTCTGTCTCACCGAAGATCTCGCGCTTGGCGTGGAATATCGTTATTTCTTCACCGATGATCCGATCATGGCTTCCGGCAGCGGTTATGAAGTGAGAACCGAGATCGGCTGGCAGCAGATCATGGTGAACCTGCGCTTGAGGTTCTAATGTGAGGCGCTGATTCTTCGCCTGACCAGAGAGCCACTTCGGTGGCTCTCTTTTTTTATGCCCGGACAAACGGGCCTTGTCAGCCGAAGGAGTTGAAAACCATAGGCGTGAGGCTAAGCTAATGCGCGGTTGGTGGCAGTTGATTTTTTTTTTAAAGGTGATGACAGTGGCGGAAAACGCATGGCATGAATTGGACGGTCAAACGGTTCTGGGGCGCCTCAAGTCGAGCGTGGAAAAGGGGTTAAGCCCTGAAGAGGCCGTCCGGCGGCTGGAAACATACGGGCCGAATGAGTTGGTCCGCAAGGATGGGCGCGGGGTTTGGCGACTGCTGATCACCCAGTTCACCGGCCCGTTAGTGCTACTGTTGGTCGCCGCGGGCATCGCCAGTATTGTCTTGGGGGACGTTAAAGACGCCGGGGTGATCTTCGCGATCGTCATCCTCAATGGCCTGTTGGGCTTTCGCCAGGAATACAGCGCCGAAAAGGCCATGGCCGCTTTGCGGAAAATGGCTGTACCCAAGGTCCGGGTCCGCCGGGGCGGGAGCGAAATGGAAATTCCAGCCCGGGAACTGGTGCCGGGGGATATTTTACTGGTCGAAGCGGGAAATGTGGTGCCGGTCGACGCCCGGATTCTCGTCGCGGCGAATTTACGCGCTCAGGAGGCGGCGTTGACGGGAGAAGCCGCGCCGGTCGGTAAAGACACGGCGCCGATTTCTGATCCTGAGACATCCCTGGGTGACCGGTCGAACTGCCTGTTTATGGGCACGAGCGTGACGTATGGCCGTGGCGAGGCGGTGGTTGTCGAAACCGGAATGACCACGCAACTGGGGAAAGTGGCGTCCTTGCTGGCGGAAACGGCCGATGAGGCGACCCCCTTAACCTGTAAGATACGCCATTTAGCCCATATTCTGGTTGGTGTCGCTATTTTTTTAGTGAGTTTAGTCGCGGTTCAGGGACTGATCCGTCATGATGATTGGCGGACAGTGTTTCTGACAGCGGTCAGCATGGCCGTCGCCGCGGTGCCGGAAGGCTTGCCGGCGGTGGTCACGATCGCGCTGGCGCTGGGCGCTCGGCGCATGCTGCGGCGGAACGCGCTGATTCGCAACTTGCCCGCCGTGGAGACCCTGGGATCCGTGACGACGATTTGCACGGATAAAACCGGCACGCTGACCCAAAACCGGATGACCGTGGTCCGCCTCGAAAGTGGGGATGGCCGTGTCAGCATGCCGGAGAATCCAGAAGAATCTGTGGAGATACCCGCGGCGGCCCGTCAGCACCAGTTGGTTCTCGCCGCGGCCGCTCTGTGCAACGACGCGGTCTTGACCGCGAGTCCCACGGATCCATTCGCCACGCTGGGCGATCCCACGGAAGGCGCTTTGGTGGTCGCCGCCGCCCGCGCCGGGTTGCCAAAGGATGGTCTGAGCGCTGACTGCCCCAGACTCGCGGAAGCCCCCTTCGACTCGGACCGGAAGCGCATGAGCACGGTTCACCGTCTGCCGGAAGACACCTCTTCGGTGATCGCCGCGTGCCTGGCGCCGGTTGTCCAGTCAGACACGGGCGCGGTGCTGTTCGCCAAGGGGGCGTCCGGAAGCATTCTGGACACCTGCGCCCGCCGCTTGGACGGGGGGACCGTCAAGCCGTTCACCGATACTGACCGCCAAGTGGAAATGGGAAAAGGCGACGCCTTGGCCGGTGACGGCATCCGGGTGCTGGCCGTGGCCTGTAAACCGCTCCAGGCGGTGCCGGCCGATGTCGCCGCCGAGGAAAACGAGTTTATTTATTTGGGGCTGGTGGGTATGATTGACCCGTTGCGCCCCGAAGTCCGTGACGCCGCTCAGACGTGTCTGAAAGCGGGTATCCGCGTGGTGATGATCACGGGTGATCACCCGCTGATGGCCAGTTACATCGGCAGGCAGTTGGGATTGCCGAACGCTGAACATCCGGTGACTGGCCGGGACGTGGCCGCCATGAGCGAGGACGGTTTGCGGGAGGGTGTCAAGGACACATCCGTTTTCGCCCGGGTCTCCCCCGAAGACAAGCTCCGGATTGTCGACGCGTTGCAGGCGAATGGCCACATTGTCTCGATGACGGGCGACGGGGTGAATGACGCCCCGGCGTTGAAAAGCGCGGATATTGGTGTGGCCATGGGCATTACCGGCACGGATGTGGCCAAAGGGGCGGCGGACATGGTCTTGCTGGACGACCGGTTCACCACTATTGAGGCGGCGGTCGAAGAGGGGCGGGTGATTTTTGATAACATCCGGCGGTTTGTGCAATTCATTCTCGCCTGCAACGCGGGTGAACTGGGGGTGATGCTCGCCGCGCCATTCCTCGGCATGCCGCTGCCCTTGCTGCCCGTGCAGATTTTATGGATGAATCTGGTGACGGACGGACTGCCGGCGCTGGCGTTGGGAATCGAGCCGCCTGAACGGGACGTGATGAGCCGTCCTCCCCGTCATCCAGACGCGCCCGTCATTGATAAAAAAATGGGCGCGAATATTCTCTGGATGGGAGCGGTGATGATGATTTTTTCCCTGGCGGTCGGGTATTATTTTTGGGGAAAAGCCGGTTCGCCTGTCGGGGGAGCGGCGCATGGTGAGGCGACCCAGGCCGTGGTTTGGCAAACCATGCTGTTCACGACCATGGTGTTCATTCAGTTGTTCTTAGCGTTCGCGCTCCGCTCAACCACGGATTTTGTCTGGCGGAAAGGGCTGTTCAGCAATCCGCCACTCATCTGGGCGCTGGCTGTCACGGGCATCTTGCAAGCGGCCGTGGTGTACGTGCCCATCCTCCAGGATTTTTTCAGGACGACGGCTTTAAGCGGCAGGCAGTTCGGCTTGTGTCTGCTCACCGGATTCAGCGTGTACCTCCTGGTGGAACTTTCCAAGGGGGTGAAACGGTTCACATTCCCATCAACACCGGTGCCGGAGCATTAGGCTGATTAATTCACGCGCCCTCATGGCGCATACATGCCCTTACTTCCGAGCCGAGCACTAGTTTTTGGGGGCGGCGATGAGCTGATCCTTTTGTTGCAGAGCGATCAGATCCCGGATAATATTCACGGATTCATCCAGAACAATATCCGGCGCGTCCTTATCGTCCTCCCCGCCTTCGTCATCCAAGACTTCCCCGTAGGTCTGGCTGCGAATCTGATCAATCCACTCTTTTTCCTCTTCTTGCAGCCGCCGCCGGGTGTCAATATTCAGCGGGATGGTTTTCCGTGCCCGCAATTCCCCGTAGTGAGCGACACCTTCTTGATACTTGACAAACTCCGGATCCTTGCTCACGCGCTCTTTCACGCGCCGGTCCAACTCAGGAAAATAAGGCGTGATGTCAATATCCGGCGTGATATCCAGCGCCTGGGTTGTGTCCCAGCGGAGAGCGTGTTCAAGGTCAGCCTCACCGATATCCATGTGGTCGGTGAAGGCGGGGAAACGGATATCAGGAATCACCCCGCGCAACTGGGTGGACTCTCCGTTCACCCGGTAAAACTTGGCGATGGTGAATTTCAGCGAGCCGGTTTTCTCATTGCGGAACGTCGGGTCGCGGCTGAACAGGCGCTGGAGGTCATACACCGTTTGCACGGTTCCTTTGCCATGAGTGGACGCGTCACCGATAATGACGCCCCGGTGATGATCCTGGATCGCCGCGGCGACGATCTCCGAGGCGGACGCGCTCATCCGGTTGACTAAAACCGCTAAGGGGCCGCTGTAAACAATGTCTTTGTCGTTGTCCCGGTGGATCTCACGCTGACTGCCCGCTCCTTTTACTTGGACAACCGGTCCTGATGAGAAAAACAACCCCGCCAGTTCAATCGCCTCCTCCAGGCTTCCGCCCCCGTTGGAGCGCAGATCCAAGATGACACCGCTGACACCTTTTTCTTTCCCGTCTTCAAGCAATTTGCGCACATCCCGGGCGGCGCTCCGGTAGTCTTTTTCGCCTTTCCGCTTGGCTTCAAAATCCGAATAGAAGGTGGGCAGTTTGATCACTTGAACTGTGACTTGGGCGGGAATGCCCGGCCGACCCGTGTCCTCCGGCGGCACATCAACAGTCAGAATGTCACTTTTCGCGCCCTTTTCGGTCAATGCCACCTCATCCCGGACGATGTCAATGGTGGTGGGGACGCTGGCCAGTGATTTTCCCGCCTCGATAACGGACAGAAAGACGGTGGACCCCTTTTCCCCGCGGATTTGGCGGACCACTTTACGCAGGGGCATGTCAACGACATCAACCGCTTCGCCCCCTTCCTGCGCCACGGCGACAATCCGGTCCCCCGCCTTGAGGCGCCCGTCCCGTCCGGCCGGACCGCCTTCGATGACATCGGTTATTTTCACATAGCCGTCTTCCGTCGTCAACATCGCCCCGATGCCTTCCAACGACAGTTTCATGTTAATATCAAAATCCTCCTCCGTCATCGGCGCCATATAGCTCGAATGCGGGTCATACACACGCGTCAGACTGGACAGGTATATTTCCAGGACATCAATACTTTCATTTTCCTCCACGTAGGATAGAAAAAGCTCTTGGTTGTTCAACACCCGTTCCACAGGTGTTTTTTTGACAAATGGAGACAGCGGGGGTTGGGCAGTGTTCTCAGCCGTGTTTTCCTCCCCGGACGGCGGCGGATTTTCCCGCGCCTTTTCGGCTTCCTCCGCGGCCTCTTTTTCGGCCGCTTCTTCCACTAGCGTGAAAACAAGCACCCTGTTTTTCAGTTGTTTGCGCCAGATCTCATCCAGCTCCGCGGTGGTGGCCGCCCACGGCGCGTCTTCCCGATCCAAAGCCAATTCCTCATCCACGGTGAAATCAAACGGCTCTTGCAAGCGTTGACGCGCGTAGGCCACGCGCTCTCTGACCCGTTGTAAATAGCGGTCATAGACGTTAAAGGCGAAATCCAGGTTTCCCGCGTAGACATGGTTGTCCAGGCTTTTCCGATAGGCTTGAAATTCCTCGATGTCGGCGGCGAGAAAGAACCGTTTTTCCCGATCCAGCGCGGCGAAATACTCATCGAACCACTGTTGGGAAATGTGATCATTCAACGGCCGACGTGTGTAGTGCTGGGAAGATATCAGCGTTCCCACAACGCGGCTTAACACTTTGTCGAAGGGCTGCGCTTCCGGGCAATCTTTCGCCCCCCGGGCCGGGGACATGAGAAGAAAAAGACCCGCCAGGCCGCTAAACAGGGGGCGGATAAAAGAGTTGACGTGTTGTTGGCTGACCATGTGTGTGTCCTTCAAGAGCTGGTAGAGAAACCCCGCGGCCCGTGAGCCGCGGTCAGAGCGCCTTTGTTGCATCAACGCGCGCGTCACTTAAAAAACGCGTCGTCCGCGGATCCCGGAAGATCGGCGGCGTTGACATCCCGTTAAAAATTTTCTTTTAGTCCCCATAAACCCAGTGCCGGGTTGCTGATAAAAAAGATGACCTCGCCATCGGCAAGCGTGTTAAACCCGTCTTTTAAGGTTTCCGGATTATATTTCTTTGTCATGTCCGCGAGTGGCGCCGCCTCGTAACCCACGGAGCGGACCGTGTCCAGATCCATGCCGTCCCCGGGGCAGTAGGTGATGGTGAAACGCCCCTCGCTGGAGCCATGCACCAAGTGGGCGGCGGCCCCGAGGCTGGCGGCCAGTTCCGGATCGTCCTTGACCGCCCGCAAGGTCGCTTCGGTGCCCCGGTAACCATGCCGGCGGATAAGGGTGTCAACACCAAGATCCTCGCCGAACTGCTTAAGACCCGGCGCCAGGACGATGAGTTCCCCGTTGTCAGCCATGGCCATCCGCGTGCGGTAAACCGCTTTGTTGCCCAGCCAAGTGGTTTTGAATTCTTCCGGATCCAGATACACGACGACTTTTCGTAACGGCTCATCCAGTTGGATGATGTTCACGTTCTGACTGAGAACAGCCGCGTTCTCAAAAACATCATCACCATCGCCGATAAATAATCCTTTCATGCCGAAAACGCCACTGGATTCGTCCTTGGCCATGACCGTTAAAATGTAACGGATGGGCAGATCCCCCATAAATTCACTGACCGCGTAATTAAACAGCTTCCGGACCGGTGTGTCCATTTGTCCCATGATGCGCTCCATACCATGAACGGCCCCGAGAAAATGGGACTTGTTGATGATATCAAAACCCCCGGCCCCGACACAGATGTTTTTGGTGTAATTCGCCAGCCCGACAACTTCGTGCGGAACCACTTGACCGATGGATACGAGGCGGTCATACCCCGACCGCAGAATGGTATTCACTTCGACTTTCACGCTGAAATCCAGTTTGCCCTCCGACCATTCGGACAGCAACTCGCCAGGCACCTCCCCCAGGCATTCAATATCATGCCGCCAATCGTGAACCTTGAAGGCCGATAATGGGATGGTGTCGCCGAACATGACCCGGAGCTCATGGTCAGTCATGGGCATGTGGGTGCCCAGCGTCGGCATGATGTCCACATCCGCGGACGGACTTAGTCTGGCGTAAAGATAAGCCGTGATCGGGCCGGCGTCCGAATTCATGCGGGTGATGTCGGGAGGCAGTAACAACACGCGGCGGGCGCCGGCGGACAGGATCTCTTCAACGTGTCGGTCCAAGGCGGCGTTCCGTTCCGCCGCGCTGATCAAACCGGTTTCCCGAACTAGACTCACTGATTCACTCATGGGTTCACTGTCTCCGGATCTTACCTTGTGGAACAAATTGGACATCGGTCAGTTTGGACTGGCTGAACACGGCCACTTTGTCGCTGATCATGGTTTTGTGAATGGTCCGCAATGCGTACAGCCAGGCGGCGTTGGCGACTTCAATCACCAGGCATGTCCCTTTGATTTCAGACGGCACCGCCCGTGAAGCCATGTCTTTGCCGACAATCTCCGGCCAGTGCAGCAACAACGACTCCATTAAGACATTGCGGGACATGCCGAGTTCCTTGATCACCTGGTCCACGGTCTGGCCAATGTGCCGGGGAGGGGACCGGCGGGCGCCGATAACGGCGGACGCTTCCGCCCCGTACCATTGCCGCATCACCTGCTCACGCGCCCGCTCACGCTTGCTGGGGTGACGGCTGAAATGGCTTAAATGGGCGCGGTCTTTGGCGTCCATCCACCAGGGGTTGTGTTCTTTTTCTTCACTCATCGGTGTGGATGAGTCCTTTGATTAGAGAGAAAACAGGGCTCAAAGACAGACGCGGGAAACTCATGCGGACACCTGGCGGTCCGCCGCCCGCGCCGCCGCCGGGAACCGGAAAAACGCCGCCGCGGGCCGACCGCGGCTATAAACCCGCCGCGCCTGTTCCGGTGATACCGCAAACATATCATTCAGAGGGATTTTCACAACCACAGAGAGGTGAAAAAGCGGCGCCGCCCGGTCGTCCGGTTTCCGGTTGCCAAATCCGATATGAGCGGATATGGTAGTTCCGTTCGTCGCGCGATCCGAATCAGCTGAAAGAATGGCGGCCCCATGACTGATATCATTGTCACACATCTAAACCGAGTCCGTGATGACATCACCCGGGCCGCGGACTCCGCGGGCCGGGATCCCGCCTCCGTCCGGTTGCTGGCGGTGTCAAAAACACTGCCGGCTGATGTGATCCGCCGGGCCTACGACGCCGGGCAACGCCTGTTCGGTGAGAACCGGGTTCAGGATCTCTGCGGGAAATGTGATGACTTACCCCCTGACTGCGAGTGGCACTTCATTGGCCCGTTGCAAAAAAATAAAGTCCGCCAGGCGGTCCGGGTGGTTGACTGGGTGCACTCCCTGGACTCGGTCTCATTGGTGGAACGGGTCAACCGTATCGCCGCGGAGGAGAACCGTTCACTCAACGCGCTGGTTCAGGTGAACATTTCCGGCGAAGTGACCAAGCACGGGTGCGCGCCCGCCGCGGCCGCCGCGGTGGTTGAGGCGGCGGCGCGGAGCCCGCGCCTGACACCCAGGGGGTTGATGACGATCGCCCCCTGGCAAGCCTCAGAAGAGGAGCTGCGCCGGGTTTTCCGCGGACTCCGCGTGTTACGGGACACATTGGAGGATCAGACGGGGCTGGACTTGCCGGAGCTGTCCATGGGCATGAGCGGGGATTTTCCGATCGCCATCGCCGAGGGAGCGACATTGGTGCGGATCGGCACCGCGATTTTCGGCCCCCGGTAAATGATGTGAAGAATACGGGGAGAGATTGACCCTGCGGAGGTGCGGAGGGGATAAGAAGGATTAAGAGTGGGATGGGTTTTTCCCCACGCCCGTGGGGATGATCCGTGGCGGAAGCGCCGACGGGTACCCGCGTTATCAGCGAAAATAAGCGACGCTAAACGGCGCCCCTCCTCCCTCAGCTTTCCGCCCTCAGCCCTTCTTTGACGGAACCTTTCCCGGACTGTGACAGTCGTCACAGCCGCTGTGTCAAGCTGTCACATTCCGGGATGTTTTATTCATCGGTTAAAAGTGTATAAATTGTTTGTTTTGTAGGTGATATAAATTAATAAACCGGGCGGTTGGCATGGCTGTTGCTGTTAAAAGGTGAGCTTCGCCCCCCTGATTAAAGGTGGTGGCTGGATAGTAACCAACAAACGAACGAGGTGACAAAATGTTATGGACATGGCCAACCAGACGGTACGGTAATGTGTGGGATGAAATGGACCGGCTGCGCCGGGAAATGGACAGCGTTTTCGCGCCATTCTCACGGTCGGCCGCGACCGCCGAATTTCCCACGGTGAATGTGTGGACGAACGAGGACGAGGCCCTGCTTACGGCGGAATTGCCGGGGGTGAACGTCAAGGACATCGAGGTGACGGTGAAAAATGACACGGTCACGCTGCGCGGGAGCCGCGAGATGGATGAGCTCAAAGAGGGTGAAACCTACATTCGCCGCGAACGCGGCGCCGGCTCGTTCACCCGGACCCTGAGACTCCCCTTCCAGCTCGACGGGGATAAGGTGAAAGCGGAATACCGGACGGGTATCTTGCAGTTGACCCTTCCCCGGGCGGCCGCCGATAAACCCAGACGGATCGCGGTGACAGCGGCCTGATCCCCGGGCCGGAAGGCGCTTGAATGTGGCGATGACGTGACAATCATGTAACGGTGATCTGAATCACCAGGAGGATATGACAATGAATAAACTGGCGAAAAGACAACAAGAAGCGGTGGAAAAGGCGGATGAAACCCTGGTTTTCGTCCCGCGTGTGGATATTGTGGAAAATGAGCACGAAATCCTGCTCAGAGCGGACATGCCCGGTGTGACCGCCGAAAGCGTGGATATCGCGTTGGAAGGGCAGGAGCTGACCATTACCGGTCGCTGCCAGACGCAGGCGCCGGAAGGCTATGAACTGGCGTTCGGCGAATACCAGAACGGTAACTATGAACGGGAATTCACCTTGGGTGACAGCATTGACCGGGGAAACATAAAAGCGGCGGTCAAAGACGGTGTGCTGTCGTTGACCCTGCCCAAAGCGAAAGAATCCAAACCCCGCCGCATCACGGTGAAAGCGGGCTGATGTTCCGCTTCGTCATCCAGCCGGTTCCGCGGTCCCCGCGGGACCGGCTTTTTGCGTGAAGTCGTTGAAGTCGTTTAAGTCGTTGAAGTCGTTTAAGTCGTTTAAGTCGTTTAAGTCGTTGAAGTCGTCATCCTTCCGTTTGCCGGGCGTTCAAGCGGGCGTAGAAGCCGCCGTTTTTCACGAGCTGGTCATGGCTGCCGATTTCGCTGATCACGCCGTTTTCCAAGACGGCGATCTGGTCACAGCGCCGGGCCATGGACACCCGTTGCGAGGCGATGACGGCGGTGCGCCCGCGTAAATTGGCGGCGAGCGTCTCCTGGATTTTTTTCTCGGTGGCGGCGTCAAGGGCGCTGGTGCAGTCGTCGAGCAGCAGGATCTCGGGATCGGTCAGCAAGGCCCGGGCCAGGGCGAGTCGCTGGCGTTGTCCGCCGGAAAGGCTGGTGCCGCGTTCGCCGACCACGGTTTCGTATTGGACGGGCATGTCGAGAATGACATCATGCATTTCCGCCATTTTCGCCGCCCGCATGATTTCCGCCGGGCTGGCGTCGGGTTTGCCATACGTGATGTTATCGCGGATGGTGCCACTGAAAATTTGCGGTGTCTGCGGCACAAAACCGACATTCTCGCGGAGGGAAGCCATGGAGATTTTCTCCAGCGGCACGTCGTCATAGCGAATCCTTCCCCGCCGCGGCTGGTAAAGCCGGGAGAGCAGAAACAGCATGGTTGATTTACCGCAGCCACTGGCGCCCATCAGGCACAGCCAACTGCCGGCGGGCACCCACAGTTCGATGGACTTAAGGACATCCTCCTCACCGCCTTCGCCATAGCTGAACGACACGTCATGGGCGCGGATGCCGCGTGTCAAGGGGCGGGGAACGGGTTTGGCGTCCGGCGCCTCGACAATTTCCGGTTGGGTGGTCAACACGTCCATCATCCGTCCGAGGGTCACCTGCATGCCATTGATAATAATGCTCAGTTGCGTCAACTCCAAGATCGGCATGAACAAATTGGCGACCGTGCCGTGGACGAAGAGCATTTCGCCCAGAGTGAGCTCATGGTTCAAGACCAAATGGACGGCGAACAAAAAGATCAGAGATGATGTCATTCCAGACACCACGCGCCCCCAGGACTGCAGGGCGGCGGTTTTGCCCTGCTCATTGACCGAGTCCCGCAGAAAACAGGCGCAGAGCCGGTGCAGGTTCAAGCGCTCCAGTCCCTCCCGTCCGTACGCCTGCGTGGCTTTGACCCCCTCGATTTTCTGAGTGACCAGGCCGTAAAGACACGAGTTGGTGTGGCGCAGCTCCCGGTTGAGAAAGCGGATGCCTTCCTTAAAATGCCGGTAGAGCAATCCGTAGACAGGGGCGACCAACAGGAAGGCGACACCGATCCGCCAGTCGATGATAAAGAGAATAAAAAAGCCGATAATCAGCATGAAGATGGAGCGGCTGCCCAGCATGACCGCCTGCATGGTTTGATTTTGGATCACATCGACATCGGAGGTGATTCGGGAAAGCAACCGGCCCGGCGTGGTTGTTTGATGAAAGCGCAGCGACAAATCCATGATTTTTTTATGCATGTCGTCCCGCATGGATAGAGCGACATCACGGCTGACGCGGATGGACTGGCGCTGGGCGATCCGGGCTAAATAATTTAATCCGACGATAGAGCCGATGTAAAGGATGAACATCACAAACAGCTGACGGCCGGCTTCCGGAGAGCGGGCGGGCAGCTCGGCCGCATCCAGACGGCGGCCCAGGCCTTGCCGGGGGCGTTTCGACGCGGGGGCGGGGCGATGTCCGGCCCAGGAGCGGTCCCCGTCGGTGATGACCGCCGCTTTCCCTCCCGTGTCGATACTCAGAATGTCGTCCACGATGATCTGTCCATAAAAGGCCATGAGGTAAGGGCCACAGGCGTTCATGCCAATCAGCAGAAACGCCACCAGAATTTTTCCCCAGTGGGGGGACAGATAGTCGCGTAAAAACCGGGTGTAAAGATCCCGCGGCGCTTTGAGAAAGATTTTCCGCGGCGGTCGATACGGATAATGTCGGTGGTGGGCGCGCATCAGGCTTTGTCCTCCTCCATGACACCTTTCCCCATGAATTTCTCATACAATTCACGGTAATAGCCGCCGTCAACCGCCATTAACTCCTCATGATTTCCTTTCTCAAAAATATGCCCGTCTTTGAGCAGGACGATGACATCGGCGTTGCGGATCGTGCTCAAACGGTGGGCGACAATAAACGATGTCCGCCCTTTGAGGATACGGTTCATCGCCCGTTGGATAGCGGCTTCCGATTCGCTGTCCAGGGCGCTGGTGGCCTCATCCATGATCAGAATCGCGGGATCCGCGGCGATCGCCCGGGCGATGGTCAACCGTTGTTTCTGTCCCAGAGACATGTCGACACCCTCGCTGCCGACGATTGTGTCGTAGCCATCGGGCAGGGTGGTGATGTACTCGTGGATCTCGGCGGCGCGGGCGGCGGCCTGGATGTCTTCAGGCGTGGCGGCGGGGCGGCCGTAACGGATGTTCTCGCTGATGGACACATCAAACAGCAGGGGTTCCTGGAGAACAATCCCGAATTGGCGCCGCAGGGAACGGAGTTTTATATCCTGAATATCGGTTCCGTCCATCAGTAACCGTCCCCCGCGGACATCATAAAACCGGGTGACTAAATTGAGAATGGTGGATTTGCCGCAACCGGTGGGGCCGATGAGGGCCACTGTTTGCCCAGGCGCCACAGTCAACGAGAAATTCTTGATGACCGGATGTCCGGGCTCGTAATAAAACTGGACCTTTTCAAAGATGACTTCTCCCTTTAAGCGATCCACGTGGACGGCGCCGGGCTGATCAGTGATTTCCGGTTTTTCCCGGAATATGTCAAAAATCCGGTCCACGGCGATACGCACTTCTTGCACCATGCGGATCAACTCCGAGAAACGCACGGCCGGGCCGAGGAGTTGCAGGGTGTAGGTGGTGAAGGCGACGACATCGCCATAGGTCATTTTCCCATTCAAGACAAAGGCGCAGCCGACAAAATAGAGGCTGATCCGCCCGACCTGTTGCAGCAATTGGGAATTCATTGAGAAGTCAGCGGATGTCACCGCCGCTTCGGTGGCCAGTGCGATGCTCGCCCCGGATTCCGCTTGAAAGAGGCGTTGTTCCCGCCCTTCGGTGCCGAAGCTCTTCACCGCCACATTGGCCAGCAGCCGGTTTTGAATGCCGCCGGACAAGCGGTCCATGGCGCCGCGGTACCCCTTGGTGGCTTTTTTGATGCGCTGGATGTTCAGCCGGTAATTGATGACAAAGCCGATGACGACCAGGAGCAGCAGAATGGCCATCCGCCAATTCAGAACGAATGTCGCCGAAATCGCGAAGGCCGCGCAGGCCAAATCGGACACCACGCCAATGCTTTGGCCGGTGATCGTGCGTTGCACCGTGCCTGTGTCTCCCATGATCCGGTTAACCAGTTTGCCCGTGCTGTTGTCGCTGAAAAACCGCAGAGACATGGTCAACAGGTGGTTGTAAACACCCACGCGGATGTCGAAGACGAACCGTTGCCCCAGGTAGGCGATTCCCAAGGTTTGCAGATATTGACAAAACGCGGTGATCAACGGCGCGGCGGCGATACACAGTCCCAGGGGAAGGAACAGCCCCTGCCGTCCCTCGGTCGCCACCTTGTCGATCACCGCCCTGATCAGCAGCGGGGGAAGCATGACAAGAATGGAGAGGATCAGAGTCAGGATCAAGACGATGATCAGCTTCCCCACATGCGGGCGGAAAAACGTCCAAAGTGTCGGATTGTCAGATGAGGGAAGCGGCATGAACTGTCAAGGGGCTTATGGGGCTTACAGAGCGATCAGCGGCGGCGGTTCCGGTAAACGGCCGCGATGGTGTTCGTCAGGTCTTGGTCGTCATTCCATGCCGAAAATCCAGCTCCACAGATTGGACGCGCCGTAATAAATCCGGGCCTGGGCTGTTGTTCCGGGTGAAATCGCCATGCCCCGGGAATCAAACGAGCAATAGGCGACCCGGTAATTTTTCTCTCCGTCTCCCTGGATGACATTGCGGAGATGTTCGACCTTTCCCTGAAAAATGATTTCATTGGATCCGCGGTAAGAGGTGAGAACGGAGGTGCAGCGTTGGCCGGGAATCACTTTGGCCGCGAAGCGTTCCGCGACTTTCAGTTTCAAAATCCGGCGGGTGCCCCCGAAAATCTCAAACAGCACCGTTTCCGGCCGCACCAGTTCACCGATAACAAACTCATAGCGGAGCACTTGTCCCCCGATCGGCGCCTTAATATCCCGCTGACGGACCCGGAGTTCCGCCAGGTGGACGGCGTCCTGGCGGGCCTCAATGTCCTGCGCCAGGGCTTCCAGTTCCCGGTCGTAAAGCGACAGATCCCGTCCCGCCAGTGATTTCAGTTCACTTTCGGCGATGTCCCGTTCCAACTCCAGGTCTTCGACCAAGCTGCCAGAAATCAGGCCTTTGGCCAGCAGTTCGCGGGTGCGTTTTAGTTTTTTGTCTGTATTTTCCAATCGCAGTTTGGCCACGGAGACGCTCTCGGCCAAGGCTCGTTTTTTTTCCGCGATCTCGATTTCCCGCCGTGCGGTTTCGGCTTTTGTTTTGCGGAGGACCGCCTGGGCTTCGCCCAGCGCCGCCTGTTCTTGGGAACTGTCGAGACGGACCAGCACTTGTCCGGCTTCAACCATCCGGCCGCTGTCGATCAGAATCTCACTGACCGTGCCGCTCAGTGGCGGCCGGACCTCGGCGTAGTCCTCGGTGGTGACAAACCCGACGGCGGCCACGTAGCGATTCACCGGGATCATCACGCCGGCGGTGATCACCACGCTCGCGGCCAGCAGGAAAAACAGGACCCCCATCCGGAGACGGAAGTGGCGGACTTTTCGGGGAGGCGGCAAGGATTCGCCGCGGGTTGTTCTGTAATCGCCCATGATCTGATGGCCCGTCCGGGGTTATTTTTTCTTTCGTTGGATGTTGACGTAATCTTTCGCCAGCATGTGCATGCCTTCCGAGCCGTCGGCGTAACGTTTCAGGCACAGGTCGCATTCGGCGCAGTCGCGTTCATAGCAATTCCGGTGCACGCGGGCGGGGTACATCTTTCGAAACGCCTCAAAACATTCATCGGAGCAAAAGCAGTAACGTTCTTGCGTCGCCCCGAAGGCCACATGCACCAAGTGAAACCCGTCCGCGTCCGGGTCGGCCGAATCATTACACCAGCCGCAGGTTAATCCCAATTGATCTTTCACCTGTTTATGGCGCTGGCTGATTTCGCTTTGATTCCAGACATACTCAATTAACTCATACGAATCGCGGCGGATTTTGGCGATGACCAAATCGTCCTTAAGCACCAGCAACGCTCCGCTCTTGACGGAATAACAGCGGTCGCCTTCAATGATGTGCCCGCCCGTTCCCAGGTGCACCCGCACGGAGCCGGACCGGGGAACATCAAAGGTGTTCCATCCGCAGGATTCGCAAATACTGGCGAATAAGTGGCGGCGGATGTGCTCCCCGCAATTGGGGCAGCGCCCGAGTTGAAGAACATGCAGTTTTTTCAGTGAGTCCTCGGCGGCGCTTTGCACTTCTTTGGCCGCCTGCTGATGCAGTTTCTGCTCTTTTGAGCCGTCTTCATCAGCCAGAATGGTGATATCCGACTCGCGGTCCTCCGCGTGCTCCGTGGTCATGATCGCCGGATTGCTGTCGGCGGCGGGCGCTTCCGCCTCTTTTTCCTCCGGCTCGCGGTTAATACCCAGAAATTTTGTTAATGCGGTCATTGTCTTATCACCGTTTTCACCGCCGTCTCATTGACTGGCGGCTTGGTTTGTCATCGTTTGCTTAGAACGAGTCTGGTTTTATTGTTTTCGTGTCCATGTGAACCAAGCGGGTGTCGGGATAGCCCGCGGCGAAGGCGTGGTCACTCCACGCCCGCGCCAGGTCGGCGGCGGCGCTCACCCGCGCTCTACGCGCGGTTGTCACGTCTTTCTGGGCGTCCAGCACATGACGGCTGCGGGCTTCACCCAAGCGGAAGCGTTCCTGTTCCGCCTGGAGGTTTTTCTCGGCGAACATCATCGCCCGTGTCGCCTCCGCCAGTCGTTCGCCGGCGAAACTGAGCCGTTTGCGGCTGGTGTCCAAATCCCGTTTAACGCGCAGTTCGATTTGCCGGGCCAAGGCGTCCAGTTCCGCGAGCCGGTTCCGTTGTTCCGCCCATTGGCTTTTTTCCGACCGGAATCCCAGCGGGCGTTTATAGATGAGCATGATGTGCCCTCCCGCCCGGTCTTCCCGGGTGTCGGTGACACCTCCCGGTTGATTTTCATCCTCGGTCCGCCATGTCGCGCCGCCAACCAGGGAAAGATCGCCCTGTAAGGCCTCTTCAGCGCGCTCCGCGCCCAGTTCGGCTTTCAAGCGCTCATTCAAGACCGCGAGATAGTCTCCGCGGTTGCGGAGCCCGTCCGCCAGTTCATATTTCGGGCGCTCAACGGTCTCGGCCGCCTTGATCAGCCAATTCTCCGGATCAGCGGTCACGGCCACTGTTTCTTCACGGGCGAGAAGCTCGGTAAGGGTCAATAAACTGGTTTCCACCTGTTGCCGGATGCCCAGATAGTCGGTCTTACTCAGTCCCAGCTCGGCCTGGGCGGCGAACACTTGGTATTCCGCCAGGGCGTCATGTCCGGCCAGGCCTTCGGCCTCTTTCACCAGGGCTTGATTCCGGTCAGCCGCCTCTTTGGAGACTTCCAGAAATCCCTGGTTTTCACACACTGCCACATAAGCCTGCTCCACATCATGCCGCAGGGCTTGGCGTTCGGCCAGGCACTCGCTGAGCAGGCGGTCAAAATCCGCCAGCCGGATTTTCCGGTCAATATCCCAAAGCGCGAAGCCCCGGTCTTTTAACAAAGGCACCCGAAGCGCGGCCCCGGCCACGGTCTGATACAGGTTGTCGAAGGTGTCCGGATCACGGAGATAGCGTTCGGTTAATCCCATGCTGACATAGAATCCAGGCCGGACGGGAATGTCCAAGCTGCCTTGCAGGGCGTAGGCTTCGGCGCTCAGGCTGCCGAAATCCGCCATTCCGGGAACCGCGTGGATATCGTCACTGGCACCGCCCGCGACCCGCAGGGACGGATCAAAAAACCCGTAGTGCTGTCGGTAGCGGTCACCGGCCTGCGCCGCCCGCAACCACGGAACCGCGGTCCGCGGGTGGTTGGCCAGCGCCTCGGCGACCAAGCCTTCCAGTTGATTCCGGCGCGGCGCGGACATCTCCTCCGCCGGGGACACCCGGGAGATGAGCGGAAGGACGGCAAGAAGGTTAAACAAACAGACTGAAGTGGGGAACCAAAAAAGATGTTTCATAACCGTCGGCGCGCACGGCGGCTGTCGTGGGTATACTCCTGTGGCGGGGAGCCATCGGCTCCGGTTGGACAGCCGCTTGACGGGGTGGCGCCATGGAAGGTGTAATCTAACACGCGAACGAACGGTTCATATCCTTAAATAGAATAAAGTGGATTTTTTTTGCGGGGCGTGGAAGGCGTGGAAGGCGCGGAAGTCGTTGAAGTCGTTGAAGGCGTTGAAGGCGTTGAAGGCGTTGAAGGCGTGACGGCGTGGAAGTCGTGGAAGGCGTGGAAGTCGTTGAAGTCGTTGAAGTCGTTGAAGTCGTTGAAGTCGTTGAAGTCGTTGAAGTCGTTG
>JAVVEH010000031.1:48160-49326 GCA_032251435.1 Lentisphaeria bacterium | reverse complement strand
GTTTCAACGGTTTCAACGGTTTCAACGGTTTCAACGGTTTCAACGGTTTCAACGGTTTCAACGGTTTCAACGGTTTCAACGGGCCCGCGGCGACGGGTGTCCGGGGCGCGCGCGGGGCGCCTCACCGGCTTCTGGTTCTAGTGTCTTGGCCCGGGGGCGCTAGTCATGAACAAGGAGATTGGCTCATGGAACGTTTACTTATCCCCCATCCGACTCCCTTGACATGTGAACCGATCACCACCGGCAAAGAGCTGGCCGATTGCTGGGTGGGCGGGTGCCGGTTCGCCGAATTGCAAACGCGGTGTCTGTCACGAATGGTGCCGACACCCTTGTCTGTGTATGTCCGTTCTGACGCTTGGGTCCCCTGCGAATATTTATCCGAACTGGCTGCCGACGGGATTCACTGCGCGTATGTCAATGAGGCGGGGGAAACGCTCGCCTGGACAGGGGGGACGGCGGACGGACCGGCGGCCGACTCCGTCTCACTTCCCGCGCCGGCGGCGTGTTTTAAAATCACCGTTCCCTGGGATCTTCTAGCGGTGAATGAGTATGTGGTCGGGCGCTTGGAAAATGACGAGATTAACGGCGAGATTTGTGACGGCGCCCGCATTGAGGGGCGCTTGCATTTGGGCGCGGGCAGCCGCCTGTTGCCGGGCGTGTTTATTGAAGGCAATGTCTGGATCGGGGATCAGTGTAAAATTGGCCCCAACTGCTACATCCGCGGCAATACCGCTATCGGCGACGGATGTCATATCGGACAGGCGGTCGAGGTGAAAAATTCACTGGTGATGCCGGGCGCCTCATTTGGCCATCTCAGCTATTGCGGGGATTCCATTATCGGGGAAAACACGAATTTCGGCGCCGGCACCATTACGGCGAATTTCCGCCATGACGGCGCCAACAACCGGTCCATTGTCGAAGCGGAACTGCTGGATACCGGCCGCCGGAAACTGGGAGCCATGATCGGGGATAATGTCCATACGGGCATCAACACCAGCATTTATCCCGGACGGAAAATCTGGCCGGGACTTTCCACCCGCCCTGGTGATGTTGTGCAACGGGATTTGAAGCCGTGAAAACGTGACGGCGTGAAAACGTGACGGCGTGGAGACGTGACGGCGTGAAAACGTGACGGCGTGAAAACGTGACGGCGTGGAGACGTGACA
>JAVVEH010000031.1:0-48060 GCA_032251435.1 Lentisphaeria bacterium | reverse complement strand
GCGTGAAGACGTGACAGCGTGAAGACGTGACAGCGTGAAGACGTGACAGCGTGAAGACGTGACAGCGTGAACCGAGCCGGACCGACTGGATCACGTCTGGCCGGTCTCGTTTTTCTTATTTTTCACTTCCACGGGCAGGCGGTAACTCTTTTCGGAATTACAGGCTTTGCAACAGGGGACCACATTGCTTTTCGTCGTGCGCCCCCCGCGGACAATGGGCGTGATGTGGTCCATGGTCAGTTCCGAGGGGTGGAAGCGCCGCTTGCAGTAGTGGCAAATCCCCTTGCCTTTCTCATTTTTCCACCACTGCGACTGGCGCAGTTCACGGGCCTTGTTTTTTTCGATGCGGATATGGTCCTCATCGGCGGCCTCGAAGAAAAAATCCAAGTCGATACGGGGATGTTCAGGCGTGTCGGGCATGGGCTGTCATGATCGGCGGCGGGGGCCTCCCCGTCCGCCGCTCCGGCGGGGGCCGCCGGAAGAGCGGCCGCCGCTACGGTTGGGTTTCGTGTGGCTTTTGAAGACCGCCGCCGGTTTGTCTGGCTTCGGGGGCAGGATCAGCATGTCCGGTTCCGGTTGGACGCACTCCAGGCGTTCACCGATATATTCCTCAATATCCGGCAGCACGAACGATCCCTCTTCGCAGGCGAAGCCGATGGCCTTGCCTTGCGCGCCGGCCCGTCCCGTCCGGCCGATACGGTGCACATAATCATCCGGCTCATAGGGCAAGTCGTAATTGATCACGTGGGAAATGTTGTCAACATGAATCCCGCGGCCGGCCACATCGGTGGCCACGATCACCCGCAGTTTGGCGGCCTTGAAGTCCTCAAGCACCCGCATGCGTTTTTTCTGAGGCACGTCACCGGACATGACCTCACACATCACGCCGTAACGCAGAAGCTTCTCCGCCAGTTTGTCGCATTCAATCCGCCGGTTACAGAAAATCAGCACGCGCTCACCGCATTGATGATTCAACAGCCACAGCAACAGCGCCAGTTTGTTCCTGGCGACCACGGAATAGAGCACTTGATTGACTTCCTCGGCGACGACTTGGTCGACGGCGATTTCAACGGTGACGGGGTCGCGGGTCCAGCTCTCGGCCAGCCGCAGAATCGCCGGGGTCAGTGTGGCGCTGTAGAGTAATGTCTGCCGTTTAGCCGGGGGCGGTGTGCGGCCGATAATGCGGCGCATGTCGGGAATAAATCCCATGTCCAGCATGCGGTCGGCTTCATCGATAATGAGGATGCTCACTTCGGACAGCAGGTTGCTCCGACTGCGCAGATAGTCCAAAAGGCGGCCGGGGGTGGCGATGAGCAGATCGATGCCGCTATCGAGATTATCTTTTTGTTTTTGATAATCCATGCCGCCGTACACGACCAGTTTCCGCAATGACGTGTATTTCGCCAGGGCTTCCGCGTCTTCGCCGATCTGAATCGCCAGTTCGCGGGTTGGCGCCATCACCAGAGCCATGGGGTTGGGCGATTTCCGGTCACCGCCATCGGCGAGAAACCGATGGAGCACGCCGATCAGAAACGCGGCGGTTTTTCCCGTTCCGGTTTGCGCCCGGCCGGCGATATCTTTACCCGCCAGCGCATGCGGCAGGCATTCCATTTGCACGGGTGTGGGCGTCGTGAAACCCAGATCCGCGATGGCCGCGAGGATCTCATCCTGAAGAGCGAACGTCCTGAACGCGGAGTCTGCGGGCAGGGTGGCCGCCACTTCGGCGGCGGGCCGGAGAGACGACTTTCCCTTGGGCTGACGATGCCCTTTGTGGTGCCCGTGAACGACATCCGTCGGTCCTGATTCCACCGGCGACTGAACGGATTTTCCCGTGTGTTTACGGGTGGGCTTGGGATGGGGTTTTACCGGGGTTTGCGGGACGGATTTTACCGGATGTTTGACTTCGGCGGAGGCGGGGCGGGCGGATCGTGCAAATCGATTTCTAAGCGAATTAATTAAACGTTTCACAGCGGCGAGCAGATTCTTCCCGGAATCCAATCAGTAGGGTTAAGCGCTTTCCAGTCTTTCTCCGCGGGTCTGGATTCCGCAAAACCCGCGCGCAAGCGTTTTCCCGAGTATGACCTGACTATCTGACAGACGAATAAACCGGGAAAATAAAGCGGAAATATATTTCCTGAACGGAAAAATACAAGATATATTCCGCCGACCTCCACTGACGAACGGCCCCGTTCAGCGGTGGAGGCCAAAAGAGCCGTCGCCGCATCCCCCTTTTCCGTATAAATCCGGCACACCAACGGTGGGAAACAGTTCCTTTCAACACGCCGGGATGTTCTTTGTCGGTGTACCGACTTTTAGTCGGAATCTTTCCTATCCCGCTCCGGGGCGGTATCTCAATAAAGCGGTCACTCCGCTCCGCCTTTCCGGATAAATCCGGTCCGCCAACGTTTTGGGCGTCAGCCTTTTTCACCATGCCCGGGGCTTACCCCGGCTCGCCTATAGTTTATCCGCGGAGTCGGGAGGTTTTTTCTTGAAAAAACCGCCGATTCGACCGAAAAAGGCCAGCGGCGAGCGGGCGGCCAGCGCCTCTTTCGGGCAGGATTCTGAGCAGCACATGCACATGATACAGGTTTTGCCGTTGACCCGGTAGCCGTCCCGGCTGTTGCCGCTGATGGCGTTTTGACTGCAAATATCGGCGCAAATCCCGCACTTCACGCAGAGGCTTTGATTGATTTTCGGGTGACAAGCCAGCAACCGGGTGACGGGTTTGAATAGCCATTCAGGAATAGCGAGCAGGTGTCGGCCGATGGATGGCCGCAACCGCGCCCGTTCCAACTGGTCAACGCCGTCGCCCACACACTCAATGGATTCAACATCCGCGGTTCCCGCGTTGAGGGCCGCGGCCATAGCCAGCATGGGCACTTGTTTGGGCCCGCCTTTGAGCATGCGGGCGCAGACGGTGTCAATCGCCACGCCGTCGGCGCCGGCGAGGATCAGGCCGACGGCTTTCGGCGCGCCGTTGGCGGGGCCTTCTCCTTCCAAGGCTTCAATGCAGTCCACAATGAAAAAATCAGGCTTCAGAGCGATATAAACATCCACCAGAAACGTGCTCATGGACCGTGGGGATGGATGGCTGGCGTGGTAGGCGGATTTGGCGGCACCGGAGATCAGCCCGTAGGTGTTCTTCATCGCGCAGGTCAAGCCGGTGAGGGCGTGTGTTTTCATCTTGGGCAGAGAGATCACGGTGTCCACTTCGTCCAGCCAGGCGGGAACCGGCACGGGCTGTCCCGCCACCGGCCGGGGCTTGACAGCCTTATGGAATGATTTGAGAATGGCGCCCGTGCTTTCAGCGACCTGGCGCATGCCGGTCTTGTTCCACAAGATCTCATCGCTGTGCGCCCCGGCGCAACTGTCGCCAATCCATACGCGTTTCGCACCCGCTTCCCGCACGCATTCGACGACAGCGCGGACGACCTCAGGATGCGTGGTGACCGCTTCTTCCGGCGGCCGCGGGCTGAGCAGATTGGGTTTAATCAGAACCGTGTCTCCGGGGGAAATGATCCCGGACAAACCGCCCGCCAAATCAATGGCTTTTTTGACGGCGGTTAAAACCGTTCCGGAATAATCCGGTTGCTGGACAATGGCGACGCGGGTTGAAGGCATGATATTAAACGGGATTATAGTTGCAAACTGGATGCGGGAGGATTACTATAACCTCTTAACAGGTCGGACACTATTAATGAAACACCATTATGGAATAAACTATTTAAATGGATCTTAAGTCAAAATCGTGTTTTTTATTTGCCATCGCGGTTTTGAGCTTGAGTGCCGCTGGCCGATGAATTCAAAAAGGGCCGGGTGGTTTTTGATAGCGAAGGCGGCAGGGCGGTTGTCATTTCCGCCCGCCAGAAGTTTCCAGAGGAAAAGGCAAACGCCCCTGACGGAAAATTGATGGACATTAAACCGGTCTTTTAAGCCTGATGAAAGAATCTTCCCCCAATCTTCGTATTCTCGGCATTGATCCCGCTTTGCGTTGCACGGGCTATGGTCTGTTGGATACCTTCGGGTCTTCTCTCAAAGCCATAGACTGCGGGGTGATCCGCACGCCGGCAAAACGTCCTGTCAGCGACTGTCTGCGGCGGTTGGCGGGGGGCGTCGCGGAGTTGATCAAGAGCTATTCCCCCGATGTGGTGGCGATAGAAGGAGGATTTTATTCTAAAAACGCGAAAACCGCGATGGTTTTGGGATGCGCGCGCGGGGTGGTGATCGCCGGCGCGGCCACCGCGGGACTGGAGGTGTATGAATATGCGCCGCGGCGGGTAAAGCAGGCGGTCTGCGGGTATGGAAACGCGGATAAAGAGCAGTTGAGCGCGTTTCTGTGCCAACTGACCGGTCTGAATCCGGACCAATTGATGTCAGATGCCACGGACGCGCTGGGGGTCGCTTTCTGTCACAACGCCATGTTCCGGACCAACCAGGGACTTTTCCTGCCGAAACCGATTTAGCCAGTGCCTCGGCCCGGAAGTAAGGGCACGTAAAAGCGCCATATGTCGGAAGCTGGGTGTTTTGAGTGGTTTCATGCATATTGGAATATGTATGAAGACGCTCAGAGCAGTCAGGTTTTGAGAGATGGTGCCCCGCCAGGGCGGGATGCTTTCCGTACGCCCCAAAGGGCGGGCATCTCCCACGTGTGTGTCACGTTCCACGTGCCAACGTGGTCACGGGACCGGCGATCAGCTTCTTCACCACTTCCGGCACATACCTCGGTATGCGCCAAAAATGTTGAAAAACCTGCTCATCCAGGATATACCCGTTTAACGTGCCCTTACTTCCGGGCCGGGCACTAGTCATAGAAAATCAGGGTTCTGGTATTATATTCCGAGTCAAATAAAACCGATATTAATAAAAGAATCACCGCTATTCTTAAAATCAGGGTATAAAAAATGAGTCCGTTATCAGATCGCTATTTCGCTGTCGGCCGCGCGTTTTTCGGGGTTGAATATCCCTTTATCTGTGGCGCCATGACCTGGGTGAGCGACCCCAAATTGGTGGCCGGTGTCTGCAACGCGGGAGGATTCGGGTGTTTGGCGGGCGGCAACGCGCCGGCCGCGATTTTGCGGGAGCAAATTCGCGAGACTCAACGGTTGACTGACAAACCTTTCGCGGTGAACCTGGTGACGATCGCCCCGGCGTATCGTGAACAGATTGAGGTGGTTAAAGAAGAAAATCTGCCGTTTGTCGTGTTCGCCGGCAGCTTTCCCAAAGAGCCCGAAGTGGTGTCGATTAAAGAAACCGGCGCCAAGGTGTTATGCTTCGCCTCCACCCTGTCCATCGCCCAGCGGATGAAACGATTCGGGGCCGACGCGATTATTCTCGAAGGCATGGAGGCGGGCGGGCATGTCGGACATGTGAGTTTGACCATCCTGCTCCAGCAGGTGCTGTTTGAGATGAGCGATATGCCGATTTTTGTCGCTGGCGGCATCGCCACCGGCAAAATGGCCGCCCACCTGTTTCTAATGGGCGCCGCCGGTGTGCAGTTGGGAACCCGGTTCGCTGTGGCGAAAGAAAGTTGCGCCCACGAAAATTTCAAGCAGAAGTTCATCCGCGCCAATGCCCGGGACGCGATTTCGACACCCCAATATGACAGCCGTTTGCCCGTGGTGGCCGTGCGCGCTTTACGCAACCACGGATTGGATGATTTCGGCCGTTTGCAGTTGGATCTTCTCAAGAAAATGGATGCCGGAGAGGTGCACCGTCACGAGGCCCAGGAAGAGGTGGAAAAGTACTGGATGGGGGCGTTGCGCAACGCGGTGGTGGATGGTGATGTGGACCGCGGATCGCTGATGGCCGGGCAATCTGTCGGACTGATCAATAAGATCCAGTCAATCCAGGAGATTATGGACGAACTGGTCCACGACACTGAAGCGGAATTGCGGCGGGTTCGTGACGGGCTTATTTGAAAGTCGTGAAAGTCGTGGAAGTCGTGGAAGTCGTGGAAACGTGAAAGGCGTGGAAGTCGTTAAAGTCGTGGAAGTCGTGGAAGTCGTGAAAGTCGTGGAAGTCGTGGAAGTCGTTAAAGTCGTGGAAGTCGTGGAAGTCGTTAAAGTCGTGGAAGTCGTGGAAACGTGAAAGGCGTGAAAACGTGAAAGCGTGAAAGGCGTGGAAACGTGAAAGGCGTGGAAGTCGTGGAAGTCGTGACCAGCCGTCTTCGCAAAGCTCTTCTGAGACAAGAATGATGAGCCAGCGGTTTTTGACCGGTCGAGACGGATGTTTTCCAGAGGAAAACGGTCCATGGAGCGCATCCGTCCCGGATGCACCCGTGTTGAGCAGTCGAACATGGTTGCAAAATAAGTGACCTTGTCTCAGATCTGTCAGGAGCGAGGTTTGCGAACCTCGCAGATTGGCTACGGCGTGCCAGGCTGACTACTGACTTACTGACTTACTGACTACTGACTTACTGATTACTGATTACTGACTTACTGATTACTGATTACTGACTTACTGATTACTGATTACTGACTATGCGCCACATGTTTGTTTTTTATGTGCCGGAAGCTGATGCGGAGAGCGTTAAAAACGCGGTTTTCGCGGCCGGTGGCGGGCGGTTGGGAACCTATGACCGGTGTTGCTGGGAAACCCCGGGGACCGGCCAGTTCCGCCCGCTGGCGGGAAGTCATCCGGCCATTGGAAAAACCGGTGAAGACACCTTTGTGCCGGAAGTTAAGGTGGAAATGATCTGCGCGGAAGAGGTGTTGCCAGCGGTGATCAAAGCCCTGCTGGCCGCCCATCCTTATGAGACACCCGCCTATTCCCACTGGCCGGTGGCGACATCGGTCTAACCCGCCTCAGCGAAATCAACGTTTCTTTATTCTCTCCCCCATCCCTATGAAACCCCTGCGTATTCTCACTGACCGGTGCCTTGAACCATTCGGTTTAAATGTCCCATGATGGTCTCGCTAAGCGGGCTTTGACATCCTTCCACGTCGGGAAAAAGCGTGTCATCAGCGCGTAAAAGCGGGCATTATGTCCCCGTTCCAGCAAATGGGCCATTTCGTGAACCACGACATAGTCGAGACAGGCATCGGGATATTTGGCCAGCTCCAGGTTGACTGTCAGACGGCCGTCACGGGTATGGCAACTTCCCCAGCGGGCGCGCATGTGTCGAATGCTGAAGCCGCTGACCCGGACACCCATGATCATCTCATACCGTTCGATGATTCCGGGGATCCGTTTTTTCAAGTCGTTCCGGTACCACTCTCTGAGAATCGCCGCCCGCTTTTCGGTCGTGTCACCGGGACGGCAGGACAACAAGAGCCGCCCGTTTACCAGCCGCGCCTGGCGCGTTCCATTCACGAATATGATTGACAGAGGATAAGTCACTCCCCGGACGGGATGCGACTCCCCGGTTTTATATTCGCAGGCGGGCGGGGCGGGGCGGTCGGCGAGCCGGGCTTGTTGTTGCTTGATCCAGGGAAGCCGGTCGGCGATGAATTCCCGGGCGTAAGCGTCCGACACGCGGCGGGGAATGGAAAGCGTGACCCGCCCATCCGGCGCCCGCACCCGCAAATAAAGCCGTTTGATCGGCTTACGGGTGATGTCAATGTCAATCATGTCGAGCGTGATAACAGGCAACGCGTGTTCCTTCTTCAAACTATTCAGAATTCAAACATGTTTGCCATAGCTCTTCAGCAAGAGAAAACTTTCACTGGAGGTGACATCGTTGACCCGCGACAGATCCGAGGTCAGGAAATCAACCAAGCCACGGTTTGAGTCAACCAGGATTTCCGCCATCAGATCGTAACGACCGGAAACGATGGAGACCGACAGCACTTTGTCCAAAGCGGCGATTTGCCGGGCCTTTTCTTCCAGAAGAGCGGTTTCACGCACGTTGATGGCGATCAAGGCGACTTGCTGATTTTCCAGAACATCCGTGTCAATCGTCGCGGTCACCCGCAGGATCCCGGCTTCCTTCAACCGCTTGACACGCTGCCGGACCGCTCCTTCGGAACACTGCAATTCCCGGGCGAGAACGGTGTTGCTGACATTTTCACGGCGCAACCGGTCAATGATTTTCCAATCGACTTTATCGGGTCGCATGGGTTTCACAGCAATGATTCAACCGCGGCGTGGGGCATGTCAAACGCCTCGGCCACCGCCTCGCACGTGAGATGGCCGGCGTATGTGTTGACACCGGTGGCGATCGCCCGTGATGTCCGGGCGGCCTCTTCAAGTCCCCGCTCAGCCAACCGCAGCCCATAGGGCAGGGTCGCTCCGGTCAGTCCAAGGGTGGATGTCAAGGCCACCGCCCCAGGCATGTTGGCCACGCAATAATGAACAATGCCGTCCACGATATAGGTCGGGTCGTCATGGGTCGTGGGGCGGGTGGTTTCGAAGCAGCCGCCCTGGTCAACAGCCACATCGACAATCACGGCACCCTTTTTCATCAGTTTAAGATGGTCCCGGCTGACCAGTTTAGGGGCCCGGGCGCCGGGAATCAGAACCGCCCCGATCAGCAGGTCGCACTCGCGCAGAACGGCCTCAACATTGGCTTCCGTGCTGTAAAGGGTCGAGATGGATGATCCGAAAATATCATCCAGGTAGGCTAGACGACGGGCGTTGATATCAAGAATGGTGACATCGGCTCCGATCCCGACCGCGATTTTCGCCGCGTTGGCGCCCACCACGCCCCCGCCAAGAATGGCGATCCGTCCGCGGCGGACACCCGGAACCCCGCCAAGCAGAATGCCCCGCCCACCAAACTGTTTTTCAAGGTATTTGGCCCCCTCCTGAACGGACAGACGGCCGGCGATTTCGCTCATCGGCACCAGGCAGGGCAGGCTGTCATGATCCTCAATGGTTTCGTAGGCGACGGCATTGACCTTCCGATCAAGCAGCGCCCGGGTCAGCCGTTCGTCAGCGGCCAAGTGCAGATAGGTGTAAAGAAGCTGTCCTTCATGCAGCAGATCATATTCAGAGGGTTGCGGTTCCTTGACCTTGACGATCATCTCCGCCTCGTCAAACAGGGCCCGGGTTTCCGGAATGATTGTCGCGCCGGCGGCCACGTAAGCGGCATCCGGAAATCCCGCCTCATCACCGGCGTCCTGTTCAACCAGAACTTGATGACCGTGAGCGACGTACGATTTGGCATCCGTCGGGGTCAATCCCACGCGGTACTCATGACGCTTGATTTCCTTAGCCACACCTACTTTCATACCACAGCCCCTTTTTACGAAAATCGTATTTTAAACCGCCGATAATACGAATAACGTAATTCAAAAGCGCAATGCCGCCAGTCACTTTTATAAAAAAACCATGATCTGCCAAAAAACATTATGGACATCTGTTTTTCGCGAGTTATATTACGTGCCTTATTGCTTATTCACGGCGCGGTAGCCAAGTGGTAAGGCAGAGGTCTGCAAAACCTTTATTCACCGGTTCGAATCCGGTCCGCGCCTCCATTTTCACTTTCGTGTGGTTTTCTTAATCGTTTCGACATTTCTCACATTCCCTGATTCTTGAATTATGGCAAAAAAAGCCAAGAAGACATCTCCCTCTACGATCGCCCCCTCCTCCGCCGCATCCAAGAAGACCAAGAAAAAGAAGGTCTCCGCCCCTGAGCCGCCCGTGGACGCCATGTCCACATGCATCGCGTTATGCCAGGAGCAGAAGTGGCGGGAAGCGCTGCTCTTATCCCGGCAAAGCGCCGCGGCCGCGGAAAAGGGAGAGAGCGCGGACGGTTTCGCCGGTCTGGGTCCAGCTGAGACAAAAATTGAGTATTCGTTGCGGCGGCAGATGGCGGGTGGTATCATTGTCGCGGCGAAACACATGTTAGCCAAGGAGTATTTACTGGATGTTGGGGAATAACGAGCCAATTGAAAACGTGGATCTTGCGGATGTGTTCGCGATGATGGTGCGGGAAGTGCCGTGGAACGGCTTGCGCGCCTATATTCAGTCGAACGCCCAAGTGCTGAAGCGATGCACGATCGGCGGGCACCGGCTGGAGCCGAAAGGACGGAAACGGTTTGAGAAAATTCTGCAACAGGAAGCGAAAAAGGATGACTATCAGCAAAGCGTGACCAGCGGTGTCTTCGCCTACTGGTATCCGGTGCACCAGGAGTTGCATAAAAAACTGGAAGATTATTTTCATTCGGACGCATATAAAAAATACCGGAAAAAAGAAAACCTTGACGACGACGCCTATGTCCTGCCGGAGGCGCGCTTTAAAGAGTATTTTGATCCCAAAGATCTGCCGAAATGGCGGATTTTGCTTTGTTTCAGCCCGCTCCAGATGACCCCCGGCCAAGCGGAAAAAGTGCTCAAAAACGCCGGTGGCAACGAGGTTCTGATTAAGGAAACCATCACCCTTAAAGAGGAACTGGATCATACGCAAAGCGAAATTGAGCGGGTTAAGAATGAGAACAAGGAACTCCGCGGCCGGCTCGATAAAATCGGTGCCGAAGACCAGGAACTCCGCAATGAGCGCAAGCAACTCCGCAAGGACGTTGAAAGCCTCACCTTGAAGTTTGAAACCGCTCAAGCCGAAAACCGCAAACTTCGGGATCAAATGAGCGACACGGAAGAAACGATCGAAAGCCACAAGGCCGAAGCCTCGAAAATCGTCGAGAAAAAATCGAACCGGTTCGCCCAGGAAAACGCCCGCCTCAAAGAAGAGCTGGAAACGTGGCGGAAAAATTATGAAAAACAGCGGGTGCAGGCGCGCGAATTGAGCGACACGTTGGCCGAAACTAAACGGGCGCTGGCTGAGCAAAAGAAAGTAGTGACCCAAACCAGCGGCGAAATCCAGACCGTTCGGAAGTTCGCCGATGCGATTCTGGGGCAAATTGACTGGGTTGAGGTGGGCAAGCAACTCAAGCCCACGCCAATGATCAAGCGGAAATTCAACAGCTTGATCAAAAAACTCAATTATGAGGAAGACCGCAGCATCACCCTGGGAACCAGCCTTGAAAAGTTCTGGACGGCCTTGCAGGATGAGGAGACCCGCCTGATCCAGGCTATCGCCCAAAGTGACGTGCTCGAAGTGCGGAACGGCGATATCGAAGGATACTGGCGGCAACTCACCGATGTGTTCGAGGATGTCCACATCAGCCTGGAAGCCCGCGACATTTTGCTGCGGGTGCTTCAGGAAATCTTCTATCAAACCCTGGACATCGACGATTTGAAAAAAGTGGCTTTGCCGACGGCGTGACCCGTCGCTCACATCTTTTTTCCGGGGCGTCATTGATCTTCAATGAACGCCCCTTCTTTCTATAAAGGTCATTCTCTTTTGAATAATACCGCCGCCCCGGGTTTCATGCCACTGACTCCCGACATGTTTCTTCCCGCCGTGGAGGACGCGCTGAACATCCGCCTCACCGGCCTGGCCCACCCGCTGACCAGCTATATTAACCGGGTCTATGAACTGCAGGATGTCGAGGGCACCCGCTTCATCGCTAAATTTTACCGGCCCGGACGGTGGACGGAAGCGGGCATCCGTCAGGAACACCGGTTTGTCCGTCAGTGCGCGGACGAGGACATTCCCGTCGCCGCGCCCCTGCGCATGGCCAATGGTGACACCCTCGCCTTCGCAGGCGGCATCCCGTTCACCACCTATGAAAAAAAACTGGGCCGGGGATTTGAACCCCTGGGTCCCGAAGACTGGCGGCGGCTCGGCCGAGTCGTCGGGCGCTTGCATGCGGTGGGTGCCCGCGAGGACGCTCCGGACCGGGTTTTCCTGCACCCGGAACACGCCACCGCCGAAGACATCCGGCATCTTCTGGACGGAGGATTTATCACGGCCACCCATCGCCAGGCCTTCGCGGCGCTCACGGACACCCTTCTCGCCCGGATCACACCGTTGTTTGACGATATGGAGATGATCCGCGTTCATGGTGACAGCCACCAAGGAAATCTTCTGGAACGTCCCGGCGAGGGGATTCTGGTCATTGATTTTGATGATATGGCTGTGGGCCCGCCTGTTCAAGACCTGTGGATGCTCCTGCCGGCCCACGCCCCCGATTGCCGCCGCGAAATCACCCTTATTCTCGAGGGCTATGAGGATTTCCGCGCCTTTGATGACCGGTCGCTCGCCCTGATCGAACCCCTGCGCGCCATGCGCATTCTCTACTTCCTCGCCTGGTGCTCACGGCAAACGGGAGATCCCCGCTTTGGCCGGAACTTTCCCGACTGGGGAAGCGAGCCATTCTGGCGTCAGCAAATCGGTGATCTGCGGCATCAACTGGACGTGATTAATCAGCACCGATAGAGCCGCGGCGACGTGTCAAACCGGCTCTCGCGACAGCCATTTCGCGAGAGTCTGCTCCGCGCCGGCGCCAGCCCGGGCCGGGGCCGCGGCGGAAAAACGATAAAAAAATACTTTTTTAGACTTGCGAAGGGGGTTTCCCGACGCTATATTCTACTGATTTTTAACCATCATTTGTTCGCGGCGGTCCCAAGAGATTCCGCCGATTGATTGATTTACTCTCGCCTTTTGGCCGGACTTGAAAATCCCAACCGCGGAGTTGTTTTTTAACCACCCCACAGTTGGGATTAGTGTATTAACACATATTCAATGGAGTGATTTCATGCGATATGACAGCAACGGCGCGTTACTCGCCAGCAGCATTCCGGGATGCCCCGAGCCCCATCGCGGCAAAGTCCGCGACATCTATGACTTCGGTGATCAGCTTTTGATGGTCGCCACCGACCGGATCAGCGCCTTCGACTGCGTGATGCCCAACGGCATTCCGGACAAAGGCAAAATCCTGACCCAGATCAGCTTGTTCTGGTTTGATTTTCTGGACTGTATTCCCAACCATCTCATCAGCGCCGACACCGCGGATTTTCCGGCGGTCTGCCAATCCGTCGCCGACGATTTGGCCGGGCGGTCGATGCTGGTGAAGAAAAGCGATGTCATCCTCATTGAATGCATCGCCCGGGGATATCTGGTTGGTTCCGGCTGGAAAGAATACCAGACCAAGGGCACGGTTTGCGGGATTCGGTTAAAAGCGGGATATGCGCAAGCCGCCAAGTTGGACACGCCGATCTTCACGCCGTCCACTAAAGCGGAATTCGGTCTGCATGATGAAAACATCAGCTACGAGAAAGCGGCTGAAACCGTCGGTGAGGACACGGCGGCGGCCTTGAAAAAAGCGACCTTGGACATTTACACGAAAGCTGCGGATTACGCGGCCGCCAAGGGCATCATCATCGCCGACACCAAGTTTGAATTCGGCATGGATAACGGTCAGTTGATTCTCATTGACGAGGTTCTGACCCCGGATTCCAGCCGCTTCTGGCCCGCCGACAGTTATGCGACCGGTTCCAATCCGCCCAGCCTTGATAAACAATTTGTCCGGGATTATCTGGAGAGCATCGGATTTGACAAGAATCCCCCGGCCCCCGAGCTGCCCGCGGATGTCGTGATGAAGACGCGGGAAAAATATCTGGACGCCCTGGAACAAATCAGCGGGAAACGTCTCGCGTAGACAGCTTCCCGGCCACCTTTATTCGCCGTTATCGAGTGATCGAACACGATCCCCTGAAGCACCCCAAAACAGAAAAGGAAACACCATGACTGCTCCCACGACAAACCAAAAATTACTCAATTGGGTCGCTGAAGTTGAAGCCATGTGCACGCCGGACCAGGTTGTCTGGTGTGATGGTTCAACCGAAGAATATGACCGCCTGATGGCTGAAATGGTCGAATCCGGCGCGGCGATCAAGCTGAATGAGGACAAGCGTCCGAACAGTTTCGCCTTCAACTCTGATCCGTCCGACGTGGCCCGGGTTGAGGGACGCACCTACATCGCCTCCGTCAAAGAAGAAGACGCCGGGCCGACCAACAACTGGATTGATCCGGTTGAGCTGAAAAAAATCATGCGGGGACTGTACGCCGGTTGCATGAAGGGGCGGACCATGTACGTCATCCCCTTCTCCATGGGGCCGATCGGTTCGGACATCGCCAAGAACGCGATTGAAATCACCGACAGCGCCTACGTTGTGGTCAACATGCACATCATGACCCGCGTCAGCACGAAGGTTCTCCGCCTGATCGAACAGACGGATGACTTCATTCCCTGCCTGCACTCGGTCGGCGCTCCGCTCGAGCCGGGTCAAAAAGATGTTCGTTGGCCCTGCGCGCCGATTGAGAAGAAATACATCGCCCACTTTCCGGAGGAAAACCTGATCTGGTCTTTCGGATCCGGTTACGGCGGCAACGCCCTTCTCGGCAAGAAGTGCCTGGCGCTGCGGATCGCCTCAGCCATCGCCAAGCGCGAAGGCTGGATGGCTGAGCACATGCTCATTCTGCGCTTCACCAATCCCGAGGGCAAACAGTTCCACATCGCCGCCGCGTTCCCGAGCGCCTGCGGCAAAACCAACCTGGCCATGCTCCAGTCCACCGTCCCCGGATGGAAAGTGGAAACCATCGGTGATGACATCGCCTGGATGAAACCCGGTAAAGACGGCCGTCTCTACGCCATCAACCCCGAAGCGGGCTTCTTCGGCGTGGCGCCCGGAACCTCCGAGGATTCCAATCCGATGGCTCTGGCATCCATCCGCGAAAACGCCATCTTCACCAATGTTGTTGTCACCGAGGACAAGGATGTCTGGTGGGAAGACATGGGGTATGACTGCCCCGGCGGCGGCGGAACGGATTGGAAAAACAATCCCTGGACACAGGATTCCGGCGAAAAGGGCGCGCATCCGAACAGCCGTTTCACCGCCCCGGCCGCCCAGTGCCCGGTGATCTGTGACGCTTGGGAAGATCCCGCCGGCGTGCCGATCGACATCTTTGTTTTCGGCGGCAAACGCACTACCACCGTGCCGCTGGTCCACGAAGCCTTTGACTTCGAACACGGCGTGTTCATGGGAGCGACCGCGTCCTCCGAGCCGACCGCGGCCGCACTCGACCTGGGTAATGTCAGCCTGCGCTTCGACCCGTTCGCCATGACTCCGTTCATCGGCTACCACGCGGGCGACTACATGCGACACTGGTTCGACATGGGCGAAAAACTCGGTGACAAAGCTCCCCGGTGCTTCTACGTCAACTGGTTCCGTAAAACCGACGATGGCAAATGGCTGTGGCCCGGCTTCGGCGAAAACAGCCGCGTCCTTAAATGGATGTGCGACCGCGTTGAAGGTAAAGTCGACACCCGTGAAACCCCGATCGGGTTGATGCCTGTCGATGGCGACTTGACACTGGATGGCCTGGACATCTCGGCTGAGAATATGGCTGAACTGATGAAAGTCGACAAAGACGGCTACAAAGTCACGTTAGCTAACGCCAAAGAGTATCTGGCCAAATTCGGCGACAAGCTGCCGGCTGAGATCACCGCGCAGTTGGCGAAACTGGAAGAGCGCCTGGGTTAACCGCGCTTAAAGCTGATTCAGCTTTTTAATCATGAGGCTCCCGTATCCATCCGTGATACGGGAGCTTTTTTTATCCCGGGGCTCTTGAAACTTAGGCGTGACAAACTAATTTAAGGCCTTGCTGAAAACGCGGTGCCGGACTCCAGGCGGCTGATCCGCGGAGACGCCCCATAACGAAAGAGGCCTTCATGCCAGACGAATTGAGTTTATCGGACATCCGTAAGGGGGAGATGTATCAAGTGACGGGGTTTGACGACGCGTTCTCGCCCTATGCGGAGAAGCTGCACAAAATGGGCTTTGTGGTCGGCACCCCGGTTGAGCGCGCGCCGGTGGCGACGACTGATCCCATGATTGTCCACATCCGCGGCAGCCGCATCGCGCTGCGTCGGAAAGAGGCGCGGGCAATCCGGGTGAAGCCGTTATAGATCGCTTACATCATCATGCATAAATTGAAAAAAATAGCCATCGCCGGTGTCCCCAATTGCGGGAAAACCACGCTGTTCAACGGGATTACCGGGGCCCGGCAGAAAGTCGGCAACTGGCCCGGAGTCACGGTTGAAAAGATCGAGGGCCAGTTCACGATCAACGGGCATCAAGCGACCTTGGTGGACTTGCCGGGAACCTATAATTTAAGTCCGGACACGGAAGATCAGCGCATTGCGGAGAAAGTGATCCGGGCGGGCGAATATGATTTGATTCTCAATGTGGTTGACGCCACAAACCTCTCCCGAAATCTCTATCTGACGATGGATCTGAAGGAGCGGACAAATCAGATTATCGTTCTCCTGAACATGGTCGACGCCGCCGAACGGGAGGGCGTGGAGATCAATGCGGAGCGGTTAAGCAAAGACTTGGGACTGCCCGTGATCCCGGTGATCGGCGTGGACAAGCAATCCGTGAAAGCGGCCATGCTGAAAATTGAGGAAGCGGTGGATCAGTTACCGGCCCACGAGACCCACGCCTCGGAAATCGAGGTGATGGACACGGTAAAAAAATATTCCCACATTGACTTGATCTGCGCGCAGGTGATGGAAGAGAAAAAAGACCGGCGCGTCAGCTTCACCAACAAACTGGACACCGTGGTGTTGAACAAATTCGCCTCCGTGCCGATTTTTTTCATCTCCATGTTTATCACCTTTTGGTTCGCCATCGGTCTGGGATCGGTGTTCATTGACTTCTTTGACATTTTAGGCGGTTTGGTGTTTGTTGATATTCCCGCGGCGGGCATGACGGCGATCGGGGCGCCGGAATGGCTGATTGTCGTGGTGGCCGGCGGCGTGGGGGCGGGCTGCCAGACCGTCGCCACCTTTGTGCCGGTGGTCTTTTTCATGTTCATGGCTCTAGCCATTTTGGAAGATTTGGGTTACATGGCGCGGGTCGGAGTCATGGCGGACCGTTTCATGCGCAAAATCGGATTGCCCGGTTCCGCGTTTATTCCGATGATCGTGGGGTTTGGCTGCACCGTGCCCGCCGTGCTGTCCGCCCGGACCTTGACCACTAAACGGGATCGGTACATGACGATTTTCATGGCGCCGTTCATGTCCTGCGGCGCCCGTCTGCCGGTCTACGCGTTATTTTGCGCCGCTTTATTTAAACGCTATTCCGGCCTGGCCGTGTTCATGATCTACCTGTCCGGCCTGCTGTTGGCGATATTCACCGGGTTCATGCTCAAATCAACTCTGTTCAAGGGAACTCCTTCTTACTTCGTCATGGATCTGCCCTTATATCATCCGCCGCGTTTCTGCGCGGTCGTCAAAAACGCCTGGATCCGGCTGAAACATTTTATCCGGAAAGCCGGGGCGATCGTTGTAGCGGCGGTATTTGTTTTAAGCGTGTTGAATTCGCTGGGCATGAAAGACGGGCGGGTGTCTTTCGGGAACGAAAACTCCCAGGATTCCGTCCTGGCTTACGCCGGCAAGGCGATCGCGCCAGTGTTCAAGCCTATGGGGATTGCCAAGGACAACTGGCCCGCGTCCGTGGCTCTATTCACCGGCATGTTCGCCAAGGAAGCGATTGTCGGCACGGTGAACTCCCTCTACGCCTCCATGGACATGGGGTCGGAAAGCGAAGCGCCCACAGCTATGGACCAGCCGCGAAGCGGTGATGACGAGGAGGGCTTGGATATCGCCGGGACGGTAGGGGAGGCGTTCGGAACCGTCAAAGACGGCTTTATCGACATCGTCACATCGGTTGACATATTGGGGTTCGGACTGATTGGCGAGGATGAGGAAGCCCTCGCTGGGGAGATTGGCGCGGAGACCGCGATTTACAGTCATATCTCGAAGAATTTCACCGCGATGTCCGCCTTCGCCTATCTGCTTTTTGTCCTGGTTTATTTCCCCTGTCTGGCGGTGATCGGGGCGGTTCGACAGGAAATGGGGGGCTTTTTCGCCGCTGTCATGGCTGTGTATTCCACGCTCCTGGCATGGTCCATCGCCACCTTGTTTTACCAGATCACCGAAGGGCGCAATGGTATTTACATGGTGCTCGCCTTACTTGTCCTCGGCGTGAATTACGGTGGTCTTTACCTGATTGGCAAGAAAACAAACAGCCACCTGGATGACACGCCGGAAGATGATGACGAGGAGCGTCCATCCCCCTGCCTGGCATGTTCGTCCGCCTGCGCGGGAAAATGTCCGAGCGCCTCATAGTCATTGCCGGCCGGCGTGTTTTTTATGGCCTTTAACGGGGATAAACCACACTGTCCATCAGGGATTTATAGGTCCGCGCGGCGGCTTCCGGCGCGTATTTCCGCTGCATCATCCACAGGGCCAGTTGACAGGCCAGTTTTATCTCGTCGTCCTCCGCGGCGGCGGCTTGCTGGTTAAGGCTGTCAAAATAATCATCCAGAATAACGGGTCTGAAGACCTCGCTCATTTGCTCCGCGCAATCCGCGACCGCCGCCGCCCGCATGTCATCCACCGCGGGTAAAATCAGGGGATCGGGATCCACGCCCACCTGGGCATTGGGATTGACAATGAGCGCGTCCTCCGCGACCTGAACACTCTCAAAGACGCGGGGCCTGGCTTCAGCGCGTTTAGCCGGGTCATAGATTATCATCCGGGTTTTCAGCGCCACGGTCAGGCGGCTCGTTTCGCGCCGGTAATTCCAGAAGCGGCGTTCCAGAACAGTCATCCGGGGATAAGTATGCCGGAAGCGTCGCCGCAAATCCTCCAGGTGATCTCTTTGCGCCCGCATGTCGCGTTCCGCGTCCCGCGTCTGCTGGCGCAGGTGTCTAAGTTTGTCCATGTGCTTTGGATTTTGCGGATCCGCGGTTTTTTCATACCGCTCGGCGGCCCGGCGCCGATCATGGCACAGATGTTCGAGACGCTCATAATAGGCGTGTTGTTGACTGACCCGGTCCCGCAGGTGGTACCAATCAGGGTTATCGACTTCCACCGGCACGTCAAAGGGTTGGGTCAGCTCTTCCACCCGTATCAGCGTGGTCTCGGCGACGACATCAAGCACGTCGATGGCGACCAAATAGCCGTCCGGCGCGTCGGTCATCCGCGTCATATCCTGGGCCAGGCGGTCTTCCAGGCGGGCCGCTTCGCCGCTGAACCGGTCAATGGCGGCGACTGAGACCGACATATTCAGCGGATAGCGGCTCATAATCTGCCACTGGAGTTTCCCCATCGCGTCCGCGGAAATCGTTCCAGTCCGATAGGTTTCGGCGTGCGTCGCCCAAAGCAAGGCGCTGGCCGGTTTTTTATCGCGGTTGCTTTCCATGGCGATTTCTTTGGAAATCAACGCCAATCCTTCCCGGGCGTCATCGTGGCGGAAGGGATAGTCAAACACCCGGTGATACGACCGCGCCGCCAAACTGTATTTTTTTTGCCCGAGATAAACGCCGGCTTGCGTCAAATAGCTGTCCGCCGCCTTTTGTTCAGCCGTTTCTTGAACACGACGGGCCTCGGGGTGGGCGGGATAAAGGAACAACGCCTGCTCACACAGCTCGACACTCTGATCATACTTGTTCTGATTGATAAGATTTTCCGCTTCCCGTAACAGAGCGGCGACATCCGCTTCCACGCTCTCCACCGCGGTGAGGACGCTCAGGTATTGGGGATGAGTCGGGTACAGGGCCTCCAGCCGCGTCAGCACTTGCCGGGTTTGCGGGATCGCCTTGCGGTCAAACATCTCCTGCGCTTGGTTAGCGAGTAGATCCGCTTCGGCGATTTTCTCACGGGCGCCGGTTTCACCCATGCGGGCGGGCAGGTGCCAGGGAGCGGCGCCCTTTACCGCGGCGTATGTTTCGGCCGCCTCATGCCAGCGCTTCGCCGCGGCCGCCGCGACGGCCGCCCGGTAGTCCGCCAAAGGCCGGGGCGGCACGTTCTTTTCCGGAGCGTCCAGAGACGCCAGCGCCTGGGCGCTGAGGGTATCATCCGGAACCAGCCGCAGGGCTTCGGACAGTCGAGTCCGCGCGGTTTTCCCGTCTTGCCTGTCCGCCGCTTGCAAAGCCCCGTCATACAACACTTGGCGGCCGACCGTCCGGGTACTTTCAATGGCGGCGACCGCCGGCTGATAGCCCGGCTCATAGGCTAATGATTGCTGATAAAAGGTGACCGCCGCCAACCAATCCTCCCGAGCCCGGGCGGTGTTTCCCTCCGCCAGCCGGGCATCCCGCCGGGACACCCGCAGTTTTTCCATAAACACCGGATCGGCGGACAAATCCGGCTTGCGGGCCAAGGCCAACTCGAAGTAACGCCGGGCCTCGACGGGGGCTTGACGGCTGAGGGCCTGGTCGCCGCGTTTCAGATAGCGACTGGTGGCGCACCCGGTCAGTAACACTAACAGCATGAACGGAACCCAGGCCTGTCCGCATTTGATCAAGTTTCGCATGATCCATGTCTCCATATTTATTCAGCGCCTGTGACTCAGACGGTCACCCGATACAGATATAGACGCGGCGTGACCGTCATTTATTCAACCATGTCCGATCATTCACGGGGGCGGGGGCGGCATCCGACGCGGCCGGTTTTTCCGCCACGGCGCGAGCCTGAGCAGGCGCTCTATCCGGAGAGGATTTTCCACACCCGGTAGAGTTCCGTGACTCCCCAGGCCTGGGCGCCGCATCCCCGTTGCGCGTGGGGCGCGTCACCATCCATAATTTCCGGGATATGTCCGACGCAGCCCGTATTCATCACTTCACAGCTTGACATCAACAAGGCCAAGGCGGTCGCTTTGGCATCTTCGCCATACACCTTCAGCAACGCTTCCGGATAAAGCGGGAATTGCCATGACCAGGCCGTGCCATTATGATAGGCCGGTTTTCGACGGGTGTCCTCATCCCCCTCATAGCGGCCGCGGTAAGGCGCGTCCGGGTTGTTCAAGAGCTTGCCGTCCCGCCACACCGGCAGCGGGCAGGTGACCGGACGGTCCGCCAGGCTGCGGATTCCCCCCGGCACCAGCAGACATTCGCACGAGCGGAGAATGTTCCGGGCCAGTTCCCGATCCGTGACGGCGCCCAAGGTCACCGCCAGCAATTGATTGGGTCGGCAGTGGTCGTCCGCCACCGCCCGGGCGGCCGGAACGCCCGGCTCACAATGGAGGCAATCGCTGAGAAAATCCTGTCCGGGCTTCACGTACAACGTTCGCAAACTGGCACTGGCGTGATCCGCGCGGTCCGCCCATCGCTTATCGCCTGTCCACTCCGCCAGCTTTCTCAGGCCGGCGATCCATAGCGCTTGAATTTCGACCGGGTATCCTTGCCGTGGCGTCCCCGCCGGATGATTCGTGTCCATCCAGGTGAAATGCGAGGGACTGTAAACCAACCCGGATTCCGGATCGACCTTGATACCGTTAGGAGTGCCGGCCACATATCCCTCGGCGACCGCGGTAAGCGCGTCCAGAAGGGTCCGTCCCCCGCAATCCTCAGCGAGAACAGCGCGGTCTCCGCAACCGTCCACATAATCGGCGCACGCCACCAGAAGCCACAACGGGGCGTCTGATGTGTCCCGGTTCGACTCATCATCGCCACGGATCATATTGGGCAAGGTTCCCGCCTTTTCAAAGCGGGCGAACTGTATCAAGATATCGCGGCAGTCCCGCGCGAAGCCGGCCGCCTGAATACCCCGCAGACAAATCAGGGTGTCCCGTCCCCAGTCCAAAAACCAGGGATAGCCCGCTATAACCGTTTTGAATTGATCCCGTTTGACAATAAAAGCGGCGATCGCCCGGCGCAAGGCGCCTTCCATGTCCGCATGATTCGACACCGGGTCCGGCTCATGGTCTGACTCGATGCCGACGGGGACGGGACCAAGTGACACATCAATGACCATGCGTCCGTCCCCCGTGAGCAGTCCATGAAAATAGCCGGGGCTGAACACATCGGTATGCGGTGAGAGGCCCCGGTGCTCTTCAAATGGCTGACTGACCATATACAGCCACTCGGGCTCAGTGGTGAAGGCGGCGCCGTCCGCCCGCAGAATCAGGTTCCGTTCGCCTCCGGGATTGAACGAAAACCCATTGGCCATGGGTTTCACGGCGGCGGGGAAGGCGTGTTCCGGACCAGCCATCGCCCGGGTGACCTCATGGGCGCTCCGGTCTTCCACATCAGGGCGGATAATCAAGCGGACGGGCTCCGTGTCCTGAAGGCAGTGGGCCCGCCGCGCGGCCGGTATTCTCGACAGAGTCACCCGCGCGTGATTCCCCCGTTTCGACAAGCGGGCGGCAATGTCAATTCCCACGGTCACCCCCTGTCCGACCGGAACATCGAACGACCACACCGGGCACCCGTCCGCCGCCACGCGGAACTGTGTCTGACACTTCGGTCCCAATTCTTGCGAGTAATCCCGGTGGACGGACCAGACGCGGAAGCGCCGGAGCATGACCCGCCGGTCAACGGGAAAGTCCGGATGATCATTGACCGCCAGAAAGGCGTCGTACTGGCTTTCCAGGTGGCTCCAAGCGGCCCGGGTCTGAGCGTATCCGCCCAGTTCATTGGCTTGCAACGCATAGAGTTCCGGGACGTTAAACCTGTCCGGCGCGAAGGTTGAGACCGGTTCGATACCGCCGCCGTCACGCAAGACTAAGATTGAGCCGGACTGGCGCCTGGTTGTCCCGTCACCATAAAGAGCGATATCAATACCCAGGCGTTGATTTTTCCCGCCGCCACCAACAGCGTCCAAGAGAGCGAAGTGCGTCCCGTCAGGAGCGGGGAGACTGTGCTCATAGCGCGCCACACGATCTTCCCGTCTGATTTTCACCGAAAAATGGTGTGGCGCCACAACCAGCACCATCTTTCCGGGCGGAACCGGCACGGTTCGATGGATGTCCGCGGGATACTCCCAGCGGCTGAAAAGCGGAAGGCGGGGAGCGGGCTCTCCGTCGGCCGCGCCCAGAGACTGGCACAGCGCTTCGGGGCCGCTTTCCGCGAGCAGGCGGGCGGCCGCCGTCACATCAAACGAGCCGACATCTCCAAAACCATGAACATGTCCCCAGACTTTCAACACTATCTCCCGTTGACGCTGCTCAAGAGACCGTTCCCGGAGCATGACCGGCACACGGTTCTCACGGGCGATTGTCTCCACATAGACGGGATCCGGACTGAGGCACGCCACGCGCCCGGGCGGCAACATCACTGAAAAATAGCCGTTCCGTGTCCGCTTCACGGTTTCCACTTCCGCGCTGATCAAATCATGCAAACCGCCATCGACAGCGAAGTCGTCAGGACTCCAGCGGATCTCTCTTTCGGTATTAACATCTAAATTGACCAGCACCAGCACGGCATCCGATGTTCCGGACGTTCCGCGTTTGAGAGCTAAGGCCGGGGTGTCACCACTGTGGATAAGGGTTTGCGGAACCCCCATGTGAAAGGCCGGATGATGCTCAAGGATTGTCAACAACCGGCGGATATGGTCCACTTGGTTCTCCGGACTGCCCCAATTCAAAGCGGCGGCCCCATGCACATCGATTTTCTCCGTCGCCAGCCACTCGACCCCGTTGGTGAACCCAAAAGTTCCCCCATGGGAGAACAGGGCGCAGAGCGCCGTCCGCATCTTCGCGTAAGCCGGTGATGTCGCCGCCAGGCGGTTGTTATCGTGGGTTTCGGCGAAGTGCGCGAGTGTGCCGATGTGGCGGGCGATGTCATTACATCCTGGAAGATAATGTTCAAAAGCTGGCTTGGTTTCCGTTTGAAACAATTCGGAGTAAGCCCAGTTCAACGACCCGTCAGTCAAGAGTGACTTCATGACCTTGATGGGGCCTCCCAGCCCTTCCAGCATGAAGACGCAGTTTGGGAATTCAGCCCGGACCTTGGCCGCGACATAGCGCCAGACATGTTCCGGAACCATGTATCCGGCATCGCATCGGAATCCGTCCACCCCTTGGCGGCACCAAAACAAAAAGACATCCGCCATCTCCTTCCACAATCCCCGCTGGCGATAGTCCAGCTCACACAAATCCGCCCAGACGACCCCCCAGGCCCCCGGACTATGAAAATCGCCATTCTCTTCACGGGTGAACCATTCCGGGTGATGCGTTTGGAGATGTGACGCCCAGCCGGTGTGATTCGCCGGCAGGTCAATGAACACCCGTCCCCGCCGGGCGTGGACGGCGTCGGTCAGTTCCCGGAATTGATCCAGGGGTGTCGCCGCCTTGTCAAAAACCGCCAGCGCCGGATCCACCGTGAAAAAATCCGTGGCGGCGAAAGGGCTGCCATACCGTCCCATCCGGCCGTAACTGACCGGCACTGGATGAACAGGCAGCAGTTGAATGATCCGCGCCCCCAGGGTTCCCATGATAAAATCAAGTTCATTGATGATATCACGGAAGGTGCCGGAGGGAGGAATGACCGTGTAACCCCGCTTGTCCAGCTTTTCCACGGCGGCGCGGTCAAGCCGGGAGGATTTTTCCGCGCCTTTATCCGGCCCGAACTGCCGTGGAAAAACGGTGTATATCGAATTCCCGCGCAGCGTCTCCGCCGGTTCCACTTTCACCACCAGGTTGTCTCCCGCCGGCCAGAAGACCCGTTTTTCCCGTGTGGAGTCAAAAAACGCTTTCGCCTGGAAGCATCCGATCTGGGTCAGGGGAAGCGTGACTGTCCAGGCATCCTTTTCCACGGGAGTCATGGGCACATCGTGCCAGTCCCGGTCAAGTATCGCCTTGCCCTTCTCAGCGTGCGCCAGAACCTCGCGGATTCTGACATCACCCCGCCCTAGATTCGTCCGCAGCCAGGCGGTCCCTTCAGCCGCGGGCTTGCCCGTCAATCGGATCGTGAGACAATCGCCACTGCGACACATGATGGATGAACCGGGAGCTGGACTTTGAATCAACATAATCGCCTTTATATAATGACTGACTTGCCGTAATATGACCGCGCAATACGATTTTGTTCACCGGTATCCGCAATTCATCCCCAAAAAAACCGCCGTCCCGTCACATAGCCCGGGCAGGCGGGAAAAAACTTTTTGAAAACACGCGTTTAACGATAGACAAACCCGCCGCGCGGGTTATTTTAACTGCGGGAGGTGGTCCGCGTGTTTTCTCCTTTCTCCCTCCTTCTCTCTCCTTCCCATAAACGCGCGTGGCCACCTCCCTCTTTTTTCGCCGTCTTCACTTCCCCCCCCGCCTGATTCAACGCCACAAGAACCTCATCCGGAAATTCATGACGTAATCTGGCGAGCCGCCTCATAGCCAATGCGCATAGCGGCTTCCGCCTTATGGAAATCCCACAGTTCGATGTCGCTCAGATCCGGTTTCAGGTAGATATCCGGCGGGCTTATCTTCAAGCGGGCGGCGGTCAACTGCTGTTGAATGACCACCAGGCTGGCGGTAGCGACAGGGAGCATCGTTTTCAGCTGCCGCCGCCGCATCCACCGGCGGAGATTCATGCGGAAACTCAGCCAGCGGGAGGCGGCGGTTTGTCCCGCCATTTGGGGTAATTGGAAAAAAGACGCGGGCACGTGGCCATTCAAATCCACCGCGCAAACGGGAACCCCCGGCGCCAAGGTCCGGGCGACATCAACGGGAAGGGGATTGGCCAGTCCGCCGTCGACCAACACCCGGCCGTCTTTTCTAAGCGGTGTGAAAACCCCGGGAAGCGAGATACTGGCGCGGACCGCGTCAAGCAGGTTTCCGTCTTTGAAAACAATCTCCTCGCCGCTGTTCAAATCAACCGCCACCGCGGCGAAGGGAATCGACAGTTGGGCGATATCATGAACAGGAAGATTCTCACGGAGAAAATCAACAACCCGTCCGCCGGCGAACAGGCCATCACCGCCAATGACAACATCAAAAAAACGGGTCAAATCCCGGCGGCGGGACGGCGCCAACCCGCTCCATAGAGCCTCGACATTTCCAGCGGCTAAAAACGCGCCGACCAAGGCCCCGATACTGGTGCCCGCGACACCTTTAACCGAAATGCCTCGTTCCAGGAACCAGCGGACCACGCCGACATGGGCCCAGCCACGGGCGGCGCCCCCGCCCAGCGCCAACACCACTTCTTGGCTGGTTGTCACCATACTGACACTCCGTCCATCGGGATCCGATGTCATTTTTTCTCAGACGATTCCCACGCTTGCGGGGCGGTCCAAATCCGGTACCGGATTTCACAGCCAGCCGGGGCGTAAATAACAATCGGCAACCGGCTGTTATAATTGGTTAGCAGAGGTTGACCGCCGACAAAGCGTTCCACTTTTTCAGTTCCCGGGGGGACGCCGATCAAGGTGCTGGCAGCCATCATTGATCCCGTAAGGTCGAAATATGTGTATCCCCACCCTTTCAAAGTCTGACGTTCCAGCGAACAGCCCAAGCGCGCTTGGTTGACACCGTCGGTCAACATGGTCTTACCAGGGAGGAGTTCGACTTTAAAAGCCCCTTCCTCACCGCGTTCTTTGTGAGGCAAGATGATCACATGGCGTTCCATCCCTTCCTTCGCCTCCGGATAGTTCTTTAATTCTTTGTGCTCCGCGGCGACTAAAACACTTGCGCCAAAGACAACAATCAAGCTAATTCCCGTTAAAACTCGTGACATACCTTTTTCTCCATGATTATTGACATCAAAACAACACAGCTCCAGTCCCCGATCGCTCTCTCTTTCCGATTGAAGACGCTGACGGCGCTCGTTTTTTCAATAGCGGGCCGAAGATAATTCAAAAAAACAAAAAAAGCAAGCGCTCAAAAAGTTGGAAGCGTTCAGTATTCAGGCTCCATACGTGTTTGCGAAACGCTTTGGACAAGCTATTTTTCCCTTTTGCAACTCCCGTTTACTTGGAGAGACTCGCAATGGTTATAGTCATGTTTTTCGCCGGCCTTTTTAGTTATGCGATCATGCGCATGCTCGTGCCGGTGTTGTTGACGCTGACCGAGACCGCCTGGCCGCCCCCCGCTGTGGAACGGGGACAGGCGAGATCAAGGTGACATTATGGAACCAAGCGCCGGACAACTTATTCTCGTCGCCACGCCAATCGGCAATTTAGACGACATCACCCTCCGCGCCTTGCATGTGCTGAAGACAGCGGACATCATCGCCGCGGAAGACACGCGGAGAGCGCGGATCCTCTGTTCCAAATTCGACATTCACACCAAGCTGGTCGCCCACCACGCGCACAATGAGCATCGAACCGCGGATCGCATCCTCGACCAAGTGGAGAATGGCAAAACGGTTGTCGTGCTGTCAGACGCCGGCACCCCGGCGATCGCCGACCCCGGTTTTTTCATTGTCCGCGCCGCCTATGACCGGGGGATCGTTCCCACAGTCATTCCCGGAGTCTCCGCTCTCACCTTCGCGGTGGTCGCCTGCGGATTGCCGGTGGATCGATTCGCGTTTCTTGGTTTTCCCCCCGTCAAATCAGGCCGACGGGAGACCTTTTTGACGGAGGCCGCGGATCTGAAGATGACCGTATTCATCTACGAAGCGCCTCACCGGATCACCAAACTGCTCACCGGCATTCACGAGGTGATGGGGCCTCAGACACCCGTCGCTCTCATTCGGGAAGCGACCAAACTGCATGAGGAATGCCTGCGCGGCACCGTTGGCGAGCTGCTCGCGGAACACGCGGACAGACAATGGCGGGGAGAATGCGTCGTCGCCGTCAACACCCGGGAAGCAATGTCACGATCACCCGCCGGGAACGGGGACCGTCAAACTCGCACAAGTAAATACTCTGCCAAGTCCCGAGCAGCATCCGTCCCCGCTCCACGGGAACCGTGACGGAGCTGCCCGCCAGCGTCGCTTTGACATGGGCGGAGCTGTTGCCTTCGCCATGCTTGAAGGCCGGATTGTTCCAGGGGGACAACTGGTCAAATTCACCCAGCATGTCGTGAACAACATCCGGATCGGCGTTTTCATTAATCGTCAACCCAGCGGTGGTATGCTGGCAAAAGATCAGGGCGGCACCGGAAAAATCGGCCGGCAGCAGCGCCTCGATTTGGCCCGTGATATCGACCATTTGCGCATGGCGGATTGTCGTCACCGGAAGGCACGCCATGGGTTCACTCTTTTCCCGCCAGCCAGCGTTCACAATCAATCGCGGCTCGGCAGCCCATGCCGGCGGCGGTCACCGCCTGGCGATACACGTGGTCAGCGCAATCACCCGCCACAAAAACGCCTTCAACGGACGTGAGCGAGCGCCCGCCGTCAGGGGTGATGATATATCCCGCGTCATCCATGTCCAATTGGCCTTTAAAGGGATCCGTATTGGGGATATGACCAATGGCGACAAAGACGGCGGCGCAGGTCAACGTGGACAGCTCTCCGGTTTGGGTGTTTTTCACCGTGAGCCCGGTCACCCCGTCTTCATCCTCACCAAGAACTTTATCAACCACCGAATCCCACAGGATGGTGATTTTTTTGTTGTCAAAGACCCGCTGCTGCATGATTTTGGATCCCCGCAATTCATCCCGCCGATGGATCAGCGTCACCTGGCTGGCGAAGCGGGTTAAAAAAAGCGCCTCTTCCAAGGCCGTGTCTCCGCCGCCAACGACCGCCACGGGCACATCCCTGTACAAGGCGCCGTCACAGGTGGCGCAGGCGGAAACCCCTTTATTTTTCAAGGCCTCTTCCGACGGCAGCCCCAACCACCGGGGACGGGCGCCGGTGGCGATGATCAACGCCTCACACGCCAACGATGAGCCGTCATCCAAGGTCAACCGCTGCGGCCCACCGGGGACAATGTCCGTCTCCAGAACCGTTTTGTACTCCAAACGGGCGCCGAAACGCTTGGCTTGTTGGTCAAAAAAATCCATCACTTCCGCACCCATGATCCCCTCTGGGAAGCCCGGGAAATTCTCCACATCCGTCGTCAACGCCAACTGTCCGCCCTGATCGGCGCCAACCAGAACCAACGGGTTCAAATTCGCCCGACTGGTGTAAATGGCGGCGGTAAGCCCGGCGCATCCTGACCCGATAATGACCACTTTTTCCATACTATCATCCTTTTAATTTCACGTTCCCGCTTGGACAGTCCACGCGTCCCCGTTAAAGTAACGCCACTCCCGGAGAATGTCAGACGGCGGGATCTCTTTTCGTCAACAAACCAAACTTCGGGCGCGGCGGCGCTTTAAAAACCGCCGACACCAATTAGGGTATAGACTTCATTTCCGCGGACAAGTTCCGCCAACGATTTATACCGTAACCAACGGACCCACACGATGCGAAATCAAACCATTACCGTCGCGGTTTTCGGGGCGTCAGGATATTCCGGCGAGGAATTGCTCCGGATTCTTCTTAAACACCGCCATGTGACCATCAGCGCGATCACGTCCCGGCAATACGCCGGCCAACCAGTGTCAACCGTTTTTCCCCGCTTCGCGGAAACCGGTTTACAATTCTCCAAGCCGGATGTGGAGGCGATCGCTGAACAGATTGACGTGGCGTTTTTATCCTTGCCCCATGGGCTGGCCAGTGAATACGCCGAGCCCCTGCTCCGCAAGGGTGTCAAGGTGATCGACATCAGCGCCGATTTCCGGCTTAGAGACATCACGATATATGAAAAATATTACGCCTGCGCGCATCCGGCGCCCGACGTGTTGAAACAGGCGGTTTACGGGCTTCCGGAGATCTACCGAGCGACGATTAAAACCGCCCAACTCGTCGCTTGCGCGGGCTGTTATCCCACGAGTATTATCGTGCCCGCCGCGCCGTTGCTGGCTGCCGGCCTTTTTCACACGGACAGCCTTGTGGCATGCAGCATGAGCGGCGTGTCAGGCGCCGGACGAAAAGTTGACTTGCCTTATATTTTCCCTGAATGTAACGAGAGCATCCGACCGTATGGCGTGGTGGGGCACCGCCACTTGCCTGAAATCGAGCAGGAATTAACCGCGGCCGCGGGCGGCCAGACCGTCACGATGAATTTTATTCCCCACCTGGCGCCGGTGAACCGGGGCATTCACTCCACGATTATTCTCCGGCCGAAAGCGTCACTGTCGGAGGAACGCCTGCATGAGATTTGGCGGGATGCCTATGGCGGGGAGCCTTTTGTCCGCGTCTTGCCCCTGGGCGAATTGGCCGACACCAAGCATGTGACCCTGTCCAACATGGTTGAAATCGGCCTGCGTTTTGACCCGCACACGGGCAATGTGGTGGTCAGCAGCGCCATTGACAACCTCACCAAAGGCGCGGCGGGACAAGCGGTTCAATGTATGAACTTGGTTTGCGGTCTGCCCGAAACCACCGCCCTTGACGTGTTGGGCTGAGGCGGTTTTCCATGACGGCATCCGATGTTTCCTGGTGTCTCTGGCTTGACACGGCCCACTCGCCATTCATGAATATGGCTTTGGACGAGGCGCTGTTGCTGAATCTTGAAGGCGCTTATCCCGTCGCGCGGTTTTATGAATGGGACCGGCCGTGTTTTTCCATTGGCTGCTTCCAGAGCGCGGACGCCGCGCCCGCCGACACCGTTTTTGTCCGCCGCCCCACAGGCGGAGGGGTCGTCGATCACCGCCATGATTTCACCTACACAGTCATTGTGCCGGCGAGCCATCCGATCTGCCGCTTGAGCCGGGAAGCCAGTTACGCCGCGGTGAATGATCGTGTCATCCAGGCCTTGAAAGCGCTCAATGTCGACGCGGAGCTGACCCGTCGGACCATTCCTGACCATGTTGACAGGCGGACAATGGTTTGTTTCACCCATCCGACGAAATATGATGTCGTCCTCGGAGGGACAAAAATCGCGGGGGCCGCGCAACGCCGCCGTAAAGAAGGCATCCTTCACCAAGGCAGTGTGGATATGGGGCCGCTGCCGACAGTCACCCGGCCAGCGTTACGGGAAGCTCTTCAGCACGCTTTCACGCGGCTTTTCGGGGGCGCCGCCTGTCCTTTCACCCCGTCGCCGGACACGCTTCGCCAAGCCCGGTCACTGGCCGAAAACGTGTTCAGCCGGGACGATTGGAACATTGCCAAAAAACACCTTCGTTCGCCTCTCAAATCATAAGCGGCCGGAAACGGCTCACAGCAACCCGCTCAATTTCACATGCCAGACAATGCCGCCAAACCAAAACGCCTGCCTCCATGGTTTAACGTCTCATTCAAGGGAAAAAAAGAACGGGGAGAGGTCCGGCGTATTCTCCGCGAGCTGAACTTGCACTCTGTGTGCGAAAGCGCCCATTGTCCAAACATCTGTGACTGCTGGCGGAAAAAAACCGCGACCTTTATGATTATGGGACCGCATTGCACCCGGAATTGCCGGTTTTGCGCGGTCACTCACCAGCCGCCGTCGCCGCTGGATCCTGGAGAACCCGCCCGAGTCGCGGAAGCCGCCGACCGCCTGGGCCTGAAACACGTTGTCGTCACCAGTGTCACCCGGGACGACTTGGCGGACGGAGGAGCGGACCATTTTGTCCGGACCATCCAAGCCATTAAGCTCCGCCTCCCCGCCGTGTCAATCGAAGTGCTGGTTCCTGATTTCCGCGGGGATCTTGACCAGGTGAGCCGGGTCGCGGACACCGCGCCGACCGTGTTTAATCACAATATTGAAACCTGCCGACGGTTGACATCCCGGCTGCGGGATCACGCCAGCTATGACCGCAGCCTGAAAATACTCACGCACGCGGCGCGGAACTGGCCTGACCCGTTGATTGTGAAATCCGGCTTTATGCTCGGCGTCGGCGAGACGGATGACGAGATTCGCGACACGTTGATGGATCTTAAGCACGCGGGCGTGACATCCGTGACCATCGGGCAATATTTGGCGCCAAGCGAGGCCCACTGGCCGGTGGACCGGTTCGTGTCTCCGGAAGCCTTCGCCGCGTGGAAGACCTTTTGTGTGGAAGGCCTGGGTTTCGCCCATGTGGCTTGCGGCCCCCAGGTCCGGAGTTCGTATCATGCGGATGACCATATATAAACGGAGCCAGGCGGGAAGGGAAATCAGCCGCGTTCTGTCCCGGATGGGACCCGATTTTCGATTTTATCATCGGATCTCCGCGTATTTAACTTGAAGATATAGTCTAAAATGCTATGTTTCCCTGTTCACCTGTACGCTTAGGCAAAATATGTCCGGCGTGTTCGGGCTGGTTTTTGTGTGTTCCTGGTGACCCCTCGTTGGCTTTATGTGTTTGGAAGAGGGATTTTTTATGACAAAACGATACGTTAATCCTATCGCGGCCGGTTGTTTCCTCATCAGCCTCGCCGTCGCGGTCGTCGCGCCTGACAGTCAGGCCGTCGGGCTGCAAATCACGCCCCGCCCCTGGTATCGCCATTATGACCGGTATGAGTACGGGAATGACTGGCGGTACGGAAAACCCTCTGATTATGACGCCTATTACAACTTCAAGGTCGGGGAATTATCCCTGGCCATGACCGGTCGTCTGGCCGCCCAATGGAGTGACAACAACAACCGGGCGGGGTCGGCGGGAACGAAAGAAGAGGGCTGGTCGCTGATTCCGGAATTGACCGTCGGGGTGAATTACCCAGTCAGTCCCTACCTCAACATCAATTTCAGCGTGTCCGCCGGTTACCGCTATTATTTCAACAGTCAGGCCGGCGAAAATGGCTTCTTCGTCAGCGGGGATAGTGATGTCGCCGCCGCCGAGACGGGCGCCACCTTTATTCTGGGTGAGGATCACTACATCACCTTTCATGACCGGTTGACTTTTGAGTCGGACACTCTGGCCACCAACACGTACGCCAACACCGATCCCGACAACACGACCGCGGAGGCTGAAAGCTGGAGAAATGTCGCTAGTTTGACCTATGCGAGAAATCTTAATCCCGACTGGCGGACGGAGCTGATGTACGCCTATGAGATCCGCCGCAGTCAGGAAGACGATTTTGAGTACCAAAGCTTTGACAAACACAGCTTCGACTGGAATCTATGGTGGCAAATGCTCAGAAATGTGGAAACCGGCCCGTATTTCACATTCAGCCGGTACATCTTTGACACGGGAGAGAGAAATGACCGTGAGACGTATGAATTGGGTGTCACCGCCAACATTGAGGACGCTTTCGGCTTGGAAAATCTGTCCCTGTCCATCAACGGCGGCTGGGAAATATTGAATTCAGACACCAATGACTTCGCGGATGATGACGATGACGGCCCCACCGCCAACTTCACGATTTATTATGAACCGGAAGGCGCCTTAGGCCACCGGGTCCGCACATCTTACCGGCGCAACCACGAAGATCCAAACCCCCTGGTTAATTACGCCGACGAGCTTCTTTTGGGATATGGAATTGATATTAAAGCCACGGATGATCTTATCTTCACCGCCGATGTGGATTGGCTCGACATTAATGAGTCCGACCAGGGCGAGCATTATAATCTCATTCGGTTCTGGGTGACAACGACGTATTGGATCACGCCCGACACATCCTGTGACGTGAGCTACTGGTTTACCGAAAAATATCGCAGCTCTAACGATTACCGTAAAAACACAGTTGAAATTGGTGTGACGCACCGTTTTTAAATACGACATTCCCATCCGTTGTCGGCGCGCTTTTTCCCGAAAAGTCCGCCGGGCGGTTTTTTTTAGGTTTATTTTACAGTAAAGATCCTTATGGTCATGATCTCTCATCGGTTTTTCTTCTTGCTCGCTGTTTCCAGCCTGACGGTTTGCCAGTTGTCCGGGCAAACCCTGTTCAATTCCACGGTGTCTGAAACAGACATTGACACGCCGGCGGCCGCCGATTCCGGAACGCCCATGACAGGCGCGGAGACCGCCGCGGAGGAATCGTTCGAAGCCCCTGACGCGATGGCCGGCTTCGCCAATCAGGTTATTTCCAGCGGTGACATGGTCCGCATGATGATGATTGAGGACGCGGATGTCAAATACGAAGGTCCAGTCAGCGGCAGCGGCACTATCAATGTCCCGTATTATGGCGATTTCCGGATCGCCGGCATGTCTGAGAAAGAGGCCGGGGAAAAGCTTTCCGAAGCGCTGCGGGAGAACCTCTATCAGACGGCGACGGCATCCGTCATATTGGTGGAACGCGGGCCGGGCAATGTGTACGTGTACGGGGCCGTTGTGAAGCCGGGGGCGTATCCCATTCCCAAATTTGGTCAATTCACGATTCTCCGCCTGATGCTTCTGTGCGGGGGCCTCAGTGGCTGGGCGGATCCCAAAAACGCCTTTGTCCTGCGGTATTCAGCCAACAGTGAGAACGTTGAGCGGCTGACCGTCGACTTAAGCGAAATATTCGCCCGCGCGATCCCGTATTCCGAGCGGGATCTGGCTTTGCGGGATGGGGACATTGTCTGTATTCCCGGTCTGAATGGTGAATTATTCCAATTCATGATGATGGAAGACCGGGAAGTCATCGTCATTGGCGAGGTCAACAGTCCCGGTCCGGTGCGGTTCAGCGCCGGGGAACCGCGGACGGTCATGCGGGCGCTTTTCAAAGTGGGTGGATTCTCACAGTTCGCCAAGAAAGACAAAGTCCGCATTTTCCGCTATGAGGACACCGGTGAAAGAACCGAACGGATTGTCAACGCGGAGGAAATCATGGACGAGGGACTGCTCCATAAAGACGTGGATTTAAAGCCCGGCGATGTGCTGATTGTTCCTCAGAAACGTATTAATCTTTAAAACGGGCGGTCCCGCCTGTTTGTCACTTTAAGCTTATTCCTTCGATGGAGTTTTGATGAAACAACCCGCGACCAAGCAAAAAGAAGAAGCCGCCATTGTCGCTCCGGAAGCGTTGCCGGTGTCCGCGTCGGCGCCGCCCGTGTCCGGAGATGAGTTTGTCGGTCACAAAGCCCCGCCTGAAGAAGTGAACAAGTTTGATCCCCGGCGGATCATCGGGTTGATCCTCGCTTACTGGTGGTTGATCACGCTGTTCGCCCTGATCGGGGCGGCGGGCGGCGCGGCGTACTGTGTGCTCGGCACCCCGAAATATCAAGCCGCCTGTCAGTATCAGATTTTCGTTGAACAGGCGCTGAATGTGGGCGTGCAGACCACACTGGAGAGAAACTCCCGCCAGTTTAGTCGGCAGGTCACCTTGTTGGAAAGCGACATTCTCAAAAACCGGGTGAAAACCAAACTGACTCCCGAGTATGAGAATCAGTTGGCCGGGAACTTGGATGTGGAGGTGAATGTCATCAAAGACCGCCGCCGCCCCGTCTTATATATCTTTGTCGAGGCCAGTGATGAGGCTTACGCGACGGCTTTTTTGCGCGAACTTATTCGAAATTATGAGGAAATGCGCAAACTGGAGGATATGGATGCCACCGACCAGTCATTGCGCATCTTGCGTCTTGAGAAAGAGCGGCTAACGACCGAACTTCAAGACGCCCGCGAACGGTTGCGTGATTTTCAAACCCGCCATAATCTCAAGGTGACGAGAGCCCGGTCCGCCCAGGAGGAAAAACGTTTTGAGGATCTTATCAGCCGCTTGAACGCCCTGCGGATGGAATCGTCAATGATTGAGACGCAGTTGGAAGCGCTCGAAAACGCCAACACCGCGACCATTAATAATGTTCTTCAATTAACGATGGAAACCCATGGTGTCGGCACCGGCCCTATGGGAACGGGCGCCGCGCCAGCGGAAACCGCGGATGTCACCGACGGCGGGGATGGCTCGACGGACTCGGCGGGCGAAACCGGCATCACCGACGGGATCCGGCTGCCGACAGCTGTCTTGGGGACGAATTTCCAGGGACGGAACTGGGAACTGTTTGAAGAGCGCCTGGCCCGCCTGGAGGCCAAATATCAAGATAAATTAAGGTACTATCAACCCGGGCACCCGGCGATGGATCGGATTAAACAGGATATCGCGCAAGTCCGAAAAGACATTGAGTTTGAAAGTGAACTCGCCAGGCGGCGGCTCCAAGCGCGTTATGACGCCTTGAAAATCCAGCAGGAAGCGCTGGAAATATCCATTAACACATGGAAAAACCAATATGACACCTTATCCATTGCCGACGCCAATGAGTTGAAACAACTCACCAGTGAAATTCAACGCTTGGAAGTCCACGTCAGTCAATTCACAACCAAAATTATCGATGTGGCGTCAAAAAGCGCGGACGCGATTGTGACCCAATTGATCGCGGAGCCCAAAGGGCGGGGCCAGATCTGGCCCAAACCCCTCGTGGTCATGGGAGCCTCCACAGGGGTTTCGGCGGCAGTGGGAATCGCCTTGGCGTTTATGCTGTTTTTCATGGACACACGGTTTACGGACGCCGTCGCTATTGAACACCGCCTCCGTCTGCCCTTTATCAGTGGCATCCCCCGCTGGGAACGCGTCATTAAAGATCTCGACCCCGATGTCTCCATCGTCATGGACAAAGAACATGCGAACGCCGTGTCCGAGTCGTATCGGTGCCTCCGCGTGAACTTGGAGCGCAATATTAAAGAGAAGAAAGGGTATACGCTTTTGTTGACATCCGCGGACGCCGGTGAGGGAAAATCCATTACCAGCGCCAACTTGGGGATCGCTTTTTCCTGGACGGGACGCAGGGTGTTGCTGATCGACGCCGACCTCCGCCGTCCCAACCTGCACAACGCCTTGGGATTAAAAAGTTCCCAAACAGGTCTGGCGCAATTCCTTGTCGGGGACGTGAAAGACTGGCGGCAGGTCGTGCAAAAAACCGACTTTGACAATGTGGATATGATGCAAGCGGGAAAATTTGTTTATGAGGCGCCTGAGCTTTGTTCCACCTCACGCTTGAAGTCTCTGTTCGCGGAGATGGGTGAGGAATACGACTTCATTATCCTTGACACCGCGCCAGTCGGACGCATTGTTGACACAGCCATGATGGCCCGGGCGGTGGACGGTATTATGTTTGTTTCCCTCCACGGAAAAACCAGTGTTTCGGCCATGCGGCACGCCTTGAAACGCCTGGAGGGCACCAATGTGCTTGGGTTCTGCCTGAACGCGATTGACATGCCCCGTGGACACGGGTACTACTACGGGGGATATTACAACTATCGCTGGCAGTACGGGTTGTATTCTTACTACTACTATTACAGCAATTCATTGTATGGATATGACTACGGGAAAGAAGGATATGACTACACGGGTTACAGACGCGGAGCTGACGTGAAGGAAGACATCGTTGACGCGGATGAAAAGGCGGTTTCAGACTCTTCCGATGCGACTGTTTCATAAGCGTTGATGTTTTTTTCACCGCTGGCATCCACATGCCGGATTCGGGAGTCATCACAAAGGTGAGTGTGATCTTCGCCATTGTTTTTATCGCCCTCACCATGACGGGGTATATTCCGGGGCTATACTGCTTCACTGTTCTCGCCTTGCTTGTCCTGCTTTTTTTCCGCCAGCGGCTTTCCGCGGGTGGGCTTTCCTCATCAAATAATCTCTTTCGAATCGGTGTCGTCGCCATCCTCGGCTGCTCGGCGACCTTGCTTCCCCTCCCCTATTTCATGGTCGGTGAACACCGGGCGGAAGCGTTTCACAGAGCGGCGGAGCTTAAGCATCGCTTGTCGGGAATCGACGATAACGCCGCCTTGTCATCCGCCGCGCCATCCTTTACCCGGTTTCTCATTCAGGGAGCGACGCGGGCATTAAAACCCGCGGCCGGGCATGAGATGATCGACCGCGCCGACCGCCCGGTCCGGCGACGCGTCTGGCCGTCTCTCACGTTAAACAGAGCGGGGACAATCCGCACGCTGTTCTTGATCACCGGTTTTTTTTGTTGCTTTTGGCTCGGTGCCGGCAGTGACGCGGGACAGCGGCGGCAATGTGTCATTTTTTTGATTGTTTTAGGTGCCGCCTGCGCCTTGACCGGCATTATCAGCCGGTGCGTGATTCCCCAGGGAAAAACGATTTTATGGCTCTTTTCCGTCCGGCATGGCACGCCAATCGGGCCGTTTATCAACCGGAATCACTTCGCCTTTTTATGCGCCCTGCTGATTCCCCCCTGTCTGCTTCTCTGCACCCGCAAGCCTCCTCTTCCCGACCGCCCGGAAGAGACCATCCCCCTAGCCAAAACACTTGCCGCGAGGCTGTTTTTCCTTCTGTGCGGGTTGGTGCTGACCGGTGGTGTCGTCGTCTCACTGTCCCGCAGTGGCTTTTTAGTGATGGTCGCGGGACTCATTGTTGTCATCATGTATTCCGCGGTCAATCGTTTCTCGCAGGCGTTCACGCTCATATTTATTGTCTGCTTGATCGCGTTCGGCATTTTTCTATCGCCCTTCACAGCCTTTCATGAGCGGCTGAGCACCCTGAAAGATCCGTTGGAAACGAACAGCGCCCGAATCCGCTTTCAGGTATGGAAAGACGCGGTGGGCATATGGCGGAAATATCCTCTTTTCGGAGCTGGATCAGACGCTTTCCGAGTTGTGTATCCGACCCAAAAGACATCCCTGTCACGCAAAGGCGCCAGCCATGCGGAAAATGAGTATGTCCAGATTCTGGCGGACAACGGATTGATTGGCGCCGGGCTGGCGCTGGCCGCTGTTTTCACCTTTTCCAAGGCGCTTTTCAACGGGCTTGGAAAATCAACAAATCGCCCGCGGGCGCCGGACGGCGCCCCCTCCGACACGGGGCTGTTCACGGGCATCGCGCTCTCTGTTCTCACGGGCTGCGCGGTTCACGCGTGTCTGGATTTTGGTCTCCGCATTCCGCTAAACGCTTTGACCGTGGCCTGTCTGCTTGGCTGCGCCTATCCCGCGCCGCCGCGACGCGGCGAGCCCACGGCGGGGTCCGCGGGTGAAAAATCACCCGTCCCATGGTGGCGCCGCATGGATTTTCACATCGCCGCGGGGCTGATTTTTTTCACGATCCTGACGCGGGTTTACTGGCTGGCCGCTTGGAGGATGGATCAATACGCCTTTCTTCAAGGGCGATCCGCGGGAACACAAATCAAGGCTGTCGCCTGGGCGCCTACATATTGGTTCCCTTGGTATGAAACGGGCAAACGATGTTTGGACATGTCGTCAACTAAGGGCGGAAAAAAGACACCGCAAGGAGAGGCGCTGGCAAAACTTGGCAATGAATGTGTCCAAACCGCCGCCGCGTTAAACAGCTCTGATTACCGGATTTGGATCGCGGTGGCCCGGATCGCGTTCCAACAGGGGGACTTTTCCACCGCGGATCACGCGGCGAGGCGGGTGATTGAGTTGCGTCCCTATCGTAAGGATGATGTGAAGCGATTTCTACAAACCCAGTAATTTCTATCCCGTCCGAGTTGACGCGGGGCCCCTTTCGGTTTACCTTAACATGTGTTTGTTTTACTGTATTTATTAATTCGGCTGACTTGAATTTTAAATACGTTTCCCACTCAAAATTGGAGTGCTTTGATATGTGTTATTTAAATAATCTAAAGCGCCTCTCAGTCGGGGCCGTTCTTGCCATTGTCGTTCTCTTAGCGGCGCGAATTATCAACGCTGGCCCGTTATTGGTAAGCGGGGATTCCCTTCTCGTTAGTAAAGGCGGTGACATGGTTCCGCTCAAACCGGGAGAGGAAATTCCCATCGGCGCGATGGTTAGAACGGGGGACACCGAGGTGAAAATCACCTGTGGAAACAGCCGGGAAATAATCCTCGCTCCACATACTGAAGTCGTCTTTTTCGGTCTGGACGAAAAGAAAACGGCTTGTTCGCTCAAAATTAACAAGGGAACTGTCAGTGCGAAGACCAAGGATCTTCCTGACGGCGTCTCACTGATCATTGAAACCCCTGTCGGCTCTTGCAGTGTGGATGACAACGCCTCATTTTCCGTCACGTATCAAAAAATGTCGGACATGATTACGGAGAAAATGACCATTAGCAGTTCAGAGGGGAATGTGACGTTAAGCGGAAAGTATTTGGGAACGGGAGCTGATTCTGTCAGGGCGGGTGGCGAACTTAGTTTTTCACTCGTGGACAGCCCGCAGCGCAAATGCGTCTACTTCCCGGAAATCACAGTCAAAGGGCAAGATATTAATCTGGCCATGGGCGGCAAAAACATGGTCACCTTAAGCGCGGGCAGTGTCGTTGAAGGCGCCATGGATTACGGCTATCCTGACGCCCCGTTTTCAGCCGTCTCAGTCAAAGAAGGAAGCCTCACCGCGGGAGGACTGGACATTTCCGCCGGTATGGCCCCCTTGTTTATTCGGGGAGACAGTGTGGTGATGGGTAATGAGAAACAGCTGGCCACTGATCCTTTCACACACCCCAAAACCCCGAACGACTTAATCACGGCCCATGATGGCGACAGTCTGATTATCGCCGACACGGAATTTAACACGGACTTGATTTTGTACGGCGACAAGGTCGTCGCCGGCGACTGGCTGCGGGATAACGCCGAATTTTTTGTGAAAGAATTCCACATGATGCCCACCGAGGGGGTCAAAGAGTTAATCGTCGGCGCCGGCCCTCAGCAACTGATCACCGTTCCTGAAGAGGTCTTCACGTTCCTGGCCGCGGAAGGCATCACCGTCGCCGTGATGCCGACTGATCAAGCCATCCGCAGCTACAATCAAGCGGTCAAGGATGGCAAAGGGGGAACGACCGCCGCCGTCATCATCCTTGAGGATTATATGAACGCGGAAGAGTATCTTGGCCACGCCCGCGAGGCGGCGGCAAGCCTGATCTCGGGAACACCCGGTCCGACGGGGCCTCTCCCGCCGCCGGAATTCGTCGCCCCGACATCCACCCCCCTTCCGGAGCCTCAGCCGCTTCCGCCGATTCCGAACCCTCCGGATATCCCCGACACCCCCCAAAGTCCTTAACCGGAGCGACCGTTTTGCGTATTGATTTTTTTCACCAAGCCCATTTAAACAATTGGGAGCGTTATTTAGCGACGTTAAAAGGGGAACGTCGAGCGGCCGTCTGGGATTGGGTCATCTTGACTTCGTCCAATGAGAAGCAAGCGCGGGCCTATCGCTACCAGATCGCTCTGCGGGAAAAGTTGGGCATGTTGCCGTCCTCGACGCGTTTTCTCGTTGTCCCCGATCCGGAGGGTGTCCGCATCGGGTCGGGCGGTGCCACACTTAACGTCCTTGTGACCATCGCCGGCATGCTTGAGGAACAGGGGGAAAAGAACCCGTTTTCAAACCGGAAAATTCTCATTCTCCACTCTGGGGGAGACAGCAAACGGCTCCCGCAGTATTCCGCCTTTGGCAAGATTTTTTCCCCGATTCCCCGATTGCTTGATTCCGGACGCCCGTCGACCCTGTTTGATGAGCTTTTTGTCGGATTGTCAGGTATTCCCGCCGGGATGTCTCCCGGTATCGTCATCGCGTCGGGCGATGTCCTCTTGCTGTTTGACCACACCCAGTTGGATGTCTCCCGACCGGGCTTTACAGGTGTCGCCATCCGGGCCGACGCGGCTATGGCCAGCCATCACGGTGTCTTTGTCCCGGATCAACATGGCCGGGTGCGGCGCTTCCTCCATAAACCGTCTCCAGCGGAGATGCGCAGATGTGGGGCGCTGGATCAGCATGACATGGCTCCAGTCGACACGGGTATCATCTATTTCGGCGCTAAAACCGCCGAACGCCTCCGCCACCACGCCAGTGGCGAAAAGGGCTGGCTTAATCGCTCGGTTAAAGACGCTATATCCATTAATTTTTATGGTGACTTTTTGCTGCCGCTGGCGCCGGATAGTGAGTACGATGACTATTTGGCCGACACCAGCGACGGGCCGGCCACTCCTGAACTGCGGGAAATACGAACGGAGATTTGGGATGTTCTCAGGGAAACACCCTTTTATGTCAGCGCCCTCGAACCCGCCAAGTTCCTTCATTTTGGCACAACCCGTGAATATCAGCGGTTGATCACTTATGATGACCAGGACATCCAGGCGCTGGGAGGCTGCCGACGAGTCAGTCACTATGCCCCGCCAACAGCGGAACTGGCCGAAAAATCGTGCGTTTTACATAGTCATGTGGGAGAACATTGCCACGTGGCACCGGGGGCGACACTCGAATTTTCCAAACTTGGCCCGAACGTTTCTGTGGGCCAAGACGCTGTGGTGAGCAATGTCACTGTCCCTGAGCATGTCGCCATTCCTGAAGGCTGTGTCATCCATGGCTTGCCGCTGATGAAAGACAACGCGCCCGGATTTTCAGTCCGCTTCTGGGGCGTTGATGACAATCCTAAAGACCACATTCCCGAGGCGACATTATTTGCTCGGCCGTTGACGGATTGGCTTGAAAAATTACATCTGGCGGAAAGCGATGTCTGGCCCGGGGCCGCCTCCATAGAGGAAAAAACGCTGTGGAAGGCGAAGCTGTTTCCCGTTTGTGAAACGCAACCAAAGGCTTGGGAAGCGCTGCGCCCCTTTCTTCGTTTAGCGGCCGACTGGCAGGGCGCGCCGGCGGCGGATTTTCCGCCTGGACACCCGCGGATGTCTTTGGCGGAAAGTTCCAGTCTCGCCGATCTTGAGCGGATCGGGGAAGAGCATCAGCGGCTCTTTATGGATATGGTCGCCGACAAGTGCCGGTTTTTTTTTGAACGGGAAAAACCCGTTTTGAGCTGGTTGGAAAAGATTCCCACCAGCGCTGACTTACACGATCTGCACACCCGTTTTTATACTATCGCCATCTCGGCCTCTCCATCGTTGGCCAACGCCCGTTTCTCTTATTCCACCGCGGCCTTGATGGATATGGGGGGCGACGGTGACCAAACGCGGAGAGAGCGGTTGGAAAATCTGGCTTTTTCACACATCGCCCAGTGCATGCTCGACGCCCAGAAAAACCAGCCACCGGATATTGAAATTTGTCAGTGGCGGCACGACACCGTCACCGCCCGCTTTCCTGTCCGCATCGACTTTGCCGGCGGGTGGTCGGACACCCCGCCATTTTGCCTGGAAAAGGGAGGGACCGTTCTCAATGCGGCCATCATGATCAACGGAGCCTTGCCTATTCAGGTCACCGCGGAACGGCTTGATGAGCCCGTGGTCACCCTTGTCAGCGAGGATTTGGATGTGAGCCAAAGCATCACCGGCTCAGATGAATTGCTGGACTTTTCCAACCCGCACGACCCCTTAGCCCTCCACAAAGCCGCGACCTGCCTGGTCTTAGGGGGCCTTTCGCCGCGGCCCTTTGATTTGGAAAAAAGGTTGACCGCCATGGGCGGGGGGCTGCGGCTCGCGTCGGTTGTCAATCTTCCCAAGGGAACAGGATTGGGCACCAGCAGTGTCCTGGCCGCCGCCCTAATCAAGGCGATCTGGCAATTGGGCAGTGGATCCGCCGCGGACATCACCAGTAAACAACTTTTTGACGCGGCGTCCATGATAGAACAAATGTTGACAACCGGAGGCGGATGGCAGGATCAAGTCGGTGGCGGGGTTCCGGGAGTGAAGCTCACGACATCCGCTCCCGGCAATTACCAACATCTGACGGTCACCCCGGTCACAATCTCACCAGCCAACCGGCGTGAATTGGATGAGCGGCTGGTGATCTTGGACACGGGTCAACGCCGGTTAGCGAAAAATTTACTGCGGGATATCATGGGCTCCTGGCTGCGGCGGGATCCGCGGACGGTCAACATCCTGCGGGACATTCAAATTCTCGCCAGAGAGGCTGTTGAAGCGCTGGAAACCGGGAACTTTTTCGGACTGGGACAAATTTTGTGGCGGCATTGGGAATTAAATAAACAGCTTGATCCTGGCACGACAAATCCCTTGATAGACTCGCTTGTCGACACACTTAGACCCTACTTGGAGGGAGCGAAACTGGCCGGGGCGGGCGGGGGCGGTTTCCTAATGGGCATCGCCAAGCCGGGATGCCGGGAACGTATCCGGTCGTTAATCGAGTCTGAGTTCGCCCATGCCAATATCCGGTATTATGATGCCCGGATTCAGTGGTGATCAGTGATGGCGCCCGTTGAGAAAAAAGCCATTCCCCACCAGGTGTTTGATCCACGTTCAGACCGATTGATCACCGAGAAGGTTTGCGGGCAAAAACTCATTCAGTGGGCTTACACAAGTCCCGCCGCCCCTCTCTTCAAGCGACTCATTTTTAGAAACAGTTTGGGCAGCCGACTGTTAGGCCGCTATTTTGACAGCCGGTTTTCACGGCGGAAGATTCCCGGCTTCGCGCGGGAATTCGGCATTGATATGAGTGAAGTGGACCTTCCGGAAAAAGGGTTCACCTCGTTCAATCACTTTTTCAGCCGGTCTCTTAAACCCGGTTCCCGGCCCTTTTCATCGTCGCCTGAGACACTAATCTGCCCGGCTGACTGCCGGGCGCTTGTCTTTCCCGATGGTTTGACACCGACTGACACAATCCCCGTGAAAGGCCTTCAGTTTTCCATTCCGGATCTGCTTTCCCCGCCACCGGATGCCCCCCCCGTCCCCCGGGAGTTGGCCCATGGACACGTGGTGGTGTGCCGGTTATGTCCCGCTGACTATCATCGCTATCACTTCCCGGCCGCGGGCCGTGTGCTTTCATCATGGAGAGTCGAAGGCTCTTTGCACTCCGTCAATCCGTTGCCCCTCTCACTGGGCGTTAAGGTGTTCACGGAAAACACCCGGGAAGTAAGCGTGTTGCAATTGGAACGCTTTGGTCTCTGCGCGTTTGTGGAAGTCGGGGCGTTCGGTGTCGGCCGCATCAAGCGGACACATACGGCTGAGACCTTTCAAAAAATGGATGAGAAGGGCTATTTCCAATTTGGCGGCTCAACTGTGGTCATGGTCTTGCCCCCGGGCACGGTGACCTTCCGGGATGATCTGTGCCACTGGAGTAAAAAAGGGGTGGAAGTGTTGTGTAAAACAGGGGATAGCCTGGGTGTCAGACAACCAACGCGCCACCCTTAATGGTCACGGCGGTATCATTCGTTAACATGCACTATGACATTGTAATTATCGGTGCCGGGCTCTCCGGCATGGCGGCGGCGATCCGCCTCTCCCATTTTGGTAAAAAAGTCGCTGTCCTGGAACGGCACTATCGGACTGGCGGGCTGAATTCCTGGTATAAAAAGGGTGGCTATCTCATCGACACGGGATTGCACGCCATGACCAATTACGCCCTGAAAGATGACCGCCGCGCCCCCCTGAATCGCATGCTCCGCCAGCTTCGCGTCCCCTACGACGCCTTGGATTTAACCCCTCAAACACAGTCCTCCGTCCGCTTCTCCGAGACATATTTATCCTTCACGAACTCTTTTGAGCACATGGTTGAAAAAATTCAGGCGCTGTTTCCGGAGCGGTTAGACGCGTTTTTACGCTTGACTGAAACCGTGAAAGCCTTTGACGCGTTCGCCTATGACCACACACACCTGTCCGCCCGGAAAGTTCTCACCGACATCATCGGCGATGGGTTACTTCAGGACATGTTGTTGTGCCCCCTTATGTATTACGGCAGCGCGGAAGAGGATGACATGGATTTCCGCCAGTTCGTCCTGCTCTTCCGGAGTGTTTTTCTGGAAGGATTTTCCCGGCCCCGCAAAGGCATTCTCTCACTGCTTAAGCTACTGGAAGAGCGGATGGCGGCCGGCGGCGTGGATGTGATGCTGAGCACGGGCGTGAAAACCATCATGTGTGAGAACGGAGCTGTTCGGGGGGTCACTCTGGATAATGGCGGGATAATCACCTGTGATGGCGTTCTGTCCTCGGCGGGCCGACTGGAGACACGTGACATGTGTGACGACAACACCGGATCCGTCCAGCCAGACGGCCCTTGTCGAAAAGGCGCGATGTCCTTTGTTGAAAGCGTGTTTATTCTCGACCGCGCCCCCGCCTCATTAGGTTTCACTGACTGTGTGTCTTTCGTCAGTTGGACAGACCAATTCCATTTCCACAATCCAGGGACGTTGATCGATCCGCGCAGCGCCACGGTGTGTGTCCCTTCTAACTTCACCGATCACGACTTGGCGGATGAGCGGCGGATGATCCGGGTGACAAGTATCGCGGATTACGCCGCCTGGAAGCGGCTGTCCCCGGCGGAGTATGAATCAGCCAAACAGACGACCCGTGATGAGCAACTGGCCTTTCTGGAAAAAATCGGCGCGGGAATTTCCGGACACGTTGCCTTCAGTGACACGTTTACTCCCTTGACTCTCAATCGTTTCACCAGCCGCTACAATGGCGCGATCTATGGCACGCCGGACAAGCGTCATGACGGGACAACGTCTGTTTCCGGCTTGTATCTTTGTGGCACGGATCAAGGATTCCTCGGCATTGTCGGCGCCTTGCTCAGTGGCGTGTCCATGGCCAATTACCACTTTCTTGGATGAAAAAGAGCGCCTTCCAACTTGTCTCCGACTTCGCGCCGGCCGGTGATCAACCGGCGGCGATCCGCCAGTTGGTCAACGGGCTCAATCAAGGGGATAAACAGCAAACCCTTTTGGGCGTGACCGGATCCGGTAAAACCTTCACGCTGGCTAATGTCGTCGCCGAAGTCAACCGCCCCGCCCTGGTCATTTCACACAATAAAACCCTGGCGGCGCAGCTTTACAGCGAATTAAAAAACTTTTTCCCTCATAACGCTGTCGAGTACTTCGTCAGCTACTACGATTACTACCAACCCGAGGCCTATATACCCGCCACGGACACCTATATCGCTAAAGACTCCTCTATCAACGAGGAAATCGAACGGCTGCGCCTGGCCGCCACCAGCTCCTTATTGGAACGCCGGGACGTGATCATCGTCGCCAGCGTGTCCTGCATTTACGGACTGGGATCGCCGGAAGACGTGAAAGCCATGCAGATTGACGTGGCGAAGGGGCGGACGCTGCGCCGGGAAGACCTCCTGCGGCGGCTGGTGGACATGCAGTATCAGCGCAATGACATCGCTCCCGAGAGAGGCTGTTTCCGGGCCGCCGGGGACACGGTGGACATCTTTTTATCGTATCGTGAGGATGCCGTGCGGGTGGAATTTTGGGGTGACGAAGTGGAACGCCTCACCCGCCGGGATCCTCTGACCAATCACGTGACCGGAGAAATGGATGAGCTGGTTATTTTCCCCGCCAAACACTTCGCCATGCCCTACGAGCGGATTGAACGGGCGGAGAAAGCCATTTTGGAGGAGTTGGATCAGGTCGTCCGGGATTTTCAGAACACCGGAAAATTGGTGGAGGCCCAACGCATTCACCAACGCACCATGTATGATTTGGAAATGCTCCGGGAAGTCGGGTTTTGTTCAGGCATCGAAAACTATTCGCGCCATCTGGCTGGGCGCCCGCCCGGCTCGGAACCGTATACTCTCCTGGATTTTTTTCCGGATGACTTCGTCACAATCATCGATGAGTCACATGTCACCATTCCCCAGATTTCCGGCATGTTCAAGGCGGACAGAAGCCGAAAATCAACCTTGGTTGAACACGGTTTCCGCCTGCCCTCCGCTTTGGATAACCGCCCGCTTAATTTTGAGGAGTTCTGTCATAAAACCGGGCAGACTCTCTTCGCCTCGGCCACGCCCGCCGCCTATGAGCTGGAACGGACCACACCCGTGGAACTGGTCGTGCGCCCGACTGGCCTTCTCGACCCGAAAATCATTGTCCGCCCCTTGGAACACCAAATCGATGATTTCATTGAAGAAGTGCGCTTGTGCGCCGAAGCGGGTGAACGTGTGCTCTGCACGACGCTCACGAAACGAACCGCCGAAGACCTTTCAGAATACCTGCGCCGACTCGATCTGCGGGTCCGCTACCTGCATTCCGAAGTCAACGCCTTGGAACGGGTGGAAATCATCCGGGATCTGCGCAAAGGGGAATTTGACTGCCTGGTGGGCATCAACCTGCTCCGGGAAGGACTGGACCTCCCGGAAGTGGCTTTGGTGGCGATCCTGGATGCGGATAAGGAAGGATTTCTCCGATCCGAAACCTCGCTCATTCAAACCGCGGGCCGCGCGGCCCGCCATGTGGATGGACGGGTGATTCTTTACGCGGACACCATGACCAAGAGTATCCGGCGGATGATGGCCATCACGGAACACCGCCGGGAAAAACAACAGGCATTTAACGCGGAACACAACATCACTCCACGCAGTGTCATCCGCGCGATTGAGGACAGCTTGCGTGTCTTCGCCCGGGCTGAGGATGTCGTCGAACGCGTGGTCGCCGAAGAACCCGGCGGGTACGCCACAGCCGAAAGCGTGCGGCTTTTGGAAGAGGACATGCGAAACGCCGCCGACGCGCTCGAATTCGAACGGGCCGCCATGATCAGAGATCAGATCTATCAGATTAAAAAGAAACTCGAATCCTAAGCCTGTCTAACCTGATTCATTCATGCGCCCTCATGGCGCATTCATGAATCACTCGCAATAAAGGGACAGGTTGTTTATAGATTGCATGTGAAAAATCATGGGGTATGGTAAGAAAACAGTCTCAGAATCGTGGGAATAAAGGGACAGGTTGTTTATAGATTGCATGTGAAAAATCATGGGGTATGGTAAGAAAACAGTCTCAGAATCGTGGGCTGTTTTATCGGTCTCAAGGAAAAAACACGAGGTGACATGATGCGAAGCGCTCGTA
>JAVVEH010000030.1:50712-52195 GCA_032251435.1 Lentisphaeria bacterium | reverse complement strand
TCCGACCTCCGACTTCCGACTTCCGACCTCCGACCTCCGACCTCCGACTTCCGACTTCCGACCTCCGACCTCCGACCTCCGACTTCCGACCTCCGTCTTCCGTTGGTGTACCGGCTTTAGCCGGCCTCTGCCCCGCTCTGCTGTTCTGCCACCCCACAGACGGTGGCTTTCATTTGTCCCTTCCATGTCCGGGCTTACAAAAAAAAGAAAGGCCGTCAAACAGGGATGTTTGACGGCCTTCGCGAGTTATAAAAACTCAGCTATTCAGCGGGTGCTTACCACTGAACACCGAAACCAGCGCGGACGACATAGCTGTCGAAGTCGATCGTGGACGCGCCGGCGAAGTTGAACTGAAGCATATCGTTGAAACGATAGCCGTAGCCGACACCCAGACCGACTTCGTCTTCGAAGTAGGACACGTTCCAGTCCAAGGCATGCGTGTTGCCTTCTTCGACTCTGAGGTTGGTCATGGCCGCCACCATGGCGATACCACGGCGGTTGTCTTCGATGTCGTCAGCGTTATCGGCAATTTCCGCCCGGTTGCTGTCAACCTGGGACTGCAGGCCGGTTGCGCGGCCGCCGACATAAACGTCGTCAGCGACATACAGGCTGTTGCCAACGCTGAGATCATTGCCGACTGTGGCGTTGTTAGCCACACTGATGTCGCCATTGATGGTCGCGTTGCTAGCCACACTGATGTCGCCATCGATGTTAGCGTCGCCGCCAACTTGCAGATTGCCACCGGTACCTTCGAGCGTTGTCTCTTCGCGGATGCCATCATAGATTGAAGACGTGATCGGTGTGCTTTCGATGAAGGCTTGCGCAGCCGCGTCGGTGGCAAAACCATCTTGGAGTTCGACGAACTCGTTGGTGTCAGGATGCAAGTAACCAACCGCATATTCCTGCGTGCCGGGAACCGGCTGGCCGGCCAAGGCGCCTTGGTCAGCGTTATAAACTTCGAATTTAGTCACTTTGACGAGTTCGACAGAATACTCGGTTCCACCACCCTGAGAGAGCGTGACATCGCCGTTGCTTTCAATCAGAACGCCGCCACTGGATCCGTCAACTTCGGTTCCAGTCACTGTGCCCAGCACAGTCACCACTGGTGTCGTGGTCGGCCCGCTGTCGTCTGTCTCGGGATTGACTTGGCCAGCCGTGGAATTGTCGAAGTCAAAGTCCGCGCCAGCGTCCGGAGCGGTCACGTTGATATAGTTGTCAACGTAGACACCCTGGCTGCCATCGAAACGGATGGGAATTTCGCCTTCACCGTCTTCGGCGCGGAGGCGTTGCGTGCCATCGAGTTCTTCAGTAATCAGGGAGTCGTTACCGATGTGAATGACCAGATTTTCGTCATCATTGAGGTCTTCTTCACGGCTGATGAGTTCGGAACGATTCGCAACTTCGTCATCGATACCGGCCTGCAGGTCACCTTCGGCAGCGATAGCGCGGGCCTCTTCGGCATCGACATCAGCGATCCGGTCCG
>JAVVEH010000030.1:0-50612 GCA_032251435.1 Lentisphaeria bacterium | reverse complement strand
GACGCCTTCGGCAGCGATAGCGCGGGCCTCTTCGGCATCGACATCAGCGATCCGGTCCGTGACTTCCTGATCAATGTTGTCTTGGAGGACGCCTTCGGCAGCGATAGCGCGGGCCTCTTCGGCATCGACATCAGCGATCCGGGCGGCTTCCTCGGCATCGACATCAGCGATCCGGGCGGCTTCCTCGGCGGCGATATCAGCGGCATTGCCATTGATCGCGGCGGCCGCGTCAGCGACAGCGCCACTGCCAGTGTCACCGAGTGAGAGCGTGCCATCCACATTGGCGGCACCGTTAATCTGCAGCTCTTCCGCAGTCACCACACCACCCGCAGTCGGGGTCGTATTGACTACCGGTGTTATCGTGGCAAGATCAGCGGGAGCCAAAAGGTCCGCGTCATCGACTAAATCACCATCAGTGTCCGTGGGCACCAGCGCGCCGATCTCGGTAACGTTGGTTCCATCAATGGTGCCACCGACGAGTTCATTGGCCGTTTCTTCCCATGCTCCCGTTCCCAATAACCCACCCGTTGGATTCCAAGTCAGGGTGATCTTTTGGATTTGCTCGTAGCTTTGGGTGCTTGTTGTGACGGTTGAACCTTCAAAAGTTCCATCACCATTGGTTTCAAGTGTGACACCGCCATCGGTGGTCGTTGTTCCTTCCACCGTCACGTCACCAATCTTGAAGTATTGAACAACAGTAAGACCCAGGTCATCCGTTTTGATGAGGTCGGGAGCTGCCGTTGGATTAACCACTGTTGAGGCTGGTGTCACTTGGGGTTTGACGGAGACCGTTCCGTTTACTGTCTTATCGCCAACGAGAATGGCTTCGCCGACTGTCACAGTGACGGTGTCATACCCGGCACCGGTTAAATCGACAGGCAAGTCCACCGCGTACGCGCTGCCGACGCCCAAGGCGAAGGCGGCTGTTCCGACCATAAACATATTCTTGTTCATTTTTTGTTTCCTCTTTGATTTCTTCATGTTGAGTCCCTCTCTTGTGATTTTTTCGGGATCACTTCTTCATGGTGTTGACATTAGAGACGAGTATTGTTAATACAGGAGCCTCCTTTCCTTGATGTCATTCGATTTAATCGCCGTTTTCCGGCTAGAGTATTCACGGTCATGTTATCTTGATTGGTTCATTCCCGAGCTTTCCGCCCTTACCACAAGCTCCTTGAAATGACAATAGCGATTTCAACCACCACCACTTGTTTTCCACCGCATCCTTTCGGACAACGGTTTTCCAGCTTGGGCAAAGCCGAATAATGGTGAATATACGCGGGAAATCACCGAGTGCAAACAAAAAAGTGTTTTTTTTTGTTTTTTTCGCCTGCGCTGAGGGTCGCGGGTCGTCGTGAGCGGTCCCGACACAACACCGTTGGCGTTGAATGGTTTTTCCCGACTCCCGGGGTTGGGGCAACCCCGGGCTATATGCCACAACGCCTTTGGCGTAAAAGCCGGACGCGGCAGTCCCATGTCGATTTTATCGTCGTCGATGTTGGACATCCGGAATTCCCCTTAAATCCGAAATCCGACATTCCCTTTACCTCCGACTTCCCCTTAAATCCGACATCCGGAATCCGAAATCCGAAATTTCCTTTACCTCCGACTTCCGCATTCCGTTGGTGTACCGGCTTTAGCCGGCCTCTGCCGCTCTACCCTCTGCTCGTCTTTCCCGCGCCGTGCCGACCCTCCATCAGGACGGCTTCAAAACGATCCACATAGGTGTCGAAGGAATTTTTGTTAGCTGTTTGCCGGGCTTTTTGGCCTAGTGTCTCTCTGAGCGTTTCATCATCCGCAAGCGTTACGATCGTTTTCCGCCATGTTTCACGGACATTCGCGCCCGATACAGGCAGCACATAGCCATTAACCTCGTCAATGATTAAATCCCGGACCCCGCTACAGTCACTGACAACCACGGGACACCCACAGGCCATGGCTTCCAGGACAACATTGGCGAAAGAATCGTAAAACGACGGGTGGACCAACAGATCAGCCGCTTGATACCATTCCTCGATTCGCGGGCTCGTACCGGCGAATCGCAAATAAGGGCGTTTTTTGCCCGGGGAGCGTTTTCCGCAGACAACCAGCTTTAAATCCGGGCGGCCGGAAGAAATCTCATCAAACACATCCATCAGCAGGGCCACATTTTTCAGGCGCAGATTGTGGGCGACAAAAAGACACACGGTATCGGTGTCACTCACCCCCCATTCGGCGCGGATTTTCCGCCGGGTGGACGGGTTTCCCGGTGAAAACCGCTCCGTGTCCACGCCCGTGTGAATCATCCTGACGCGTGATTCCGGCACGCCGCTGGCGGTCACCTGCCCGGCGACAAATTTCGATATGGCGACGAACACACTATCGGGCGACTGAAGCAGGCTGTGTTCCAAGGCGATTTGGCGGCGGTGTTTGGGAGACAGATTAAAACTGGCGCGCTTGACAAACCGGAACAAGCGGGGAAAGGCGCGGGCGTAATACTCCAGATACACGCGATGCAAGCCCCCGCTCAGGCGGACAATATCAGCCGGATGGAAAAACCCCCAGTCAATCATCCGGTCCGGTTGAAGGCGTTGAACAATGTCATCAGCTTGGGACAGGTCATGATGAATAACCAGATCGCCGTACTTTTCCCCGTCATCACAGCAAATGTGAACCTGATGGCCCCGCCGGGACAGCTCTTGACACAGTTGGACGGCGTCATTTTCCGCACCGGCGCCGGACAGGGCGAAATGCTCGACAAAGAACAGCAGTTTCATGCCTGGCCGGCCCCCAGTGATTGGTAAAAAGTCTCCAAGGCCGGGCCGACCGCGTCCAGCCGGAACGCGTCTTTGGCGTAAGCCGCCCCCGTGTCGCCCATCATCTTCGCCCTCCGCGGATTCCGCAACAGGTCCAGCCAGCATGCCGCCAGGTCACCAGCGTCGGGGAAGGTGAAAATCAAGCCGCGCTCCCCGTGTTTGACGATATCCGGAAGCATGCCGATATCCGAGGCGACACAGGGTTTCCCCAAGGCCATGGCCTCGCGCAGCGCCCGCGCCGTGCCGTCAAACCCCGGAATCATGAGCGTGAAAATATCCAATGTCATCATCATGTCCACATAATGATCCGTCAGATACCCGGGTGTGATGACATTCTTTTCCAAGCCGAGGTCTTTCATCGGCGTGATGACCGTGTCCCGCATTTGACCTGACCGGCCGATGACCACAAAACGGACATCCGGAAATTCGTCAACCACCCGCCGGGCCGCCTCTAAAAAAACATCCATGCGGCGGTATTTCTGGAATCTGGCCACAATGCCAATGACTGGAGAGCCCGCGGGTATATTGAACGCTTTCCGTTGACTGACAAACGGGCGGTCGGGACGGAAACGGACCAGATCCAGCGGCATCGGACAGACACCAATCCGGTCAGGGGATATAGAAAAGCGTTCCGCGTAACGGCGGCGGAATCCTTCCGAAAACACCAGCAACCCGTTTTTTCCCCGCAATCCCTTCAGCAGGCGGTTGTTCCAGAATTTTTGGGGAAGCGCCTCGCGGTTATGCATGCTTTTGACCAAGACGGGCCGCCGTGACAGACACATTTTTTTCGCGTAACAGCCGAAGGCGTGGTCATGGCTCAAGTGTGTGTGGATCACATCAATGTTCCGCCGCCGGATATAGGCGGGCAGGTGGACCAGGTCATAGATGGAATCACGGAATCCCCAATATCTGTTCAGCCCGAATTCCGTCGTGAAATGGATGCCGTATTCGGCCGCCTTCATCTGCACGGATTCATCCGCGTCGGCGTGTTCAGGCGGTGTGGCCCGGCAGGCGAAGGTGACATCATGCCCCCGTTCCTCCAGCGCCTTGCACATCTGGATGACCGGTTCGGCCGGGCCCGTCCACTTCCAATCACTGTATAGATGCAGAATTCTCATGGATGAAGAAAAGGTGTATTATGCCAGTCGCCTGGGTTGGAGGCGGGATAAAACCCGTCGGATATGCGGTTTTGACATCCCCGTCGCCCGCCGGTAAACCGCCACCCCCCGCAGAACCTGCCGAGAGGCTGTCGCCGGGGGCAAGGTGCCGGCGAACTGCCGCAGATTATTCACCACGCAACGCGCGGGCAAGCGGCGGAAAAAGCGCACACTGTCCAAATCAATTAATTTAAGTTCAACTGGCTCGGAGTCAGCCGACACCCGCATGAAATTATCTGTTTTCAGATCCCGGTGATACACACCTGAACGGTGCATCTCACCCATTCGTTTTCCCGCGGCGGTCAGGAGATCTCGGAACCGCTTGGTGTCATGTTCTCTGAGCGCGGCGGCCAGCTCATTGGACACATTCCGCTCGCCCAGATCTTCCATCAGGATGTAACTGCTGGCTCCCCGGCGCCGCCCCCAGGCCAGATATGTCACCGCGGGCAAGCGTCGTCGTTCCATGCCCAAGGCGCTTCGCCAGCTACGGCGGTCAGCGACCATGGGATGCCAGGGCCGGGAGACAAACTCTTTGACGACACAGGAGAACCCGTTTTCCGAAAAGCGTGTCAACCGCCGTTTTTTGTCGATTTTCAGGCAATGCCCACGGCCCGCCGCGACGTTGAGCTTGTGGCTGGCAATCGCCTTATTGATTCTTTCCAGATTGACACCGCAAGCCTCTCTGATCAGCCAAACCCGCCCTTGACTGACCGTCCGCCTCATCTTAATATCCGGATTTTTTTTAAGTTTCATATGCTGTGTCCGGATATACAAAACGCCCTGCACCGTTTTCGTCTCGAAAACATCCGCCCCGCCAATTAAACCGCCTTCTAATGGTCGGGACGTTCCGATCAACTGGCCAACCAAACTTTCATATTTGACGGAAGCAGGAAAAAAGATCCTCTTATGGGGGATCAGTTTATTTTCTCTTCAATAAATGCCGCCAGAGCGTCCACGGTTTCAAAATTGCTGACCCGGAATTCCGTGTCGCCGATCCGCACGCCGAACTCTTCCTCTACCCCGACCACCAGTTCGAGCAGATTTAGAGAATCAACCCCGTATTCCGTCACCAGCGATTTGTCATCTTCGATATCAGCCGGATCCATGGGCATGAACAACCGATCAACCATCATGGTTTTGATACGGGTTTTTAACTCATCAGCCATCATAACTTCTCCCGTTTCATGTTAAACAAGCAGTTGAGGCAATGGAAAGTCACGGGTGAAGGCGCGGATTTCATCCCGAACCTGTTCAGCAACCGTTGGGTCATCGATATGATCCACCACCCGGCCCATCCACTCGGCGATTGTCTTCATGTCCGCCTCACCCATGCCGCGGGTGGTGACCGCGGGTGTCCCGACCCGGACACCGCTGGTGACAAAGGGTTTTTCCGGATCAAATGGAATCAAGTTCTTATTCACAGTGATCCCGGCTAGATCCAGCGCGGTGGCCGCCGCTTTTCCCGTGGTGTTTTTCGGCCGCATGTCAATCAGCATCAAATGATTATCCGTGCCCCCGGAGACAATCCGGAAGCCTTCGGCGGCGAGCGCGTCCGACAACGCGGCGGCGTTTTTAACAATCTGACGCTGATAGGCCTTAAAGCCTGCCGTCATCGCCTCATGGAAACACACCGCTTTGGCGGCGATCACGTGCATGAGCGGACCGCCCTGCATGCCCGGAAAGACCCGCGAGTTGATTTTCTTGGCGAATGCCTCTTTCGACAGGATCAACCCGCCGCGGGGTCCGCGCAATGTCTTGTGGGTGGTGGTGGTGACCACATCGGCATAGGGCACCGGGCTGGGGTGGACACCGGCGGCGACCAGGCCGGCGATATGGGCCATGTCCACAACCATATAGGCGCCGACCTCGTCAGCGATCGCCCGGAAGCGTTCAAAATCAATTGTCCGCGGATAGGCGCTGGCTCCGACCATGATCATTTTGGGCCGGAAGGCGCGCGCCTGGTCGGCGATGGTGTCATAATTCAACGCCTCGGTCTCCGGATCCACACCGTAGCCCTCGAACTCATAGAACATGCCGCTGAAATTCACCTTCAGTCCATGGGTCAGGTGACCGCCGTGGTCCAAATTCATCGCCAGCACTTTGTCGCCGGGCTGAAGCAGGGCCATGTAGACAGCCATATTGGCCTGACTGCCGGAATGCGCTTGCACATTGGCGGCCTCCGCGCCGAACAACTCACAGGCCCGTTGGATGGCGACATCTTCCGCCTCATCCACATATTCACAGCCATTGTAATAGCGCTTGCCCGGATACCCTTCGGCGTATTTATTCGTCGCCACCGAGCCGGCGGCCGCGCGCACCGCGGCGCTGGCGAAATTTTCCGACGCGATCAGCTCAATTCCCTCGTCTTGACGCCGCTTTTCGTGATCCAGAATTTCGGCGATGACGGGATCGACCGCGCGCACCGCGGCGATGTCGTCATAGGTGTCAGTCTCCAGCTTGTTCAATCGCCGGACATGCCGGTCATCCCCGCTGAAATCCGTGTCGAGCCACGTGTCGACAATATTTTTCAAGTCCTCGGAGGTCAATGTGTCACCCCCCGTGACTAGGATGTTGGCCGCGTTGTGGGCGCGGGAAATCGCCGCCAGTTCCGGCGTGTTCGCCAACGCCGCCCGGACACCATGGAACCGGTTGGCGACGATACTCATGCCAATGCCCGTGCGGCAGAGCAAAATCCCGCAATCCAAGCTGCCAGTGACAATGCCCTGCGCGACGGATACAGCGAAATCCGGATAATCATCGTCGGCATCCAGATCAAACGGACCGCAATCAACCACATTCACGCCTTGGCCGACAAGGTGATCGATGAGAACGTTCTTTTTTTCAAATCCGCCGTGATCGCCGGCGATCCCCAAGCGGATATCCTTCCCAAACCAGTCGGTTATTTTTTCCATGCCGCCACCTTCTTTTGAGGCTGTTTTATCGATAAGAAACACGTGTGGTAATGTACTTTCGCATTTGCTGACCGCAACCCCGCGAAACGCATTACAGCGCCTGAGCCAGATGGAGCAGAAAATCCCGGTTGTCCGCCTGGATATAGCTCATTTTCCCGCCCATGCGGTTAAATGTTTTGCAATAGCGCAGGTAATAGTCCGGGCTGTCCATGGGCGGCTCTCCCTGGCTCCAATCCCAGCGGCTCTCCGCCAGATCCACCACGGTAATGGTGAAATGGGTAATCGACTCCCCGTTTTGGATGGCCACATTGCGGGACATGGAGAGAGATTTTTCAAAAATCATCGGCGACATCACCGCCGAGCCGATCGACAGATACACGCCGCCCTCTAATTCCCCGATATTCCGGGCGAAGGCGAGAAAATCCCGTTCCGCGGCCCGGCCAATGGCGGCGCCATGATTCGCCGGGTGGGTGTAAATAATATCATGGCCGAACATGGGATGGCTAGTGAACGGAATTCCCGCCTCGTAAGCGGCGGCTTGCACGCTGAATTCTTTGCCGGGGTGAGCGACCGGCATGACACCCGAATCCAAACCCAGTTTTCCCACCAGCGCCAACACATCCGCGGCGCCCGCCGCCCGCAAGGCGGCCGCGAAACCTGCCCCGGCTTGACTAATGTCCGCTAATAGTTGTTTTCGGGACGGAATAACATGCCGTTCGGAACTGATCAACCGGCCGACGGATTCTCCGTAACCCAGGCCGTCATAGGCGCCCAGCAAAATGGCCATATTAATGTGAAAACCCGTTTCCTCCCAAATGCCGAATTTTCCCCGCGCCACATTCGCCCGCACATCCTCGCTGCTTTCTTTTTGAAAGGCGAATTCCCAATCATGAATCACCCCGGCGCCATTGGTGGCCAAGTGCTGTACCCAGCCTTTTTTCAACAACTGAATCAATACCGGACCCAAGCCGTTTTTAATCGTGTGAGCTCCGAAAGCCATGATCACTGGCCGCCCCGCCGCCCGCGCGGCGCGCATCGCGGCCACCGTGTCGGCGATTTTTCCCGCCGTGTCGGCGGGCAAAACGCCCGGCGCGGCCGTCGGCGAAATGTGATCCCGCTCAATCAGCACCTTGTTCGGACGGGTGGCCAGGGGCGAGAAATCTATCTTGTCACGATCAAATTGAGGATACGGCATGGGGCGCCTTTCCGGAGATCCGGGTTTATTTGACACATCACGCTAAAAACCTAGCCTCTTTACGCCATCAGGCAACTGGTGGACCAGACATTGGTTGAAAACTATCTTTCTTTTTGCGCTTTCTTGATTCGCTGGTTTGTCGCACCGGAATTGACTGAAGGTGGGGCTCCGGCGTCTTCTGGTTGTGCCCGGGTCGGGCAGTTCCATTCGTAAGAAAAAGTGAGAAGATTCCGGCTGAAGGGCCTGTCGATTTAATGAGATTTGGGTCGAAAAATGCCCCAAAGGGGCTTCACAATCATAGCCTGGGGTAACGCCCCAGGAAATAGTCACCCACATGATTGTAGCCCTGAAGGGGCGTAGCAAGCCCTTGATTTCGCTGGAGTTGCGTCGTCCCTTCAGGACTGAAACGTTTTTTGTTCTCAGACCTGGGGCGATGCCCCCAGGCTATTATTGCCACATCCCTTTGGGACTGAAGAAGTGATTTTTCTTCAATAAATCGACACCCCCTAAAGTCGGTACACCAACTTGGGATGTCAATGTTTCAGAACGGCTTGCCTGGGCGTGTTGGTGTACCGGATTTATCCGGAAAAAGGGTGATTCAAGCACCCCCAGGAGAGATGCCTTAGCTGAGTGATTATTTTCATTAAAACCATAGGATCAGTACACCAACGAGGAATATCGACGCATGACGAAATAAGATTCAATTATTGCTTCCTTTCATCATAAGAAACGCGCTTTGACAACGAGGAAAGCGTCAGTCTAATCACGCCATTCTGCGTGGCAGCAGGCGGGGAAAAAGACAGCCGGTCATCAAGTCGCCTGAGCGCACTCAGAATATCGTCTTTAATGTATTCTTTTTTGGTTTCACTATATACTTTTTTTCACTGTGATCCCATAACTTGAGAAAATCGCATGATGTTCGACTTTTTTATATTGACTTATCGACATTCTTTAATATATTAATGTTTCCGGCGCCGGAAAGTCCGTGGCCGTCATCGGCGGCGCGGCGGGTTCAGGGTTGGCGTTTTGGGTATGAAAAGACGTGACGACATAGAGAGAATTATTCCATGCTTAAGCGAATCAATTTTATCCAAAAAAATCTGTCATTCGTCATTCCTCTGATGATGCTGGCGGGGTTTCTAGCCGGACAGATGTGTGACGTGTCGTCACTCAAGCGGCTGATTATGCCCCTTACCTTTCTGATGGTCTATCCGATGATGGTCAATCTGCCGCTGCGCAAAATCGTGGAGGGCGGCGATTTAAAGGTGCAACTGGTGACGCAGGCGCTGAACTTCATGATCATTCCATTTCTCGCCTATGCGATCGGCCGGGTCGCGTTTCCTGATTCGCCCTATGTCGCGCTGGGGTTGCTGCTGGCCGGTCTGCTGCCGACCTCCGGCATGACAATTTCCTGGACTGGCATGGCGCGGGGCAACATGGCGGCCGCCGTGAAAATGACGGTGTTCGGGCTGCTGCTCGGGTCATTTCTAGCGCCGCTGTATATTCAATTGCTGATGGGCACGGCCATCGACATTCCGATGGCGGGAATTTTCAAGCAAATTATGATTGTGGTGGTGGGCCCTCTTGTGGCCGGAAACATCACCCAGCGTCTGTTGATCAAACGCTACGGCATGGCGCGTTATCAGAAAGATCTGAAACCGGTCTTTCCGCCCTTTTCCACGCTGGGTGTCGTCGGCATTGTTTTTGTCGCCATGGCGCTGAAATCGAATTCGATCGCCCAAGATCCCGCTCATCTGCTGGAGCTGGTTGTTCCGTTGTTGATTTTGTACGCGCTCAACTTCGCGCTCAGCACCGTGGTCGGAAAATTCTTTTTCAACCGTGGCGACGCGATCGCCCTGGTCTATGGAACCGTCATGCGCAACCTGTCGATCGCGCTGGCCATCGCCATGACCGCTTTTGGGAAGGACGGATCTGAAATCGCGCTGATTATCGCGCTGGCCTACATCATTCAAGTTCAGGCGGCCGCCTGGTATGTGAAATTCACTGACCGCCTGTTCGGCTCCGCTCCGGAAGCGCAAGTGAAAGATGTCATGCTCGCCGGGGTCTTCTCGCTGCATGACCGCGACACCGTGCACAGCGCTTTGCGCCTGCTGGCCGAAGAAGACATTCACTCATTCGCGGTGCTCGACGACCGGAATCAGCCGCTTGGCATGATGTCCACCGCACTGCTGCTGGACGCTTTGGCCGATGCCATCCCCGCGGACACGCCGCTGAAAGATCTAAAGCTTGAACCCGCCCTGTTGATTCCCGCCAAGACACCGCTCAAACAGGCGCTGGCGCAGATGAAGCGCGCGCACGAATACAAAGTGCTCGTCCCGGACGCGGACGGCAAAATTGAGCATGTTCTGACCCAGGAAGAAATCATCCGGCACTTCGCCGAAGAAAAAAAATAGACAAGGAGCAACATCATGAAAGTCATTGTCATTGGCGGCGTGGCCGCCGGGCCGAAAGCCGCATCGCGTATCAACCGTCTCTGCGCCGACGCGGACGTGACCATCGTCGAAAAAGGCGAACTGCTTTCCTACGCCGGGTGCGGGCTTCCCTACTACATCTCCGGCCAGGTCAAGGATTCGAAGGAGCTGATGTCCACACCGGTCGGCACCGTGCGCGACAGCGCCTTTTTCAAAAAAGTTAAAAACGCCAATGTGTTGAACCACACGGAAGCGACCGCCATTGACCCCGAAAACAAAACCGTCACGGTCAGAACGCGCGACGGCGAAGAGCGGGTTCTGCCCTACGACAAACTGGTGCTGGCCACCGGTGCGGAATCGGCCATTCCCCCCATCCCCGGGGTGAGCCTCGACAATATCTACAACCTGAAAGACATCCACGACGCCGACGCCATCAAAGCCACGCTGGCCGAGCACAAAGCCGTCAATGCCGTCATCGTCGGCGGCGGCCTGATCGGTGTCGAGGTGGCGGAAGCGTTCCACGAAATGGGCTGCCGCATCACCATCGTTGAATTTCTGCCGCGCATTCTCAGCATGATGGATCCCGAAATGGCCGCGCTGGTGGAGAAGCATTTTGAAGCCAAGGGTGTGAAAGTCATGACCGGCACCCGCGTCACCGAGTTCATCGGCGGCGGGCGGGTCAAGACCGTCGTCACCGACAAGGGAGAGCTCCCGGCGGATCTGGTTCTACTCGCCACCGGAGTGCGCCCCGCCACCAGCCTGGCGGAGCGGGCGGGCCTGAAGATCGGCGCGACCCGCGCCATCGCGGTCGACGACCACATGCAAACCTCTGATCCGGATATCTACGCCGTCGGTGACTGCGCCGAAAAGCGCAATCTCATCACCGGTAAAGCGGCTTACGTGCCGCTCGGTTCCACGGCCAACAAAGAGGGCCGCGTCGCCGCCAACGCCATCTGCGGTGTGGACGACGCTTTCCCGGGCATCCTCGGCAGCGCCATTTGCAAGGTGTTCGACTACAGCGTCGCCCGCACCGGGCTCAGCGAAAAGGAAGCCCGCGACGCTGGCTATGACGTGGTCACCTGCCTGGCGCCCGCGCCGGACAAGCCGCACTTCATGCCGGGCGCCAGCGTGCTGTTTTTCAAGTTGATCGCCGACCGCGCGACCCGCAAACTGCTTGGCGCGCAAGCCACCGGACCGGGCAACGCCGACCGCCGGATTGACATCGCCGCCATGGCGCTGACCGCCGGTATGACCGTCGATCACCTGGCCAATGTCGATCTGGTGTACGCGCCGCCCTTCTCCCCGGCCGTCGATAACATCATCACGGCGGCCAACATTCTGCGCAACAAGATCGACGGCCGCATGGATGGTGTCACTCCCGCCGCCGTGTTGGCCATGCTTGAACGCGGGGACAACTTCACCCTGCTGGATGTCCGCTCGCCCGCCGAACGCGACCAAATGCGCATTGACGGCACAATCGATATTCCGCTCGGCGCGCTCCGCGAGCGGCTGGGCGAAATCGACCGCGGCAAACCGGTCGTCGCCTTCTGCAAGATTTCGCTGCGCGGCTACGAAGCGGCGCTCATCCTCAAAAAAGCCGGTTTCGCCGACGTGCAAGTCATGGATGGCGGCATCCTGATGTGGCCTGGAAAACTGATCAAAGGATAAAAAAAGGAACACGTATGAACGCGATAGAATTGACTGATACAACATTTGACAAAACCATCCAATCCGGTGTCACTCTAGTGGACTTCTGGGCGCCGTGGTGCGGCCCATGCCGGATGCAGATTCCCATCCTGGCCGATGTCGCCGAAGCCGTCGGCGCCCGCGCGGCGGTCGCCAAGGTGAATGTTGACGACGCGCCCGCCGTCGCCGGCCGCTATGGTGTGCGCAGTATCCCGACACTGATCCTGTTTAAAGACGGCGGGGCGGTCAACAGCTTCGTGGGTGTCCAGCAAAAAGACACGCTGCTCGCGGCGATTGAGGCGGCGCTTGCCGGTTGAGAAAAAAGGGCGGGCGGACTGGCGAACACCGGCATGACCGTTGATATTGCCAAAAACAAGGACATCGGATATGAACCACACCAATCCCTGCGTCCGCCAAGGCAGGCTGAAAGCGGAAAGTCTCGCCAAAGCGGCGGAAACGCTCAAAACGCTGGCGCACCCGCAGCGCCTCCGCTTGGTGGAGATTCTCGAGCGTGAACAAGCCGCTCCGGTGCACGCGCTGGTTGAGGAAACGGGTTTCCCGCAAGCCGTCGTCTCCCAACATCTCAACCATATGCGCCGCATCGGGCTGCTCTGTTGTGACCGCCGCGGCAGGGAAATGTGGTATTCCATTTGCGACCCGCGCGCCCTGTCCATCCTCAATTGTATCTGCGCCCATAGCTGCGAAAAAGACTTTGAGTGACATCAGATCAGCGACTGCTTTCACCAAGACCGGACTCCATGCCTGAAAAGCCATTGAAAATCTGCCATGTCATCACCCGGATGATTGTCGGAGGGGCGCAGGAAAACACCCTGCTGTCGGTCAAGGGCCAGATGGAGGATGGCCATGAGGTCGTCTTGCTGACCGGCCCGACCACAGGACCGGAAGGCACGTTGCTAGGGACGGCGGCGATCCCGGGTTTGCGGGTGGTTGAGGAGCCCGCCTTAATCCGGGCGGTGAATCCGCTGAAGGACTGGGTCGCTTACCGGCGGCTGAAAAACCATTTCCTGGCGGAAAAATACGCTGTGGTTCATACCCACGCCTCTAAAGCGGGCATCATCGGCCGGGCGGCCGCTTGGTCAGCCCGCGTCCCCCTCGTCGTTCACACAGTTCACGGCCAGGCGTTTCACCGCTATGAGACCTGGTGGCGGAACAAGCTGTACATCACGATGGAGCGGTTCGCCGCCCGCCGGTGTCATCACATCTTCGCCGTGGCCGAGGCGATGATCGATCAGTGCGTCAAGGCGGGCGTGGCGCCGCGGGAAAAATATTCGGTGGTGTACAGCGGCATGGACATGGACGCGTTTCTGAATGCCCGTCCGGAACCGGAGTTGCGCGCGGCGCTTGGCATTCCTGAAAACGCGCCGGTCATTGGCAAAATCGCCCGGCTGTTTGACTTGAAGGGGCATGACTACTTGTTTGAAGCGGCGCCCGCGATCGTGGCGGAATTTCCGGAGGCGCGGTTCATTTTGGTCGGCGATGGAATTTTAAAGGCGGAATTTCAGAAGAAGATCAAGAGCATGGGACTGGAGGAAAATTTTATTTTCACGGGACTGGTTCCTCCCGGAGACGTGCCCCGCTACACGGCTCTGATGGATGTTCTGGCGCACTTGTCATTACGGGAAGGCTTGCCACGCACCGTGGTTCAAGCCTTGGCGGCTGGAAAACCGGCGGTGGGGTTTGACTTGGATGGCACCCCGGAAGTGATTCAGGAGGGGGAGACCGGACATCTTTGCCCGCCTGAAGACGCCCGCGCGGTTGAACTGGCGATTCTGGATCTGTTGCGGCATCCGCGCAAAGCTCAGGATATGGGGGCCACCGGGCGCCAACGGGTGCGAAAGAATTTCGACTGGCGGCACATGGCAGCTTGCCTGCAAGAAGCCTACTACCGGTTGTTGGGATAGCTATTTGTGGTACTTTCGGCCGCCGATGATGGTCAGCGCGCGGAATATCTGTTCGGTTAAGAGAACCAAAGCCATTTCGTGGGGAAAGGTCATGGTTGACAACGACAACAACTGGTCGGCCCGGCGTTTAACCGCTTCGCTCAGACCGTCCGGTCCGCCGATCACAAACACACTATCCGTGTGAACATGTGCTATTTCACGGGCGAACTCCGGTGACGTGTATTGCCTGCCTTCCTCGGTTAAGGCGAACACCCGGGCGTCGCCAAAGCGTTCCAGGGCTTGAACAATGCGGTCTCCCTCCCCGAATTTGTCGGAATCTTTCAAAGCGGTGATCTCTATTTTCGCTTCAAAGCGGATACGCTTGAGATATTCCTCCAGCTTGATGTCAAGGTGACGGTCTTTTATTTTACCAATGGTCAGGATGTGAAAGCGCATAAGGTTAACCCGCATATTTCATGACATATAAAACCGGTAAATTCAGCTGAATGTGTAGTAGCCCGCGGGCTGAAAATCAGGAGAGCTGACAAACTGCTCAGTGACGAGATATTTCCGGATATGAAAGCAGAGGTCGCATTTCGAAATATATCCTTCCGGACGGGCTTGGAAAGCGCATGTTTGGACAGCCCGGTGATACAGTCCCTGGATTCCCCGCGCATACAGGGCGCTCAAAAAGGGATATTTCCCGCTCGAAACCGGTTTGCCAAGATCATCAATGTGGATGGATAATCCGGAGCAAAGGCCGGGCAGATAGTTGCCGTATAAGTCAATGTGAAAATGGCTGGTTGAATCCAGCTCGAGACACGGTTCGGCGTTCCGCTCAAGAATGTCGTTCACCGGCACGTGCCGGCGAAACGGACGGACCAGGGCCAACGGGCGGCCCCGCTCCGTCGGGCGGTACCGATTGACAAGATCACGGATGTAGTCACGGCCAAACTTTTTTTCACATGCTTCCAGTGTGTGGGTATGATGAATATCCAGTCGTTGAAGCTCTTCGGCGAATTCCATCCGCCAGGGGAAAATATCCAGGCCCGTCAACGCAAGGGCCGCCATTTCTTTTATAACTATATTGGCGTTGTCTGAAAAGTGGGAGAGCACAGGACACCTGGACTCATCCCTCTCTCGGCCCATTAACACGGACCCGCCTACACCTGTCCGCATTGTTTGCGGTTGCCAACTGCAAGCGCTACAGGCGGGTCTCTTGCAGCTGGAGAGCAAGCTCAAGCAATGCGGGCAGGTGCGCCTGGAGACACGCGCGCTCCAGCGCCATTCGCGCGGGCAACCCTGGACCGATTCGGTCTCCGAATCATCCGCCCCGCCAATTGACCGCCTCATCATGGTGGTGCCGTAAGGCTAAAAAGACCTCTCGCAAAGAGCCGGGATCATGGTATATTCAGATCTCTTTTTCTGCACAGGATAACCCAGACATTCAGGACGTGAACATGAGCGAAAAGACAGCGACAATCATTTACACCAAGACCGATGAAGCCCCGGCGCTGGCCACCCAATCACTCCTGCCGATCATCCACGCCTTCGCCCAGAGGGCGGATGTCCATGTTGACTTGAAAGATATTTCCCTGGCGGGTCGAATCCTCGCCACCCTTCCCGATCGTCTGACTGAAGATCAAAAGCGGAGTGACGCTCTTGCGGAGCTGGGAACGCTGGTCAAAACACCTGAAGCGAACATCATTAAACTGCCCAATATCAGCGCCTCCATTCCCCAGCTCGAAGCGGCCATCGCGGAATTGCGGGCGGCGGGCTACGACATCCCCCTCTATCCCGCCAAACCGGTGACGGACGACGAACGCGCGGTCCACGCCCGCTACGCCAAAGTGCTTGGCAGCGCTGTCAACCCAGTGCTGCGCGAAGGGAATTCCGACCGCCGGGTGGCCGAAGCCGTCAAGCAGTTCGCCAGGAAGCACCCGCATTCCATGGGCGCTTGGTCCGCTGATTCCAAGACTCATGTCGCCAGCATGACCGCGGGGGATTTCTATGGGTCGGAACAATCGGTCGTGGTGGACAAGGCCGATGATGTCCGTGTTGAACTCCAGGGCGCCAGCGGCAAAACGACCGTCTTGAAAGCCAGCACACCGCTGCTTCCCGGGGAAGTCATCGACGCGGCTGTGATGAGCAAAAAGGCCCTGCGGGCGTTTTTCGCGGAGCAAGTCGCCGATGCAAAGGAGCAGGGGGTTCTGCTCTCCATTCACATGAAAGCGACGATGATGAAGGTTTCCGACCCCATCATCTTTGGTCACATGGTTTCCGTTTATTACGCGGATGTATTCGAGAAACACGCCGGGGTTTTCGCTGAGCTGGGGGTCAACCCCAATCTCGGGATTGGCGACACGTATGCGAAAATAAAATCGTTGCCAGCCGCCCGGCGGGCTGCCATTGAGGCGGATCTACAGGCCGTTTATCAAACCCGTCCGCCGTTGGCCATGGTCGATTCCGACCGCGGAATCACTAACTTGCACGTGCCCAGCGATGTGATTATCGACGCCTCCATGCCGGCGGCCATCCGCTCGTCCGGCAAGATGTGGGGTCCGGATGGAAAGCTGCGCGACATGAAAGCGGTCATTCCCGACCGTTGCTACGCTGGCGTGTACCAGGCGGCGATTGACTTCTGCCGCGAAAACGGCGCCTTTGACCCCGCGACCATGGGCAATGTCGCGAACGTCGGCCTGATGGCTCAGAAGGCCGAGGAATACGGATCCCACGACAAGACGTTTGAGATCCCGGAGGACGGAACGGTCCGCGTGATTGATCAAGCGGGTAATACGCTCATGAACCATGTTGTTGAAGCGGGAGATGTCTGGCGGATGTGCCAAACGAAGGACACCCCTATTCAAGACTGGGTGAAACTGGCGGTCAAGCGGGCGCGGGCGACCGGCGCGCCGGCGATCTTCTGGCTGGATGAAAACCGGGCTCATGATGCCAATCTGATCAAGAAAGTCACCACATACTTGCCGGAGCATGACACGGACGGACTGGATATTCGCATGATGAATCCTGTCGAGGCCACCAGGCTTTCCTGTGAGCGGGCCAAAACCGGCCTCGATACCATTTCCGTCACGGGAAATGTGCTCCGGGATTATCTCACAGACTTGTTTCCGATTCTTGAACTGGGCACCAGCGCCAAGATGCTTTCCATCGTTCCCTTGCTGGCCGGCGGCGGCTTGTTCGAAACTGGAGCTGGCGGCTCCGCACCGAAACACGTTCAGCAGTTTGAAAAAGAAAATCATTTGCGCTGGGATTCTCTCGGCGAGTTTTTGGCTCTGGCTGTTTCGCTGGAAGATCTGGGTGAAAAAACCGGCAACGCCAACGCGTTGATCCTGGGAAAAGCCTTGAATACCGCCACCGGAAAACTCCTTGACACCAATAAATCCCCCTCCCGTAAAGTGAATGAAATTGACAACCGGGGCAGCCATTTCCACCTGGCTCTGTATTGGGCGGAAGCGTTGGCCGGACAGCGTGAATCACACGAACTCAGCGCCCGTTTTCGCCCCCTGGCGAAGGCGCTCGCGGACAACGAAGCGCGCATCAATGACGAGCTGCTATCCGTCCAGGGCCGGCCCATGGACATCGGCGGATACTATTTCCCGGACGACACCCTGGCCGCCGCGGCCATGCGCCCGAGCCCGACTTTCAACGCCATTATCGATCAGAGCTTTAAAAAATAGACAAATCCGCTTTTTCCCATTTGCACAGCTCTGATTCCAGCCTATATTAAAGGCCGTTCGCTGGAAAGTAACTTTCAAGCGACCCCTTCGTCTAGAGGCCTAGGACACCGGGTTTTCATCCCGGCAACAGGGGTTCGAATCCCCTAGGGGTTGCCATTTTTTAAGACGCTTCAATCTTCCCGATTGGAGCGTCTCTTTTTTTGTGACAGTGTCACCTTTAAGGGGAAAGCTACTCTGTTCCAAGTTGGGATACTCTGCCTGACATTATGAAGGGAATCCACCATCGCTGGATTTGGAGATGAGCACCCCGGGGTTCGACCATGCCGACCAGCTAAACGCCACCGCACACCATATTGGTCTGTCTCCTGCGGGAAGCAGATTTTTTTGACGGCTGGCTCTCTTTTTAGGACTAGCGATTGGGCCAGCCAATGATTTGGTGACGGCTTTTGAGATTTGTCCGATTTGCCACCCGAAAAAGAAAGTTGCTGGTCGCTAGTCCTCCCATCGGAGGGCAATAGAAAAAAGAAGAAAAATAAAGACAACCCCGTCCGGGAGGGAGCCGGCAGGATGAGCAAAAGCGCCACACAACCCCGCTTTTGGGAACCCCGCAGTGAGGAGTCGTATTGTGTAAAGCAGTCATGATGGCACCTGTTTATTGGATCAGTATGAAAGACAGACATTAATTCGGGATGACCTGATCCAAAATAGCGATCGCCCCTTTTCATACAATTTAAGGCCCGAAAGAGGAAAATGCTAGAATAAGGCGACTGGGAGATGCCTATTTTCCCCCAGCCGCCTTATACAACCTTTTTAGCTAACTTAAGCGACAGATTTCCGCAACAAGGATTCTGACTCGACCTGTTGGACCTCCTGCCGTTTCTGTGTTAAAAAGCACTATGGCAGGAACTGTGAAAGATAGGTGTCCAGAACAATGTTGAATTCATCAGCCCGTTCCCAAAACATCATGTGTTTCCCTAGATAGGTACGCTGTGCGCTTGGGGTATTGGCGCTAATCCATGGTTCAGCAGCGTATTCCCACCACTCACTTACAACATATAGAAGTGGCATCTTGCCTTCCAGGGCAATCAGGTCCGCTGAATAATCTAGATAAAAAGCAGTGGCATTCAAAACCGATGCCACCGTGCTTGAACAACGGGAGGTGATCTTCTTTACCCAGGCGACATTCTCGGAAGACACATCTTCCAGCATATATGCAGCAAAGCCTTCGATGATAGAGTCCCGATATTCAATAATTCCTTCAGTGAAATAACGGGAGTATTCGTCCGAATCATCCCTCAGGTACCAAACCCATTCATTGTAACTTTCCCCGGCAATATCCGGACCAGTATCAATCATGACCATGCCCAGGAGGTTTGCCGTCCCGAACTGGTTTATATAGGAAAGCTGTTCGGTCACACCATAGGACCATCCGGCGAGGATGATCTTGTCAAGATTCAAGGCTTTTATGAAAGCGGCGAGGTCGCGGGCATGCTGCTGATACGTATGGCCCTCTACCGGGTGGGAGGAAAATCCATGACCGCGAGGATCATAGGCAATGGCGGTGAAGTCATTTGAGCCTTTGAAATGTTCCAGCTGGCGGACAAACACTTCGGAAGAGTGCATCCATCCGGGAATAAAGATGATATTAATATCACCATGTCCAGCAGTCTGATAGTGGATCGTCAGATCTTTGTCCAGACGAACAAACTTTCCAGGAGCCTTTGCACGACATTCCTTCACTCTTCCTGATTCCGGATTGGCAATGTCCTTGCCCGACCCCGTTGTCACACACATCACTAAAGCGGCAACGACCCATGTAAGAACTCTCGTCATATTGATAGATTTCATTTCGTATCATTCCTTTCTGTATTTACTGATACCCTAGACTAGATAAACTCTGTACATTCTAAAAAAATTCTATTTTTTGGTACCTCCTTAATTTCGTTTTTAAGTCACAGTTATCCGGAGAAGAAAGGCGTTAAGAATTTCTCCCGAGGCATGTTGCTTTCTCTTCGGTTCTTTAATCCAGGCATAAATTACATCTAAGAGCGGGTTGAAAAAATAGTAAAATCGCGCATGTTTATAGCATATTTACGAAAAAGGAAGGGCTTCAATGCTATGATAATTGCCTTCATGCCGTGCTTTTCGGAGCATGGTAGACGCCGCAGGTGTATGGCCGGAATTCTCAATTATGCCGGAACTCATGAAGGGATACAGGTGTGTTTCCCAAACATGGCTTTCATGATGAATCAGCAGATTTCCGAGCAGGTTGATGGGGTGATTGGGCCATTAGGGTCAATGATCCCCCCCGCATCTGTGCCTGTCGTTGATATTGGGGGCAAGCCGCCATCCGTCGGAGTTCACGTCACAAGTGATGAAACAATTACTGCCCAAAAGGCTTTTTATCATTTTTACAGACTGGGTTTGCGGAATATGGCTGTCCTTGACACATTTCGACTAAGGGGGGTCCGAACAAAACCGTTTGTTAAGGTTTGCGAGGACAACGGCTTCGTTCCTTTCGTCTTCCGATTTGGTGGACCTTTACACCGAGAATCGAGAAAGAGGCAGGATGAACGTTTGATCAAACAGCTCCGGCTTTTGCCCAAGCCTGCCGGTCTTTTTTTGACTTTTGACAGCCATTTTAGACACATATTAGGAATTTGTAAAGAGGCGGAAATACGTGTTCCGGAGGATCTAGTATTGCTTGGCTGTAACAATGATCTGAGAGACTGCCTTTCCGGCCCCTTGACTATTTCGAGCATTGACTTGGCTGATGAACAGATAGGTTATCAGGCGATGAAGACACTCGTGGCGATGATCAACGGAGAAATCATGGAAGGACCAGTTCTTATTCCGCCGGGAGAAGTTATTTCCCGCGAGACATCTGAATTCATTCTTGATGAGAACCCGAATCTTACCCAGGTTCTTGACTTTATGCACAAGAATATGCACGAGCTATTAGTGGTGGACGATCTGGTGGCTCAACAGATTTCTAGTCGCCGGACATTAGAGAAGCAATTTGCGGATCGGTTCGGCCTGTCGGCCAGTCAATACTTGCGTTCTGTCCGGCTAAAGAAAGCCTGTTATTTGCTTGAAACTACCGGAATGACCGTTAAAGACATCGCCAAACAGTGTGGGTTTACCGATAGTAACTATCTGTGTCGGGTCTTTCGAAAACAGTTCGGCGCGTCTCCAATAGAATACAAGAAGAGGACTTTATTGCCTTACTGATACCGTTAGGCCGATGGACTTGCCAGTTATACGTCTTGTTTTTTACCCGGCAAGATGACTATCACGGTGATGCTTAAACCTTTTCTAAAATTGTCTTCTGAAGATCATTGTCTTGCAAAGTAGCCAATCCTTATAACAACTCGAGGTTAGGCAATTCCGCTGGTTAATTCGGGATGACTTGATCCAGAATCGCGACGGCCTGATCAATGTCCGCATGCGAAATCGTCAATGGCGGGAGGAGCCGCAACACGCCTTCGCCGGCGCTGAGGGCCAGCAAGCCTTTTTCTTTGGCGGCGGCCAGGATCGGTGGCAATTCGGCATCCATGACGACACCGACCATGAGCCCCAGCCCCCGAATTTTCTGAACGCAGGCGTGGGTGTCTTTGAGGTCTTCAAGTTTTTCCCACAAATAGGCGGCCGCGGATTCCGCGTGGTCGAGCACATGCTCCTCGTCAAAGGTTTCGAACACCGCGATGCCCGCGGCGCAGGCCAGAGGACTGCCGCCAAACGTGGTGGCATGGGTGCCCGGCGGCAACACATCCGCATACTTCTGTTGAACCTCGAAGGCCCCAAGAGGATAGCCGTTAGCCAAGGCTTTGGCCATGGACATGGCGTCCGGCTCGACCCCGTAATGCTGGTAGCCGAACATTTTCCCGGTCCGCCCCATGCCGCACTGGACTTCATCAAACAGCAGGAGGATGTCATTCTCATCACAGAATTCCCGCACGGAGGTCAAAAAACCGGCGTTCACGGGAATGATGCCGCCTTCTCCCTGGACGGGTTCGAGCATCACGGCGCAGGTTTTGGCGGTGCAGGCGGCTTTTAAGGCATCCAAATTATTGAATGGGACATGGGTGAATCCTTGTGTGTCGGGTTGGAATCCCTGCCTGTATTTCACCCGCCCGGTGGCGGCCAGCGTCGCCAGGGTCCGGCCATGGAATGAGTCTTCCATGGTCACAATGTCACTCTTCCCCTTGGGATTTCCCCATTTCCGGGCGAATTTGATCATGCCCTCATTGGCTTCGGCCCCACTGTTACAGAAAAAGACCCGGCCCCCGAAACTATGTTGGGCGATCAAGCTGGCCAAATAGGGTTGATTGGGGTTCATATACAGGTTTGACACATGCACCAGTTGAGCGGCCTGCTTCTGGATCGCCTCGGTCACCCGCGGATGGCAGTGCCCCAGGTTGCAAACGCTGATACCGGCGGCGAAATCCAGGTATTCCTTGCCATCGGCATCCCAGAGTTTGGCGCCTTTGCCTTTGACCAGCATGATCTCCGGGGCGTAGGTTCCCATCACCCAGTCATTTTGAAGTTTTAATAACTCGTCTTTGGTTGCTTTCATGATCGTTTTTCCATAAAATAAATCACCTCGCCGGTTTTCTAGCTCCGATCGCCATGGCGATGGTCGCGCTGTCCGCATAGCTCAAATCAGCCCCCACCGGAATTCCCGAGGCGATACGCGAGATGCGCAACCCCGGAATATCACCACATTCCTGGCTGATGTACACCGCGGTTGATTCACCCTCGACATCGGAGCCCGTGGCCAGAATAAGTTCAGAGACATCACCCGTGGACAAGCGTTCCCGGAGTTCCGCCAGACGAATGTCGTCCGGCCCCTTCCCTTCCAACGGCTGGATTTTGCCACCGAGCACATGGTAACAGCCCCGGAAACTTCCCGAAGCCTCAATCGGCGGAATCTGCAGAGCGGTTTCCACCACGCAAATCACATCTTTCTCGCGGCGCGGATCCGCGCAGACCGCGCACCGTCCGCCAGCCGCCAAATTGCCGCATTCAGGACAGACGGTCACATCATCCTTCAGACTGGCCAGCCGACGGCCCAAATCCGCCAGCGCGTCACGCTCCCAGGCCAACAGAGACAGGGCGAGACGTTCAGCTGTCCGCTTGCCTATTCCCGGCAACCGTGACAAAGCGTCGGTCAAGATCATCAACGGCTCTGGCAAGTGACCCGTGGCGCTCATCCAAACAGGCCACCCAAGTTCATGCCGCCAGCGGCTTGAGAAAGACTCGATTCCGCCAATTGGCGGATTTCTTCCAGCGCCCCGTTCATCGCCAGCAGCAGCAGATCTTCCAAGCCCTCAACATCTTCGGGATCCACCGCTTCCGGTGAAATCTTAATCGCCGTGATGGTGTAGTCACCTTTCGCGGTCACCTCCACCGCGCCGCCGCCGGCGGTAAATGTCCGTTCCGTTTCGGCCAGTTCCCGCTGGGCTTGTTTCATTTTCGCCTGCATGGCCTGGGCCTGCTTCATCATTTTCCCTAAATTCGCCATAATCATTCATCCTTTTTCCGCTGACCTTGAGTCAAGCTGGATTAACCGTTTTCAGGCGTGTCCGTCATTTTCCCCCGGACATCAATAATTTCCCCCTGAAACAGGTCAACGACCTCTTGAACAAAGGCGTTTTTTTTCACCCGTTCCATCACTTCCGGTGTCGACACCAGCCGCCGGCCGCGCGCCTCATCCGAGACACCGTCTTTCCAGCGTTTAATTAAGATCCGGCTCGTCGGGTCGCCGGTGAATGTCACCAAACGGTCATTGAGAAAGGCTTCCATCTCAGGATTTTTCAATTCCGCCAATTCATTGTCGGGCAGATCCTGGGGATAGGCCACTTCCAGAACCCCGCTTCTAAACCCCACCGGGCGCAGTTTTTCCAAGACCATGATCCGGAAAGACTGGGTGGGATCTTTTTTGAACAAGCCGATCAGCCGGGTCAGTAACTCAGCCGCTTTCGCTTCCATGGTGTCGAATGATTCCACATCCCCCTCCGCGACATCCGCGTCCATGTCCTCCTCCTCCGGATAATCTTCCGGGTCAAACTCATCGACCGTCTCCGCATGAGTGTCACCGCCTTGCCCGGACGCTTCGGAAGGCGTTTCGACGGGGGCCGCCCGCACCGCCGCGGGCTCCGCGGGAGGGGCCTGGGGCGGGGCAATCTCCGCGGACGGCGGGGGCGCCTTGACGGCCGCCGGGATGTCACTGGACGCGGGAACTTGGCGATTCTCCTCCATGGGCGGGCCCTCCGCCGGGTCGGTCTCGGGCCGTGCGGCATCCGCGCGCGGGGGCAGTGTCACCCGCGGCGCTGTGACCGTGACAGCGGCCGTCTCCGGCAGCTCCTCGGTCCCTCTGATTTGATTCAGCCGCCGGATCACATCATCCAACCGCACGCTGTGCAGGTCATCCATGACTTTAACCAGGGCGACTTCCAAATACACCCGTTTATTGAGCGCCATTTTAAGCCGGTATTCCTCGGCGACCAAGGCCTCCAGCCCGCGCCGGATCAACGGCGGGGGAGTCTGCTTGGCGATCGCCATAATATCATCCAATTCGGCCTGACTGACATCCAGCGCCCCGGCGGAATCCGCGCGGACTTGAGCCATCATCACATTGCGGAAAAATAAAACGAAATCACTGTAGAACCGTTCCAGGTCACGCCCTCGTTCAGCCAGCCCTCCAACCACGGTCAGAGCGTCATCAGTCTGGTTGCCCAAGACCGCCGCCGCCAAGGTCGCCAGTTCCCGGCCGGACGCCAGGCCGAAGACATCCGTCACGTCGGATTCCGTGATCGCACGGCTGTCATTCCCCGCGCAAAACGCGATGATTTGATCAAAAATCGACTGGGCGTCCCGCATGCCACCGTCAGCCGCCCGGGCGATCGCCACCAACGCCCCCTCATCAATGGCCACGTTCTCCGTCCGGGCGATTTCCCGCAGCCGACCGGCGATCAATTTGACGGACAGCCGTTTCAAATCAAACCGCTGACAGCGCGAGACAATGGTCGGCAGAACCTTGTGCGGCTCGGTTGTGGCGAAGAAAAACTTCACATGCGGCGGCGGTTCCTCAAGGGTTTTAAGCAAGGCGTTCCACGCCTGTGGTGTCAGCATGTGGACTTCGTCAATAATGTAAATGCGGTAGCGTCCGCGGTTAGGCGTGTATTGAACACCTTCCCGCAGTTCGCGCACATGCTCCACCTTGTTGTGGGAAGCCCCGTCGATTTCCTGGACATCCAGTGATGTTCCGGCGGCGATTTCCAGACAGGACTGACATGCGCAACAGGGCTCAATGACCTTGTCGCCCGACTCACAGTTCAACGCCTTGGCGAAAATCCGGGCGCTGGTGGTCTTGCCAATCCCCCGGGAGCCCACAAACAGGTAGGCGTGTCCGACCCGGTCCTGTTTGATCGCGTTCTGCAGGGTCCGGGTAATATGCTCTTGACCGACAATCTCGGAAAAGCGCTGGGGCCGGCATTTTCTGGCGAGGACCTGGTACGAAGACATGAAAAAATCCGTGAAAATTGAGGATGACACCAGTGGATTCTGTCCACTGAAAAACAAACGGCTCGGACAGGGAATGTAAAACCTGAATTAGGATTATCAATCGCCGGAGATGGTTTGAGACAAGGAAAAGGGGTCAATCGTTTTGTGGATCATCCGTGTAAAACAAGCGGGAGTCATATCATACAGTCTTGCGTTGTCAGCCACAAAAAGCCACAGAGAGTCGTGCGAAATAGATAAAAACCTCGTCTTGCGCGTTGCCGTTCCCTTTGGTCACTCCAGCTCCTGTGGGCTGGCCTTTGCCTTAATCAAGCTCGTTCGCTCCCAATAAAAAAAGCGCCGGGAGCCGAGGCTCCGGGCGCTTTCACAACACACACACCAAGCGGGACATTATTTCCCGGACACGGCGCCGTGACCACGGAAGGTGCGGGTCGGGGCGAATTCACCCAACCGGTGACCCACCATGTTTTCAGTCACGAAAACATTCACGAAGGCGCGGCCATTGTGGACGCCGAACGTGTGCCCCACGAAGTCAGGCATGATCATGGACCGGCGGGACCACGTCTTGATCACGGATTTGCGTCCGCTCTGGTTAAGCTTTTCCACCTTAGTTTGCAGGTGGTCGTCCACAAAAGGACCTTTTTTAATTGAGCGTGCCATTATTTCGTCCTCCGCTGAACAATAAACTTGCTGGAAGATTTCTTCTTATTCCGGGTGCGGTAGCCTTTGGAAAGCTGCCCCCAGGGAGAGGTGGGATGCCCGCCCCCGCTGGAACGGCCTTCACCCCCGCCCATGGGATGGTCAACCGGGTTCTGAGCGACACCCCGCACGTGGGGGCGTTTGCCCATGTAGCGTTTGCGCCCGGCTTTTCCCCAGTGAATCTTCTGATGTTCACTGTTGCCCACTTCACCAATGGTGGCGCGGCAACGGATGTTGATCAACCGGATTTCACCGCTGGGCAGACGCACCTGGGCGTAATTACCCTCTTTGCCGCGGATACTGGCTGACTGACCGGCGCTGCGGACCAAAGCGGCCCCGCGGCCGGGCTGCAGCTCAATCGCATGCACGGGAAGCCCCGTTGGAATTTTGCCGATCTCCATGCAGTTGCCGGGTTTATATTCGGCCTTGTCACCGGAGTAAATCACATCGCCGACTTTCAAACCGGCGGGTGCCAGGATGTAGCGTTTTTCGCCGTCGGCGTAGAACAACAGCGCGATGTTGGCGGTCCGGTTGGGATCGTATTCGATGGCGGCCACTTTGCCGGGCACGCCGTCCTTATCCCGGCGGAAATCAATCTGCCGGTAACTGCGTTTCACCCCGCCTCCGCGGAACCGGGTGGTGATACGGCCCTGATTATTACGCCCGCCCGTGCTTTTCTTGCCGCGGGTCAACCGTTTTTCAGGACTCGTCTTGGTAATGTCAGCGAAATCGCTGGACGTCATATCACGACGTCCGGGCGATGTCGGTTTGTATGCCTTGATAGCCATGGGTATTCCTCGTGATCTCTTTCAGGTTAATATATTTCGATAGTGCCCTGGGCGAGAGTCACGATAGCCTTCTTCCAGTCGGGGCGCTTGCCGAAACGCGGCGAGCGGAGGCGCTTGCGTTTGCCAAGATAGTTCGCCACATTCACGGAAGAGACTTTGACGTCGAAGATGTCCTCGACAGCCTTGCGGATCTCGGGCTTACGGGCCTTGGGATGGACTTTAAAGCTGTACTTATTCAGCTCGTCAGCCATCTCTGTCGCTTTTTCGGTCACGAGGACCGTTTGAATCACAGCGTATGGATTGTTCATATCACGCGTCCTCCTGCCCGCCGCCAATGCGCGTGACCAAGGCGTCCAGCGCGGCGCGGGTGATAACAATCTTTTTGAACAGCAGCATCCAGTAGGGGTTGACCGTGGATGTTTTCATCACTTCAACCCCGGGCAGGTTGCGGGCGGATAACAGCAGGTTGTCGTTGTCCTCATTCACCAGCACCAAGGCGTCGTCACCGGCGCCAATGGCCGCCAGGAAGGCGATCATGTTCTTGGTTTTGGGTTCAGTCATCTGAATATCCTCAACCACAATGACACTGCCTTCGGCGAACCGTTCGCTCAGGGAGCGTTTCAACGCCAGTTGCCGCACTTTGCGGTTGACCTTCTTGGCGAAGCTGCGCGGTTTCGGCGGGAAAATGACCCCGCCACCCCGCCAAATCGGGCTGCGGTTGCTACCGGCCCGGGCGCGGCCCGTGCCCTTCTGACGGTACGGCTTGGCACCGCCGCCAGCGACTTCGCTGCGGGTTTTCGCCGAACCGGTCCCGGCCCGCAGACCAGCCATGAACGCGACCACCGTGTCTTTCACGGCCTGGTCGCCTTTTTCCAGTTCAATCCATTCGGGCTTCAGCTCCAAGGCCTCGGCCGGACTACCATCCTGCTTAATAACGGGGACAGTGTTTTCCATCATAAATACCCCTCAATTATTTTTTAATGGCGCTCTTGACGAGAAGAACACCACCAGCAGGACCGGGGACAGCGCCTTTGACCAACAATAAGTTGTCTTCGGCGCGGACTTGAACGACCTGCAAATTTTGAACTGTACGACGGACATTGCCGAATTGACCCGGCATTTTCCGCCCCTTGTAAACACGGCCAGGATTCACGCACATCCCGATCGAGCCGGGACGGCGCGTCCAGCCGCCACCGTGACTGGCGCGGCCGCCGCCAAATCCATGCCGTTTAACCACCCCGGTAAACCCGCGGCCTTTGGTGGTCCCGGTGATGTCAACATAATCCCCGGCGGCGAAAACGGCGGCGTTGACGCTGTCGCCAACACTGGCCTCCGCGTCACTGCTTAAACGGATCTCACGGCAAACCGCCGGCGGATTCTCCGTCAGGCCGGCCTTACTTACATGTCCAAGAACAGCTTTGGTGACGTTTTTCGCCTTGCGGCGACCGAAACCAAGCTGCAACGCGCTGTAACCATCGCGTTCCTGCGTCCGCAGGGCCAGGACGGGACAGGGACCCGCTTCGATGACAGTGACCGGAACAGCCGTTCCGCTCGCCTCGAAGATCTGGGTCATCCCAAGCTTGCGCCCGATGATGCCTTTCATTGTTCAACTCCTTGTGACGTGTGTGAAGGTGTCACTTTTTTCTGTGGTTAACTGTCTATATGCCGTTCAATTAAATCTTAATGCTGATATCCACACCGGCGGGAAGACTCAATTTTTTGAGCTCATCAACCGTTTTGCCAGTGGGATTAACAATGTCCAGAAGCCGTTTATGGGTGCGGATCTCAAATTGCTCCATGGACTTCTTGTTGACGTGGGGGGAGCGGTTCACGCTGAACCGTTCAATGCGGGTCGGAAGGGGAATGGGACCGGCGACGCGGGCGCCCGTGCGCTTGACCGTCTTGACGATCTCGCCAGTGGATTGGTCAAGCACGCGATGATCGAACGCTTGCAACCGTATGCGGATGACTTGATTCTGTGCCATTAATGGCTCCTTTGTTAGATTATGGTTCTATGACCAACGATGTCGTTCTGCTCTGTTTCAGATACATCATCAAAATGTGAGGGTTCGGCGACAAATGTCGCACGGCCCCGGCTCAGTGATCGAAGCGCAGTCGCATAACCAAAAATCCGCCCTAAAGGCACATATGCTCTCACGGACACGGCCGCGGCTGTCGAAGCCACCTCCGTCACCTGTCCGCGTCTGCCGGAAATATCGCCGATCACATCACCAAGATGCTCCTCGGGCGTATTGACCTCCAGCCGCATGACCGGTTCCATCAACGCGATACCCGCTTTTTCAGCCGCTTGTTTAAACGCCATTGAGGCGGCGACTTTAAAAGCCAGCTCCGTTGAATCCTGGGGATGGTATGAGCCGCCGATAATATCGACATGGACATCCATCACCGGGTAACCGGCCAACACACCGCTGGCAGCCACTTCGCGGATGCCTTCCTCCACATTCGGAAGAAAATCCCGCGGAATGGCTCCGCTTGTCACTTTGGACTCCACGCGCACACCATGCCCGGCCTCACATCGTTCAGCCCGCAACACAACATGCGCGTATTGCCCGCGCCCGCCAAACTGGCGGACAAATTTGACATCGGCTTCACCGATGCCCTTTAACCGCTCCCGATAGGCGACTTGCGGCCGCCCCACGTTCGCGGAAACCTTAAAATCCCGCAACAGGCGGTCCCGGAGAATCTCCAGATGCAACTCGCCCATCGCCGAAACAATGGTCTGCCCGGTTTCAGCGTCAACCCGCACTCTGAACGTCGGGTCCTCAATCGCCAAGGTGGACAAAGCCTCCGTTAAATTGTCACGATCCGCGGATGTCCGCGGCTCAATGGCCATCGACACCACCGGCTCCGGAAATGACACGGAAGCCAGCAAAATCGGCGCGTCCACCGCGCATAACGTGTCGCCTGTGGCGACATCTTTCAGGCCGACAGCGGCGGCGATGTCGCCGCTGAATATTTTATCCCGCTGTTCCCGCCGGTCCGCGTGCATTTGCAGCAACTGGCCGAAACGTTCAATTTTTCCGGTTCTCGGGTTCAGCACTTTTCCGCCTTGCGACGCGGTGCCCGAGTACACGCGGAAATACACTAACCGTCCCATAAAGGGATCTGTACCGACTTTGAAAGCCAGCGCGGCGAACGGTTGCGCGTCACCGACATGCCGACTCATGCGTTCGCCCGTCTTCGGGTCATGGCCATGGATATCCCAGATGTCCATGGGACTGGGCAGATAATCCGCCACCGCGTCCAGCAACAGCTGCACACCCTTGTTTTTAAAGGCGCTGCCACAAACCACCGGCACAATATCGCCCGCGACAGTCGCCCGCCTGATCGCGCCTTTCAAATCCGCGTCACTAATATGCCCTTCATTAAGAAAGGCTTCCAGAATGACATCGTCTGTCTCAGCCAGGCACTCGATCAAATAGTCCCGGGCCCGCGTGGTCTCTTCGACGTATTCCAGGGGAATCGCCCGTTCGGAATATTCCGAGCCCAAGCTGTCCCGATCATATATTAACGCCCGCACGCCAATGATATCAATCACGCCGACGAACGTTTCTTCGCTGCCAATCGGCAAGGCCAGCGGCACCGGATTGCTGTCCAGTCTGTCACGGATTTGGGCGACAACCGCCTTAAAATCCGCGCCGGTCCGATCCATTTTGTTGACGAAGGCGACGGCGGGTATGCCGTATTTCTTCGCCTGCCGCCACACGGTTTCCGATTGCGGTTGCACACCGCCCACCGCGCAGAATACCGCCACCGCGCCATCCAGAACGCGCAAGGCGCGCTCAACTTCCGCCGTGAAATCAACATGCCCGGGCGTGTCAATAATATTAATTCGACACCCTTGCCAAAAACAGGTTGTGGCGGCGCTGGCGATGGTGATGCCGCGTTCCTGCTCTTGTTCCATGAAGTCCATGGTGGCCGTGCCATCATGCACCTCGCCGATTCTGTAATTCACGCCCGTGTAATACAGAATCCGTTCGGTCAGTGTGGTTTTTCCAGCATCAATGTGCGCCATGATGCCGATATTTCGGACCCGCTCTAACGCGGTCATCCGCTCACCACTTTGGCTGATTTTTTGTTTGGCGGAGGCGGAACTCATGAGATCACTGACCACTCCACTATCCGTCCAACCCAGGTGACTTTTCGCCCATCAGACTCGTTTGAAAAATTCTGGACACATCAGCCGGAACGCCTGACCGGCGCTCCATCACGCCACCCTTACCAGCGGTAATGGGCGAACGCTTTATTCGCGGCGGCCATCTTGTGCGTGTCATCACGCTTTTTAACGGTACTGCCGGTATTGTCATACGCATCGAGCAATTCGCTGGCGAGGGCGGCGCTCATCGGCGTGCCCTTGCGCCCCTTGGCGTAGGTGATCATCCAGCGCATGGCCAGAGCCACTTGGCGGTCATTGGTGATTTCCACCGGAACCTGATAGGTGGCCCCGCCGACGCGGCGGCTTTTGACTTCCACGCGGGGTTTAGCGTTTTCCATGGCTTGCAGGAACACTTCCAATGGATCCACATCGCTCTTTTTGTCACGGATTGTTTCCATCGCCCCGTAAACAATTTTTTGGGCGGTGGCTTTTTTACCGCGTTCCATAATACAGTTAATCATGCGGGCCACCAACTCGCTATTAAAGCGGACATCGGGGGTCAACTGGCGTTTTTCAGGACGTCTTCTTCTCATCTAGTGACTACCTTTACTTGCTTTTGGAGCCGTATTTGCTGCGCCCCTGTTTACGCCCGTCCACTCCGAGGCAGTCAAGAGCGCCGCGGACAATGTGATAACGAACCCCGGGCAGGTCGCGGACACGACCGCCGCGGACCAGCACGACACTGTGCTCCTGGAGGTTGTGACCTTCACCACCGATGTAGGCGGTGATTTCCTGCCCGTTTGTCAGACGCACGCGGGCGATCTTCCGCATGGCGGAGTTTGGCTTTTTCGGCGTGCGGGTGGTCACCTGGAGGCAAACCCCCCGGCGTTGGGGACAGCGGGCCAAAGCGCGCGCGGCTGACTTACGCGTTTTGGGCTTACGCCCCTTGCGTACTAATTGATTAATTGTCGGCATACCAATGTATCCTTAACGATTCTATCTTTTTTCACGGACAAAGAGCCGGTTAATATACACAAGCAAAAAAGCCTTGCAAACCTTTTTTTTAAGATTGCGTCAAAAAAACCGCTCTGAGGATCGGCGGCGTCTCATTCCCCGCGGACCGCCCGCCTGGCAAACGGTGGCGCGCGGTTGCGCCCCGGCCCGGCGCGGACTATCTTGTCATGGTCTTCTTCAATCCCGCTTTTATCTTATAGAAAGGGCATGGCTCAATGGGTGACGTGAACGATATGGCGTGTGACGGGAACACCGTATGTGATCAGGCGAAAATCATTTCCGTCGCACCCTCGCTGTGGGTCCGGCAAGCCGTTGACAATATGGGCTGGGTGGATGTGGATGGCGGCCTCGCGGTGATCGACACGCTGGAAGATCCTCATGCACGCGACGAGGTCTTCGCGGCGATCGAAAAGACGACCGGCGGACTCCCGGTCAGATGGGTGCTGAACACGCACGACCACAGCGATCATATCGCCTTGAACAAGGCGTTTAAAAAACGCTGGAACGCCCAAATTATCTCCCACAAAAATGGTGAGGTGCCGACCCGTGGTGTCCGGCGGATCGGGGCCGGGAGCGGGGCGATACAGATGGTTCATCTGCCGGGCTGTCACACGCCGGAGGATTGCGTGATCTGGGTCCCACAGTCTAAAACGCTTTTCACCGGCGACTTGTTCGGCTGGGGATTGGTTCCCTACAATGGCAATTTGCGGCCGGGACAGGGTGATCTGATCCGGGACACGTACATGGCATTAATCAGGTACAACGCCAAAACGGTGGTTCCCGGACATGGACCGATTTGCTCGACAAAGGAATTGACGCGCTGGCTGGCCTATTTCGACCAGCTTCGCGCCACCGTGAAACATCTGTTTAATCCCCGCATGAGTTTAGCCGATGTGTTAGCGGCGATCCCGCCGCCGGACGACATGCTTCACTGGTGGCGGTTCGCGGCCTGGAAACATGCGGACAGTGTCAAAAAAATTGTCAAAGCCGTTCGCAAAGGGTGGCTGTAGGCCGCCGCTCACACACGTAAAAGCGGCAAACCCCGGATTTTTCCGCCTTCCCCCTTGACTTCATTTTTTCCACGGCAATATTGGGGTTAGTCAAAACGTGGTTCACGGCAGTCATGTACGGGAGTGATTTTTGCGACAGCTCCATGTGGCAATTGACGGGTTACTGGTCCGGAAAGGGGTTTCCGGCGTGGAAACCACCATCTATGGACTGGGCCAGGCGGCCGCTGCCTACGGGAGCTTGCGCTACAGTTTTTTTATGCGGAAATCGTCTCCCCTGCCGGACGCGCGCGGAAAAAACATCCGCACAGTACGGTGCGCTGTTCCCTTTAACTGGAAACTGTTCCGACTTTTCCAGCAACGTGTTTTGCTCCCTGGGAAAGTGGACCGGTCAGCATTCGACGTGTCACACCATCCGGGTTATGTGGCCCCCCGGCGGGGAAAAACCCCGCGTGTGGTCACCATTCATGACGCGCTTGTGTACAGTCATCCTGAGCTTTGCCGGGCATCAACCGTGGCTCATTACCGGTTTTGCCTGCCGCGGACAGTCAACTCCGCGGCCGTCATTGTCGTTCCGTCGCGCAGCGCGCGGCAAGCGCTGATTGATTTTTTCCCGGACGCCGCGGACAAAACGCGGGTTGTGCCCTGGGCGGTTGATGAGCGGTTTCAGCCTCGGGCGGCGGCCGGAGAAAGAGACCGTTTGAGGGCCGCGTATCGATTGCCGGAACGGTTTCTGTTGTTTGTCGGCCAAATTGAACCTAAGAAAAACCTTCCGGGACTGTTAAACATCTTTAAGACACTTCGGCAAAACGGCGTGACATCGCGGGATCTAGTCATCGCCGGCGGCCGGGGATGGGAACGCGTGGATCTCAGGCAACGGGCCCGGGAACTGGGCATCATGGATCACGTTCATCTGTTAGGCTTTGTGCCGTCGGCGGATTTGCCCGCTCTTTACCGGGCGGCGGATATCTGTGTCTTCCCCTCCTTGTGCGAGGGGTTCGGGCTGCCCCCCCTGGAAGCCATGGCCTGTGGCACGCCCGCCATGGTCTCAGACCAGGGAGCGTTGCCGGAAGTGGTCGGGGAAACAATGCCCGCGCGACCGCCGGACGACATCGCCGGCTGGGCGGATGAATTAACAATCATGATCCGTGATGACGCCGAGCGCGGGCGGTTGGCGGAAGCGGGTGTCAAGCGGGCCGCCCGCTTCACCTGGGCGGACCACATGGCGAGCATGGACGCGGTTTACAGGGCTGCCGCGGAAAGGAAAACATGAGTCAGTCACACAACCGAAAAATCGCCTATATCGTCGCCGAATATCCGTCGCTGACGGAAACATTTGTCGCCCGTGAAATACAGGCGCTGCGGCAAGCCGGTCTGACTGTACAGGTTTTCGCCCTCGACCGCTGGCGGGGAAACAAGCACAACCGCCCAGCGGTGCCGGATGCGGACAGAATCCGCTATTCGTCCGGTTTTTTTACCCCCGCCAGCCTCCGCGCGCATGGACGGTTCCTGATCAGGAAATTCCCGGCGTATTGCGCCTTGTTTCTCCGGACATTATTCGGCAAAGGCATCCGCGGCCGACGGGGCATTCCCCGTCGCTTCAGGCTTTTTCACCGGGTGGTGATACTGCGCCACTACGGGGAAAAAGAAGGTGTCACCCGGTTTCACGCGCAATTCGCCCATGTCACGGCGGAGATCGCCAGGGAAGCCGCCAGAGTTTTGAATATCCCCTTCAGTGTGGGCACACACGCTTGGGACATTTTCAGCCAGGAAGCCGAAAACACCCGGGCTTATTTGCGCGGCGCGGATGTGATCACCTGTTGCACGCGGAAGGGGATTAAACGATTACAGACCCTTCTGCCCCGGGAACACCACGCCAACCTGCTCCTGGTCCGGCACGGGCTTCCCGCTGACATCCTGAAACACTGTTCCAAGGGTAAAGGACACTTGATACTCGCGGTCGGCCGCTTGGTTCCTAAAAAAGGCTATTGCGACTTGATCGACGCCTGTGATTTATTGCGCTCTGACGGACTGGACATCACGTGCTTGATTGTCGGCGACGGTGAGCTGCGGAAACCGCTAACGGAAATGATAAAAATCCTCAAGCTGGACGACTGTGTCCGCTTGACCGGAGAGATGCGCCAAGCGGCGGTCATGGCGTTAATGGAGACCGAGACGGCCGTATTCTGCCATCCGTCCATTATTGACGAGCAAGGCGATCATGACGGCTTGCCCAATGTCATATTAGAGGCGATGTGCTGCGGGTTGCCGGTCGTCAGCACCACTGTTTCCGCCGCGGACGAGATCATCACCAATACCGTTAATGGCGTGCTCATTCCACAAAAAAACCCGGACGCTCTGGCGCACGCGCTGGGCAGCCTGCTGACCAACCCGGGGCTGAGAGCGGAATTGGGGGCGAACGCCCGTGAAACCATCCTTGAGCATTTCGCCGCCGCCGACTGCGTCAAGCCGCTGGCCGACCGCTTCCTCGCCGGGTGAGTCCCAGAGATCAAGCGGGTTGTCGCAAGGGTTTCCGCGGGGCGGCGCGGACTGCGAGAATCGCTCCCGCCATCAGGAGCGCGCTGGCTGGATAAAACACGAGCCTCGGGGTTTCGTTGAGCAGCAAAAAAGCCATGATTCCAGCAAAGACAAACTGCCCCATATTCACAATACTCACCACTTGTCCCCGCACATGCTTGAGTGAATAGTTGAGGGTCGTGTGCCCGATGACGGTCGGCAGCAGTCCCAGCCCCAGGATCATCGTCACGTCCTTCATGCTATAGACTTGGATCGGATTCACCCGGAACAACGCCGCGATAAAACAAAACACCGCGGCGAGCGCGTAAAGGGGAACCAAATACAGCCACACCGTCGGCACGTGTTTCCGGTTTTTCCGCGCCAACGCCAGGTAAACGGCGAAAAACAGCATGGAAAAAAAACACAACATGTCGCCGGCGAAATGCGTCTTGTTCAGGTGAAAATCAACCAGAGACAGCATCAGCAGGCCGATCATGGCCAGGGCGGTGCCGGATAACTCGCCTGGCGTGATCCGCTCCCCCACCAGAACCACCAGCAAAAACGGCATGACCACCGGCACCAGATTGACAATTAAACTGGCATTGGCCGCCGAAGTCATGCGCGCCGCGATGATCCACGTGATGAAATGGACGGCCAGCAACAGCCCCGGCAGCAGGCTCATCCTAAGCTCCCGTTTCCCGAAAGCCCCACGGTGGCGGGCCACATCCCGCAGAAAAAACGGGCTCAAAACGATCACGGCCACGGCGAGCCGGAAGGCGGCCAACAAGACCGGATCCACGGAACACTCTTTGATCATGATGACCGCGGTGGAACAGAAAAACACCCCGCAGACTAATATAAACAGGTGACGGATCATAGGTGATTTAGAATCAACCAACCGGCGCGGGCCGCCGCATGGTCGTCTCCTCAATCCTTCGCCTCAATCGGCTTCCCATGGGATGACTGTGGCGCGCTGGTATTCTTTATCCGGGCGATGGCTTCGGCCAAGGCGCTCAGACTGCTCAAATCCGCTTTCCCCAGGCCGGCTTCCAGCAACCGGATGCCGAACACGCGTTCCACAATCACAAACAGCTCAACCATCGATAACGAATCCACACCTAGGACACGGAGGGTTTCACCGGCGTCAGCCGCCGTCAACTCACGACGGAGAACCGCTCCGAGCTCGGTCAAAAGAATCGCTTGTATCTCAGCTTTTTCCATTGTCATCCATTCCCGAATGTTTCAGCGGCCGCCAGCAGGTCCGCGATGGTTCTCATGTTTATTCCAGTCAGCCTATCCGCTCCGTCGTCAGACGGTGTGAGCAACAGGAAGGCCGCGCCTTCTGAAAGCGCCTCAACCGGCGCCATGGCGAAAGCGAAAGGGCGCATCCGCGCCGCCTGTTCCGGGTTCAAAAGGTGGTCGTGAATATGGTCAAATGGCGCGGATAACTCCTCTACGCATCCCACCAGCACACGCCGCGCCCGGCCGCTCGACAGCCACACGCCAGCCAGTTGAATCCCTTTCGCGAATGGGTCGTCGAAGGTCGCGATGGTCGTCGTCGGCCCGCGGCAGCCCAGCGCCGCGGCCACATAATAGGCGGCGGCGTTGTGGACCGAGTGTGAGAATTTAATCGGCGACACTTCTTTTTCACCGTAATCAATGATGTCATCCAAAAATCCGAAGGTTGTCGCCTGCGGTCCGAGAGCTGTCAGCAAAATAATGCCCATCGTGTCATCCGTGTCATCGGGTGTCGCGTTCCCGGCCGTCAGCGCGTCATACGCGGCCAAGGTGGCGAAGGCGCAGAACCGGTCAGCCCGGCGCATCCCGCGCAAGACGTGGCGGTCTTTCAGCGTCTCCGCGGGCACCCGGCGCCCGGCGGGGCGGCCGCCGTCACGGTGCCGCTGGACCCCGCGGCCCAGTGAGGAAACAAGACCCATGCCGGCGATTTTCATCGTCTCCTCCCGGCCGGCAAGCTGAAAACAAGCGCGGAATTGTTGCCGCCAAAAGCCAGTGATGTGGACACCGCGTGTCGGCCCGCCAGGGGTGTCACGGTCCGCGTGGGAGATAATGGGATATCGTCATCCTGGTTTTCAAAGCCAAGCGTCGGCGGAATCCAGCCGTTTTGCAGAGCCAGGACTGTGAACACCGCTTCAATACCTCCCGCGGCGCCCAGCGTATGGCCCGTGTGGCCTTTCGTGGAGCACACACAGATCCGGGGACCGAAAACCCGCGCGAGCGTCGCGCCTTCCACCCGGTCATTATCCGGGGTGGCTGTCCCATGGGCGTTGACAAAGGCCACGTCTCCGGGGGCCACGCGGGCATCCGCCATCGCCCGCCGCACCGCCTTTTCCAAAGCGCCGCCATCCGGGCGGGGAGCGGTTAAGTGATAGGCGTCGGCGTACGTCCCGTAACCGGCGCAGGCGACACTGGGGCGGACACCCCGCGTCCGGGCCGTCCGGGCTTTTTCCAGCACCACCACGCCGGCTCCTTCGCCCAGATTCAACCCTGTCCGGTCACGATCAAAGGGGCGGCACGGGGTGTCGCTCAGAATACCCAGGGAATGAAACCCGGTCAAGGGCACTTGATTCAACTCATCCGTTCCCCCCGCCACCACCACATCGCAAAGCCCCGCCGTAAGCCAGTCCCGGGCGACACCAATCGCGTCGGCGCCGGAGGAGCAGGCGTTGACAACCGTCATATCCGGCCCGCGGAACCCGTATCGCCGTTTAAGCGCCGCGGCGGGATTCCCGGCGAGAAACCGTTCAGGCGCGGCGACGGCGCCCGTCCCGGTCTCCCGGTATTGACGATAAAACTCGAGATCATTCAATTGGCTGGCCACGGTGGTTCCCAGACAGACACCCACGCGCAGATCGGCGGGCGGCGGCGACAAGTTGGCGGACCGCAAAGCCTCCTCGACCGCGGCCAGCGCCAGATCCAGCGCCCGCGTCCCCTCCCCATGCCATTTTTTTAATTGCTCGGAAACTTCAAAGACCGGTTTATCAATGGTGGTCGCGAACCGTTTCACCGGGCCGCATGTCCTTCCGCCCGCCTTAAGAGCCACCAGAGACGCCTCACATCCAGCCCCCGCCGCGGAAATCACTCCCAGACCGGAAACAACAATGGCCTCATCATCAAAAGCCGCGCCCGCATGAGTTAAATCCGCTTGATAATCCCGCATGGTTCCGGCCACTTTTGATCCGTCTTTTCCAGCGATGACGGTTACGACTTGTTAACCTGCTCGTGGATGTAATCCGTGACCGTCTCAATGGAATAGAGAATTTTCTTTCCCTGGGTCATGTCTTTGACTTCCACGCCCCAGTTGCGTTGCAAAATCACCACAACCTCCACGGCGTCCAGAGAATCCAGCCCCAATCCATCCCCGAAAAGCACTTCGTCATCCGCGATCTCATCGGCGGTAATATCTTCAAGCGATAAATTTTCCACCAGCAGCGTTTTCAGCTTCTGACGGATCTCTTCTTTACTGGTTTGCATGTCATCACTCATAGTTAATCGGTCTATTCCCACATATGCGTGACCGCGGTGTCATCACCGTTTAACGGCGAAAAACCACTCTCGCCACATCGGCGTTAAGTTAATCCCTGTTTACCGAACCGCAACTTCCGCCAAGCCGGTGGCTATTTTTCTTTTTTATACCAGGTCCCATCCGCTTTCTGCAACCAAAGCCCGGGCTGGGATTTTTCCGCGATCTGCTCCGCCCGCCGTGTCCGAACTTTTTCTATTGACGCGCCGGTGGCGGAGGCGATTTTTTCATACACAAACGCGCGGTCGGCGTTTTCAGCGTCAACACTTTTCTGGTCATCTTCGCTAATATCGCCTTTCACCGCGAGGAACGCCTGATTGTCCTCCCCGATGATCAACTCGGTTTTAAGTTTATTTAACGTCGGCAACCGGTCCGCCATCCGTTTTTTCACGTCATCCATATCCGTCGCCCGGGCGCGGACGATCCCGGCGAAAACAGCCAACACGGCGATTAGAATCCATTTTTTCATTGTGTTTTCCCTTCCATTGTCGCATCCTGTTCGTCAAGGTCGCCGAAAAAGTTGTCCAGCTCCTTGTCCACTTTCACATTCACATCAATCGTGATATGCATGGGTTTGACTTCCAATTCCACTTTGTGTTCCGTCCGGCAGGCGCTGAGCAAGCAGAGCGCGGCCAGCGCGGCCAGCCATCGATGTAACGGTTTCATGGCGTTCCTTTTTTTTAGTTGACTTTATCGTTCGTCCGCACGCGGGTCAAAACATCTCACCGGCTTTGCCACCCAGGTAAATGACCTCGTTTATCGGAACAGCGAAATTAATATCGAAGCTGATGCCTTGAAACAAAGCGCCGGGATCACCCGCCCCGGCTTTTTTCAGCGCCGTTTTCTCATCATACGTAAAGGCCAGCTTTCCCGTCGGCGCCCCGTCCATTTTGAGATTGATGGTCAGCGTCTCACCCCGGGTGTTAAGCGCCATCCGCAGCCATGTATAATCATACTCTTTCAAGGCCTCCCGGGCGATCGCCATCTGAATGGTGTCCGCCAATCCCGTCGCCGCGAACTGATGAAGTTGGATACGACCGCCCTCACCCGGGGTTGAATAGAGAAATCCCTCATCAATCTCCACCTTTCCCTTTGACAGGCGCACGGGCAGCCGCCCGCCCACGCGTCCGGCGCCGGAAGCCTGAGCGACGCTCAGTTGATTGAGCAGCTCCGCGAGTTTCAACCGGTCACAGAAAACAGTGAAACCAATCGTGTCTGATTGGCCGGGGTCGAACCGCATAGCCCCTAAATCCAGTTTACCGTCGCACCATTCCAGCGACCCGGCTTCTATAAACAGGACATTGCCGGGTTCAAGTTGAAACCGAATATCGCCATTGGCTAAAGTAATGTTCCCGCAGGTCAGTGATTGGCAATGAACGGTTTGGGCTGGAGCGCTGCGGAGGATCCGCGTGTCGGGAATGGCGAAGCGGATATCAAGGCCGTCCAGAATGGTTTTCGTCGCCGGGTGCTCGACCCGGGCGTCCGTCACGGTCAGCGCCACCGCTCCGGTTGCCCCCCCGCTGCCCATCGCCGCGGTCCCCGCGGTGATGCTCACTGACCCGGACATGATGATTCCCTTCGCCGCCGGAATGAACGCGCCACAGTTGACCTGTTCGGGTCGCCAGGCGATCTCCGCGGCCCAGGAGGAAACGGGCTTATCGGCACCGCCGGATAGCGTCATCCTGGCGGCGATATCCACCGGGGGCGCCTTTTTTTCCGCCGCCGGAACAAAGCGGCCGGCCAGGCTTAGCGTTTCTTCCGCTTGAAGAATATCCGCCGTGACCGCTCCCAGCGGTTGACCGCGGTGGCTCACGGAAGCGATAGCCAGCGCCCCTTTCCCTTGGGCGGATGTGAAAACAAGTTTATCCGTAAGTTGAAACTGAAGAGGAAGATCCACCGATATGTCCGCAAGGGCGAGACCCCAGCCGCGGGCGGATGCCGCCGCGCAGGCGATGGAAATCGAACCATCCAACGCGCGGTTCTCACCCTCAACCACCCGGCCGGCCAAGGTCACGCGTGGAATCGACACGGTCCCGTTTTCCCGTTTGTACGTGATGTCTGTCACGTCACACGTGACAGAGATCTCAACCCTGGGGGTTTCCGCGGAAACCGCGCCGGAAAAAGCATACGTCCAGCTCCCGCAACGGATGTCCGCGGGTAAAAAAGGAAGGGGACCGTCTCCCCCCCCGCCCCCGCCTTTAACGGTGACCGTGCCGATGCCGGGCTTCTCCATGACCACCCGCGCTTCAAAAGGAAAAACCACACGCTTCGTCGCTCCGGGAGATACATCCATAACCGTCACGGCGGAACGGTTTATAGTTATGGTCAGGGGAAAATCGAACACGCCAAGTTGCTCCGGAAACCGCAACGACTCGCTGACCAGCCGGACGGCAGGCGGAATGTCCTTCGGGTTGGATATTCGTCGCGAGACACCCGGAATAAACAGGCTGCCGTTCCGGGCCATCCAAGTGATGTTGAGGCCGGACATGTCGACGCTGTCCGGCTGTCCGGGCTTGCCGGGGCGCTGAATACGCGCCCGATCGATGGTGATTCCCTGATCAGCGCCTTCTCCCACGTGAATATCCGTCAGCTCCACCGTTGAGAAACTGAGTTTTTCCACCTCGAAAGACAGGTTGTGAACGCCGAGCAAGCGGCCCGCGCCCGGCCCCAGCTTTTCAAGAATCACCGGGGCGGAAACATACAGCCCCACGCTTAACAGCCCCGCGGCTACCAGCCCGAGGATCAAGATCTTCAGCAGCCCGCGCCCGATGACACGCCATAGGCGGCCGGGCGGGCGTCCCGCGACAGAGCTTTCCGCCGGCTTGACCCGGGCGCTTTCCTCAGTTTGTTGTGTGGGTGTCATGAAAAAGACCCATTCCGCGGATTCCGCGGAGCAAAATCATTCGCCGGAAGCGTCCATCAGGACTCCAGCGGTTTGAAGCCTTCCGCCTCAAGGCAGAGGAAAAATTCCTCACCCGTGGAGAACACATGACCTTGCTCGATATAACTGTCAGTCGTGAACGGGCTGAGGTTTTTGGGCGGAAAAATCATATACCGCCGCTTCAGATAATCCCGGGCGTGCCCCAGCTCATCCATCATACCGGTGGATAGCGGGGGACGTTCAACGTAGGGATGAATCGCGACAACCGCGTCCACTTTGCCAACAAACCAGTGCAGATCCCGGTGCACCGTGTACGAATAGGTCGCCCGCTTATCCGTGTCGCTGTCAAAGTCCTGGCCGATTTCTATCGCCTGCGGATCAATGACCACCCCGTATTGATCCAGTCTCTTGATGACCGCGTTCACTTCTTTCCGGGCTTGCGCGTCCGAATGCGTCATGGAATATGACACATAGAACGACGGAATGTTTTTGCGCCTCACCAGTTTCATGATGTTGCCAGGTGCCTGCGAGACCGGAATGACGTAGTGGGGAACACCCATATGGCGGGCCCAGTCCTCGGACAGACTGACTTCCTCGTTCATCCAGCTGAGGATTTCATGAAAGGTGTGATTTTGCTGTTTGATGCTGCGCAGAAAAGCGTTGCTGATATCCGCCTGCTGGAAGCGTTGGCGGATCATCCACTCAGCGTCGATCAGAGTCACAATCACGTCCGGGCGGATGTATTCCGCGATTTCCCGGTGGTCTTTGAGCTTGATGTTTATGCGGTTCCATTCAATCGTGGCGGGGGCGCGGATCACCGCGTTTTCAACCCCCTGGTCAATCATGTCAAAGCCGATTTTCCGGTATTCGCGTTCCCGCAAAACTTGGAACAGATAGTTGGTGGCGCCCAGCAATCGATTGAGGCGTTTTTCTCCCGTCGCTTCCAGTTGCCGGATAAAATTATATGTTTTGAGCGGAACACCGGCGTGATCGGCCTTCGCCAGCAACTGATCCATCCACGAATCATCATCCATGCCCGCGATCATACCCGTGACGAGAACCCTCATACGTCCCCCCTATTTCCCGAAAACGCGTTTTTTGAGGGAGGGTTTCCACTCCCCGTCTTTAATCACAAACCCGTTGGCCTTGAACAGGCGTTCCCGCACGTCCGGCTCGCGTTTTTTCGCATGCTCCGCGGCTTTCTCAGCCAGACGTTTTTCCACCAGCGCCCGCATAGCGATCCAGCCGCCGTCTTTCGTCCGCGCGAAACCGGCGTCACGCATAGCCGGCGGCAACTGTTCGTTAAACAATTTCTGCCCCAGCAAACGCCGGTTATCCTTGACTAAAAACACCTTGCGCCGATACTCAAGCTCCACCCGCCGCTCATGGACTTCCGGGTCCAGCTTCGCCAGGTCGTCAGGGCTGAACTCGTCCGGATGATAGGTGGTCGAGCCGATTTTAAACCGGCCGGTCTCAGTTGTGCCGAAAAACACCCCTTTGGCCACTGGATTGACGCCCGCCCCCCCGTTGATCATGAATTCCACGGTGTCTCCCGTTTTGACTAACGCGTATTTCGCCACCGTCTCCTCCCGCAGACGCTCCAGCGTCTCCACCGGATACGTCTCATCCAGAACCTCTTTCACCCGGGCGTTGACATCATTTTTCACAGCCAAAGCCGTCATCCGGGGTTTGGGCGCGGGCCAGGGGACACCAAGCTCACGGGCCACCTCCGCCGGATCCAACGCGGCCGTCGCTTCCGCGAGCGCTTGCTCGGCCGCCTGTTCCCGCAGCCGCTTCAACTGGCCCGGATAATCCCCGCCGCCGCAACCGGCCAGCAGCAAGGCCGCGGCCAAAACAGCGTGGAAGCCGGCAAAACAACCCGCATGATCGTATATGAAAGTAACCATATGTGAATGTAACTCATTTTCGGAGAAGCGCAATCCTCTGTCACCGCGGGGCGGGAATCGGTTAGTAGCTGGACCGTCAGACGGCGGCTGCAACCTACGGCACGGCCTATTTCATCCCGACCGAGGACGAGTGGTACAAGGCGGCCTATTACGACTCCACACTTAATGGGGGGCTCGGGGGCTACTATGACTATGCGACCGGCAGCGACACGGCGCCGACATCGGAAGCGCCGACAGGCGGCGCCAATTCCGCAAACTACTACGTTGGCGAAACCTACGCTGTCAATGGATGGGCTCTCGGATCACCCTATTATCGCACGGAAGTGGGGGCCTACAGCTCATCAACAAGCCCTTACGGGACTTTCGACCAGGGCGGAAATGTCTGGGAATGGAATGAGACGGACATCTCGGGGAACCGCGGGCTCCGCCAGGGCTCTTCTGAGACAAGAATAATGAGCCAGCGGCTTTTGACTGGTCGAAACGGATGTTTTCCAGAGGAAAACGGTCCATGGAGCGCATCCGTCCCGGATGCATCCGTGTTGAGCGGCCAAGCATGGTTGAATGCTAAATGGCGCTTTAACATGCCTTACTTCCGAGCACTAGACTTCGCGGGTCCCGCGGGTCTATTGGGTGTGGACTTTACATGGAGGCAGCGACTCCAGGAACGCTTTGCCGTAACGGGTGGTCAGCACCCGGTTGTCCAGAATGACAATAATGCCTTTGTCGTCTCTGGATCTGATCAGTCGGCCGCAACCTTGCCGGAAGCGCAGGATGGCTTCGGGCAACGAATATTCGTAGAAAGCATTGCGCCCTTCGGCTTCTATTTTCTCCTGCCGCGCGGCCACCAGTGGATGATCCGGGACCGCGAACGGCAGACGGGTGATAATCACGCTGCTCAAGGCTTCCCCGGGCACATCCACGCCGGTCCAGAAACTGGCGGTTCCGAACAGCACCGAGTCCACATCCTCCCGAAAGATCTCGAGCATTTTTGTTCGGGGCATGCCCTCGCCTTGCACCAGCAGTCGGATATTCTTTTCCTTGAAAAAATCCGTCAACTCCCCGGCCATATCCTGCATCATCATGTAACTGGTGAACAACACGAACGCCTTGCCGTGCGTCAAGGCGACATAGTGTTTAATTTTTTCCGCCGCTTCGGGCACAAAATGACGCGTGTCTTTCGGGCTGGGCATCCCCGTCGGCACGTGAATCTCAACCTGCTCGGCAAAATGAAAGGGCGATGTCAAGGCGAGCGACTCCGCGGACTCCGCGCCGATCCGCCGCTTGAAATAGTCCAGCTCACCCCGGACAGCCAAGGTGGCGCTGGTGACAATGACGGAATAATTTTGGGAAAATAAACACGTTTTCAGCAATCCGGAGACATCCACGGGCACGCCGTTCAGCGACAGCCCCGGCGGAGCGTTGCCGAAGCGCTCAAACCAGTAAACGTACCCCGCCTCGGTCATCTGCAAAACAGTGTGAATGGCTTGCCGGTAATCCCGGGTCCGCTGGCATAACGTCAGAAGCTCCGTTTTCCGCCCGTCATCCATCTCGGTTTTCGCCAGATCGTAGACTTTGGCGGCGACATCCTCTAAAATGTCACCCAGCAGATCGGGAATATGACCGGGAGATGTGTAGCGCAACGGATTCTCATCCTGCATCTCAACCCAGTCATACAGGCGGCCGAAAAAGGCTTCCATCTGATCCAGCGCCCGGATAGTCGCCAGCCGCGCCTCGGTGTGCATGCTGTCCGTCAGCAGTCCCCGGGCGCGCTCGGGGTTATAGAGCCGCCGCAACAACCGCCGGAGAGCATAGTAGTTGACCCCCACCCCCAGGTTTTCCGCCGCGGTGTCTTCCACGCAATGCCCCTCATCCAGAACCACCATGCCGAAATCAGGCAAAATACCCGCCTCCGCCGCGTGCTCCGCCGCCTCTTTCATGGCCATGTCAATAAAAAAAACGGCGTGATTGGCGATAATAACCTGGCTGCTGAACACCCGGATTCTCGCTTTCATAAAGAAGCAGGTGTTGAAGTAATCGCAGGCGTTGCCAAGACAATTACCCACTTCGCAACAAACGGATTCCCACACCGCCGGTTCCGGCTCTTCCTCTAAATCACTTTTAGTCCCGTCCCGGGTTGTTTCAGTCCATAAGCGGATCTTTTCAACGGTCGGCAGTAAATCAGCGGACGGCAGAAACTCTCTGGCGCTGCCCGCCGCCATCTCCAGTCGGCGGCGGCAGACGTAATTCGCCCGGCCTTTGGCGATCGCGTATCTGAAATCCAGACCCGTCAAGCGTTTCAACAACGGCAGATCCTTGTTGACCAGTTGTTCCTGCAGACTGATGGTATGGGTGCTGACAACCGCGCGCTTGCCTGTCTCAAGCGCGTAATAAATGGCCGGAATCAAATAGGCGAAGGTTTTGCCGACACCGGTCGGGGCTTCCACGCAGAGATGGCCGCCCGACACCAATGTCCGGGCGATCGCCCGGGCCATGTCCAGTTGCTGGGGACGCTCCTCATACGGGCGCCCGCCTTGTTCCACCGCCCGTTTCAGCGGCGTGTCCGCGCCAAAAAACGTCTCGACAGTGTCCAGCAGACGACCGGGGAGGACCTCGTCCTCGTCCGCCGCCATCCCGGCGACGAGCGTATCACAGACGATGACCGCCGCGTCAACAAACGGTTCTTCAGTTGGTTCCAGAGGTTTGATCACGGCACAAGATAATCCGCCTGACTCGCTTGGCAACCCGCGTTTGTCCGGGGAAAATCATCGGTTAAGTCCGTACCCGGTTCATTCACCCTTCAGCTTTCAGCCTTCATCCCTCCTCCCCGGATGTCGGCGAATTCCCGTGCAACATACGCGCGAACATCATAAACACGCTGGATGTCCAGGTGTAGGCCGTGTCGTAATAGCCCTTGCCGGTGATGGGGTCAAAGTTTTCGTAGAACCCGTTTTCGGCGCACATATCGCAGAACGCCCGCATGATCGTCCGGGCCAGCTCCGCCTCGCCGATTTCGATGAGTCCGGAGGTGATCAGCATGGTGGACGGCGCCCAGATCGGCCCCCGCCAGTATCCCCCCTCGACGTAGGCGGGGCTGTCGAGTTTTTCAGTGGCCAGCCCATGCGGCGTGAGATGATCCTTGACACGCGCGACCAAATGGGTCCGCACATCTTCGGGCAGACGCGTTCCCAGCACCAAGGGCATGCAGATCAGAAGACTGTCGCAGAAAACAGCTTTCCCTGACGGACGCAGGATGCCGATAAAGCGGTCGTCCCGCCATAAATCCTCCACCAAAGCCGTCAGCATATCCTCGGCCCGGCGGTTCCAGACCACCGCCTCCTCCGCCCGCCCCAGCTCCTTGGCCAAGTCCGACAGAACCTCCATCTGCAGGATCGTGTAGGCGGCGTAATCCGGCGTGATGACAGGCACGCCCTGGTCAAAAATTGAGGCGTTATCCCAGCCGCCGTCGAAACCATGGTGGTGGAAGGGGAGGCGGTCTCCGGGCCAGACGCGACACGTGCGGATCCACTCCGTCCACCGGGAAAGATAGTCATAGGCTTCGGCCCGTCGTTCCGGCGTGAGCAGACCGGGATTGGCGGCGCGCATATATCGCAGCCCCCAGCCATGGATGGGGGAGTTGGTGATCGTCATGCGGATCTCGTTTCTATTCATACTGCTCGGACTTTTCCCATAGGTGTCCTGATGATCGGCCATGATCAGCAGCTGATCCCAAGCCAGCCCCGGCCGATGGGCACAGTGCGCCATGGCGTTGAAGACGTTATCCCAGTTATAGACGTTGCACATGCCCATTTTTGACATATACATCGCGGGCCGGGTCACATAGCCGGCCGGATTGACTACCGCCGACCAGTTGACATAGGCGGCCAGGTCGCAGGCGGCCGCGTCGCCGCCGCCCACTTCGGGCAGTCCTCGGGTCCATTCGGCGTATTCCCGGGCCACCGCCTCGCGGCAGGTGTCGAAAGTTGCCCGTTCCGGTTTGATCCACGTTGTCAGAAAATCGTCAATGGCCGCTTCAAAACAACCTTCAGCATCGCCGCTGAGGGTCATGACGGCATGGGTGGTTTCATAGCAGAAACCCTTGCCCTTGCGCCAGGGGGCCACCACATCCAAGTCCCCCCGCAGCATGTCAAGCGCCAACTGAAACTGGCAAGGAGAGTAATTGAACGCCCACGCCCCGGGAATCTGGTACGCCCAAGTCCAGCGCTCAGCCGGCATCTCCAGCCGCAGGGACACTCCCCGGCCGCGCAGACGCGCCGTCCCGTCGCCGGAAATAACAAACTCCACGTCCCCGCCGCCGGCGGCTGTCAGCTTGAGCAGGCTGGGAGACGCCTCGGTGTCATACGCCAAAACCTGGCCGTCACGGACCGGATCAATCCGAAACACCATCGGACTTTTTCCGTAGTGCGCGCGCAAGTACAGGCCGGTCCCCAAAGGACCCCAGTCGTTGATCGAAAGAGAAAAATACGACCCGTACCGGCTGAATGGAACCTTGCTGATATCGAACATCATGCCTTGATTTATATCCTCTGTAATGGTGTGACGCGGACGCTGTCCAATCCGGTCCGCGGCCGTGTGATTTTGTCCCGCACGCGTGAGTAGCATATCGTCTGTTTCCGCGAAAACAATGCTGCCCGGGCCCCGTCATGGACGTGTTCCCTCGCTGAGTCAGCCATTCCTTCCGGATGGCTGTGACCCTGTTTTTTCCCGCGGACAGATCCCCGGCGCTGGATACGAACCTCACACCACGATATAGTACCCGGCTGTCGCCCGCGCTAATCCGCTTCAACAAAGACGGTGAACATGTCTGACGAAAATGTGAAACACAACGCCTTCCCCCTGACACCGGCTGTTTTTCTGGATCGGGACGGAACACTGATTGAAGACATCGGGAATCGTACCGATCCCGCGGATATTCGGCTGTTTCCTGACACTGTTCCGGCGCTGCTGAAACTTCAAACATCTTACCGGCTGTTTGTGATCACCGACCAGGATACGGCGGAAGACGGCCGCGGACTGAAGCGGGCGGAGGCGGTGAATCAGGCGCTGGACAAGGCGCTTTCAGCGGCGGGGGTCGTCATTCAGCACTGGTACGCTGATCCGCGCTCTCTTGAAACTAAACCTTGTCTCGCACCTTGTCGGGCTTCAGTTTCTTCCTTTTCGGAGCGGGATTTGCGGATCCCGCAGGGGCGCTTTCCTGAAACTAAACCTTGTCCAGAACTTTGTCCTGAACCTGAATCCAGTTCGAATTTGGTTCTGGACAAGGTTCTGGACAAAGTTTCAACTTCGTTCGGAGGCAGACCTTCGGACTCGCAGAGTCGCTCTCTTGAAACTAAACCTTCTCCCGAACCTTCTCCCGAACCTTGTCAGGCTTCCGTTTCTTCCTGTTCGGAGCGACGTTCGCGAACCTCGCGGAATCGCCACGCCGCGGATGAGCGCGCCGACCCCCGGACGGCCTGTGTGGTCGAAGCGCGGCGGCGCTACGGGATCGACCTGAGCCGGTCATTCGTTGTCGGTGATCAACCACAAGACACCCGCGTCGCCAATGAACTGGGTGTTTTCGGGCTGTGTCTTTTAACCGGGCGCGGCGGCCGGCTTCTTGGTGAGCTTGAGGAAGAAAAGCTCGTTTTCCATCAACTCTCGGACGCGGCCGATTGGATACTGAGCCACCCTGGCCATGAGCGGGATTTAGCCCGGGAAATCGCCGCCGGAGCGGCCGCCATCCGCGGCGGCGGCTGCGCCGCGTTTCCGACCGAAACGGTCTACGGCCTGGGCGCCGACGTGTTTCAACCGGACGCGGTGGAGCGTATTTTCACGATTAAAGGACGCCCGCGGACAAACCCGCTGATCGCCCATATCGCCAGCGCCGGGCAGGTGGAGTCGCTGGCGGCCACCGTGCCGGCGGACGCGCGGAAATTAATGGACGCGTTCTGGCCGGGACCGCTGACCCTTGTCCTGCCCAAGCGCGGCGATGTGCCGGACTGTGTGACCGGAGGACTTCCCACAGTCGCCATCCGGATGCCGGCGCAGCCGATCGCGCGTGAGCTTATCCGGCGCTGTGGAACACCGCTGGCGGCGCCCAGCGCCAACCGGTTCACGTGCACCAGTCCAACGACCGCGCGGCATGTGAAAGACCAGTTGGGCGATCAATGCCCCGTGGTCATTGACGGCGGGGCCTGCCGGGTCGGCGTGGAATCCACCGTCATCTCATTCACCGGCCCGGTGCCGGTCCTTCTGCGCCCGGGCGGTGTCGCGGTCGAGGATATTGAACAGGTCATCGGCCGCGTGGATACCATCGCGCCCGCCGCCGGGCGGTCCCCCGCATCCGAAAGTCCGGGAATGATGGCGAATCATTACGCGCCGGCGACACGGCTCCGCGCCTTTGAAACGATCCCGACGGACTATGAGAGCCGTAGCGATATCGGTGTGCTTCTGTTCCGCCCCTCCGCGAGGCGCTACGCGGGACACGTTGAAACGTTGAGCCAATCCGGCGACACCAGAGAAGCCGCCGCCAACTTCTTCGCCGCTCTCCGGCGGCTTGATCAACTCAATTTGAGCGAGATCGTGGCTGAATATGCTCCCGACCACGGCCTGGGGCGGGCGCTGAACAACCGGCTCTCGAAAGCCGCCAACGGCAGATTGTGATCAGCGGCTTACGGTGAGTGTGACCCGCCGCCGCGGAAAAACCGGATCGTATGCCTCAGGGGCTGGTAAATGAGCGGTAGCGAATACCAGTCCCTTGCAGGCATATGGTTGTCTAAAAATCTTGCCTGAGACTTGGGAATGATGAACAGATGAACAGGGAATAACGAATATCGAAAGAGAG
>JAVVEH010000029.1:50468-53268 GCA_032251435.1 Lentisphaeria bacterium | reverse complement strand
TCACACTGATTCGACACTAATTTTTGAAAACTGGGAAGAGGATAGCCACAAAAAAAACAACGCCTTCCTGCCCCTCTTCATTTTCGCGCCTTTTCGTGGCCCTTACTCTTGCACATCTTTCTTCTTATTTTTCTGTCAGTCGTTCTGGCTTTTCTTCATCTTTCTGTAGTGGCAATCAATGACTTTTACAGAAAAGTGAGAAGAACCTGAAATACCTTCCGCTTTCCGCTTTCCGCCTTTTTTCGTTCTCGTAATCGTTCTCGTAATCGATCTTTCTCTATCTACGGGGTCTCCGGAATCACTCCCGATCACGATTCACAACTCATCCGCCGCTGATTTTTAGTTTATATCGCTTGCAAGGCCAGCGCCCGCCGCTATAGTTACCGGAAAAAACGTTACCGGCCGCGCCGTCTTCCGGTTTTCGCGGGGGGCCGCGGATCAAACGACATCATCACCAGTAACCCTGTCGCGTTCACGCCATTGCCATCTTTAAATCCCCACAATTTATACGAACTTGACCTCCTGAGCCATGTTGAGGAGACCCCGCGTTTGAGCAACCGGCAGGCGGCTGGGAAACTGGGCGTGAGCGTGAAACTCGCCCATGAGCTGCTCAAAGGCCTGGTATCCCGCGGGCTTCTGCATGTGACCGTCGTGCACGCCCGGCGCTGGGATTATTTTCTGACGCCGAAAGGCATTGCCGAAAAAGCGCGGCTGACATTGGAGTTTCTCGATTTTTCCATGCACTTCTACCGCGAGGCCCGCAAGCGCGGCGCCCAAGTCTGCCGGGATCTGGCCGAGGCGGGGTGTCACGAAGTGATTCTACTGGGGGCCGGCGACCTGGCTGAGATCGTCTACCTGGGGTTGCAGGAATGGAACTTGACCCTGGCGGCTGTGTTTGACAACAAGGCGAAAACCTTTATGGGGCGGCGGGTGGCCCCTCTGGACCGGTTCGCGGAGTCCGCGAGAAACGCGCCGGTCATCGTCTGTTTGTATGACGCGAAGAAACCGATGGGCGAGCGCTTCCTGCCGCCGGGCATCCAGGCAGGAGACCATTTCCACTGGATTTTCTGATACTGAACCGCAGATGAGCGCGGATTGGCGCAGATGAAGAAAAGAATGGGAATGATAGGATTAGAAATGACAGGTGATGCCAGTGACATGTGTTGTGAACCCCGAATTAAATATGTATTCTGGATGCTCCCATAAAAAGAATCTTTTATCTGCGCTAATCCGCGTTCATCTGCGGTTGGAATAGTAGTAAGTAGCTCTGATTTCAAATGCGTTACCAACTCATCATTGAAGCCGACAAACCGCACCGGCGGTATTTTCAGGACCTCTGGGTATACCGGGAGCTGTTCTGGTTCCTCGCCTGGCGGGACATTCTCGTCCGTTACAAACAGACGGTCATCGGCATCGCCTGGAGCGTGATCCGGCCGTTATTGGCGATGATTGTGTTCACGGTGGTTTTCGGTGTGCTCATGGGCCGGGCGGAAGGCGATCCCGGCCAGTACGCGGTCGTCGTCTACGCCGCCATGCTGCCCTGGCAGTTTTTCGCCAACACCTTCCAGGAGGGGGCGAACAGCCTGCTGACCAACGCCGCCATGATCTCAAAAGTGTACTTTCCGCGGCTGATTGTGCCGACCACATCCATGATTGTCAGCCTGATTGATTTTGTGATTTCCCTGGTGATTCTAGCCATTCTCATGGGTGTTTTCCGGCATGTTCCACCCGCGCGCGTCGTGTTATTACCGCTTTTTCTCGCTTTGGGCATGGTGACGGCCCTAGGCGCCGCGTTCTGGGTCTCGGCGCTGAATGTGAAATATCGGGATTTCCGCTATGTGGTCCCGTTTGTCGTCCAGTTCGGGCTCTACATCTCCCCGGTCGGCTTCACCTCGGATCTGGTGCCGGGGAATTGGCGCTTGCTCTACTCGTTAAATCCGATGGTGGGTGTCATCGACGGCTTCCGTTGGTGTCTTCTGGGCGCCGACTCCGCGATGTATTGGCCGGGGGTTTTTCTCTCTCTTATCCTGTCCTTCCTTCTGTTCGTCAGCGGAGTCGCTTTCTTCCGCGGCATGGAGCGGGACTTCGCGGACGTGATATGAAACCGCAGATGGACGCAGATCAACGCAGATAAGAAAAGTTTACAATGACCTATCTACACAAAGACCTGACAGGCAGTATCATTGGGGCGGCCATGGTTGTTCATAACGAGATTGGGCACGGACTTAGGGAAAAAACGTATGAAAATGGTTTATGCGTTGAACTTGGCATTCAGAAAATCAGATTCGGCAAACAATCGCGTTATCCCGTTTTTTACCGTGATGTTCAGATCGATGAGTTTATTCCGGATATGGTTGTTGATGAGAGAGTGATCGTTGAGAACAAAGTTGTGGAGAGCATTACGGACGAACACGTGGGACAGGTGATGAACTATCTCCGAATTACCGGCCTTGAAGTCGGCCTAATACTAAACTTCAGACACCCTCGTCTGGAATACAAACGGGTTATTCTGCAAACAGCTCGTTAGGTTTCTTGGAGGTCTATTCTGTTTCTTTTTTTATCTGCGTTCATCTGCGTCCATCTGCGGTTTATCTGCGTTCATCTGCGTCCATCTGCGGTTTATCTGCGGTTTATCTGCGTTCATCTGCGTCCATCTGCGTTCATCTGCGTCCATCTGCGGTTTATCTGCGTTCATCTGCGTCCATCTGCGGTTTATCTGCGGTTTATCTGCGTTCATCTGCGTCCATCTGCGTTCATCTGCGTCCATCTGCGGTTTATCTGCGTTCATCTGCGTCCATCT
>JAVVEH010000029.1:0-50368 GCA_032251435.1 Lentisphaeria bacterium | reverse complement strand
GTTCATCTGCGTCCATCTGCGGTTTATCTGCGTTCATCTGCGTCCATCTGCGGTTCTTTTTTTATGAGTATTATCAGCGTTAACAATTTAGGCAAGCGTTACCTGATCGGTCATGACCGCAAGGCGGGCGGAGCGTTTCAGTATCACAGCCTGCGTGACACCGTGGCGCATCAGGCCCGGGCGCTCTGGCAGCGGTTCCGGCATCCCTTGTCTCCCAACCGGGAAAACACCGAGCTGGAGGAGTTTTGGGCGCTCAAGGATGTCTCATTTGAGATCCAGCCCGGGGAACGCGTGGGGATCATCGGCCGCAACGGCGCGGGCAAATCGACGTTGCTCAAACTGCTCAGCCGGATCACCGAACCGACCACCGGGCGGATTGAGCTGAACGGCCGGGTGGCATCCCTTCTGGAGGTCGGCACCGGTTTTCATCCCGAACTGACTGGCCGGGAGAATATTTTTCTTAATGGATCCGTTCTCGGTATGAGCCGGACGGAAATCATCAAGAAATTTGATGAGATTGTCGCTTTCGCTGAAGTGGAGAAGTTTCTTGACACCCCGGTCAAGCGTTATTCATCCGGCATGTATGTGCGACTGGCCTTCGCGGTCGCCGCACATTTGGAACCGGAAATTTTACTGGTCGACGAAGTGCTGGCTGTCGGCGACGCCGCCTTTCAGAAAAAATGTCTGGGCAAGATGGAGGATGTGGCCACCAACGAGGGGCGGACTGTTCTGTTTGTCAGTCATAACATGGCAGCCGTCGAGACATTGTGTACAACTGCTATTTTGTTGAATAAAGGCATGATTGCAGCAAAAGGTCATGTGTCAGAAGTGATTTCAAAATATTTTTCAAAGGCTTCTTTTTGTTCAGAATACTCTGCCGAACTTTCAAAGACTTGTCGCGTCCGCAGGAAAATAAACATACAAAAAGTTTATATCGCTGATTGCAATGGTGAAAAAACATCTTGGATTTCTCGTGAAGATGACACGTGCCTCACCATTGAAATAGAGGTCAACGAGCCCGGAAGCGACTACTCGGTAAGCGCGGAATTTTCTAGTTTACTTTATGGGCCCGTGTTCACGACGACAGTCACAGATCAAGCCAAAACGATAGGCGAGAATATCTTCTGGCAAAGAGGAGGGTACTCCCTCAGTGTAAGGGTTCCAACTGAGTTGTTGCGCGAAGATGACTATACAGTGACCATCGCATGTACAATCCCAAGGGTTGAAGTAATAGAAAAACTAACTGATTGTTTATCTTTTAAACTTGTTGACAGCACGAGTCCTGTTTTTAAAACCGGCGAGGGAAGACGAGGGGTCGTACTGCCAGTACTGCAGTGGGAACGCCGGGTTGTCAACCCCGGAACACAACGTTTTTAATTATTTACTGTTCAAGCTTTAACACTTCTTTGTCACAAAGTCATGAATTAATCAGACTTAATATGGTGCGCCAATGACTTCGACGATTCATTTTGTATATGTTCGGGGAGAATCGATGTCTTCTCCCGTATGTATTACAAACTATCTGGCAAAGTACCTGGAGCGAAATTTTAATGTTGTTGTTTATGACTGGGACACACGGGAAACGATCGTTCCTCAACCGGGTGATATTTTGCTCGGTCATCCGCACCCTTCGCCCGGAACGATTTTGCGTAACAGCTGGCGATTCCCTGGCTGGGGGCGAAAAATTTTACTGTGTCCTTTTGCTCACGCCATGCCGGAATACATCGCATTTTTGGAGCCTTTTGTGAGCGACTGTGATTGTTATTGCGCCATTTGCGGCCAGTATTGGATGGAGACCATTGACACGACTCCTTTTGCTCACTGGAAGGGAAAAATGAAACGCATCGATATGGCTGTTGACAGGCAGGTTTTTCCTCCTGTCAAGAAGACGTTCAATCCTCAGGGAGAACGGCGGTTCCTCTACATCGGCAAAGCGGGGGAAAACAAGGGAACGGATTATTTGGATTATCTTGCCCGTTTAAATAGTAATATTCACTTCGGCTGGGTCGGAACAGTCGCCAAAAAGCCGTCGGCTGTAAAGATGCACGGCTATATCAACCTAGCTTCTTCAAAGGGCCGCGAGATACTCGGGATGTATGATTTTCTGCTAACCTGCGGGCGCTCCGACGCGAACCCGACGACAATTCTTGAAGGGGCCGCCGCCGGATTGATTCCTGTCTGCACTCCCCAGTCAGGCTATGTGAATGAGGATTGGGTGATTAACATCCCATTAAACAATGCCGGGGCAGCCTCCGCGATTTTACAGGACCTTCAAGTGGCTCAGGAAAGCCGATTGCTTGAATTACAGCAAAATGCGAAAAAACGTCTGGAAAGTCATTTTACCTGGGAACGATTTGGCGAAGACGTGGCCACCGCCATTCAGTCCCCCCCCGCAGTCGACCGCGGACATCCGCAATGGAAAACCTTGGCAAAGCGAAACCGTGAATTGCTCGCCCGGTTTTCCGCAATGACTCCATGTTCACAGTCTGCCGGTCGCCGGTGGCTGTCCCCCCAAAAATGGATAAAAGCTGTGGTGAAAGGTTTCACCCATGGATAAGTGCAAGATTTGCGGTGGACAGGCGGAGACATTCGCCCGGGCGGAAGTTTTAAAGACCCACCCCGCCGATTACCTCCGATGTGAAGCATGTGGTTTTGTCAGCGTCTTGAATCCATTCTGGCTAAAAGAGGCCTATAAAAATCCGATTACGTCCGAAGATGTCGGTCTCGTTTCCCGAAGTTCGCGGATGGCGGATATCGCCGAGAAAACCATCCTGCTATTTTTGAACCGAAACGGCGATTTCTGCGACTGGGGCGGAGGATATGGTTTACTCGTCCGAATGATGCGGGATCGGGGATACAACTTTTCCAGATATGACCGGTATTGCGAAAACATTTTTGCCAAAGGCTTTGATGTTGATGGGAAAGCTGGTAGCTATGAAATGGTCACCTGTTTTGAAACCCTTGAACATTTGGTGGACCCGGTTAAAACAATCAAAGGCATCCTTTCTCAGACTGAAAATGTTTTATTTTCCACCCGTCTTTTGCCGACCCCCTGTCCAAAACCGGGAAACTGGTGGTATTATGGATTGAATCACGGCCAGCATATTTCCCTGTTCAGCCGGGAAAGCCTTTACAAACTTGCCGAAAAGACCGGTATGAATTATTACACAGACGGGTCAGAGGTCCATTTTTTCTCCCGCAGGAAGCGATCAGTGTTGAAGCTTCGCCTGCTCTTTGATTTCTATGGCCGTCGTCTCATTGGTATGATGAATCATTTTTCCCGGCCGGCAAGTTTGCTGGACGCGGATTCAGGACAGAGCGAGTCTCATTCATGAAAGTGATATTTGACAATCAAATATTCGCCTGGCAGCAAAAGGGAGGCATATCCCGCTATTTTTTCGAATTGATAAGCAGACTCCAAAACGATTCGGATGTTGAGGTGGAACTGCCCTTTAGCTACAGTCGCAATGAATACTTGAAAAAGGCCCCACACCCCCTCCGGCGCTGGAGCTTGTTTGATCGTCGCTATTTTAAAGGGCAATGGTTGCTTGAATGGCCTTGGATGCGCTGGAGCCGGCAACTAAATAATCGCGCTTTGAGTCAGCAGGACTACCACATTTTGCACCCCACCTATTACGATCCCTATTTTCTGGATCTGATCGGTGACCGACCCTTTGTTGTTACCGTCCATGATATGATCCATGAACTTCATCCAGAATGCTTCTCCGCAAAAATCGCTGAACATGAACGGGCATGTAAACGGCAAACGGTTGAAAGAGCCGCACATGTGATTGCCATTTCGGCCTGTACAAAAAAAGATTTGTTACGATTCATTGATGTTCCGGAACAAAAAATCTCGGTTGTCTACCACGGATTTCCCAATCACTGGAATCAACTGCCGGATGCTGCTGAAAAACACCTTCCCTACATTCTGTTTGTCGGCCGACGGGAGGCATACAAAGGATTTCATACTCTTTTTGAAGCTCTAGCACCTCTCCTCAAAACCTTTGACTTGGAGTTGATTTGCGTCGGAGGCGAGGCTTTCTCCAGCAAGGAAAAGGCCAGGTTTAAAGCGCATGGTCTGACGACAAGAGTCAAGCAGGTGAATGTCACGGACACGGAACTAAAAAATCTTTACACCCAGGCGGAATTGTTTGTTTTTCCGTCGCGGTACGAGGGTTTTGGGCTGCCGGTTCTCGAAGCCTTTGCGTGTGATTGTCCGGTCGCCTTGAGTGACACTCCTTGTTTTCGTGAAGTTGCAGAAGACGCAGCCGCCTATTTTGATTCCAACGATCCGTGCTCGATACGTTCTGTTGTTGAAGGCCTCTTGCGCGATAGCGAATGGCGTGGTCGGCTGGTGGACCGGGGGCGAAAGAGGAAAAAAAAATTTTCCTGGGAGAAATGTCTTCAACAGACAAAAAGTATTTACCAGAATGTTCTACAGTCAGACCCCGTGGTCTGAAACATCATAGAAAACGACAGACACCAATGGCTCACATGAAAAATCTTCCTTCAATGACCGTTGTGACTCCAAGCTTCAACCAGGCTGACACACTCGAACGCACCATCCGCTCGGTTCTGGATCAAGACTATCCCAATCTTGAATACATCGTTATGGACGGAGGGAGCGTGGACGGGTCCGTTGACATTATCCAAAAGTATGCGGGACAGCTCACCTATTGGCAAGCCAAACCGGACGGGGGGCAGGCGGCGGCGATTAATGCGGGATTCGCAAAAGGGTGTGGCGAGATTATGGCCTGGCTAAATAGCGACGACTGGTATATGCCGGAGACGCTTCATAAGGTGGGCGCATTTTTCAGCGGCAACCCTGAGTCAGATTGGGTGAGCGGAATCGCTGAAATCGTGAAACCGCAGGGCAAACATGTTCGCTATGTCAAACCCACGGCATGTGAGATTGACGACTTTGCCCATTGGGGACAAAAAATGATTTTCCAGCCGGCGACCTTCTGGACCAGGCGCCTGTGGCGGCAAGCGGGTCCGCTGGGCGAGCAATGGGAATGTGCCATGGATTATGACCTCTGGATACGTTTCTGCAAACACACCCGTCCGTCCGCGCTGCCTGAAGTACTGGCTCAATCACTCCAAAATAAAGAGATAAAAACCTACCGCCTGGCGGCCCGGACGATCGTTGAGACCGGTCTCTCGCTTGATCGTAATGGGTACTATGAAGAAGCTGTCCGGCTGCTGTCCCGACCCATTCAGCGGGCCGTCGACATGCAGCGGCTTTTTTCCCCCCTTACGGGTAGTCGATTGTACCGACGCTGGCGTGAAAAGCGGGAAGTGAAAAGGCGCCCATTGTCTCAGGGAAAAGAATCGGACCAATCGTGAAAAAAGCTTCCTTCACCATCGCCTACGATGTGAGTATTCTTGAAGACGACCACTTTACCGGCGTTGAGAAACTGGCGTATTATCTATTTCGTGAGCTTTGGGAAATTACCCCCGGATGGCGGCACCTGCTTTTTTGCCGGAAAGCGCCCCCCAGATTTGCCGATTTGCCATCTAATGTAGACCGATGTCCAGTTTCGGGAGGGCGGTTGTGGAGGTACTGGCATCTTCCGCGGGCAATAAATAAAAGTGGGGCGGACATCTTTATTTCCCCCGTTACAGCACTGCCGGGGCCCTGCGGCTGCCCGCTGGTGGCTTATGTCCACGAGTGCCAATGGCGTTATGCTGTCGGGGAAAAAAAAGGCGGCTATCATAAATGGATGTTTCGCCTGGCCGCCTGGCGCAGTAAAATTCTGCTGACAAATTCTGCAAAAACGAAGATGGATATTTACCAAGAACTGCCCTTCAAAGCCCATCCACAAGTTGACATTGTCTCTCCGTCTGCGGATCCTGCAATGGTGTCGGGGCCAGTTGCTCCCCTGGAGCCTTTGCTGGATAAGCTTTCTGTTCCTGCGGGGGTAGCTTTTTGCATAGCTGTGGGAACGATTCGGGCCAAGAAAAATATTGAGATAATGCTCCAAGCGTTTGCGCGGCCTGACATGCGGGATATTCACTTGATTTTGGCGGGACGGGTAGATAATGAATCATTTATCGAAGCCGCGTCAAAACAGGGACTTAAAAATATTCATTTTGCCGGATATCTAAAGGATCCTGAAATAAAGTCCCTCTACCAAAGCGCGCTTGCACTGATCTATATCTCTGCCAACGAAGGTTTTGGGTTAACGCTTCTGGAAGCCTTCGCCAATGACTGTCCGGCCATTAGTTCAAAGCATGGGGCAATTCCTGAAATTGGTGGTGAGGGAGCCCTCCTCTTGGAAAAAACTGTTCCGGGCGAGCTGGCGCAGGCAATTTTAAGACTAAGACGAATGCCAGAGATGCGCAAGCACCTCGTCCAGAAGGGGAAAGTGCAGCTAGAAAAGTACTCCTGGGCACAAAGCGCTGAACGCTTGCGGCGCATTATACAAAACCAGTTTGCCGCCAACGACTCATGAACATTCTTCAAATCACAACGGAATCGCGCGTCGCCGGGGCGGAGCGGGTGGTCGCCAGCCTGAGTCGCGGCCTTCGTGAACGCGGGCATAGAGTCACCGTTGTCTCACTCATGCCTCTGCCACAAGACGAAGCGGAAACGATCATCCCCGCGTTACGGGCCGCGGGCGTTGACATCGTCTCCTTGGGCATCACCAAGTTCACCCCCTGGAAAGTATGGGGACTGAAAAAAATAGTGGCCGATTTCAAGCCGGATGTCATTCACAGTCACCTCATCCACGCGAACATCGCGGCTCGGTTATTCACTGGCCGGCCATCAGCTCCGCTGATCAACACCGTGCATATCGCCGAAAGCCGGCCGACCGCCTGGTGGCGTTTTTGGTTGGATAAGGTGACCTTGAAACGATGCGCGGTCCAGACGGCGGTCTCCAAGTCTGTCGCCGATTTTCATGCCCGGAAACTGGGTGTTGATCCCGAAACCATGCCGGTCATCACCAACGGCATTTCCCAACCCGCAAAATGTTCCCCAACCCGCATCGCTGAACTGCACCGGGAATGGGAGGTCGCAGACTGCGCAAAAGTGATCGGGTCGGTTGGCCGGCTGCATGCACAGAAAGGCTATGACCGCCTGTTAAAGGCCCTGCCGGATGTGGGAAAAATCATCCCGGACGGGGACACTTGGGGTATCGTCATCCTCGGGGAAGGTCCCCAACGGGCGGCACTGGAATCACTGGCGGAGAGGGCTCCCGGGAATGTGAGGGTCCGCCTGCCCGGATTCCGGGATGACGCCGCGGATTGCGCGGGGGCCTTCGATCTGTTTGTCATGCCTTCGCGCTACGAAGGTTTCGGGCTGACGCTTGCCGAGGCCATGGCGCACGGCGTGCCGATCCTCGCGTCGGACCTGGATGTTCTCCGGGAAGTAGCGGATGGGTATCCCTCAATCGTTTTTACAGATTTCACATTCCCGACAGGCCTCGTGGAAGAAATCATCGATGGACCAGGCCTGAATCAAAGATCGCCTTTCGCCCCTTTCTCAACCGATCAAATGACCGAAAGCTATGAAACGCTTTATCAGAAACATCTTTCTTTTTAATTCAAGACATATGTCCCGGTGCGATTATTCCATTTCCTGGAAGTTAACAAGCAGTTTGGCGGCCCTTCTTCTTTTAATGGCTGTGATAGTGACGTTTTCTAATTTGGATTGGGGGATGCCCAACACCCACAGCTTTGCCAGTGACGCCGCCTTTATTCCCGCTGGACATAAAGGCGGCATGGAAATGATGCAGGCCAATATGAATAAATATCCTCCGCTTCAGTATTTATTGTATGACCTGCTGGTGGAAAGCAAAACACCTGTGGAAACAGAGGAAGCAATGGCCCGCCGCTTTACCCGAGCCCGCCTGATTACAGCGTGCCAAACTCTCGGCACTACTTTCGCGGTGATTTGGCTGGGTTGGCTCCTGTTTTCTCCCGGAATCGGGTTGCTCGCGGGAGCTATTTTCGCCCTGTCTCCCATGACTGTCTACTTAGGGCATACAACCAAAATGGATCAGCCCTATGCGTTTTGGTTTATCATCTGTCTATGCGGATTGATCTATTTAAATCACATCCAGGGGCAAGGACGGGAATGGTTCATTTACGTGGCTGCCGGTCTTATTTCAGGCGTCACCGCCTTCTTAGCCTTAGCGACCAAAGATCAAGTCTATGCCTGTCTGCCGCTACCCTATGTCATCACCGTCGTTCGGGCATGGCGAGAGCCCAATAAAAAAACCTTTTTTTTAACCGTGGGAGCTCTTGGTGCGGGAATTCTGACAGGTTTGGCATTCTATGCCGGGATTTGGGTTTATGCTGGAGGATTTCCGGTTTTTAAATCACACTTGGCCTGGATCACCAGTGAAGGAGTCAGTCATTTCCGGCAGTTCGGGGGAAACCAGACAAGTGGCTTGGGAACTTTTCTATTCAAGTGCTGCCGGGATGCTTTCTTCGGTTTGGGACCCGGTGTCGCGATACCAGCTGTTGCCGGTTTCTTGCTACTTGCCCGCAAATGGAGAAAAAAGCAGGGGACACTTACCGAAAAGGCTGGAATTTCCATCCTTCTTTCCCCTGCTCTCTCCATTGCGTTTTTCGTCATTTTCATCACTCGGTTTTCCTACCCCCGTTTCTGGCTACCTCTGCTCCCTGGAGTGTGTGTCTTAGCCGCGGCAACTTGCCTGAACTCTTGGGGGTTGTCTCCCCAAAAGGCTAGCTTTTTGAGGATTTTTTGCGGTCTTTCTATTTTCTTTCATTTACTGGGAGGTTGGGAAATCCTCCATGCGCTAGAAAACGACCCCCGGCTCACGTGCCGTCGAGAATTCCAAAAAATTCAAAGTACTGGCGAAGTCGGCATCAAAGGCCCCATTGGCGTCGCCGGGATGGAGTGGGGAGCCATCTTCATCCAAGAGAAAGACGCGGTCGGTGAAAAAAAACGTGCCATAAGAAATTGGTCCAATACCAAGTTTGGGCGTTTAGCAAAGAACCAAGTGCCTTATTTCCCTGATCCATTAACCCTTTATTGCCTGCCGTTGCCGGTAATAATTACCGGCCAACAGACTCAGAAAGAGAAAAATGTTTTTGTTCAAGCCGGATACGAAGAGATAGGGGTATTCGAGCAACAAACCTTATATCTATCTCGACTGGAAGAATTCCCGAAAATTTCTCTACATGTCCACGTCCGGAAAAGAAAAGTCGAAAAACCAGCAATAACCACTCCTTTATGGGAACAGATCATGATTGGTGGGGCGCATTCTGCTTTGTTTAGGAAATCCACAACGTCGTTAAAACGTCTCGGACAGGTTTTGCCGCCATTTGACTCTTCCGCCCCCCCTGAAAATCTTTTCATAAAAAATAGTGACATCACCTTGGCAGGGATTGCTTATGATCAAGCCGGACGATTGCAAGACGCTTTCAAAGCCTTACACTTCGCTCAAACTGAATGGCCGTCAGAGACAAACCTTAACAATCTTAAAATATGTGCCTCAAAAATTAGACAAAACCAGAAAAAACTACCTGAAATAAGACAATAGATGACAATTGAATTAAACTGCTCTACAATTCGAGAGCATAAGTCCATGCCGCATGACAACGTCAGATGCAGAGTTCCCGTGACCCACACGTCATGCTTACCAACGGTCCGGATGATCCAGACACGCACTTGGGACACCATGTTTTCCCCGTAGGTAAAAATATCTCCGGTAAAGAAAGGACGAAGGTGAGCGCCCAATTTCCACAACCTCCCAACTGATCAGGAAAAACATGAAAAAAACATTTAGCTTGGTTCATCCGAAAATTAAGTCCGCCCGGCTGGTGGAGGCGGCGATCAACGATGTCAGAAAATACATCAAGCGGGAGCGCCGGAAAGAATTGCCCGAGGGTGTGGATTTTTGGGACTTTGACTGCAAGTTCGGGGCGACCGAAGCCGAGGCGGAAGCCGTCCACATGACCGAGCTTCCCAAGCTGATCGGTGCCGTTGAAGAGCGGGGGCTACAGTCGTTCTACGTGGAAGTCCTGGCCAAAGAAGGCCGGCGGCAGCGGAAGGAAAATGAGGAGCCGTCTGGGTACCATCAAGCCTGAGAAGAAGCCTTACCCCGGTCCCGCGGGTGGGCGAGAAAAAATGATTTTCCATCCCCGTGGTCACGGCTGGTCCGCAGGCTTTTCTTGAGGAACGGGGCCACTATCGACGGGTTTGGGTGCTGGTGCTGGGTCAGCCGGTTTCTCTTGAGCCTGCGGTAAAAATAAATCCGCCGGCGGGGCTTTTTTCGCGGACTCCGCGAGTTCGGCGGTTTTGAATTTGACTTGGGTTTTCCAGCCGTCTCCCCGCAATTGCGCGCCTTTGACGTAGTACAACTCTCCTTCCCGTTCAAAATCAGTGAATTCCAGTTTGCGTGTCTGATCTCCATCCGCGTTAAAAAATTCGACACGCAGGGGACCGACATATTTTTCGGCGAAAGAAACCACGGCGGTCGCCAACGTCTGCGGATTCCGCAATTTAAGCACTCGGCAGCGCTGCCCGCGCACCCGCTGAGAGTCCAATTCCTCCACAAAATCCCAATACAAAAATGAGAATGTGATGTCCTCGACCGCCACGCCCAATTCGTGAATGGGTGTGGTGGTTACGGTTTCGGGCATGGTCACCCGCACATTGGACATGCCGTCCTCGGCGTAGGCCTGAATCACATCATACACATCCACGTTATTTAACACAAACTGGGCGCGCAGGACATCCGCCCGCATCAAAACAGCCAAGGTCAGATCCGCTTTGACTGTTTCTTTGCCACTTTTATACTGGACTGTCCCGCTGAACCGGCCCCAGGCGCGGGTTAAAAACGGTTGCCGGGCCGCCGCCAGAAAGTCCGCCGCCGGCCAGTCTTTCGGTTCCACATCATCCGCGGCTCTGACAGGCATGAGGGAAAATAAAGCCAAAGAAAACATGGATAGGCAAAACCGCATAAATCATTGTCTCCGCCAGTTAAGAGATTAAGTTAGTCACTTCAAGAAATATATTTCCGCCCCCACGGAATACCACACGCCACCTCGTTAGCGGGTTATGACATGCTTTTTTCCGGTTTAGTTTCAATGACATTTCGCCAATTAAGCCGCGGGCGGATTTTTTCACGATGTGTTCACGATAATGATCCGGCCACATTCCTGAAAGATGTTGAAGCGTTGAAAGGGCTTCTTTAAACGTGGAATCACCTGTTTCAATGTCTCTTGATGACGGCTGGTTAAACGGCCATCTCTTTATTCCGGATGGCCCGGTGACCCGGCTTTGCCTGATCTGCCCCCCCTTGTTTGAGGAGCGGAAAACAGCCGCCCTCCCGTTAACTCAGTTGGCCCGGGCCCTGACCGCTCAAGGTGTCGCCGCCTTGCGCTTTGACTACCGCGGCACTGGGGACAGTTCAGGCGATTTCGCCGAGTACGCGCTCACCGACTGGCTGACGGACACCCAAACCGCCCGGCACTGGTTGACAACCCAATTTCCCGGGCCGCCAGTCATCGTCTTCGGCTTGCGTTTCGGCGCGGTCCCCGCGTTAAACACGCGCCAAACCGGTGATCGGCTTCTTCTTTGGGAGCCGGTGATCGCCGGGGAGGATTATCTGCTCGGAGAATTGCGCAAAAAACTCATGAAGGAAATGCTGACCTTTGGCGCCGCCCGCGCTGACCGGGACGCGCTGGTCGCGGAGTTGACCGCCGGCCGCACCGTCGATTTGGATGGCTATCCACTCACCGCCCGGCAGTTTCAAGAAATCGCCGCGGTGAATCTGGCCGCGGACTCCGCGGGCCTGGCCCTCGCCGCCGCTGACACCTTCGCCATTGGCCCGTCAGGACGTGCTTCCGCCCCCTTGGCGGCCCTGGCCGAAGCCTTGAAAGCGTGCGGCCCTGTGACCACTCACACCTATAAAATGCAGGCGTTTTGGAATCAAATCGGCCAGATCGACTGCTCCGAACTGATCACCGGAACTGTCGCGGCGTTGACGAAAGATCCAGCGCCCCCCTCACCTGCCGTCCGCACGGCCCCGGCACTTGATGGCACCCAGCTCACCAGCCCGGAAGCCTCTTCTGAGCAGCCTGTGCGAATCGCCAGCCAGGGGGAAAGCCTGCGGGGGATATTACACCGTCCTCAAACGGCGCCGGACAGCGGGGTCGGGGTTGTTTTCTGCCATGGCTGGTCGGGGGGACGCTTAGGCCCCCACCGCATGTTTGTCAAAACCGCCCGCCAATTAGCGGATTTGGGGGTGACCTGCCTGCGCCTGGATTTCCGCGGCCGGGGAGAAAGTGACGCCGACGGCGGAACATACGGCATTGACACCATGAGTGAGGATGCCCGGGCGGGGATTGATTATCTGGTTTCCAAAGTCGGTGTCCGGACGGTGGTACTTCTGGGCATCTGTTCCGGCGCCAAGGTGGCGATTGCCGCCGCCGTGGCTGATTCCCGCGTGGCGGGACTGGCCTTGTGGTCCGCTGAAGGTCTAGGGTCTATCCGCGAGGCGTCCACCAACCGCAAAAAAACCGGGAACGCGCTTAAAACGTACGCCCGTAAACTCCTGCGGCCCGCCACGTGGAAAAAAATCATCACCGGCAAGGTGGACACCGCGTCCGTCCGCAAAGCCGTGTTGACCCATGAGACCCGGTCGGCCGAGGAAGCGGCCCGGGAAACGACCATTCTCAAACAATTCGCCGGTTTCAAAGGCCCGTTGTTATTTGTCTATGGGGGGAATGATCCCGACACCGAGCTGGCGGGACGCAATTACGAGACCTTTTGCCGAAACAACCGGCGGGATGTTCAGTCCCACGTGATTCCGGAAGCGAACCACAGCTTTTATTCCCTGGACTGGGAAACCGCCGTGATCACTCACACCTGTGACTGGCTTAACACGCAATTTTCTAACAATAAAGACATGCGATGACACAGACTATTTTTGAAGTGATCATGCTGATTTGTTTTGGCGCCGCCTGGCCTCTGTCCATCCTCAAATCCTACCGCAGCCGGCAGACGGGCGGGAAAAGCGTCATTTTCCTTTACGTGGTTTTAATCGGCTACCTTGCCGGTATCGTTCATAAACTCATTAATGACCTGGATTGGGTGATCTGTCTGTACGTGTTGAATGCCCTGATGGTCAGAATCGACATCGTCCTCTACCAGCGCAACCGGAGGTTGGAAGCGGCGGTTCAACAAGCGCCATGACAGAGCCAAAAATCAGGAGAAGCGACGCGCTGGATCGATCCACCGGACCAGGCGCGGCCATTTTCATGTTTCTTTTAGGCATTGGCTTTCCGGCCTTGTTGTTCCTCTTCGCGGCACGCGGTTTTCGCAAGGCGTTGACAACGTCGACAAACGTTGCCGGCAATGATGTCAGCACCCGCGCTCCCGCGGTCTCCGCGGGGGTGGGAAAGTGGCGAAGGCCGGGAAGCCGTGAGGCTATTCAAAACACACGTCCCCAAAATCTTCGGGGCGGTGAAAATTGTGTTCGCCAACGGGATTCCAACTCAGCCAGCGCGGGTGGGATGTGTGATCGGCGCACGTGTGAAAATTGGCCCGCCAGATCGTTCCGGGGGATGTCTCCACCCGTCCGGTGAACAGCTCAAAAAAGGCGAAAGGAACCACAATCAGCGCCAGCCAGGTGACCGGTGTCTGAATTTCCGGTTCCACAGTTGCCGGCAATGATGTCAGCACCCGCACTCCCGCGGTCTCCGCGGGGGTGGGAAAGCGGCGTTTTTTCAACCCCCCGTCCGGGAGCCGCCGCGGGTCCTCCACATACGAGATATGCGGACAGCCACCGGCGTTGACTTCAAAATTAAAGTATCCCTTGCCGGGCACGGGCTGGACGAACCACTCCACACAACTGTCCTGACACACCGGACCGTTGACCTCCCGGCAGACGCTTCGCACAAATTGATCTTGAACCCGGAACAACACCGCGACACAGGTCTCGTCTCTGGCTAGTTTAAACTGGACTGTCGGGCGAAAGGCGTGCGTCTGCGGTAAAACAAAGTCCATCGACTGAGGCGCTGATTCACGCCACGGATCCGCCGCCCAATCCAGCCCGTCGCGAAGGGGGCCTCTCACCTGTGGTATGGATAACACGCTTGTCCGCATCTTCAGGCCTGTGGCATGAGTCGCCAACCTCCCAGTTAAAATTTTTTGTCACAGCCGTCCCATGGGATGGCTGAACAACCCTTGTCTCGCACTTCGTCTGATCCGTGCTCGAGCGCGAGAACATTTGGACGAGGTGTGAGCATCCAGTGCATTAGGCTTGTTGGCCGCTCATTTCTTTGATCAGAGATGCTGGAGGGATAATGCGCTTGTCCCGGAATGTTCCCAGATCAAGTAGATGTTTGTCACCGGACACGACCACCTCCGCATCTGCGGCAATGGCGGCTTCCAGGACGGCATCATCATCAGGATCATCCGCGACGACCGCAACCGTCTCCCTGGGCAGAACCAGAACAAAAGTCTGGCGAACAAGGTCGAGGATGGCTTCGATTTCTCTGACCGTCAGACGGAACTTGGGGCGCAAAAGCACCCCTTCAAGCTCAGCCAGCAATGCGGTGGAAGTGAAACCTTCGAGACGCCCCTCACTGACAAGACGCAGGATTGTCCGGCAGTGACCGCCAAACAGTACCCCGGACAAAATCACATTCGTGTCACAAACGATCCTCATCGCTGATTGAGGCGTTGACGACGTGATGCGGAAATCTCCTCTTCGATATCCGCCTCATTAAGGTTTGCTCTACGGGTGACCGCATCGCCTAGCTGGAAAACTGAGTCCCAGCGCCGCTGACGATCCACGTAAGCGCGAGCAGCTTCTCGAAGAAGTTCTGACCGGCTACGTGATTCCCGCCTGGCTTCTGCATCAATCTCCGCAAGCAATTCTGCCTGAAATGAAATATTTACAGTTGTTGCAGCCATGGTATTTGCCTCCGTTTAAGTGGAAGAAATATACAAGGCTTGTATGCACTTGTCAATGCCGAACGTGCTGGTGACTGGCAGGGAAGACTGCCATAGCCGAAGGCGGCGGCGGTTTTCCAGGTCCGTGTCCACTGGGTGGTTCGGGCCGGGGCTATACTGCATGCACGAGTGGCTCGACGGCAACCCGGATGCGATGGGTCGCGAGGTCGTAACTTGTCTGGGCATTCATCCAGAACTGAGCAGTGGTCCCCAGAGCTGCAGCCAGCAATTGAGCAGTCTCAGGGCTGACTGCACGCCTGCCCCGTACAATCTCATTGATCCGCCGGACCGGGACGGCTATGTGCAGGGCAAGAGCCGTCTGTGTGATGCCCAGAGGTCTGAGAAACTCTTCTGCCAGGATTTCACCCGGCGAGGTGGGTATGCGGTTTTTCGGTATCATTGTCTGCGACTCCTTCAGTCGTGGTAATCAACAACCGAGACATTGTGTGCAACGCCGCCCAGCCACTGGAAGACAACTCGCCATTGGTCATTCACGCGTATGCTGTGAAACCCGGCCATGTCGTTTTGAAGCGACTGCAACCTGTTCATTGTTTGATCGTCATTGATATTATTCAATTGTACATAAAAGAAACAGTAAAGGCATTGTTCATGATTAAAGTCCCCGCTCTATTTGTGGCGGGCTAAAGACGGCACGCTCTGATTTTACATAGATGTGACGGGGGGATTCAACAGCCGTCATCCCTACATCAGCGCGGTGCTGAAATAGCGTTCGGCGCGGTCGGGCAGGATTGTCGCCACGGAGAACCCGTGTTCAGCCACCAGTTGGCGGGCCGCCCACACATTGGCCCCGGAGGAGATGCCCACCAGCAAGCCGTCATCGCGTCCCAATTGGCGGGTGGTGGCGATGGCGTCCTCATCGGTGACTTCGATGATTTCATCGACCAATGATGTGTCGAGAATATCCGGAATAAAGCCGTCCCCGATGCCCTGAATTTGATGCAGGCCGGGTTCATGTCCCAGCAGGGCGGAGACATTTTTAGGCTCCACCGCCACAATTTTCACATCGGGTTTGTGCTCTTTCAGGAATTTTCCAACTCCCTGGAGGGTGCCGCCGCTGCCGACACCGGCGACGAAACATTCGATGTCTCCACCGGTCTGGCGCCAGAGTTCCACGGCGGTTTGCTCGTAATGAACGCGGGGATTATCCGGATTTCCAAACTGATTGGGCATGAACGCCCGGGGATTGGCCGCGGCCAGCTCCCGGGCTTTTTTAACCGCCCCTTCAATGCTTTCCGCCGCCGGTGTGAGAATCAATTCGGCGCCAAGCGCCTGAATCAGTTTTTTCCGCTCCTCGCTCATGTTTTCGGGCATGACGATGATGACCCTGTACCCCTTCATCCGCCCCACCAGGGACAGTCCAATGCCGGTATTGCCCGAGGTGGGTTCGATAATCACCGAATCCGGTTTTAAATGGCCATCCCTCTCCGCCCCTTCAAGCATGGCCAAGGCCACCCGATCCTTCACGCTGCCGCCCGGATTCAGGAATTCGGCTTTGGCGTAAATGGGCTCATCCCGCAACTTTATCAACGGGGTGTTTCCGATCAAGTCAAGAATGTTATCAGTCAACATACGTTCCGACTATTCCCACTCGATGGTGGCGGGAGGTTTATGGGTGATGTCATACAACACCGCGCCGGCGCCGCCGGCGAGCAACCGGGCGCACAACTCAGTCAACAATGCCGGGGCCATTGGATAGAAGCTGGCGGTCATCGCCTCATTGGAGCAAACCGGGCGCAGAACCACGGCGGGACCGCCATCCACTTCCAGAGGCGGCAGGACCACGGGCATCTGCCAGATGGCCTCATACAAGCCCTTTTCCTGTAAGAACGCGGTGCAGATATCATCCAAACGCCGGAGCGTGTCCAGTTTGTCTTTTTCACAGTATTGGGCGACCAACGTGTACGCCACATGGTTCCGGGGGCCGGCCTGATAAACAACCCGATTCACGTCGGCGAAGCGGTTGGTGAGAGCCGTGCTGAAGGCTTCCAGTTTATCCCAGTCGGGCGCGCCCCGCAACACAAAGGGATGCGCGTACGTGCGGGCGTCGCCCTGCACGCCGACACTGCGGATGGGCAGGGTTTGGCCCTCTATACCATGATCCGTTAAAAACGCCTCCAACCCCGGCACGGTGGTGTCCGGGGCCACGCCATCGGAACACAGCAAACGCACCCCCAGCCCTGGACCGGGAAAGGGATGCCGCCACACCAGGGCGTGGGGAATGCCCAACTCCTCGCCCAGCGCCCGGACCTCGTCTTTATAAAGATCCGCCAACGGTTCAATCACTTTTCCCTGAACGAGCATATCCACAATCGCCGGCACCCGGTTATGGTGGGTCTTGATCACATCCGCGTGTTTTGTGCCGCCGCTTTCAATCGTATCCGGGTAGATGGTTCCCTGAGCCAGCACCCAGTGATCCGGATCCAGCTTGAGCTTCTCAATTTCCAGATCTTTCACATCGAGAAATGTGTCCCCGATAATTTTCCGTTTGGCTTCCGGCGAAGACACCCCGGCCAGATTGCTTAAAAACAAATCACCGGCGTCAGCCACATTCAAATTACGCATATTCTCCGCATTGAGAAAATCCTTGACCGCCTGGCTTTCATTGAGGCGCATCAAGCCATTGTCGATATGCAGTCCCAACACCCTGTCCTCACCGAGCAGGCGGTTCAGGAGGACAAAAGCGACGGTGGAATCGACCCCGCCGGAAACCAGCAGAAAGACATTGCGGTCCCCGACCTGCTGGCGGAGACGGCCTTCCAAATCGCGCAGATACGAAGCCGTGCTCCACGTTCTCTCACATCCGCATATCGCGATAAAATTTTCCAGCAGGCGGTTGCCAAAGCGCGAATGGGTGACTTCCGGATGGAATTGAATGCCATACATTTTACGCGCGTCATTGGCCACCGCGGCCAGTTCGCAATCCGGGGTTGAGGCGATGGCGCGGAATCCGGGGGCGAGCGCGTTCACACTGTCCCCGTGGCTCATCCACATGGGCGAGCTGGCGGGCAGGCCGATGAGCAGGGGATGGGCCGCGTCTTCCACAGTCACATTGGCGATCCCGTATTCCTTCACTTTGCCCGGTTTCACCGCGCCCCCCAAGGTCTGACTGATGAGCTGGTGCCCGTAGCAAATGCCGAGAATGGGCTGATCCAACCCTAAAATCTCCGGATTGAAGTCCGGCCGATCCGGAGCGTACACACTGGACGGCCCCCCGGAAAAAATGATTCCCGCGTAGTCCGCGAAATCCTCCGCCGGGGACGCGGGGCTGAGAATTTCCGTGAAAACCCCCAGCCGCCGGACGCGGTTCGCGATCAAGTGGGCATACTGCCCGCCAAAGTCTAGTACGGCGATTTTTTCCATAGCGCTCAGTGTTCTTCAACGATTAAAAAGATGGACGGCCTTTAAACCGTCTTACCATACTCGTGACCGTGAAAAAATCCACGAATGTTCCGTGCCTATTCACAGCAAAAATAGAAAGGGAACTATTTGCAAAGAATAAAAGCGGAGTGACAGTATGCGAGCCTTTCACTCAGCCGCGCGGGTGTCATGTGACCATGTCCATGTGACACCCTTGTTTTACATACGTGACGGGCGGCGTGTTCATTCTATTGCCATATTAAAAAAAGATAAAAAAATGCCTGATTCTAAACAAAAACGTGTCGCGATATTTTTTGACGCTGAAAACTTTGTGATCTGCGCGCAGCAAGCGGGTCTGCCATTGCGGATGAAACGCCTGGTGAACCGCATTCGGGAAGAGGGGGTGATCAGTTTCGCCCGCGCCTACGGGGACTGGACAAAATTCCACATGGCCCGGCAAATGGGCGAGTTTCAAGAAAATGTCATTGAAATGAATCAATTGCCGAACCGCTATGGGAAAAACACCGCGGATATGCAGATGGTCGTCGATTCCCTGGAAATGGCGATTCTGCCCCAGGCCCCGGATATTTTCGTTCTCGTGGCGGGCGACCGCGATTTTGTTCCCCTTGTGCAAAAACTAAAGCGCTATGGCAAAACCGTGATTGGCATTGGCGTGAAGGGAGCGACATCCGGCTGGCTGGAGAAAATCTGCAACACGTTTCTCTATTATGACAACTTGGTTCCTGAAGTTGACGCCCTGATCCCCGACGCGGAACCCGTGGACCAGAAGGCGGTCGACAGCGCTGACGCGGAAGCCGGGGGCGGTGATCACCCCGGGATTCAGCGGGAACGGGTGGAAGCCTTCCGGTTACTGATGCGGGCGATCACGTCTCTGGCCCGTAACGGCAAGATTCCCACCGGCACGTTGACGCGTCAAATGATGCAGCAACTGGATCCCCGGTTCGACTTGAGCCCCTTGCGGCTGAACAGCTTCAAAGAATTGGCGCTGGAAGCGGCCAAAGAAGGCATGGTCGAGGTGAATGAGCAACAGGGCGAGGAATTCTGGATGAAGCCACTGGTGGCGGTGGAAGAGCATGACGACACAGAGAAGGACGGCCAAGATCACATTGACATCAGCTTTGGCAATTCTGAGGACGCGCAGGAAGCCTACCGGTCGGTTCTGCAAGACAAGGGAATCGCCTTGATTCCGTGGGAACAGCGGGTGATGCTGGTGAACTATCTGTGGGAACGCTTCAGTGATCCGGATGGTCAAGGGGGATTCACCATCGCCGAAATGAGTGACATTTTAATGGAGTGCGCCCGGCTGAACTCCCTGTCCATTCCGCAACGGGCCATTCATAAAATCACCTATTCGATGAACTTGGGCCATGTGTTCATGGTGGACGGCGAATGCCGGTTTGTCAATGACATCTGGCACACCAAAATCACGCCTTCCTGTGATTCGGACGAGGCTCTGAACCGGATTAACACAACCTATATCGAAGGGATCCGCCGGGCGCAGACCGACGCCCCGCTGGATCCCGGTGGCGTTGAGCTGCTCCTCTTCGACCGCCGGGATAAACGCACGGCCGAAAAAGTCCGCGACATGCTGAAAAACCTGAAGCGGCGCAACGGCAACGGCTGACTAATCGTCCACTGATGTGTCCGTTGGCCGGACACGCTTTTCCGAGGTTTCCCATGTGCGGCATCGCCGGTATAATTGATCCCGTGACTCACCCGACGCCAGAGCTCCTTCGAGCTATGACCGGGACAATGGTCCGCCGCGGACCGGATGACCAAGGAATCGTCACTCAGGGAAGCATTGGCTTGGGACACCGCCGCCTCTCCATCATTGATCTGACCAGCGGACACCAGCCGATGTTTAACGAGGATAAATCCCTGGCCATTGTCTGCAACGGCGAAATCTATGATTTCGCGGCCCTGCGGACGGAACTGGAAAACAAGGGGCATGCGTTCACCACCCGCAGTGACTCCGAGGTGATTCTTCACCTTTACGAAGAGATGGGCGAATTCTGCCTGGACCGGTTGAATGGCATGTTCGCGTTCGCCATTGTCCGGTTTTCCGACAGCTGCGTTTTTCTCGCCCGTGACCGGTTTGGCCAAAAACCCCTGTTCTTCGCCTCCGAAGGCGACCGCTTCGCCTTCGCGTCAGGCCCGGCCGCTCTCGCCCGGCTGCCCTGGGTGGACACGAGCCTGGAGCCGACGGCGATCCATGATTTTCTGGACTACCAGTACATTCCCCGCCCACGCAGTGTTTTCCGCGGTGTCCGCAAACTGGCCCCGGGACACTGGGCGCGCTGGACAGCAACGGGTGAAGGGGACACCGGTCACTTGGACAGTCAGCCCTATTGGAGTCCGGATCTGCTTCCGGGTTTTCAGGGATCCCCGCCAGAGGCGGCCGGGCCGATCACCCGGTTGCTGGGAGCGGCGGTGGAGCGGCGGTTGGTGGCGGATGTCCCGCTCGGCGCGTTTTTATCCGGGGGGCTTGACTCGAGTGTCATCTGCGCCCTGGCCAGTGACGCTCTGCGCCGGGTCGGCGGGGGGCCTTTAAAGACCTTTTCCATCGGCTTCCCGGTGGCGAAGTATGACGAGCGGGACTACGCCGCGGCGGTCGCCCGCCACCTGGGAACGGATCATCATTTTCTGGCGGTGAATCCCGCTGACTTCTCGGCGCTGGAGCAGGTGGTGCCCGCCTTTGAAGAACCCTTCGGCGACGCCTCCATGTTGCCGACCTGGCTGTTGGCCCAATTCACCCGACAGCATGTGACCGTGGCCCTCAGCGGCGACGGCGCGGATGAATTGTTCGGCGGCTATGACCGCTACCGGGCCATCCGGCTGTGCGAGCGCCTGAGAATCCTCCCCCGCGGACTGCGCGCGGCAATCCGAAAAGCGGCGCTGAGCGTGTCGCCCGCCCACACGGAGGAGCGCACAGCTTTAGGGAGGTTCCGGCGGTTCGCGGCGCTTCTGGACGCGGATGGTGTCACCCGCTATCTCACACTTCTGTCGCGGTTCCCCCGCCCGTTGCGGGAATCGTTATACACCGACACCATGCGGGACGCGCTCGTCAATCATGAGGACGCGGGGTTTTTAGCCGCCCATTTTCCGGCCGACGGAACCGAAGTGAACCGGATTATGGAACTGGACTGCCGGACCTATCTGCCGGAAGATATTTTGGTGAAGGTTGACCGGGCCACGATGGCGCACGGCCTGGAAGCCCGCTCCCCGTTTTTAGATCATACTGTCGCCGAGACCGCGCTCTCGCTCCCGCTCCATTTCAAGCTGCGGGGACGCATGGGCAAACACGTTCTCCGCGAGGCCTTCCGCGGCGCGCTGCCGGAGGCGATTTTCCGGCGTCCCAAAATGGGCTTCGGGTTGCCGCTGGCCAGTTGGTTGCGGCACGAATGGCAACAACCGGTGAAAAATGTGCTGCTCTCCGGCACGCTTGACGACTATTTCCGGCGGGACAGGTTGGAATGGTTGCTGAATCAGCATGTGGCCGGGCGGGCCGATTACAGCTACGGCCTGTTCACGTTGACCGTTTTGGGGCTGTGGTTGAACGGTAACACCTGAGGGAATTGCGGCAATCCACCCACAAAGGAGCCCAAAACGGATTCACCGCGGGGTGCCCCCGCCGTGTCTCCCCCACCTGGGCATCTCAATTTTCCGGGCTTCCATGCGTTCCCGCATGGCTTTCATGAATTCAATTCGCTTGGCCCGTTCCTCGGGATCGGTGGTTTCAATCCGCTCTTTCATGTGGGCCATACTCCGTTCTTTCCGCTCTTCCGGACTCCGTTCCCGCGGTTTTTCCCGGGGCGGTTTATCTTCCACCGGCGATGCCGACGGGGTGTCCTTCATGTCTTCGGCCCGTTGTTTTTCCCGCTCCGCGCGGGCTTTTTGCCACTCCGCGCCACGCGCCGCCATCTCATCGATCATTTTGTCCAGATAGGCGACTTGATCTTCTTTCGGCAAGGCGAAATAGTCATCCATCCGTTTTTTGTGCATGGCGCTGAAAATCTCACGGCTGTTGGTGCGCAGCCGCTGTTTTTCCTCATCGCTCAACTCTTCCCGATTTTCCCCACCGCCGCGGGGCCGTCCCCCCCGCGGGTGAAGCTCCCGCATTTTCTCCGCGTAAGCCAGCTTCTCATCGGTCGAAAGTTTGGAGAAATCGGCCGTCTTCAACACCTCCATGGCCTGTTTCCCATCGGTGATCTTTTCCGCCGGAGGCGGGGTGTCATTGAGCAGCCACCAAGTCACCGCGCCCGCCACGGCCAGCGCGATGGCCAGCCCGGTACCGAGAATCAGTCTCTTTTCCGCGCGTGACACGGGGGTTTGATACTTTTTTCCCATGTGATAAATCCTTTTATTCAGTCGTTAAATCCCCGACGTGTCCGTCGGCGAACAAATAATTCATGGCGCCGGATGTCCCCGGTTTCCCATGGAAGGCCTCATAATCGTGCATGACCGGAGTATACGGTTCGCCAAATCGTTTCGACAAGAACGATTCCTCCACCCGCCGCCCCCCGTGCATGCTCATGTATTCATAACTGCTGCCCTCGGTTTTAAAATAGGGGCGCTGGGTGTCGGCGGCGCACTTGAACACATGATCATTTTCCGTATAGGGTTCCAGGACATCACAGATGCGGGGATCATCATTCAATCCGGCGGATGGTAGAGACGCGGCGTAGGGCATCACCCCCGCGCTGTCGTCCAAATACATCTGGAACATCGCCCCGATCTGCTTCAAATTGGCCGTGCACCCCACCCGCTTCGCCCGTTTTTGGGCGGTGGAAAGCGCCGGGGTCAAGAGACCCGCTAAAATCCCGATGATGGCGATGACGACCAACAGCTCAATCAAGGTAAAGAGTCTGGTAAAAAAATGGTGAGTCATATTGTTTTCCGCGCATGCCATACTATAAACCAAACGAAGCGCCCCGCGCTCATCCCAGGCCCCATCCCGCACGCATACAACGAACCACATGTGGTTTTAGTATATTTTTTTCCGCCTTTTCCGCCATTCGATGCGAACGATAACCGCCGACATCATCGAGCGTTCTCTTTTTTGCAGCCCAATCAGCCTTGAATCACTTGAAAAATCCGCCAAAAGACATAGACTAGCATAGGGCTTCGTGAGCCTGTCCGCGGAGTCCTCCGCCCGCCCGTGATCCCGTGCATGGCAGGCAACCGTCACAGAAAGGGATTTGATGATGACTATCCATGACTTACTTCAGCAGAAGGGAACCCGGGTTCACACCATCGCCCAGGGAGAAACAGTCGCCAAGGCGGTGGGGCTGCTCACCAAATATCATGTGGGAGCGCTCATTGTGACCGGAGAAGACAGTCGGCCGGTTGGCATCGTCTCCGAACGGGACATCTTGCGCTTCTTTGATAACAACGGAGCGATTGTGGGAAAAAATCTGGTCGAACACATCATGACCCCGGAAAGCCGGATGATTGTCATCACGCCGGATGACACCGTGGATTACGCGATGGGGATTATGACCCAGAACCGTATCCGCCATTTGCCGGTGATCAAAAACGGGGCGCTGGCGGGCATCGTGTCGATTGGCGACATGATTAAGAGTCTGCTTTCGGCCACAACACGTGAAAATAAAATGTTGTCCGATTACATTCAAGGGAGTTATCCCGCCTGAAGGAGAATCGCCGTTCGACTTCGCCCGCGTGGTGTCTCGGCCCGTTCAGCCTTGGATCATGCGTTCGACATCGTCAACTTCTTTGACCACATCCGCGCTTAGGTTCTCGTGACCGGTTTCGGTGACCAGCACGTCATCTTCAATGCGGATGCCAATGCCCTTGATATCCTCGCTGATCTGATGATTGAAATCCTGTGAATAGAATCCCGGCTCAACGGTGATCACCATCCCCGCCTCCAGGGTCCTTTCGGCATCCCGCCCCCGGAAGGCTGACGGCGTGACATCATGCACATCCAACCCCAGAGAATGGGATAATCCGGCCGGCCAGAAATCCCGGTAGGCGTCTTTTTCGATGATCTCAGCCGTGGCGCCATGCAGGAGCTTCAAATCTTTGAGCCCGTCAACCAAAACAGTGGCGGCGCGAATCTGTAAATCATGAAAGCGAACTCCGGGGGCGACCATGTCTAAACCAGCCTTCTGGGCGGCCAGGACGACGGCGTAAAAATCCCGCTGAACCGGGGTGAATGTTCCGGACGCAGGAAAGGTCCGGGTGATGTCGGCGCAATACCCGTTCCAGGCGGCGCCGGCGTCGATGAGCACCAGGTCCGTCGCTCCCACGGGACCGGCGTTGTCCACATAGTGCTGACAGGTTCCGTGCGGACCGGCGGCCACGATCGTCCCAAAGGCGACATGTAACGCGCCCCGCGTTTTGCAGGCGTAGTCAAATTCCGCTTCAAACTGATATTCAAAGCGATGCGTTTTGGCGACGCGCATGCAGGCGTGATGAGCGTCCCGGGTAATCGCGATTGCTTGGCGGATTTGCTTCAGTTCCCAAGACGATTTGATGAGCCGCATCTCCGCCAGCCTGTCAAAGACCTCGCCTTCGGCATGAACCTCCGCTTCCTGGTCCTTCAGCAGCTTGTCCAACCGGGCATGCTGCGGATGATTCGGCGGCGGGTTATAAAAAACCGTCCGCCCCTTGAGCCGTTTTTTAAGCACCGACTCCAGATGTTTTATGTCGTGCGCTTTATCAGCGGGAAAGCTGTCCCCGGTCTGTTTCACGCCGATCGTAAAACCGTTCCAGACTTCGTCCTGGCGGTCCTTCTCCCGGACAAACAGACAGACCCTTTCCGTATCCTGGCTTGGATCGAAAACAGCGACCGCCCCTTGTTCGGGGAAGCCGGTCAGATAGCTGAAATAACTGTCTTGCCGGAACCGGCCAACCCCCGGGGCGGGGGCGCCGGCGGGCAGAATCAGCAGATCATTTCCCAGGCTTTTCAACAGCTTTTTCTGTCGGCTTCGTATATCTTTAAATTGCGTTTTGTCCATGCGATGCACCCATTGTGTCGTCCTGATTAATCAAAGCCGCCCCGGAATGACGCGGACGGTGGAAACATAACGCTTCAACCCCGCGTTTTCCTTTTTTCTAATACTGAATCGTTATCTCTATGTCCCGTCGAGGCTCAAGCGCCTTAAAGCTGGCTTCGGAGAATGTCGGAGCCCTCGTTTTCTTCCTGACATTATTTGATGTTCCGACCCCTTCTTTCGGCTTGCCGAAAAAGCCCGTCTCCAATGTCATGGATTCGTTTTCGTCATGGCACACGGCCACCGCGTAGGTTCCCCGGGGGAGATCCTTGAACACCACCTCATTCAGCTTTCCGGCGGGGATCACCGCGGCGCGCAAGGCTTTTTCATGATTGGCGGGGAACCCGTCCGCTTGATTAAACAGGCTGATGAGGACATTGCCTTCGCTGTTTTTAAGCCCCTTGACACGAACCGTGACCGTGGCGGCCTGTTTTTCCGGCGCGTCGGTATCCTTTTGCCGGGAAACAGCCGCCGCGGGCGCCTGTTTCCGCGGGGTCTTTTCCACCGGTTCCGCCGCCTCAGAGCCAGGCGCCACAGGCGCCGTCAGCAGCGCGGTCATAACAGTCCAAAAAATCATCCTCATTGATTCACGCCCTTCTGAAATTCCATGAGGAACGGCTTCATTTCCCGCATCAATTCCACATCGGGACGGCAGCGAAGCGCCATCCCGTCAAGATACATCATGCTCTTAATGATGGCGAACATTCCCCGCTCGAATTCCATCCCGGCGTGAACAGCCATCTTTATAGTCTGCATCATGCGTTTTGTCAGGCTCACTTGTTTGACCGAACTGCCTTTGAAATCACGGTATAATTCCACCATGTCAGCCTCGAATGTCTCAAGTTGACGGCCTGATATACGCGTCTTGGCCATCTCATTCAACCGCCGGGCGCAGGCGGGATAATCATAATCCGCCAAGGCGACAAAGAAGTTGAACAATCCCTGGCGGATAGTGTCGCCAATCCGGCTGACCGCGCTGGTGTCGATAAGGGCGATTTGATTATCAGGGGTGAGGATGATATTTCCCGGGTGGATATCCCCATGAAAAATCCCCGGTCCAAACAGGTAAAATCCGTGAATCCTGAAAAAGTCCATCATGGTGTCCCAGGAGAGCTTATTTTCCTGGAGTAATTCATCAAACGTTTGGCCGGGAATCCGCTCAACCACCAGCACATTTTCATTGGACAATTCCGGGAAAAATGTCGGCAGCCGCAACTGGGACAGGTCATATGTTCCGCCATATTTTTTTAAGATTCCCGCCAGTTCTCCGGCCCCGGAAATCTCGTTGGTCAAATCCAGTTCCGTACGGGTATAGTCCTCGATGTAATCCAGAACCCCCATCGGGTCGAAGACTTTTCTAAGCTTGGGATAGACCGTCACGGCGAAACGCAATAATCGGCGCAGGGAGGCGACATCATGCTGAAACCGCTTTGAAAAGTCCTGCTTGACCAGTTTGACGACGACATCCGCGCCGTCTTTCAATGTCGCTTCATGCACCTGGCCGATAGAGGCCGACGCGAAGGGTTCGCGATTAAATTCTTTGACCTGTTCAAACCAGTCATCGTCAACATACTGGCTCAGAAGCGTGTCCACATCATCCGGGGGCAGGCTGTCGGTTGATCTGAATAACCGCGCCAAGTGGTGACACGTGTCCTCGCGCAAAAAATCATACCGCAAGGCGAAGTGCTGGGCGATCTTCACGGCCAGAAGACCCCGTTTCTGGATCCGGTCCAAATCGGGCGGTTTGTTTCCGTAAATTTCACGGAGCAATAGAATGAAACTAAGAGCGTGCATGATCCTTAGATGACTGGTGAGACAATGAGTTCCCGGCGCCGCGATGTTTGCCGCCGGAACGCCGGACAAACGGCGTGAGCCGCGTCGCGGCAACGCCGCGCACGCGGGGCTTAGCCACGTTTCTCGTTGACAGGCAACGAGACCACACGTCCCCAAAGGGGTGGATTATTCACGCCGCGTGAATAATCCAGGCACGCGGGAAACTTTGCACAGTATCGGGAGTCAAACACGTCTGTTTAAACGACCTTGAACACCATAAAATAACTCTAATACGAGAGACTTGAGATGCTTTTTGGATTTTTTGATCCCCTGTATCTGTTGATTATGCTGCCTGGTTTATTGTTGTCTGTCTGGGCCAGCATGTATACAAAATCCACCTTTGCGAAATTTTCCCGCGTCCGCGCCATGCGCGGCTACACAGGCGCGCAAGCCGCGCATGAGATGCTGGCCCGCAATGGTGTCAATGATGTGACGATCCAGATGACCCGGGGCTTTTTAAGCGACCATTATGATCCCCGCAGCAAGACACTCCGCCTCTCACGGGATGTCTATCACGGTCAGTCATTGTCGGCCGTCGGTGTCGCCTGTCATGAGGCGGGTCACGCTCTGCAGCACGCCCACGGGTATCTTGCCCTGGGCTTGAGAACAGCCTTGGTTCCAGCGGCCAGTATCGGCAGCAACTTTTCCTACTTTATTTTAATTGTCGGATTTTTGCTGCGCAGTCAGCCACTGGTGTTGACAGGCATTTTATTGTTTTCACTGGCCGTCGCCTTCACTCTCATCACCCTGCCTGTTGAATGGAACGCCAGCGCCCGGGCCAAAAAAGCCATGGTGGCGACCGGCATGGTCTCTCCACAGGAACAGCGGGGGGCCGCCGCGGTTCTTAACGCCGCGTTTATGACTTACGTCGCGGGAGCGGTCAGCGCCTTACTGATGTTGCTGTATTATCTGCTGCGATCAGGGTTACTCGGAGGCCGCGACGACTGAGAAGGCGTTTACTGTCACCCGGATGTTACTGGCCGGAGCTCAAGGCATGCCCCTGGAAGAGTGTATTTCGACACCGGTGGATCACTGGCTTTAAAGCGCCCGCCACTCTTCTCATAGAGACGGTTGACGGGGCTCCGAACCCGGACCCGCCCGGACCGGGAGTTATCGCCGGGTCGGTCTTCGACAGCCAGGAAAACGGCGGCCGGCCAGAAGAGCGCCCGCCACGAGAAGCAGCGCGGAGGCCGGTTCGGGAATAATGCCCATGCCCGCCGCGAAATGCGCCATGATCCGCTGAGGCGCGAGCACTGTGTCATAGAAGGCGACCTCGTCAATGTAGCCGGCAAAAAAGTTCGGGGCGCCACTAGACTGGGAGCCGATCAGGTACCGGTCGCCACCTGTCCAGAGGGAACCGGTAAGGGTTGCCGGGCTTCCTTCTTCAACCCCGTTGACAAAGAGCCGCATGGTTCCATTTCCCTGTGCCGTAGCCACAACGTGATACCATTGTCCAGTCTGGGCGACGGTTGTTCCGCTGACCGATCTTTGCGCCCCGCCAAAGGTATAAGCTTCAAAGACTCCCCCTGCCCTCATCCGGATCTCATGTAATTAACACGCGATACACTATCGCTCCAGCGTTTTGTCGCAAATGGAATATGACAGAAAAAAAGCAAAAAAACGCGCTTAGCGATAGATGCTATAAAGCGTTTATGTTAGGCTCTGTAGGACGGTTTTCCTTGGCCGCCCAAGGACGGGATGCCGTTGTATAGGCGCTCCTGACATTGCAATTGTTTACTTTGTTGATATATTTAATTATGATTTAAGCCCCGCGGAACTCATGAAAGAACAGTTCCTTTTCCGCCGGCAACACCCGGCGTGGGTAAAGCTGGTAAAGAGAAATATGACTGCATTTAAGATTGACAGAGACTGGGGAATTGGTGGCGGTCCATGTCGCGAAAAGACCATTCATTGCCAACCCGCAGGCGGGCTGCGGAAGGAGGTGAATCCATGGTAGAGGCGAAAGGGGCTGGCAGGAGCCCGTAAAAACCCTGCCGCGGTCGGATTTTTTCTGACGGAATAATTGTTGAAACAACAAGCGTGTCAACACGTTGTCAGTGTTGGATGGATAGATCCCATCGCAGGCTGGCGAAAGGAAATTAGTATGAGACAAAGACACATAACGATACTGGCCGCGCTGGTTTTCAGCGTGGCTTGGTTGGTTGGCCCCGGTTCTTCCGGAGCATTGCTTACCGACTGGACGGCGGGGGATGTCATGTCCTGGTCCGATCCGACAGGCGAACCGCTGGTCAGTGGCGGCGGCGCGGCGGTGGCCGGCGCTGACATCACGGAGTGGTTCTTCCGGAATACCGGAGGGGTCTATTACTTCCGTATGGATCTGGCCTCCCCCCCCCATCGCAGGTAATGCCGCCCCTGAATATTCGTTCCAGTTCGACAACGTCCCTGGCGGCGACGATAACAGCGTGACTGGCTATGTGGCCAGTCCCCTGACGGGCATCGATGAAATGCTGGTCGCGCACTTTGCGGACGCGACGGGCGTGTGGACCGGATGGCATCGTCACCGCACAAGCGGAGGCGCCCCCGACACCCTTCTCATAGAGACGGTTAACGGGGCTCCGAACCCGGACCTGCCCGGACCGGGAGTTATCGTCGGGTCGGCCTTCGACAGCCAGGAAAACGGGGGCGCCATGCTGCAATGGGCCATCCCCAACGGCGAACTGCTGGGAGTGGATCTCCTGGGGGGCGTCTGGGCGGTGACTTACGACATCAACGATTCGTTCGGTGGAACCTTTGACATCACCGAAACGTTGGTGCCGGAGCCTGCCTCCGCGCTGCTCTTCGGCCTGTTCGGGCTTCTCGCCCTGCGCCGAAAACGAGGTCGATGACACCTCTCGCTGATACAAAGGCCGCGACGTTCGGGTCGCGGCCTTTTTTTGAGCTTTTGAAGGCGATTGACATCAGCGGCGGCGACACGGACAGCGGTTCATTCCCCTCATCGCGGCGGACGGCGGAAAGGCCACTTGATTTCCCCTTAAAAAAGACTATGCTATGCGCCTGTTGTTTTATTCGAAAAGCGGTAAAAGACCTTCTCTCTTTTTATTTATAATTTATACCCCGGACACTAAGGAGAAATAATATGTCACATGCTAAATTCACCATGCCGTTGCCACCCAATGAACCGGTGAAAAATTACGCGCCGGGCGCGTCTGAGACTGTCGCCTTGAAAGCCCGGGTGGATGAACTTAAAGCTCAAACCATTGATATTCCCCTGATTATCGGTGGCAAAGAAGTCCGGACAGGCAATACGGCTGACTGTGTCTGTCCCCATGATCACAAGACAGTCATAGGGACCTATCATAAAGCCGGCGAAAAAGAGGTTAGCCAGGCCATTGAAGCGGCGCTGGCGGCGCGGCGAAAATGGGCTGACACTGATTGGCAGGAGCGCGCGGCCGTCTTCATGAAAGCGGCTGAACTTCTCGCGTCTCCATACTGGCGCGACACATTGAACGCCGCGACGATTCTCGGACAGAGTAAAAACCCTTTTCAAGCGGAAATCGATTCCGCCTGCGAGCTGATCGATTTTTTCCGTTTCAACTCATATTTCGCCATGCGGATTTATGAAGAACAGCCCCCTCATTCGCCCTGCGGAGTTTGGAACAGAATGGAATACCGGCCGCTGGAGGGTTTCGTCTTCGCCGTCGCGCCCTTTAATTTCACCTCGATTTGCGGAAACCTCGCGGCGTCTCCAGCGCTGATGGGAAATGTGGTTCTTCTTAAACCAGCCTCAAGCGCTGTATACTCCGCTTACTGGATCATGAAACTTTTTGAAGCCGCGGGGTTGCCGCCCGGGGTCATCAACTTTGTGCCTGGTTCCGGGTCACAAGTCGGCAATCCTGTATTGGCTTCAGAACACCTTGCCGGCATCCATTTCACCGGCAGCACACCTGTCTTCCAGAATATGTGGAAAACGGTCGGTGAAAATATTAGTCGCTATCATTCATATCCCCGAATTGTCGGTGAGACCGGGGGTAAAGACTTTATCTTCGCGCACAATTCAACGGATGTGAAAGCGCTCGGCACCGCCATTATACGCGGCGCGTTTGAATTCCAGGGACAGAAATGTTCCGCGGCCTCCAGAGCCTATATCCCGGAATCTCTATGGCCTGAACTGAAAGACTTCCTCGTCAAGGAACTGAAAACAGTGACCATGGGACCGGCGGAAGATTTCACTAACTTCATGAACGCTGTCATTGACGCCGGCGCGTTTAAAGATATTACCGGATACATCGATTATATCAAAGCGTCATCTGACGCCGAAATTATTTTCGGTGGCGGGTATGATGATTCGGTCGGGTATTTTATCGAGCCGACTGTCGCGGTCACCAAAAACCCCTCATTCAAAACGATGGAAGAGGAGATTTTCGGTCCTGTGATGACGCTCTTCATCTATGAAGATGACACATTTGAACAAACCCTCGCTATCTGTGATTCAACATCAGAATACGCGTTGACCGGCGCGATTTTCGCCCAGGACAGATACGCTGTGAAAACCGCCTATAAGGCTCTTGAGAATGCCGCCGGTAATTTCTATATCAATGACAAACCCACCGGCGCGGTGGTCGGGCAACAACCTTTTGGCGGGGCGCGGGCCAGTGGCACCAATGACAAAGCGGGGAGCTATTTGAATCTCATCAGGTGGGTTTCGCCACGGACTGTTAAGGAAACATTTGTTCCCCCGACAGACTACCGCTATCCGTTTATGGGCTAAACAGCCTCATGGGAACGTGTAACCCTCAGCCTGCCCGGTCTGCTGGCGTTGCTGGCGACCGAAGCCGCGGCTACGGTGCCGGCACCCCTTCTTTCTTTGCTTGTGGCTGTTTCGCAGGTCGCCGCGGCGGGCGCCGCGGCCGGAACGACCGAAACCGTGAGTGCCACGGCCCGGGGCTGGCACAAGGAGTACTGAAAATGATGATATGGTCAAACGTGAGGGTGGCGACAGCAATAGCCGCGGGAGCTTTCGTTTTATCAATAGCCACGCCGCTGCTCGTGACAAGTTCAGCAGCTGAACCGGCAGTCCCCGAGGCCCCGCCGACGGAGCCAGGTGGTGACATGGAACCGCGTGGGGTGCCGGGGGAGAAAAAGCCCGCGGTGACGGTTCAGGAGAATGTGGACCAGAAGCTCCATGCCGAGGCCATGGCCGTGGTCAGAGCCCGTACGACCCAGAAGCCGATAACCTATACAAATGGACAAACAACCAGTATCATTGTCGTGGCGGAAGTCATCGAGGTCCTGAAGCAGCCGGACAACTGGGACGATTTCGACGAAATCAAACGCTGGAGGCTCATGAATCAGTTAAGGCGGTATCGCGGGGAAAACGAACACCCGCTGGTTCTGCGACTGCTGTTCCAGCACGATGACGGTCAGAAAGCGCCGGTCGAAGGCGTGATGACAGTATACCTCGACCAGGGCGTAAAGGAGGAAATTGCCATGGGGGGCTCCATTGGCGCCAAACCCGTGAGGATTCCCGTCAAAACGCTGAAGCCGCACGGCGACTCCATCGATACGGCCATCAGCCACGTCCGGGCTGTTGGGAAGTAGGGCTTAGCCAGGATTCGCATACCCGGTCAACCGCCTTGCCTGACGTTCGGGGCTTTGTATTTGCCATCGCGATAGAGCGGCACCTCGCCGCCCCGCTCCTCTCGCCAACCACCCGGTTCCCGCTGCGGGGGCTCGAGCCGTTCGGCATTGGCCGGATCGTCCGCAATGTTGTTCTTCTCGAACGGGTCTTTCGTCGGGTCGCACAACTCATACAGGTGGCTCAATGGCGAGCCGTTCATATTGGCAGTCCGGGGCATCCGCCGCCTGCAACAGCTTCCTGAGTTTTTCGGTCAACTCACGTTCCAGCGTGTGGTCGCTGAGCATCGCGCCATACTGGCCGACTGGGCTCGACTGTCCCGGGACAAAGAGGCAAGCTAGGAAAAGTCGGCCAAGGGTTGGATATCACGGGCTAAGGTTTACCTTCAGGTGTGCCAAATTTCTCAAGCCCTTATCAGAGAATTGCGAAATGCGCAATTCCCTACAACAAAGGATGTCATTGGATGGGCACGAATATGTTGAATAGAAATAGAGGAACGCTCGGGAGCGTTAAAGGGCGCGACCGACTGGCACGATTTGCGTTGCGCGCATGGATCGTCCTGGCGACTGCTGGAGCTGCCGTTAGAGCGTACGCCGCGGGTGAAACAGATACACCCCAAAAATGGGTGACCGGGAAGACGTTCGATAAACTCGCCCCCCATCCCCGCCTTTTCGTCAGTGCCGCACAGATCGAACGCGTGGTCGACGGCCGCGGAGAATATTTCGCGAAGAACTACGAACAGGTCGAGGCCGCGGCCGAGACCGGACTTAGGGACGCTGAAGATCCGATGGCGGGGATCAGCATCTGGAAGAAGGCCGTCCTCATCCAGGGGCGGCTGACGGCCTTGGCCATCCAGTGGCATCGAACAAAGGACCGGCGCTACCTGGAAGGCGCCTTGGCAAACGTGGATGCCATGAAAGCGTGGATGAAACCCAACATGATCACCCTGGCGGAAGGGCAGTGTATCGCCGGTCTGGCCGTGACCTACGACCTGCTCTACAACGACCTGACGCCCGAGCAGCGGGCCTGGATGGTCGAGATCGCCCGCGAGCACTTCGTGAAGCCATTCCTGCGGACAACGGCGCCGAGGGATAAAGCCCAGCGGGTCGAAGGCGAATCCCGCAGCTGGTGGCAGGACATCATCTCCAACTGGAACCCGGTCTCGATCAGCGGCGGCGGTTTGCTGGCGTTGGCCATGTATGAAGACCTGCCGGAAGCCCAGACCATGATCGACCGTGTGAATGAGTCCTATCAACCCATCTTTGACTACCTGGAGGAGACCGATGGCGGGTGGGTGGAAGGTCTGGGATATTGGAATTGGACGGTCCACTACATGTCCCTTTTCCTGACCAGCTACGAGCGCGCCACGGGGCAGAAACATGAGGGCTTCCGCTCGCGGGGGTTCCGGGATGGGCTGACATTTGGCACCTACTTCGTGCCGCACGGCGAGGCATGCGGCTTCGGTGACAATCAGCATGGCGGATTCAGTCATTCGCTGATGGCGGCCGCTCAACAACTGGGCGACACCGACATGCTGGCCCGGTTGCGGGACCATGAACTGCGTATGCAAGAGTCAGCCGAGGTCAGGAAAGCCAGACAGGAAGCCACGGCTGGAAAAGAACCTGAAGAGAAGGCGGCTGAGGACGAGGGAAAGCCGGACGAACTTTTTAACATCAGCTATGGCGGGCCTCAGAAACTACTGATCTCGCCAGACCCCCTTGAGCAAGGTCTTGACCCCAAGGCGGACATGATCAAGTATTTTCCGAAACAAGGCTGGGGTATGCTGGCGGATCAATGGCCCAAACCCGCAGTCTATGCCGCCATCCGCGGCGGCGAACTGGGTGGCGCCCACACCCACGAGGATCTGCTTTCCTGGCACGGTGTCATCGGTATCGAGAGGATGATTGAAAACATCTCCGGCGGCAGGGAATCCAGCGCCGCTTTTGGGGCACGGGACAAGGATATCTACGAACGTCGGAGCGAGTCGAAGAATACTTTGTTTATTGGGGGCCTGCCTCCTTCCCGGGTGCGGAGCGGAAACCCCCGGGCGGAGACGACCGAGTTTATGCTGCCGGGGGGACCGGCGCTGCGGCTGGATGCTTCGAAGGCCTTCTGGCTGCAACGAGGCAATCCTCGGTTTGTCTGCCGCCTGTTCGCCGTGATCGACGACAAGGCACTGCTGATTGTTGACCGAAAAATTGGGAGCGTCAGGAATCCCGTCGAAGCACGTGCCTATACCCGTAAAAAAGCCACCTTCAGTGAGAAAGACGTGCTCCTCGAAGGCGAGTTTGAAACGGCCCGCATGACCTTTGCCGCCGACCAACCCGCCGTTCTGCGCCGGGCAAGCGCCGTGTTGACTTCAGGACGCCAAGAACCGCCGGTGATGATGCGCTGGCAGACACTGGACAGCGTACGAAATGTGACAATGGCGACGCTTCTGAGCCATGGCGAAAAGCCTGTGGAACTGGAGGTGCGGTCGGACGACGAACGCATCGTCATCACCGCCGTTGGCGACGGGTGGGACAGAACCGTGACCCTAAGCCCGAGACTCGAGTTGCTTGAGGAATAATCTGCAGAAAAGCACCTCTTCGAGGCATCTTCTTTGGCCCGCTCCGAGCAGGCTGCAACTTTTGAAGTAAATAGAAAAAGTGACGAAGTTACAAAAAAAGGAATACTGAGTGTTCTGTAAGGGACCCAATCGGCGAATCCGGCATGCTGCCGTAACCGGTATGCTGCTGATCAGCACACCCGTGCTGACCAGCCTCGGCATGGATATGGCCGCCGGCATACCGAAGGAGGCGTGGCCGGCGGCGTGGTTCGCAGGTCCGGCCAAAGCAAGTGAGGTCGGTCTGAAGACTTTCCGGCAGTCACCTATGCTCGATGAACGGGTCAAGAGCGGCGCCCTGCCGCCAGTTGAGGAGCGTTTGCCGGATGACCCGATGGTGGTTGAGCCCTTCGAGCGCCCGGGGCGGCACGGTGGGACCTTGCGCATCTTCACGCAGGGCGCGGCTTTGATTGTCCCCGAGCATCCCCTGACGATGGATCCGCAGATCAGCCGCGTGCTTCCGAACCTGGTGTCCCATTGGGAATTCAAAGAGGGGGGCAAGCTCCTTCTGTTGCACCTGCGTCCCGGGTTGCGCTGGTCGGACGGCGCCCCCTTCACGGCTGACGATTTTGTCTGGTATCACAAACATATCCGGCTCAACGAAAGCCTGACCCCTGTGATCGTGCCGCGGCAGCGAGACTTGTCAATTACCGCACCGGATCCCCTGACTGTTGTGTTTCGCTACGAGGAGCCCTTCCTTTTTATCCTGCAGGAACTGGCGCACCGCGGCGAGAACCAGTTTACCGCCCCGGGCCACTTTCTGGCCAGGTACCATCCGGATTTTCGCGACAAGGAGGAGTTGGATCGGGAAGCAAAGGCCGCCGGTTATATGAACTGGATGGCCTATTTCCATGCGGCGCAACGTGACAGCTTCCGCGATCCGATCGGGACGCCAACCATGCGCGCCTACCAACTGGTCAGCCGCTCACCCACCCTGCAGGTGTACGAGCGAAACCCGTATTATCCAAAGGTGGATCCGGAAGGACGCCAGTTGCCATACATCGACCGGATCCAGGCGCAGGTTGTCAACAACCCGGAGGTGCGCGGGGCCAAAGTATCGACAGGCCAGGTGGATTTCGCCGGTTCGAGTCTGCAGACGCAGGACATCCCGCTCTACAAGGCTGGCGAAGACGCCTATCGCTACCGGACACTGATCTGGAACCGGTTGCACGGCGTGGATGTCGCCATTCAATTCAACTTCACGGTAGACGATCCCGAGCTGCGTTCGATTTTCCGCGACCGGCGCTTTCGACTTGCACTCTCACTGGCGATCAACCGTAAAGAGATCAACGACATTGTCTATTTCGGCCAGGGCACACCGCGGCAAACCACCGTGATCCCGTCCAGCCGATTCTACGAACCCGAGTTCGCCACGGCACACATCCAATATGATCCTGAGCGCGCCCGTCGTCTGCTCGATGCCATCGGCATGCGGGATGTTGACGGCGATGGCATCCGGGAACGGCCGGATGGCAAGCCGCTGGATGTCACGCTGGAATGGGTGGATATCGAAGTCCCGCGCGGCGTGACGATGGAACTTGTCTGTTCGCACTGGCTCGATGTGGGCATCGACATTAAACTCAAAGAGATCAACCGCGGCCTGCAGAGCGCCCGAGCCCGTTCCAATGCCATGCAGATGACAATCTGGCATGCGGATCGCTCGACGGATATCCTGTTTCCGCTGCTGCCTTCGTGGTACGTGCCGATGTATATCAGTTGGGATGAAGCGCGCTGGACACCATGGTCCCGCTGGTATCTCTCCCATGGCGAACAGGGAGAAGAACCCATTCCCGAGGCGCGTGACCTGCAGATCTGGTGGGACGAAATGCGTGGCAGTGTCGATCCCGCCCGCCGTGTTGAACTGGGCAAGCGAATTCTCCGCTCGCAGGCGGAAAACCTATGGTCGATCGGCACGATCGGACTAGCCCCCCAGCCTGTCGTCGTCTCCAATCGCCTGCACAACGTCCCGGACCGGGGATATTGGGGATGGGACAGCCTCTGGGTCTTGCCGTATCATCCAGCAACATGGTTTCTGGATCCATGAGTGAAAAGGAACATTTAGCATGTTGCGCTATATAATCTATCGCCTCCTCTTGATGATACCCACACTGCTGATCATATCGGTGATCTGCTTTGTGGTCATTCAACTGCCCCCGGGAGACATTGTCACGAGTAGGCTGGACGAACTGCAGTCAGAGGGGCAAACGGCCAGCCAGGAGCAGATCGCCGCTTTGCGCAAGACCTACAATCTGGACGACCCGATGCCGGTCCAGTACCTGCGCTGGATAGGCGGCATGCTCGTCGGTGACCTGGGGTATTCGATGCAGCACCAGCAACCCGTAAGCGAGCTGATTGGCGAACGCCTGCTGCTCACGGTCGTCGTTGCGTTTTCAAGTCTCCTTCTCACTTGGGCGCTCGCCCTGCCCATCGGGATCGTATCCGCTGTGAAGCAATACTCTCTGTTCGACTATGTTGCGACGGTCTTCGCCATGCTCGGGATGGCGGTGCCCGGCTTCATGCTGGCTCTTGTTGTGATGTGGGCGGCTTTTGAGCTGTTTGGCGTGAGTGTCGGAGGTCTGTTTTCGCCAGACTATGTGGATGCCCCGTGGAGCTTTGCCCGTTTTCTCGATCTGCTCAAACACTTGTGGGTCCCGATGGTTGTGGTTGGCCTGGCGGGCACGGCCGGGATGGTCCGAATCATGCGCGCGAATCTGCTCGATGAGCTACGCAAGCCATATGTGACCACCGCCCGCGCGAAAGGCATGAAAGACTGGCGGTTGATTCTTAAGTATCCGGTGCGGATCGCCATCAACCCGTTTATCAGCGGCATCGGTGGCATACTGCCGCGGCTGTTCAGCGGTGCGGCGATCGTCAGTGTCGTTATCGACTTGCCAACCACCGGTCCCATGTTATTGGATGCCCTGATGAATCAGGACATGTATCTGGCCGGGTCGCTGATCATGGTTTTGAGTACGCTGACGGTGATCGGCGTCTTGCTCAGCGATCTGGCTTTGGCTGCTATCGACCCACGGATTCGCTATGACTGACACACACGCACTTGCCAAACCCGCTCCTGCCGATGAAGGCGTGTCGATTGCCGAGGCCGGGCAGTGGCGCCTCATGTGGCGACGTTTCCGGCGGCACCGGCTGGCGTTTGCCAGCCTCTGGCTGCTGCTGGCACTGTACCTTCTGGCCGCCTTCTGCGAGATCATTTCTCCCTACACACCCGAGAGTCGGGATGTCCGCTATCTCTGGGGGGCGCCCCAGGGCCTGCATTTTGTCCGCCCGGATGAGGGGTTCTCGATTCGGCCTTTCGTATACGGCTACCGGCGTGTGCCGGAGCCCGACAATCCCTACTCGGTGAAGATGGAGCCGGATCCCGACCGGACATACGCACTCCACTTTTTCGTGCGCGGTGAGCCCTACCGGATGTGGGGACTATGGGAAACCAATGTCCATCTATTCGGTGTCCGCTCTCCCAATGGAGAGGCAGGCTTCATCCACATTTTCGGCACTGACAAGCTGGGGCGGGATGTCTTCACACGGGTGTTGTACGGGAGTCGGATCTCGCTGACAATTGGGCTGGTCGGTGTGCTGCTGACATTCACGCTCGGCATCCTGATTGGCGGCATCGCCGGATATGCGGGCGGCATCCTCGACCTGGTCGTTCAGCGCCTGATAGAGGTCCTCCAGTCCATTCCACATTTACCACTGTGGATGGGGTTGAGCGCGGCGCTGCCTACAAGCTGGTCGGGGATCCGGATCTATTTCGGAATCACCATCATCCTCAGCCTGCTGGGATGGACAGGGCTGGCGCGCGTCGTGCGGGGCAAGTTTCTGGCTCTGCGCGAAGAAGACTTCGTGGTTGCCGCACGGCTCCTCGGCGCAAGCCGCGGCCGGATCATCTTCCGTCATCTGCTGCCCAGTTTCATGAGCCACATCATCACGTCAGCGACCATAGCCATTCCCGCCATGATTCTCGGGGAGACTGCCTTGAGTTTTCTTGGCATCGGCCTTCGTCCACCCGTGGTGAGCTGGGGAGTCTTGCTGCAGCAGTCGCAGAATACCACGGCAATGGTGCTGATGCCCTGGTTGTTGACCCCCGGGCTCTTCGTGGTCCTTGCCGTGCTGGCCTTCAACTTGGTCGGTGACGGACTGCGTGATGCCGCTGATCCTTATCATGCCGGGTGAGTTTGCGAACCCACGCCAACGAGACCCGACCCGATGACGGAAGCTATTGCATCATCCACTCCCAGGCGGGCATCTGAATTACTGAAGAGGGCAGATCGGAACTTGGATGGAAGAACTCACCGGGGTGATCATTTTTGGGGATCGCGATACTGTGTTTCCCTCCGCCTAGAGTCATCCGATTTACAGCCATCCATGGGATGGCTACTAAGTTTGTCCCAAACCTTGCCCCCCAACCAAACTCCAAATGGATTTAGGTCCGGAACAAGGCTGAGGGATTACGAATTTTTAAGTCGTTCTTAATAAAATAGTTAAAAAAGAAAAGGGTCAAAAGACAAAGCTTTACAACCACTAGGAAATTAAAATTTTGGTAATGTTCGAAGCTGCGACGCTCATGACGATGGATATGTTTTGGCAATTCACAGTATTCGTCTCCTGTATTGTATTCAGTTATTCTATTAGTACGTCTAATTTTGTCACATGCTGATGCTGACCTGGAGATCGTCTCCGGCCTGCAAAAGATGCGTGGCCTCAAGCTGGACCGTGACGGATTCTCGATCTTGTGTGTAACGCGCCGCCAGTTCTCGTAATACTGCCCGCCATCCTTGAAGAACCAGATGGGACAATCCGCCTTGCCGAAGTCTCCTCCGGGCAGATGCCAGCTGAATACATAGGTGGTGGTTTTCGTTTCGCCGGGAGTCAGCCGGAACGAGAGACTCCATGCCTCTGAAATCTCCCACTGAAGAGGTCTGGAGGGCCCTGATGGCGGGGCTGTCTCCCTGGGAAGCCCGAATGGCAAAGAAGCTGTTAGGGACCTTTCCCGTCCCCTCCCGTTCCTCGAAGTTGTGAAAGATCTGCCACCACTCCCGCTCTGCTTTGCCGTTCATTCGGATGGTGCCCCCACCCATGGGCGCCAATAGGGAAATCGATGGCCGTTGAGCGTTCCGCACGGTAGACCTCCGCATCACCACGCCGGGTCAAGGAGGGCACCCATGCCTTGTTCAGTTTCTTGTCGGACGGTATCATATGTTGCCGCATGTCGTTCTTCTTGTCTTTCAGGTCAGTACCGGCGTTCAACGCCTCAGCACGACTTGAAATGTAACATATATGCGCGTTGGTTCATTCAGTGCCAATATTGAGTCCTTTTGCTGATCTCATGGCGATATTTCCAGTCTTTCATAGCTGTCTCCCAGTCTTTTATGAACTGGAGAAACATGTCTCATTGCGTGCTATTGACTTCGCCATTCTCTCCCAGCAACTCACCAAGCTCGGTGAGGACTTTGAGGCTATCCGGGTGGATCCGGCCCTGCTTGTCGGGGCCTACGTTGAGAAGAAAGTTGGCATTCCGCGAGTTGGCAGTCTGGAGCTGCTGCACGATGTTGGCTGCGTTTTTGGTTGGACCTCCGCTGTGGAACCACTTGGGTTCTAGGCACCAGCAGGTCTCGCCGACGGTCTTGTTGTTGAGATGCCGATTGCTGAGGTGCCTTAACTCCGACACGACGATGTCCAGATAAGGCGAGCCCTTTTTCTTCCAATCCCACCAGTTGCCGCAGCCGATGATCGTCGGACCAAGCGTGCGCATGAATGCCGTCGCGTCTTCCGCAGGCATGAGATCGGGATCAAGCGCGTCATTCCAGATATAGAAGACCTCCGGATACTTCTCCACAAGCTCCGCAATCTGCTTCTTCTGGAAGTCTATCTGCTCGTCTATCGAATGAGTTGCCGGGTCGCATTCCGGTGGGAGCACCTTGTTCTTTTCGGGAAATCCGGGATGCCGCCAGCAGTAGTAGAGACCTACCTTCAAGCCCCGACTGGTGAAGGATTTGACAAACTTGCCGACGATATCCTCCTTCACCGGACAGTCGGGATGCATCACATCATAGGTCGTATATTTGCTGTCCCAGAGACAGAAGCCACCGACATGCTTGGTCGTCAGCACGGCATACGTCATACCAGCGGCCTTTGCGGCATCCGCCCAGGCGTCTGTGTCAATCGGCCCGCCGGGATCAAAGGTTGCAGGATCGGCATACCCATCCACCCATTCCCTTCCTACATAGGTCGCCATGTTGTAGTGGATAAACATACCGAATTTCAATTTCAGGAACTCTGTCTGCAACGCCTTGACTGTATTCAACTTAGCACTCTCCTTCGGTTTGGCCGGCGCGCGGGTCTCCCCTGCCGCCAGCCATGTGTTTGCTACCATTACCAACATTGTCAACAGGCATATCACCCCCATGCGTGTCTCTATTCTCATCATTCGATCCTCCATCTCTTGCCGTCACTTCGGCAGATAATGGTCATAAAACTTAACTTCCTGCCCATTCAATACGCCGGATGGCACCCCGGGTGTTTTCTGTTCGTTTGCCCATGCCGTTAGTTGTTTCTTTAATTGGGCGGCAATTTCGGGATGTTCATCAATGAGATTTTTCTTTTCGTGTTCCGGACTTTCCAAGTCGAAGAGGTACTTCCGCTCACCCCCTGCCTGCAGGTATTTCCATCTCCCTTTGCGGATAACTGTCTGGTTCCAGAAGCGCCAGAAGAGCTGTTCATTCGGGGATCCGGTGTCATCACCGGTGAGGAAGGGAATCAAATTGACGCCATCCAGCTCCGGGACTTCCGGCAGTCCGGCCACAGCCACGGCTGTCGCCGCCACATCCAGGGAAATCACCGGATGGTTATAGGTTTTTCCCGCCGGGATCGTGCCGGGCCAGGTGACGATGAAAGGCACACGAATGCCGCCTTCCATCAGTGTGCCTTTTTCACCTATCCAGGGATCATTGCGCGACCCGTCCCAGCCGGGACCGTTTCCGGGGGTGTCTTTCATGTCGATCTTCAATGGTGCGCCGTTGTCGCTGATGAAGAAGATCAGGGTGTTCTCCGCAATTCCATGCGTTTTGAGTTTCTGGCGGATGCGCCCGACACCGTCGTCGATGGCGGCGAGCATGGCGAGCGCGATACGCCTGCGCCGTGGCATGTCGCCGGGGAAACGCTCCAGATATTTATCCGTGGCATCCAGCGGGACATGCGGGGCGTAGTAGGCGAGGTAAAGGAAAAACGGCTCTTTGGCATGCCGGTCGATAAAGGCCAATGCGGCATCGGACTGTATGTCGAGACGGTAGCCATCTTTGCGGATGTTTTTGGCCGGGGAAATGTTTTTGCCATCCAAATCGTAGGTCGCATGATAGTTGTTGATGTGCCCGCAGAATGTATCTGTAAACCCTCGCATGTCGGGCAGGTAGGGGCGTCCCATTTTGGCGGGAATTCTCACCCGTGTTCCTGATTGGGCGACTGAATGCGCTCTGCACCATAACAACCCAGCTCCGGGCGCAGGTCATCAATCGCGATAAACAGAACATTGGGGGTGTTGCTTTCTTCCATGTTATTCTTACTCATTAATTCAGGTCTGCCACTATGAAGCGGCAACGGAATAGTGGTCAGGAGCACTCGTTTGCACACATCATGAGGCCCATTGCATCTCGAGTTTGCGGTGATGCTCGGCGCAGTCCCGAAGATAAAGATTAATCAGGGTCTGATAGGGAATGCCGGTTTCTTCCGCCAAGTTTTTGAAATAGTCGATGGTGTCCCGGTCCACCCTCATCGTCACCGGTTGTTTCAGATACTTGGTGTAGGGATTCTTGCGAGACTTCATCTTGGAAAAATCGTAGTGGTTTCTCATTTTCGTTGCTCCCAGTAATCTTGTTGTTCTTGGCGATCCGCTTTCCTCGCCGATATAATTCGAATAGTTGTCTCACTCTCGCGGAAGCAGTGAGAGACCACAAGAACACGAAGTCGTGCACTTAATCCGAGAAGAAGGAAGCGATCTTCATCATCTGAATGATCCGGATCGTAGAATTCACGGGCAAATTCATCGTTGAACGAGCTCTGCGCTTCTTCAAACGTCACCCCATGTTTGCGGGTATTCGTTTCATTCTTATTTTTGTCCCATGTGAAGCGAATTTTGTTCATATGTACAATGTACTGATAAAACAGGAAAAGTCAAGGAACGGTTCAATGTCTCGGATGCACTTTAGACGAGGTGCGAGACGAGGTTTTTATCTATTTCGCAATTCCCTGGTTAGTTATTCATTGTTTTTTGTTTTCATAACTTTCATCATCACTTTCAAACCCCTCATCATTATGATCTGTCCTGTGCAATGAAACCGAGAGGTTCGTAGGGGCCAATCCGTTTACGATACTCAGTGACGATCGCGTCGAGTTCCGCGACAATGCCGGGGTGGGCTGTGTAGACATTCGTTGTCTGGCGGGGATCCCGTTCCAGGTCGTACAACTGTGCGGGTGGAGCGCCATCCTTCAGCTTCCCGTCCGCGGTGAAGTCGCTATTCGTCTGCCCCGTCAGCTTGAACACGGCCGCGCCGCCAAAGCCATGGTCCCCGATGTTCTTCATTCGGAAGCCGCCTTCGTCCTGGGCCGGTATGTAGACCCAGTTGCCTTTGCGCGCCAGAAGGTGATCCGGGCTATTGGGTGAGATCAGCAACTCGTCGCGAGCAGGTGTCTCCGGCTGACCGGTTAGCGTTCCCAGCTGGTTGATGCTGTCTATCCCTTCACCTTCCTCAAGTGGGCGCCCTGTAATTGTCGCGAAAGTCGCCATCAGATCGATCTGGCTGAAGAGCTTGTCGGATACGCTGCCGGCCGGTATGCATCCGGGCCAGCGTGCGATGAAGGGAATCCGGTGTCCCCCTTCCCAAGCACCGAACTTGAACCCGAGCAGATCGCCGTTGAGCCGATGCCCGGCCCGCCATGCATCCTGCCCGCCCTGATTCAGCATGCCGCCGTTGTCACTGGTAAAGATGATCAGCGTGTTGCCTGTCTGACCCCGTTGCTCCACGACATCGATCAGTTCCCCGACCATCCAGTCGAGCTCATGGATGAAGTCGCCATAAAGTCCGCACTGACTGGTTCCCTTGAACCGGGGCGCCGGGGTGAACGGGTGATGGATGTTGAGTGGCGCAAAGTAGAGAAAGAAAGGCACGTCGCGATCCTGCCGCTCTATCCAATCGACGGCCTTTTCCTTGAACGTCGTTCCGTTCCGCTCATCCCGATAAAGCTCATGCGCTTTCCGGGCGCCGCCAATCGCATGGTAGCCGCCCTTGGCTGGCCATTTCTCCGTAACAGACTCCTGCCCGTAGACAAATGGGTCGTCCGCCTCCCAACCGACAACGCGATGGTTCTCAACGAAAACATAGGGGGGGATGCAGTTCACGTTCGGGACGCCAAAGAAGTAGTCGAAACCAATCTCCAGTGGCCCCGGTTTCAGCTCGCCATTCCAGCGCGTTGCGAGGGAACCCTTGCACGGCGCCGGCGCCGCCTCCCCAAGGCCCAGGTGCCACTTTCCCACGGCCGCGGTGGCATATCCCGCTTCTTTCAGCATGCTGGCCAGAGTGAGTTGGCGGGGATCGATGCTCAACGGCTGATCCATCCCGGTCGGGCCCCAGAAGTTACGGCGGACAGGATAGGTCCCCGTCAACAGACCGTAACGGGATGGCGAGCAGACGGCCGAGGCGGCGTGGGCGTCGGTAAAACTGCGACCTTCAGCGGCCAGCCTGTCGATATTCGGCGTCCGCACCTTGGTCGCGCCATAGCAGCTTAAATCGCCATAGCCGAGATCGTCGGCGTTGATCAGGATGATATTCGGCGTGTTCTGTTCGGTTCTCATTTGATCCTATTCCTTTCAACTAAGGGTCCACTCTAAAAAGTCGGTTTTTATGAAAATATTTCCCTTTGTCCAGAACTTAATCCAGAACTTAATCCAATTTTGTGCTCAGGCCGATCCAGGAATCTAGTTCTGGAGACCGCCGCAGGCAGAGACGGAGCTTAGCGAACGGCAACGTTCTGGAGTAAGTTTTCCTTTTTTAGAGTGGACTCAACTAACACTTGTATAACCTGCACTTATACGTATTTGGTCCACCCGCCTGTGCCACTAACGTTGCTGGTTCGGCCAAGGCCCCTCGGCGACATTGCGGATCGTCACGCCTTGCTCCGGAAGCATAAGCGCTTTCCCACCACCTGAGTGAACGTGTCCGTCCGAAATCGTGTGCCCCGCGTGCCCCGAACCCCTCACGCAAATGCCCGCATATGAATAGTCATGGATCTTGAAATCGCTGATGTGGATGTTCTTGTGCTGATGCTCCCCCGCGGCGTGCAGATGAATCGCGGTCGTAAAGCCCTTGGCATAGACATCCGAAACACGGGCGCTCAACACATTGCCTTCCGGCCTGAAGTTGATGCCTGCAATGTTGTTTCTTTTCCCATCAGGCAGTGTCCTGCTTCCGGCGGAGATGAGCTTCACACGCTCCATGATGACGGTGCGGTAACGGATGTCCAGCGCCGGCGCGGCCCCGGTATCGGTGTAGCCGATATCCTTGACGGTGACATCGCGGATGACCAGGTTCCGGTTGCCCTCCCCACTCGCTTCCTTGGTGTCGATGCCATCCGATCCGGTACGTTCGATGTGGAGGTTGGTCAAGGTCATATTGTTCTTGGGGTGGCCGCCGCGATCCTGGATACCGATGCCATACCCGGCAACGTTCATGATCGTGACGCGGTCGACTTTGAACTGTCCTTTTCGCCACCCTGTGCCCACCCGGATGCCATGGCCGACGACGTTGTAGGTGACGGGCTGGTAGTAGATCGCCTGGGATTTCATATCCAGGGTCATGTTCTGGATGGACACATCAACGAAATCAAACACGTCGGGGGCGCTGAGGTTAATCATGTGGGCCAAGCGCTTGCCGTTCCCATCCTGGAAGTTCCCATCATTGTAGTTGGCCACCAGGTATTCAATGTCCGGGGTCAACCGCACACCATCCCGGCTCTCCCCAACAAGATGCAACTCGGTGTGCAACCCACGGTTCAAGTTTAATCCATGCCGCAAGAGATACTCGCCGTTCGGAAAGAACACGGTCTTGTGCCCTGTTTCCATGGCAGCAGTGATGGCCGCTTCTATCCGCTCGTTTGCCGTGCCTTCGAAGTCCGCCACGTTTACGTACTGCTTGGGCATCTCGACTTCGGTTGAGGGGTCACCGCGTAGGTGGGCGCAGGCGGATATCAGAAACAGTGCTGCGGCACTCATAACGATGGATGGGTTCAGATACTTCATGGTTTCAATTTCTCCTCTTTGACACTACCCGTGCTATTTGTTAAAATCCAGGGTCAGTTTTCGCTTTCCCTTCTGAATGGTGACGATACCACTGCCGTGGTCGGCGCTTAAGTATGGGCTGCCGAAAGCTTTCCTGGGGTAAAGATTGACGGGTTTTCCGTTGATGGTCGGGACGGGGAGTTTGCCGCCGACTTCCAGGCGTGTCTCAGAGCCCAAATCGTCGACGAAGCTGTAGAAGGCCTGCCCCTCTGTGATGCCATATTCATGGCTCTTGAGGTAGGCGAGGAAGTCGTCTAGGGTCGCATGAATGCCGACCCGGGAGGTGACGAAAGCGACGGGGGGGTTGCCGGCTTTGGCCCATAGCCAGAGACAGTCCGAATCATGTCGGCTGGCTTCCTTCATTTGCTCCTTGCTTTTGTCGGGGCCGCGGAATTCGTAGTTCTTCTCAATTGAATCCGCCTTCCCATCCAAGACGCGGACCCCGAGCCAGGCCTCGCCTTCCCGGACGATCACCCACCCATCTTTTTCGATGAGTTTGTCGCGGAACTCCCCAGGGAAGTAGACGCGCATCCGCCCCGTCTGGCGTGCATTCGGATGATTTTTCACAACCATCACGTTGCGGTGCTGCACGGCCGCATGCTGTTCGTAGGTCTTGCGATTGCCAAGCCCCACGGACTGGGGAAAGACACGGGCGTCCGGGCCGGTGGCGAAGATGACTCCCTGCCAGCGGTTCTGGGTGTTGATCGCGGCATAGTTGGAGCGCGTATCCACCATCCAACTTCCCATGATGCTCTCCGGTGCGCAGTAGCTATAGCGGAGGATTCCGCCGCCCTTTGGATCCATGACGTATCGTTCCCTCGGCGACTTCAGCACCTTGGCCGTCCGGATGGACTGGTACACGAAGGGTTCGAAATCTCCCTTGTTGAACGCGATGTCCATGACGACATCCGGCAATTCGTAGCGTGAGGTTAGAAGTGCCAGTGTGGAGAGGCCGCCGTAGCTGTTCCAATGCCAGGGCTCCATGCCGAACAGCACCCGGCCCATGCGATCCCAGGAGTCACCTCCCCCGCGTTGCGAATATCCCCCCTGGTAGCAACGCGTCTTGCCGCCCCCGCGGACACCATTGAGCTGATCGACTGCCCAGTCGGCCCAGGTCAGGTGCAGCAGCATCTCCATCCGCTTCTTGACAACCGGGTTCCTGGCGAATTCATACATGTTGACGATTTCCCCCATGAACCATTTCCCGTAGGTTGGCGAGATCTCGACAAAGAGGCCGTTTTTTGCCCGTTCGAGGCAGTACCGCGCGTAGTACTTCTCCCATGCCGCGACGTGGTCGGCAGGCGTGTGTCCGTCGGGGAGTTTCTTGTCTTTGTAGGCATCGATGTTCTGGATCGCCTGCAGGGACAGATAGGCATTGGAGAGGTCCATCATATCGTGATTTTCGCTGCCTTGGATGTGCCAGACATTTGCGAGGTCCGCACGTTTGACCGTGCTCTTGTAGGAACCATACTTGAAGAAAAGCTCTTCCAGCTTCGCCTGCACGTCCGGCTCAAGGCGTCCAGGGAAGACATCGCTCTTGTCGTAAAACAGATAGTAAACCCGAAGCATGCCCCGCATGTGCCACTTGGCTTCGGCTGCCTCCTCGGGCGTCATCTCTTTGTCCGGACCGGCAAGCCTGTCCCAGGCGTCCCTCATCCGCTGATTGCCGCCGGGGATATCCTTTTCCGTATAGAGCGCCGCCATGGCGTAGACAGGCGCCTGCGGGTCAGCCTTGGCGGCGGCGGCAGGCGGTTTGGGATCCGCCAGGATGACCTCCATGAATTCATCCGTAAATCTACGGCGCTGACTGCGGGCTTCGGCACATGCCGAGCTGTCCTCCGCCCGGCATGTGATTCCCATGCATGCCAGCACGGTCAGAAAGTAGGCATAGGTTCTTATCGTCTTCATTCATCTTTTCCTTTATCTTATCCTATATACGTTCGAAGACGGAAAAAAATTGACTCTCGCAGAGGCGCGGAGGACGCAGAGGAAGAGAATAGAAATGGACTTTCCTTGGCGGTCTTTGCGCCTTGGCGAGAGAAAAATCCTGATTCCAACGAGTTGGTGCTCCCGACCTCCTATCGTCGGCGGGAGACCATGGTGTTATCCATTCGCCACCAGCACGCCTCGCCACTCGCTACTTGCTACTCGCCCTCGACCCTCGCCACTTTCCCTTGCCCCTCCACTAACCGGCCGTGACCGGTTAGTGGTACGGATCCGCCGCGTCCCGCAGGCCATCGCCGACGAAGTTAAAACAAATGACGGTTAAAATAATAAAAAATACAGGCATCAGCAACCAGGTGTAGCTGACCACCGCTTCGATCCGCATGCAGTCCTGCAGGAGCACTCCCCAGCTCACCACCGGCGGGCGTAGCCCCAACCCCAGGAAACTCAGTGCCGTTTCACCCAAAATCATGCCGGGAACGCTCAGGGTCAGGGAGACCAGAATGTGGCTGGTCATGCCGGGCAGCAGGTGGCGGACAAGGATTCTTCCGTGCCCCGCCCCCAGCAGGCGGGCGGCCATGGCGTAGTCTTCCTCGCGAAGCGAGATGATCCGTCCCCGGACCACCCGGGCCAAGCCCCGCCACCCCAGGAGACTGAGGACTATAGTGATCGCGCAATAGACCGCCAGCGGAGACCAGGTGGGAGGCATCAGACCGGCGAACAGAATCCACAATGGAATGGTCGGGATCGCGTTCAGAATCTCGATGAATCGCTGAATCAGGTTGTCGACCGTTCCGCCCGCGTAGCCGCTGATCCCGCCGATCATGCAGCCCAGGAAGAACGAGATGGAAATCCCGATCAGCCCGACGGACAGACTGATCCGGGCCCCGTAGACGATCCGGCTGAATAGGTCACGGCCGAACCGGTCGGCACCGAAAAGGAAAAAGGGGGGAGGGGCAAGGGTCGAGGGTCGAGGTGAAAGTGTGCTTGGTCCGTTGTCCGTTGTCCATTGTTTGACCGTCGTAGCCTTGGCGAAGTTGGATCCATTGTCATTACTCTCTGTTGTGCTCCTTGAAGGTGCTGCTTTGTCTACTTCCTCGACCCTTTGCTTTTTAGCCTTTTCCCCCTTTCCGACTAAAGTCGGTACACCAACCTTCCTCGCCCCTTCATCGTTTCCCTCGCCCCTTGGGCCTTCCCCGGGACCCTTCTGCCTTTCCCTCGCCCCTTCCGCCTTTCCCTTTCCCCTCTCTTCAGTCACGCCGATGAGATGCCGGTCCATTGGAATAAGCCCCCAGAGCTTGTAGGGATCGCCCTTGGCCAAGAAGTCCAGTTTGACGATTTGGCGGCGGTCCTCGGTGTACTGGTCCTGAAGGGTGACCGGGTCGATGTACCGCTTCATCGGGTACACATAAAGGCCACGCTCGAGGCTGAGGCGCGGAGGTTGCGGTGGGCTGTAGGCCAACTCGGGAGCGATTCTCCCCGGATTCTGGGGCGCGACGAATTCCGCAAAGATGGCAATCAGATACAGAATGGCCAGCATGAACGCCGACAGCACGGCCAGCTTGTGCCGCCGGAAGCGCAAGCCCACGAGCTGCCATTGCGTCGCGCTCCCGAGATCGCGCGAGGGCGAGGTAGAAGGCGAAAGGGAAAGGGTCGGGGGAGCACCTGCGGGGGAGGCGGAAGGATCAGG
>JAVVEH010000028.1:0-53794 GCA_032251435.1 Lentisphaeria bacterium | reverse complement strand
TACTGGAAAAAACAACAAGAATATGCGAACGAATTAATCAATCATGACACTAGCGGAAATGCGATATTCGGGACAATCAACGGTATAGCAAACACGACCCTCAATCTCGTGGTTGGAGCCGATGACTTTAGAATGCGTACGGTTGCCACTAATATGCTCGGCCATCTTAACATCAGCACCAGCAGTTCTGATGCGCGAATCAATCTTTTCAATAATTACCCGAATTTCGGCCCTGGGACAACGACGCTTGGAGACAAGGTTGCTGCGTTTTGGAACCAGAGCAGTGCCGTTCATGACAGCGCGACGTTGGTGTTTGTCGGCGGAACTGGGACAAATGCTATCCCCAAAATGAATATCGGTAACCGTACCGATACCATTGCGAATTTGGTGGTCGATTCGCCGGGCACTCTCACTGGAACGAGGCCGCTACTTTCAGGCAGCACCGGCCGACTCACGGTCTCCAACACAGTTACTTTCCAAGGGACGGCTGGAACTGTCGAGATCGATGATACCCAGGCTACCCCCTCCGGGAATAGGCTGGCGACTAACAATCTGACTTTCAACAGTACAGGCGGTGCCTGGACGGTGCAGGGCGATGGTGCGATTGGTGTCACCGGCACGATAACTACCAACGTCGATGCTTCCATCGCGAATCGAGTGAATGCCGCCAGTGGATTTACCAAGGCTGGTGACGGAACCCTTACGTTGGATAATGTCTCGGGCATTGGGGGGGATATCACGATTTCCGCTGGAACATTGGCCTATGGCGGCTCAGGAGCGGGAAGCTTGTCACTCAATGGCGGGAATACATTTACCCACAGCGGAACGGGCACTGTCACGGTGACGGATGGAACGTCCGGTTTCACGGGGATCCTGGCCGCTGATGGCGGCGGAATTTTGGATATTTCCGGTGAGGACTTCAGCGGGGTAGCCGCGATCAATATCAGCGGCGGCAGCACCCTTGAAGCGGCCGGGGCAACCGCCACCGTCACCTTGGACGGGGGAACCGTGAGCATTGGTGATAGCAGTATTGCCAGTATGACGGGCGGCATTGTCGTCGGAGCGGGCGGCGGTATCCTGTCGGTGGATCTTACCGGACCGGGATCCAGCGACCAGGTTCTCGGCACGCTGGATGTCAGCGGCGGCGTTTTGAACCTCGCTGTCAATGCCCTTGGTCCGGTCGCGAATGGGGATTCTTTCACCGTTTTCACGGGCGCGGTCACAGGCCCTCTCAGCAACATTCAAGTCAGCGGCGATTTTTCCAGCTATTGGGATGTCGCTATCAGCAGCCTGATTCTGACCTCCACGATTCCCGAGCCGTCGACGATGCTTCTCGCCGGCCTGGGTCTGCTGGGTGTGACCTTCCGCCGTCGGCGGAAATAAGAGTCGCGGTCTTCTTTTCTTTCATTCAGCCCCGCCGGGTGACCTCCGGCGGGGCTTTTTGTTAGTGTACCGGATTTATCCGGCTTTTCGTCGGTGTACCGGCTTTAGCCGGCTCTTCGTTGGTGTACCGGCTTTAGCCGGCTAAAGAGCGGCGCGGAACGCCTGCGGCAGGTAAGATTCCGACTGAAGTCGGTACACCGACCTGAACTATCCAGGCGTGTTGAAAAAGGTTGCCCGTCCGCCGCGGCGGATTGGTGTACCGGCTTTAGCCGGCTCTTCGTTGGTGTACCGGCTTTAGCCGGCTAAAGAGCGGCGCGGAGCGCCCGCGGCAGGTAAGATTCCGACTGAAGTCGGTACACCGACCTGAGCCATCCAGGCGTGTTCAAAAAGATTCCCCTTGTTTGGTGTACCGGCTTTAGCCGGCTAAAGAGCGGCGCGGATCGCCCGCGACAGGAAAGATTCCGACTGAAGTCGGTACACCGACCTGACCCATCCAGGCGTGTTGAAAAAGGTTGCCCGTCCGCCGCGGCGGATTGGTGTACCGACTTCAGCCGGCTCTTCGTTGGTGTACCGGCTTCAGCCGGCTAAAGAGCGGCGCGGAACGCCCGCGCCAGGAAAGATTCCGACTGAAGTCGGTACACCAACGCGGCGTATTCAGGCGTGTTGGCAGTCTGAAAATCACACACATTCAATCTTCCAAATCCCAACCTCTTCCCATTTCTGAGATGTCATATTCTTTCCATCTGCGCAAGACTTCCTCGTGTGAAAATGCAGCTAAATAATCATGCGCTCCCGAAAATGGCCAATCCTGCCATTTTTTTACCCAGCCATGCCGAACAGGGTTGTGGTGAACATAATTCACAGCGGCAAGATAATGTCGTTCACTCTTTATTCGTGTTTCCACAGCCTTACACCAGACTTGTCTACCCCGGGATTTTTCGTCTCCGTTCCATTGATGAGACACTTTCCCGTGGAAGCGCCCCAAAGTCTTTATGGCGGCGGCAATGTCCCCACAGGAGCCCAAGACGTGATAGTGGTTAGGAAGAATCACCCAGGTTATGATTTCAAAACAATCCTGGATTCGTGTTAACAGTTCCTCTTCAAATTTGACTAAACGGACAACGGTCTTTCCGATCACATTTTTATGCTCAAAGCAGGCCGCTGTCAGTAAAAAACGGCCACCGCCTTGTGTATGAGGTGGGCTGTGCCATGGACACCCCAGAGCTTTTCTCCGCTTCAGGACTTCCGCCCTTTCCAGTGGCGAAAGATTCCGCCAATAATACATATTTCGAGAAAACAGCATATGCGACCACCTATATGCTAATAAAATAAATAATAAAGTTTGATTGTCAAGTGACTTATTAAAATATCATTGAGTTATTGGAAGCCTCCATCCACCGTTGGTGTACCGGCTTCAGCCGGCAAGAGCGCGGCGCGGAGCGCCCGCGGCAGGAAAGATTCCGACTAAAGTCGGTACACCGACCTGAGCCATCCAGGCGTGTTCAAAGAGGTTGCCCGTCCGCCGCGGCGGATTGGTGTACCGGCTTCAGCCGACGTATGAGAGAGGCAGTGGTCATTCCCCGAGGACATCTTGTTTTTGTCCTAAAAAACGATATACTTTCCCCGTCCTTACAAGTATTGCATTAAATCCAAAATCGGCATATGAATAAGCGACTGATTGTCCACCGTTTTCTCCTCCTTGTCGGGTCATCTTTGTTCGCTCTTTTCCTGGCGGAAGGGGTATGCCGGATTTTCTTTCCGGCCCAGCCTTCTATCCGCTTTCAACAGGATGTCGACGAACTGCGGGGCATGAAGCTTGATGAAGCGCCCGGCATGATTAAGAATGACCATGAGTTGTTTTGGCGGTTAGTGCCGAACAAGCGGCTGCCTGATGATTCCTGGCCGTTTTTCGGGGTCATCTCCAATGAGCAGTCCCTGCGCGAGGATCATGAGATCCCGTTGGCGAAGCCGGTCGGCGAAACTCGCATTCTGTTTCTGGGCGACTCCTGCACCTTCGGCTACGGAGTGCCCCACCATGCGGCCTTTGTCCAGGTTGCGGAGGCCGCGCTTCAGGACATTTCCCCCGGCCCGGTGGAGTGCATCAATGCCGGGGTTCCGGGGTACACGCTTTTTCAGGGCTACCGTTATTTGGGCACGGAGGGACTGCGCTATCAGCCGGATCTTGTCGTCCTCAATTTTGGCTGGAACGATAACGGGATATGGGACCCATTGGGCGACATTGAGCATTACGCTCGCATGAAAAAGATGCAACCCCCTGGCCCCCTGCGAAAGAGTGGGCTATGTCGGCTTATGTGGTCGATTGTAAATCGCCCGGCACCACCGGATCCAGGCCAGAAGAAACGACCGCGGTTGCTGCCGGGAGAGTTTAGGGAGACGCTTGGCAAGATCCATTCGCTGCTGGAAGAGCAACGGATTCCACTGCTGGTCCTGGTGTGGCCGATGCGGCTGAACACTCAGCCGGATATACCTCCGGAAGGGCGCACTGCCCTTCAGATTGAAATGATGTCTTTTGGTCAAGCCCATCCATTTTTACCGTCACCGCCTGTGAGCGGGATGCTTGATCTTGTTCCGCTCGGGCAAGCTCTGGTCAGGGAACACGGCCCGGAAGCCATCTATTTCGACCACGGGCACGTCAAGCCGATGGCGCACCAGGCGATTGGTGAAGCCATCGCCGAACACCTTTCTCCCTGGATCAGTGAAACCCCCAAAAAGGGAACCACTAATGAACATGAATTAAAAAGGGTTCACGCATGTCATTGTAGGCATTTTTAGTATATCCTCAGCCACCAATTTTCCCGCGGCCGCATGCGCTTTCTCGTTGGGGTGCTGGTCGGTGGGATGCACGATGAGTTTACGGGCATTCTGATCTTTCAGGGCGGGCAACAGGTCGATAAACCGTCCTCCGGCTTCGGCCACCACCTGGCCGATCCGCTGATGGATGCCTGCGAAGGGATAGTCGTCGGACAGGTTGTACATCAGCGGAAACATCACCACGACGCAGGGGATGCCGCGTTCACGGCACTGGGAGATGATTTCGCGTAAGGCGCGTTCGCTCTCGATACGTCCAGGATTGTCGGGCGCGTGCATTGACTGGTAATAGTCGATGGTTTGTTTCGTCAAGTGCCGCTGGCGCCGGAACTGCCACACCATCCGCGCCAGACGCAAGCGGTAAAGCGGTGAATCCGGTGGCTTTTGGGGCGCGCCTTCCGCTTCGATCCTGGCCTCACGCGCCCGGCGGACCGGCTGGCCGGTTTTCGGATCAACTTGGAAAAGCGGGGGTTCTGCGTCATTGAGCGTATACCCCAGGATCACCACATCGGGATCCAGGTCAAACCCGAAGAGCTTGAGAACATTCGCAGCCTGCGTGGTGTTATAGCCACCAACACCCAAATTACACGACTCGGTCCTGCGACCATCTTTGCGGAGCAATCGCGCGGCGACTTCCGGATAGGTGTCATGGTTATGAACCCCCTCGCCGAAGGTAAATGAATCGCCAAGAAAGACCATGCGAAAGGTGTCGGCGGGTTTGGGGGTGAAGGCAGGCCCCCGGAAGCCAGTGGGATTGACATCGTGATGCACCTCATCATTCGCATCAAAATAGCCACGCGGGTTGCTGTCATAGCGGAAGGTGATCCGCCCGGGATAATTCAGATAAACGGGATGTCCGTCGGCGCGGGTATTTGTAAAGGCGAAACGGGGCGGCTCGCTGTGCGGCTCCAGGAACTGTGGCGACCCAAGGACACGCAGGCCGATTTCAACGGCCGCCAGCGTGAGCAGCGTCGCAGCCAGACTGAGAAGAAAACGGAGGAAGAGCCGCCACTTAATCTTGCGACGCTTACTATTCAGGCTCATGCTCTCACTCATCATTTCCTCCTCGACTGGTGCGCTCGCTGAATATGCAATGTGCCTGATTTACAGGTGTTAGTGCTTTTTTTGGGGTGAGCCACGTCAGTAAGCTGGTTTGGTTTGCAGCGGCGAATTATGTATTTGGGCAACCTGTTGGGCTACAAATCTGCCGGCAATCTCATGCACTTTCTCGTTGGGGTGCTGGTCAGTGGGATGAACGATGAGCTTGCGGGCATTCTGACCTTTCAAGGCTGGCAGTAAATCAATGAATGTTCCCCCCGCTTCCACAACTAGATCGCCGATGGTTTTATGGACATCGGCAAAAGGGTAGTCATCGGACAGTTCATACAGCAGGGGAAACATCACCACGACGCAGGGGATGCCGCGTTCATGGCACTGGGAGATGATTTCGCGCAGCGCGCGTTCGCTCTCGACACGGCCCACACTATCCGGGGCATGAATGGACCGGTAGAAGTGTACTGTCTGCTTTGTAAGATATCTGAGTCGATATTCTTTCCATATCGCTTGCGCCAGGCGAATGCGAAACAGGGGCGACTCTGGCGGCCCGCGGAGTGGACCTTCCGCCTCGACAAATATTTCCCGCTTTCGCCTTACAGCCTGGTTACTTTTTGCGTCAACTTCAAAAAGAGGCGGCTCAGCGTCATTCATGGTGTAGCCCAGCACAACCACGTCCGGCTGCAGCGCAAAGCCGAGAAGATGGAGGACATCAGCTTCCTGAGATGTGTTGTAGCCACCCACCCCCAGGTTGCATGCCTCAACTCGGTGTCCCCCCTTCCGCAGGAGCCGTGCCGCCACCTTCGGATACGTGTCCCCATTGTGCACCCCTTCGCCGAAGGTAAACGAATCACCCAGGAAGACCATGCGAAACGTTCCGTCCAGTTTTGGCGTGAAGGCCGGCCCGCGAAAACCTGAGGGATTGACATCGTGATGCACCTCGTTGTCCCGACCAAAATAGCCTCGCGGATTCCCGTCGTAGAAAAAGGTAATTCTGCCGGGCTGATTGACATATAGAGGCCCATGTTCGGTTCGCAAATTAGTCGTGAAAAATCGGTATGTGTTCTGCTCGTAGTGCTTATAGAATTTCGGCCATCCAAGAAGGCGCAAACCCATTTCCGCAAGAACAAAAGAAAACAAGATTGCGGTCAGGCTAAGAAGCAGGCGGGAAAACCACCGTGAAATCAGCCTACAAAGCCTGCCAGTTGTATCCGCCTTTTCTGTCAAGGTTGACTCCCTGCATGCAAGAGCCTCCGCAAATCGTCAAGGTTCTTTTGAGCTTCGCCGTAATCGGGATTGAGGCGGACGGCTGTCTCCAGGGCTTCAAGGGCTTCGGCGCGTTTTCCAGCCCGGACCAGGATGACACCTAGGTTATTGTGGAATTCGGCGTTCCCGGGCTCCACTTTCACTGCCTGGCGCAGTAAATCCACGGCCTCTTCGTTTCCGCCTTTCCCGGCCAGCAAAACAGCCAGAACGTTGCAGGCAGACGCATGGTCTGGATCGAGCTTAAGTACTGTGCGAAAACGAGCCATAGCGGATACTGCGTCGCCAAGTTTCTGATCCAGCGTACCAAGTTTAAACAGAAGTGTCGGGTCGCCAGGCTTTAGCTCCAAAGCCACAAGGTATTGGTCTCGCGCCTCAGCTTTTTTGCCCAGTGCCAGTAAAAAGTCGGCCACTTCAATCCGTATGTCGGCGGAACGCGGTTCTAGTTGCAGTGCGTTATCAAAATAGGTGATGGCTTCTGCTGGTTGACCAATGGCGGCAAGAACTTTGGCCAGGTTGCGGTGGGTTTCCGCCAGTTCCGGCCCCGTTTCCACCGCACGGCGGAAATGATACAAGGCGGCCGGCAGAAGTTGATCCGCAACCGCTATCATTCCCAGATTCAGATGCGCTGCCGGCAGCGAGGGGGTCATTTCAATCGCGCTACGGTATTGCTCCTCGGCTTCCCGGATGCGTCCCGCGGCATGCAGGGTTTCCCCGAAGTGCAAATGGGCAACACCCAGTTCGGGCATGAGTTCCAGAGCTTTCTCGTGATGGGGGATTGCTTCGTCAAAGCATCCAATCCTTCCTAGAGCGGAACCGAGATTGCTGTGCGCCACGGCCATGCCCGGGTCGATCTCAAGGGCTTTGAGATAAGGGGCAACAGCCTCTTTGAACTTCCCTTCTTTGGCCAATGCCGAGCCAATGTTGCTGTAGGCTTCGGCATCCTTGGGGTCGATTTCCAATGCCTTTTGGAACTTTGATATCGCCTCCTCCTGGCGCCCCATCCTCGACAAAGCCACGCCAATGTTTTTATAGGCTTTGCCCATTGTCGGATTGTGCCGTAAGGCTTCTTTCAGAATTGGAATTGCTTCTGGTGATTTTCCTTGCTGGATATATAGCTTTCCTAGATTATTGTAGGCCATCCAGGAGGCTGGGTTCTTATTGATTGTATCCAACCAAAGTTCCTCCAATCCGCAGTAGATTTTGCATTGTTTGGCGCTGAGAATAACAAGTATGCCAAGCAGGACAGCCGTCGGTATTATCCCGACGAGACACAATCCCTGACGGTCCTTTCCGCGGGTCCGTAGTAGATTTAAACCTTTGACAATGCCGGCGGCGACCAGCACCAGCACCCCAATACTCGCATGGTATTGAAAATGGTCGGCGACAAACGAGTAACGGAATGGATACACGTCCAGGAAGCCGAGGGCGGGGAACAGCGTGCCGGCGAAAAAGAGTATGGCGACCAACGGTCCGCGGCCGACGCGTTTACGGAAGGCCCAGAGCAGGACAAGCAAAACCGCGAAGGCCAAGGGGAAGAGGTACTGCCACCAGACGGTGGCGTTGATCTCCCAGCGCGGATAGCTGAACGTGAGCTTTGCCGGCCAGAGCAGCTTGCCGATATAGAACCAGAGGGCCCGGCCGGCGACCAGGCAGCGGTCGATGACCGATAGATGCCATTCCGCCCCCTTGGCGCCCACATGGTGTTTTTCCAGCCAGACGGTCAGGCCGGACAGGATCACGCCGATGACAAAAAACGGTGCCAGGCAGGGGATCCATGTGATCAATCGGGACTTTTCCCGACGGTTTAGCGCTTCAGAAGGAACGGGTCTGTCACCATCCTTCCACCAGGCGACGAGCAGAAGCGCGGCCGGGAGTGACGCCGTGACGGTCTTGCTGAGCAGGGCGCAGACGAATAAAACGAACGCCGCGAGGTAGCCCCGGCGATTCCCCGCGCCGTCCGCCTTTGCTTCGGCCCATTTTAGATAGGTCAACGCCGCCCCCAGATAAAAGACTCCCGACAGGACATTTTTGCGCTCGGTGACCCAGGCCACGGATTCCACGTGGACCGGGTGCGCCGCGAAAAGCGCGGCCGCCAGCCAGGCGCCGGGAATCTTCAAGCGTTTAAGCACGCGCCATAGAAGCAGCGCCGCCAGCGCGTGAAGCAACACATTGTTGACGTGATAGCCCGTGGGATTCAGTCCCCAGAAGCGATATTCGAGCCAGTAACTCGTATGGACCAAGGGGTAATACTGGGGTGTCGCCTGCGGATCGGTCCAGATGTCCATCAAGCCTTGGGTGTCCCGCAAGGTCTTGTTGTAGATAATGTAGGCATCATCGTCCCAGATGAAGCCGCCGCGGGTCATGGCGGGCAGGTAGGCGGCCAAGGTCATGACAAGCAGGGAAAAACCTAGTAGAAAACCGTTGTGTTTGTTGATAAAATCCAGCATGTTTTATTCTATTTCACTAACTTAATCCAGAACCTTGACGCTTCGCTCCCGGCACTTCGCCGGGCTCTGCCGCTTTACAACGGTATCCCGAACCTATTCGCCTGTCGCATCCGGTGTCGCCCCCCTGCGGGGGCTTGCCAAAAGATCCATGTATTGGGGCTGTCCCAGAATAGCGGATTCTCCTTGTTCAAGCCCCAAAGGGGCGCTGCAATTATAGCCTGGGGTAAAGCCCCAGGAAAGTAGTGAGATGACAATCCAAGCCCTGTAGGGGCGTGGCAACTCTTTTTTCAGCAAACACTTGCGTCGCCCTTTCAGGGCTCAAAAATTTTCTTATCCTTTGACCTGGGGCGATGCCCCAGGCTATTTTTGTTAAGCCCTTCCAGGGCTCAAAACATGGAACTTGTGTATTTCTGGGACAGCCCCCTAGTTGACTGCCACCCCCCGCGGGAGTTTAAATCTATACAACCCTAATTAATCCCGGAGAAAAATCTTTTGTAATTGGTTCGAGTAAAAGGAATGCAGCCACTTTAAGCGATGGCTGTATGCCGATTTTTGAGAGGGTTCCGCCATATCAGAAAATGCTGTAGATGAACGGAGCGGCGCTGCCTGACACCGCCGCGATGGCGGCCAACAGGGTAAGTAAACCCAATACGACGACAATGGGGACGAGCCACCAGAGCTTATTGGCGAGCAGAAAGCCCGCCAATTCTCTGACCATGCCTTGTTTTCGGGCCGGGAGTTTGTCTTTTTTCGGAGCGTTCATACGGGGTCTAATAGGTTCGATAGTAATCTTCGTCCGCGTTGCCACACTGATAGCTTTCCCAATAGGTTGAAGACCCATTCGGGCGAAGCTTTCCGGCCAACGGGCCGGTCCAACGGCGATACAGTAGTCCAATGGGGGTTAAAATGCAAAAATATACAAGCATGAGAATCACCTGCATGACTACTTTTCCGATGATTTGCCCCATGAGCATCCAGGTGACATACAAAAATCTGAATTGTTTTGGCGCCAGCGCCGCCGCCAGGCCGACAACCACCCCTATACCCCACCAGGGGAGAGCGGGATTGAGACGCGCGAGCCCCCCGCTCAGATTCATTCCGCCATGGAGGACAATCCGCAGAGCGCCGATGAGCGTCATGCCTGATAGAAAAATCCAGCCGAAGGAACGGGTCTTTGAGGGGGGATCCCGCCACAGCTCCCGAACTCCCCGGAAAGTGTGTGTGTCCGGCACCGCCACAGTGTCCGCCTGCTGGAAATGGTCAACATAATCCGCCCCGCCGACGGTCCCCTCGGCGGATGGTTGCTCTGCTTTCAAAAACAGGCAGTTCTCCATCACCAACCCATCCATTTCCGTGCCCATGAAACACCGGTAGGCATCCGCGGGTGTGCAGACAATCGGTTCTCCGCGGATATTAAAGCTCGTGTTCACCAGAACGGAACACCCGGTCTTTTCCTTAAAGATCTGAAGCAGACGATGGAGCCGCGGGTCGCGCTCGTTGTCCACGGTTTGAACCCGGGCGCTGTAGTCGACGTGGGTGACCGCTGGAATATCCGACTGCGGTTGGTTCAGGCGGTCTATGCCCCACAGATCGGAAGAATCTTCTTCTTTCCGCCTTTCAGGACGCACATGCCCGACCCGAAGCATGTACGGGCTGGGCTGAGAAAGATCGAAGTATGCCTGACAGTCTTCTTCCAGAACAATGGGCGCGAACGGCCGGAAGGACTCCCGGAATTTGATCTTCAGATTCATGGTCGACTGCATGCCGGGATTCCGGGAATCTCCGAGGATTGAACGGGCGCCAAGGGCTCTTGGACCAAATTCCATGGGGCCATGAAAATGGCCGACGACTTTGCCTTCGGCCAGCAGGTCGGCGACGCGGGCAAGCAAGTCGTCTTCAGCATCGAAACGGCGGTAAGTGGCCCCGGCTTTCCGGGCGAAGGTCTCAATGTCGTCATTGGTGAATCGCGGCCCCAGCAGGGAGCCCTTCTGAGTGTCATGCGTTTCGTCAGCCGTTCTCGGTTGTTCCATCACATGATGCCAGACCGTCAACGCGGCGCCCAAAGCGCCGCCGGCGTCACCCGCGGCCGGCTGGAAAAAACAGCGGTCGAAGATCTTTTCACGCAGGATAAGGCCGTTCCCGACGCAGTTCAGGGCCACTCCTCCCGCCATACAGAGATTGTTCACTCCGGTCAGTTGGCGGGCGTGCCGGGCGATTTGAAGCATGATCCTCTCCGTGACGAGTTGAACGGCCGCCGCCAGATCCATATCCCGTTGCGTGAGGGGCTGATCGCTTTTCCGCGGAGGGGCGCCAAACAGCCGGTTGAATTTTTCATTGGTCATGGTCAGCCCCTGGCAGTAATTGAAAAACGACATGTCCATGCGGAAACTACCATCCGGGCGGATGTCGATTAAGCTGTCCTGTATAAGCCGGGCATATTTCTCCGCCTGGCTGGAATCACCGTAGGGGGCCAGTCCCATGACTTTGTATTCGCCCGAATTGACCTGAAACCCCAGGTAATAGGTGAAAGCGCTGTAAAGAAGTCCGAGCGAGTGGGGGAAGCGTATTCTCTGGAGAAATTCGATACGATTGTCATGGCCGACAGCGATGGAGGTGGTTGTCCATTCCCCGACACCGTCAATCGTGACAATGGCCGCCTTGGCGAAGGGTGACGGGAAAAAGGCCGCCGCCGCGTGGCTTTCGTGGTGTTCAGGGAAAAGAACCGCGCCATCGTATCCGGGAAGACCACGGGAGATGAGGCGGGGTATATTGAGCTTGGTCTGGATCCATTGCGGCATCGCCGCGCGGAAAGAAGCGCATCCCCTGGGGGCGACCGCCGCGTATGTTTCCATCAAACGATGAAACTTGACCAATGGTTTTTCGTAGAATGCGACCGCCGCCAGATCCGTCGGCGCGATATCAGCCTGCCGCAGGCAGAAAGTGATGGCGTTTCGCGGAAAGGACGCGTCATGTTTGGTTCTCGTGAAGCGTTCTTCCTGGGCGGCGGCGACAGGCTTCCCGTCGCGCAGCAACGCGGCGGCGCTGTCGTGAAAAAAAGCTGATATGCCTAAGATGTAGTTCATGGGGTTATTGATCACTCACCCGCGTCACCCGCGGGAAGGACACCGCTTGTCCTTCTGACAAAGCTTTTATACAGAAACATTCGGGATAATTCTGAGAAAAGGGAATATAGTCTATAAATCCGGCAAAATCTTGGTGCGCCCGAAAGTTCGTTGGGATGGATACAGGCAGGCCCCCCACGGGATGGCCAAGAATTTGTTTCATGCCCGATATGCGCTACGCTTTGAGCATATCCCTTCAAATCGGTTTACCGGATTTATCCGGCTCTTCGTTGGTGTACCGGCTTCAGCCGGCTAAAGATCGGCGCGGAGCGCCCGCGACAGGAAAGATTCCGACTGAAGTCGGTACACCGACCTGACCCATCCATGCGTGTTCAAAAAGATTCCCCTTGTCGGTGTACCGGATTTAGCCGGCTCTTCGTTGGTGTACCGGCTTCAGCCGGCTAAAGATCGGTGCGGAGCGCCCGCGACAGGAAAGATTCCGACTGGACGCGTGCCCACGTTGTGGGCGACGCCCCCACTCACGTGGAAAGTCGGGACACCGACGGAGAACTCCAGACGTGATGAGACATGCGAATCGTGACCCCGTATCGGTTTCCCAAAGGATACTTGCATGCATATTTATGTTGATTGCTTAACCTGCTTAGTGATTTAAAGGGATATAGGGGAAATGACCGGCGGCCCGGCTCCTTTACAGCAGCGGGAGCGGTCTAATTTTCTCCGGCAACTCGATAAAATCATTCAGAAAGGGCGCAAAAATCCCAAAAGTGTCTGATTTTTACAACGTATGGTATCACTGTAGAATATAAAGATATTGGACAGAAATATTGGTGACAGAAAAATGAAGAAAGACAGGGGAAAATAGGACCCTACAGTTAAATTTCTGTTTTCATTAATCGCCTTAGGAAAATCAGAATGTTCCATTGTTAGATAACCTTCCCGCTCGCGAAGCGATGAAAGCGCATTGGTAATTTTATCTGTGTCCAATCAGTGACAACGCCATCTGCAGAGAAAATTCCCAATTCATATTCCCATATTTTTCTGTCCTAAATTTTTCTGTCGAATGTCTTTATTGATATCCTGGCAAAGACCGTGTGGCCCTGACTCTCAGTGTTCTGTCACTGACTATCCGTTTTACCGGGGCGGTTCATCCTGTGGCGGCCGCATTTGTTTCAGGAATGAGTGTCATAAACTCAGTTCGGCCTGATCCGGTCAAGGCTGTTCCGGGCGTAATTATCTTTCTCAAAATACGAGCCACCAACGCACTGGCCACGGGAGCTTTTCTGTGGATCGTGCAAATCCTGATAATTGCCGGTTGGAAACGGCATCGGTCGCCATAAAGCCCGAAAATCTGGTTGCAGGCGCAAAAGAGAAGGCTATCTTTAGCCATCTTTTTTGGAGATTGTCCCGATAAAAACGTATGGAGGCGCCGGTATGTTTGTTCTTTTCTTCTTTTTGGGTCTGTTTGTCTACGCCTTTTTCCGAGTGCTGCTAACAGGCTTCTTTACTGTTCGACCGGATCAGCGGGCTGTGCTGACCACATTTGGCAAGGCTCAGCGAATGCCGAAGGCACCGCTTCCAGAAAGAGATCCGGATGATGGTGATCGCTACGAGTATCCGACAATCCGGGTGATTCGGCCTGGGGGCCCTTATTTCAAATGGCCCTGGCAGAAAGTGCATAAAGTCAGCGTGGCGACCGAGGCCGTTGATCTCACCTGGGATCCTACGAAACGCCAGAGCACCATTGAATCGGTCACAAAAGATAACCTCACAACAGGGGTTAATGGCCAGCTCCGCTTCCGGGTTTGTGAAAACAACCTGTACGCCTATCTGTTCGGGGTTCTAAACCCATTGGAGCATGTGATGGGCTATTTTGTGTCGGTCTTGCGGGAGCGGATCGCCAATTTTGAGGATCCCAAAGGGGGTGGTTTGATTGTCGGCGATGAATTGACGGGCGTGGAGGACGGTTCGGCCGTGGAGCTTTCGGAGGGTGTGTCCATCAATGATCTGAGGAAAAATCTGCCCTTGTTGAACGACTACATGGAACAACAGTGTAAAGGGACGGCGGGCCGTTACGGGATTGAATTGGATGCGGCCCTGATTACAGAAATTGATCCTCCCCCGCAGGTCGATCAGGCGCTTTCAGCCATTAACAGCACACGCAATCAAGTGGCGGCGGATATCAGCACAGCCCGGGCGGATGCTGAACAGCAGATCACCATGAGCAAACGGGCTGTGGAAATTGCCACCAACAACGCCCAGGCGGAGGTGGCGCCATTGAAAGAGCTGGCGGGGACATTGACGCAGGTTAAAAAGGAGGGAGGGCAGGGGGCCTTAAAAGCCTATCTTCGAAATATGCGCATGCCGTTACTGGCCCGGGCGACCCGGGTGGTTCAGACCACAGGAGCCATCGCGACGGTTAAAACCGGGGAGGCGCTCTAATGTCACCAGCTATCAACATCACTGCTATCATTGTCGGCCTGGCTACGGTTCCCGTCGCTCTGGGACTGGCCCGGTTTTTCTGTCTCTATGCTGTTGTCGGTGAATGCGAAACGCTGGTGTTCACCTTGTTCGGTAAAGTTATTGGCAGTCTTGACACGCCGGGCCTTCATTTTCCGGTCAGTGAGTTTGGTCCCAAGGCTTTGCTTCTGCCTTTTTTCGGCAAACGGTACAAGGTCAGCACGGCCCTTCGTCAGCATTATCTGCGCGGGCAGATGGTCAACTCCGAAGAAGGAACCCCGATGGGGGTCGGCATCTGGTATGAGATGCAAGTCAATGATCCTGTTCCTTACCTGTTCAACAACACGAACCCGGAGGGTTCTCTGGAAGCCAATGTCGCCAGTTCTACGATCTCTACACTCAGCAACCTGGAAATGGAAAAAATGCTGGAGGACCGGCATAGCCTGAGCCGGACAGTACGGGCGACTGTTTCCCCTCTTTCAGAAAAATGGGGGTACCGCCTGGGGTCGGTTTACATTCGCAAAGTCGCTTTCACTGACCAGGGAATGGTGAATAACATCACCGAGAAAGTTGTTAAACGACTGGTTCAGGTCACCAGTGCCATGAAACAGGATGGTGATAACCGGGTAGGCCTGATTCGCAGTCAGACCGCCAACAAAGTCTCCCAGAAAATGGGCGAAGCCGCCGCGGCCCGTCCGCGCATTGTCGGGGGGACACTCAACGCTCTCGGGCGGGAAGATCCGGAGATTTTGGAGACAGTTCTGGAGGTCATGGAAACCGAGAAGCTTCTGGAATCGGGCGCGGCGGTGGAGATTGTTCCCGCCAACCTGCCTGTGATGATGACGCTCGGAGAGAATAAGAAAGAGCGTTTTGATCCGGTTCAGGCGGCGCTCGCGCCCCCTCCACCCAGGGCATAGGTGTATAATCAGAGTGCGCTGGTGGCCGGCGAGTTCAAGGGAGCTTAAAAGGTGCGGCTATGCGAGCTTCCGTCCGAGTTTCTCCGCTCTTTGCAGCCATTTTTCCCGTTTGCTTTGCGAGGAGAGTTTGACAGAGCCGAAGGTTGAGACCCGGACGGGTGACACCCCGCAGAATGTGAGGATGGAATGCTTCATCATTTTCAATCCGGGAGCGCCAATCAACCAGCGGAAGTACCACGGGGGACTGTCCATAGTGCAGATGACCCGGGCGGACCGGCCTGACAGCAGTTTCTTTTGAAAGAGCGCTTTTGGCGACGCGTATTTATAGGCGTATCCCGGCACAAACGTCCGGTCAAAAAAACCTTTCATAAGCGCGGGCGGCGTACCCCACCAGATCGGGAAAGAAAAGACGAGGTGTTCAGCCCATACGATGTCGTTTTGAATGGCTTTCAAGTCGGGTTCCAAGGCCTGAATCTCACGGTAACCTTTATGAAGAACAGGATCAAAATCCGCCTTGGCCAGCCGCCGCTCTTTCACGTCCGCGCCGGCTTCTTTGGCGCCGCGGACGTAGGCGTCTGTCAGAGCTGAACAAAAACTGTCCGCTAAAGGATGCCCTTGAATAACGAGAATTTTTTTGGGTTCATGCTTCATGGTCACTCGCGGTTTTTTCTGGTATTGTCCGAAAAACGGGGGCTGTGATATGATGACATTTCCGGCATTAGAGAATCAAAGACCTGTTGAGCGAGAAGAGGCTCCGTGTCCCGGAAAAAATGGTCGTCACTGGGAATGTCAACGATGGGACAACCATAGCCGCCGAAGACATCTTTCGCTTCCTCCGCCGGACAAAAAAGATCTTCGGGGGCGACGAAAACCGTCAGATCCAGGCCGTCAAGAAAGGGTGTGAAATCATATTCTCCAATCGGGGGAGAAATGCCGGCCACGGTGGAACAGCCTAGGGCGGTGGCGCTTTGCACCGCGATGAGACAGCCAAACGAGTAACCGATCAGCGCTTGGCATCCGGTTGATCCGAAGGCTTTTTTCACCGCGGCCGCGACCGTTGTCACGTCTGTTAAAATATCGCTGAAATCGCCTGTTTCGTTCAGATTCTCCCAATAGGTCATCATGTCCACCTGGCCGACGCGGCCATCGGCGACACCCCGGTAATCAAACGTGACCGCCAACGCGCCGCGGGCGGCGGCTTCCTCAAGGAGCGCTTGGACGACATTATTCTGGCTGTCGCCGCCGAGGATCGGGTTGGGTGGGAAGATCATCACCAAGCGGTTCACATCCGTGTCATCCCGATAGGCGACGGTGACGCGCAGCGTCTCGCCATCGGCTGTCGGCACGGTCAACGTTTCGCCAAGATAGGTGTGATCTGTCATCGGAGAATTGTGGCTGAGGGCTTGGAACGTCAGGCCGTTTGAATGATCCGCCGCAACCGCTGGATAAGCTCGTGGGTATGGTCATGAGTCAATGCGGAAATTTCCATGATTTCCACATCCGGGTGGCGTTTTTTCAGTTCCGCCAGATGATCCGCGGACTCGGGTAAATCCATCTTATTGGCGACCACCAGGGACGGCTTGTCTGTCAGGCCGGGCAGATAAAGCTCCAGTTCCTTTTTCAGGTGATCCAAATCGTCGGCGGGATTGCGGGTGTCGACACCGGCGGTGTCGAGAACGTACAAGAGCATCCGGCAGCGTTCGATATGCCGGAGAAAATCGTGTCCCAACCCCACGTTGTTGTGGGCACCGTCAATCAATCCGGGGATATCCGCGATGGTCATCCGGGTATAGTCGTCAAATTCCACCACGCCCACATTGGGGTGGCGGGTGGTGAACGGGTAGGGAGCGGTTTTGGGATGCGCGTCCGAGACGGCGCTCAAAAAAGTGGATTTTCCGGCGTTGGGATAGCCGACCAGGCCGACATCAGCGATGGTTTTCAATTCAAGCCGCAGTTCCCGTTCCTCGCCCGGGTACCCCTCCCCGGCGATCCGCGGCGCCCGGTTTTTTGAACTGATAAACCGGCGGTTGCCATGACCCCCGCTGCCGCCCTTGGCACCGACCCACTCTTGCCCGTCCTCGGTCAAATCCGCGACCACCTCTCCGGTTTTCAGATCGTAAAAAACCGTGCCCACAGGCACGTTCACCACCTTGTCAGCGCCGTTGTGCCCGTGACGGTTTTTGCCCATCCCGGGAACGCCGTTTTTAGCCTCGTAGTGGTTCATGTAATACAGATCCACTAGGCTTTGTTCTCCAGCCGTGGCCACAAAGATGACACTGCCGCCATTGCCGCCGTCACCTCCGTCCGGACCGCCCTTGGGAATATATTTCTCGCGGCGGAAACTGATGCTGCCATGGCCGCCGTCGCCGCCCCGTATTTTAATGTTAACGCGATCCACAAACATGGGATAAAAGCTTCCGAGTTCCAGGTTGAAAAGTTCCGGGTCGCCCCGGTTGACTCACGCTCATCCACGCATATAAAACAAACGCCCGGCCAAAAAAAAGCCGGGCGTTCGCTAAACATAAAAAATGGACGGGCGTTTGATTACGCTTCCAGAGGAAGAACGTTGACTTCACGCCGGCTTTTTTCAAATTTAACAGTGCCGTCAATCAAGCTGAAGAGCGTGTAATCGCGGCCGCAACCGACGTTCTTGCCCGGGCGGACTTTCGTGCCGCATTGACGGACGATAATGCTGCCGGCGCTGATAACTTCCCCGCCGTAGGCTTTGACACCGCGGTATTTCGGGTTGCTGTCACGACCGTTCCGGCTGCTGGATTGACCTTTTTTATGTGCCATAATACTGCTCCAATACGCGATAATAGGTTTGGCGAGTCGCCTTTTGGTTTCAAACAAAGGCAGTAATTTATCTTTTAATAGCGCGTTTGCAAGCGTTTTCCCGGTTTAAAGCGGTGAAATATCGACAGGCCGGGCCCTTTTTTATGGGGCTGGAGCCCCCGGGGGCAGTGATCTGGATCAAGCGCGCGTGAGCCGACTGTGAACGATTCGCAATCGGTTAGCGGCTGGGGGACATTGTGTAGGGCGGTCTTCCAAGGCCGACTGTCTTAAGGCATAGCCGGGCAAGGAACCCCGGCCTACGCCCCAGCTACTAACCAATTACGACGATTGTAACCGGTTAGCGGCTGGGGGACATTGTGTAGGGCGGTCTTCCAAGGCCGACTGTCTTAAGGCATAGCCGGGCAAGGAACCCCGGCCTACGCCCCAGCTACTAACCAATTACGACGATTCGCGCGGCATGACTTGCGGAATCTCTTTTTTGTGTTATGTAAATCCCCACGCCGTTTTAAACGGGAATGACTTGAAAAAAATCGTGCAAACAGGTGGAAAAATGACAACATCTTCTCTTTGTCAGTGTGTCCGTTATCGTGTCGCCGCCGTGGTGTCGGTGATGTGTTTCATGGTCGCCGGTTGTGGCGGTGACAAGGGGGGCGAGAAGCCGGTCAGGCTTTCGTACAGCGTGTTTTTCCCCGCCACACATGTTCAGTGTCAAACGGCGGAAGCCTGGGCGGAAGAAATAGAAAAGCGGACGGACGGGCGGGTGAAAATCAGTGTGTACCCCGGCGGAACATTAACCAAGCCAGCCCAGGCGTACGAGGGTGTGGTGGCCGGTATTTCTGATTTGGCGATGACCTGTCCCGCCTACACCCGCGGTCGCTTCCCGTTATTGGAGGCTTTGGATTTGCCGGTTGGGTACCCGGATGGAAAAACCGCGTCACGTGTGGTCGACGCCATGGTGAGGAAATACCAGCCCGATGAAGTGTCCCAGGTTAAAACGATGTATTTTCACGCCCATGGGCCCGGAATTCTCGCCACCCGCGCGCCCGTCACGTCCTTGGACGACCTGCGGGGAATGAAAATCCGCGCCACCGGCCTTTCCGCCAAACTGGTTGAAGCCCTGGGGGGCGTGCCGGTGGCGATGAGTCAGCCGGAAACCTATGAAGCGCTTCAAAAAGGGGTGGTCAACGGCACGTTTTGTCCTATGGAGACCTTAAAAGGCTGGAAACAAGGCGAAGTGATTTCCTCGGTCACGGACACGTCTGTGGTGGGATACACCACCGCCATGTTTGTGATGATGAACAAGGCCAAATGGGACGCCTTGCCGCCTGATATCCAAAAGGTGTTTGACGAGGTCAACCGGGAATGGGTCAGTAAACACGGACAGGCCTGGGATGAGGCGGACGCCGCGGGGGCCGCGTTTATCAAAGACTTGGGGCATGAGGTGATTCCGCTTTCGGCGGCGGAACAATCGGTGTGGCTGGCGAAAGCCGCCACTGTTTTGACGGATTATGTGAACCGGATGGACGCGAAGGGGCTGCCGGGTGAGGCGCTTCTGAATGACATTCGCCAGGCCTTGAAAGCTGAGTAAATGGACAAAGGGGCTGTCAGACTGAAAGGGGCGGCCGGGGTGTCACGGGCGCTGAAGGCGCTTGTCCGCGGCCTGGGCTTGCTCTCCGGGGCTTGTGTGGTGGCGATGACCGGTGTCACCACGGTGGATGTGATCGCCCGGAGTTGCTTCAACCACCCGGTCACGGGAGCGTACGATATTGTGAAACTGCTCAGCGCCGCCGCGCTGTTCGCGGCGTTGCCCTATACCACCGCGGTTAAAGGACACGTGGCGGTGGAGTATTTCTTTCATAAGCTGGGCCGTCGCCCGAGGATTGTGGTGGATTGTTTCAACCGGGTGCTGACCACGTCGCTGTGTCTGGTCTTGTCATATTTCAGTTTCGCTTACGGGACCGCGTTACGTGACAGCGGAGAAGTGACTTTGACGCTCCAAATTCCGCTGTGGCCGGCCGCTTTCGCCGCCGGGATCTCCTTGTTTCTAGTGGCTTGCGTGATGGTTTATCACCTGTCACATCCCGGCCAGGAGTTGATCCACCCATGAGTCCTGAACAGGCCGGTATAATGGGTGTCTGCGCGTTGTTTCTGTTGCTGGCCGCCAGCGTGCCGGTGGCCTTGGCGATGACGGTGGTGGGGATGCTGGGGTTCGCCCTGGTGACCGGTGACGCCGCGGCCGCGGCGCACATGGCGTCCCGTGATTTTTTCGCGGTTTTCACCAATTACAATCTCACCGTTATTCCGCTGTTTGTCTTTATGGGGCAAGTCTCCTTTCACTCCGGCATCAGCAAGCGCCTGTTCACATGCGCCAATTGCTGGCTGGCGGGAATCACAGGCGGTCTGGCGATGGCGACGGTCGGCGCGTGCGCCGCGTTCGGGGCCATTTGCGGGTCCGGTCCGGCGACCGCCGCCACGATGGCCACCGTGACCCTGCCGGAAATGAAGCGGTATGGTTACAGCCTGGAACTGGGCACGGGAACGGTGGCGGCCGCCGGGGGGTTGGGGATGCTGATTCCTCCCAGTGTCGTGTTTATCGTCTACGGCATCATGGCGGAAGAGTCGATCGGCCGGCTTTTTCTGGCCGGGGTGGTGCCGGGACTGCTCATCACGGGCTTATTTTGCCTGACGGTTTACCTGAACTGCAAGCGGAATCCCGGTTTGGCGCCTCCGACGCGCCCCCACTCAGTCCATGAAAAAGTCACATCATTGGTTGGCACGCTTGAGGCGGTTGTTCTGTTCGCCGTGGTGATCGGCGGCATGTTTTTGGGATTTTTCACGCCGACAGAGGCCGCGGCTGTCGGCGCGGCGGGCGCGGTGCTGGTGGCGGTCGTCCGGCGGAAACTGGGTTGGAAGGCCTTTCGCCAGTCCTTGCGGGAGACCGCCCGGACCTCATGCATGGTGATGACGATTGTCGCCGGGGCGATGGTGTTCGGTCACTTTTTGGCGGTCACACGCATCCCTTACACGCTGGCGGGATGGGTTGGGGATTTAGACCTGCCGCGCGGCGTGATTCTCGGCGGGGTCATTTTATTTTTTTTAGTGGGAGGCTGTTTTGTCGACGCGCTGGCGTTGATTCTTTTGACGGTGCCTGTTTTATTGCCGGTGATCCATAAATTGGGGTATGATCCAATCTGGTTTGGCGTGATCGTTGTTTTAGTGACTCAGATGGGGGTCATCAGTCCGCCAGTGGGCGTTAATGTGTATGTCGTCAGCGGCTTGGAACGGGATGTGTCTCTGGAAACCGTTTTCAAGGGCGCGTTCCCATTTTTAATCGCTTTAGTGGTCGGCACGGTGCTGATCACACTGTTTCCGCGACTATGTTTATTTCTTCCGGAGTTGATGAAAGGTTAGCTCCTTGGCTCGGAAGCAAAGGCGGGAGTGAATCAGATATGCCTGGGGTGAAAACAGTGATCAAACCGGTCAGACATGTGCTTTATCTCGCGGAATTCGCCGAGGAGCGCGCCGCTTTCGCGTACGCGGTGAGCACCGCGGAGCGATGGGCGGCTAAATTGACGCTTTTGCATGTGATCCCCGAGCCTGAGGCTCAGTTCTGGAAAGCGTATATCTACGAGGTGGACGATGTCGATGACAAGGCGAAAGCGGATATCGACGCCAAAATCAGGACCTACGCGGACTGTGTGCCGGCCGGGATCGAGTTTTCCGTTGTTCACAAAATCGGCAGACCCGACGAGGAAGTCGTGTTCTTCGCGGTGTCCGCGGATGTGGATTTAATCATGTTGAGCCGTCCCGCTTCCTCCGCCTTGCGGGAAGTGTTTTTCGCCAACATGCCCGAGAGAATCATCCGTCACGCGCGCTGCCCCGTGCTCATTATTCCCTGATTCAACCGCGGGAAGCGGAACCGCGGCGCCCGTGGGAAAAAAAGCCGGGTTGGAGCGGACTCCAACCCGGCCGGAACACCAGCGGTGTTTAGAACGTCAGCGTGACTTGGGCCCGGAGCCATTTGGATTCAGCCCCGTTATCCCAGTAGTTACCGGGGAAGAAAAACGCGCTTTCCAAGGCGAAGCACAGGTTTTTGTTGTAGGAATAATCCAGGAACGCGGAGACCAGTTCGCCAAAGTGCGCGCCTTGGCCGCCTTGACCGCTGACTTGAGCGTCCGTGTCGGCGAGAATGTAGGCGTACGCGGCGGTGAAGGTCAGCTTATCCATGAGTTTGAATTTACCTTCAGCGCGGTATTGGTGCATGTTGGTCCAGTTGCCGTTCAACAGAATCGGCAGGAGTTCTTCCCGCCAGATCGGATATTCGGCGAACAGGGGATGCCAGCCCTCAAACTCGTCATCACCCGCCTCGTCACCGCTCATATAGGTGTATTCAAGAAGAAGCGAGGGCGCGAGCGGGGTTTCTTTCGGTGTCTTGATGGTGAGGCGCAAATCCGCCATCATCCCGGTCATGTCTTCTTTACTGGTGCGTTGATTGGCTTCACCGGTTTGAAACGCCAACTCAGCGCTGTAGTCCACCCATTCATGGACGGCGCCGAAAATCCGGGCGCCATAGGTGTGGATCGTGGCGTTTTCGTCCATGGGATGATTGCGTTCCGAGGCGTCCGCGATCAGGAAAAAGTCATCTTCGATTTCGGTGAAATTGTAGAAAATATCGGCGTTTAGCGCGTTGCAAAAGGTGTGGGTGAAATACGCGCCCAGGGTGAGGGTGTCTCCCCGGCGGAGGCGGCGGTCTTGATCGTCAATCACCCAGAACTCGTCTTTGAGGTTGTCCCAGAAGGCGAAGAGGGTTAATTTATTGTTATCGGCGCTGTAGCGCGCGGTGGCGCCGTCGAAGTAGATCGTGCGGCCCTGGTCATAAGGTGTTCCTTCCAGGAAGATCATGCCGTTGCCGAGAATCAACGCCTGCCGCCCTAACGTCACGGACACGGGTGAAGCGAGGATATTGGCTATTTTCAGGTTCAAGTCATCAATAATGACTTCATCATTGAACTCCCAGGTGGCGGCGTCCTGCTGATTGGGATTGATGAAGTGGCTGCTGAAATAATGCCAGCGGTTCGCCATCCGCGCGTTTAACGTCATGTTTCCGGGCAAGTCAACACTGGTCCACAAGCGGGTGCGCATGCGGATGTACTCCAGTCCGTGCCCGCTGGGACCGTTGTCATTGGCGAAAATCGCCGTGCGGTCAAAGGTGGTGAAGCGGGTGCGGTTGTCAATCCCCAAGCGGAGTTTCAGCCCCTCCGCGTATTCAATTTCCATGGGTGGTGTCCAGGCGTCGTTTTTCGCCGCTCCCTCATCCGCCTGAGTGTTCAGAACGGTAAAGGCGAGCAGGCCGGTGGCCACATGTTTCAGGGTGGGGTGAATCATTGTTGTCGCTTCTCCTAATAGGGTTGAACTCTCTTTAATTTCGGCGCGGCGGACCCGTATGCCGTCCGCCATGCCGACATAACGTCCCCTAAAATACGTCACCGGGAAAAACTTTCAAGCACCAAAATCCGGAATTCGACATTCGAAATCCGCAGGCATTCTCTTCTGTAAAACCGATAGAACGATGAAGAGTAAAGTCACAGCGATTGTAATCGGTTAGCAGCTGGGGGACATTGTGTAGGCCGACTGTCTTAAGGCATAGCCGGGCAAGGAACCCCGGCCTACGCCCCAGCTACTAACCGATTACCAGCGATTCCATGGGACGGCTGTGAAAAACGGTGAAAACGCGTTATAGTGACCGGGGTCGTGAACATGTGTCAATGCAATGGATAACTCCCCGAATCGTGACTGAATCACTGTTAATCACCAGCTTGCAGAATCCCCGCGTCAAACATGTGGTGAAACTGCGTGACCGCCGGCCGCGTGAACAGGCGGGACAATTTATTATCGAAGGATACCGGGGGATTCTCCGGGCCTGCCAACAGGGGTGTCCTGTTCTGGAATTGTACATCTGTCCGGAACTGTTCAAAGGGGACAATGAAGACGCCCTGATCGCCCGGTGTGTGGCGGCGGGCGCGCGGCTGATCCATGTGCCCCCGCATGTGTTCGGCAAAATGGCCTATCGGGACAAGCCGGAAGGATTGCTGGCGGTCGCCCCGCAAAAAAGGCTGGCGGTGGCCGACTTGCCCGTCCCGGGAAAGGCTGGCTTGTTTATCATCGCTGAAGGCATTGAGAAACCCGGCAATCTCGGCACCATGCTGCGCTCCGCGGACGCGACGGGGGTTGACGCCATCCTGCTCTGCGATAAACGGACGGACTTGTTTAATCCCAATGTGGTGCGGGCCAGTACCGGGGCTTTGTTCTCCGTGCCGGTCGCTGAAGATGAGCCCGCGGTCATCGCGGATTGGCTGGAAGCCGCCGGCTGCGCGATTTTGGCCGCTACGCCCCATGCCGAAAAGCGTTATGATCAGATTGATTTGACCGGACCGGTGGCGCTGGCCATGGGGGCGGAGCAATACGGGCTCACTGATTTTTGGCTGGAACGGGCCACGGTTCGCGCGCGGATCCCGATGCTGGGGATGGCGGACTCTCTCAATGTGGCTACGGCTACGACGATTTTGCTGTACGAGACCCTCCGCCAGCGGCTGGCGGCGGGGATGTGTGTCGATCCCGGCCGTGTGGATCATTGACGGATGTTTTTTAAAGCTGATTTCCTGTCATAACGCCCTTGGCGTAAAAAATCAGGATATTTCACATGCGCCGCCCGGCGCGGGGCGCGGACTTTCGAGAGAAACCGGACTTGCTGATGAATGAGACATTTCTCAAACAAGCGATCAATCTGGCCATGGAACACAGTGCCGCCGGCGACGGCGGACCGTTTGGGGCCGTGGTGGTGTGTGACGGCGAAGTCGTCGGCCGCGGCTGGAACGCCGTGACGGCCACGCCGGATCCCACCGCCCACGCTGAGATTATGGCGATCCGTGATGCGGCGAAGCGTTTAGGAACCTTTGATCTGTCGGATTGCGAGATCTATTCGAGCTGCGAACCCTGCCCGATGTGCCTGTGCGCCATTTACTGGGCGCGGATTCCGCGGCTGATGTACGGCGCCGGGCAGGCTGACGCGGCTGAAGCCGGGTTCGACGACGCGGAGTTCTATCGCCAGATCGCCCTGCCCGTGTCTGAGAGGACGTTGGCGACACGCCAGGCTATGCGGGCGGAAGCTGTCGCCGTGTTTGACCAATGGCTGGAGAATACCAAAAGAGTTACCTACTGATTGTATAGAGATGTCGCTCTCGGTGATTTTTGTCAGGAGAGGGAGGTGCTTTGAGATGCGGGAACGCTATAGTATTGGTCACGGTTTTACATGCGTTAACGATTGGCGACTGCGATGAAACTCATTGTCCGTGAAGTAAGAACGACAACGAATCAGACAGAAAAGGAAGCCAACAAGCTAAGGGGGGGATGCTCGAAACGCGCGCCTCGGATTTAAAACATATGTCCTCTGCTTGCTGGGTTTGTTTAAATAATGAATAATTGGTGGATCATTTATGGCTTTATTCTGCTGGTCAGCCTGGTGCTGGCGGCCGGATTCTCATGGGGTTGGCGGCGCTTCGCCTTGAACATCGGGTTCACGGATAAGCCGGCGTCGGAGGGACATAAACGGCACGAGAAAGTCACCCCCGTGGCCGGGGGAGTGGGGATGATCGGCGCTTGGCTTTTGACACTGGTGTCGGGGTTCTTCGGCGCGATGCTTTTAAAGAGCCATCTGAGTGGTGAGATGACGGAGCAAACCGCGAACCTCGCGGAGATGTTGCCGCGTTTGGGCGTGATTGTCGGCGGAGCGCTGTTACTGGGCCTTGTCGGTCTGGCGGATGATCGCAAAGCGATGTCGGCGAAAGTGAAATTCTCCGCCCAGTTCGCGGTCGCCGCGTTTGTGGCTCTGTACGGTGTCCGGATCGAACTGTTTATCAGCTATCCGGTGATCACCTGGGGGTTGACCGTATTCTGGATCCTGTTCATCGTCAACGCGGTCAATTTTTTTGACAATATGGATGGCCTGGCGGGGGGGGTGGCGGCGATCGCGTCGTTCACGTTCTTACTGGTGGCCGGTTTTCGGGGTCAGTATTACGTCGCCGCGTTATCCGCGTCGGTGTGCGGCGTGTGTGTGGGCTTTTTGATTTTCAACTGGCCGCCGGCCAGCCTTTTCATGGGCGATTGCGGCAGTCATTTTCTGGGCTTTATATTGGCTGTTCTCGGTGCGATGACAACGTTCTATGTGACCGGTGAGACCCCGACTTACGCGCCGCTGGCGATTCCTTTACTCGTTTTGGCGTTGCCTATTTTCGACACATTCGCCGTGGTGATTATCCGTCTGCTGCTCAGGGAACCCGTGTATGTGGGAGACCATCGGCATATTTCCCACCGGTTCACGCAATTGGGCCTGAGCCGCCGCTGTTCGGTGATTTTGATTCATCTCCTGGGGCTGACGATCAGCGCCGGGGCCTTGACATTGCTATGGCTGCCGCCCCTGGGCGCGCTGGCCGTCTTCTGCCAAGTCTTCTTTTTGTTCACACTGATCAGTATTCTTCATATAAAAGGCAAAAAAGATGTTTAATGTTGACCCATCCGTCATCCGCTCAATCTGTCAACAGGCGTTGGCCGAGGATATGGGTTCCGGCGACGCGACCACGCTGGCAGTTGTTCCGAAAGATGCGGTGATTGAAGCCTCTTTCAACACCCGGGAAGATTGTGTCTGCGCCGGACTGGCTGTTGTTGAGACGGTTTTTCAGCTCTTGGACGCGGATTGCGCGGTGGAAGGCTTGGTGGCGGACGGTGATTTTTGCCCGGCGGGCACAGTGCTGGCCAAAATCAAGGGGCCGGCGCAAGCGATTTTGACCGGCGAGAGAACGGCCTTGAATTTCATGCAGCGCTTATCCGGCATCGCCACGATGGCCCGGATCTATGTTGACGCTCTCGGTGGGAGTGACACCCAAATTCTGGACACGCGCAAAACCACTCCGGGGTTGCGGTTGCTGGAGAAGTACGCGGTCTCCGCGGGGGGAGCGACCAATCATCGAATTGGATTGTATGACCGGATCATGATAAAAGACAATCATCGTGAACTGGCCAGTTTGGAAGGACCCGGAGGCATTGGCCGGGCCGTGGCCGCCTGCCGTGAAAAGTACCCCGAGCTGGAGGTGGAAGTGGAAGCCGACACGCTGGAAGATGTCGCGGAAGCCGCGGCCGCGGGAGCGGACTACATCTTGCTGGATAATATGAGCGATGAGACCATGATGGAAGCGGTTAAGCTGGTCAACGGACGATCCAAACTGGAAGCCAGCGGGGGCATCACCCTGGAACGGATTCCCGCCATTGGCCAAACCGGTGTTGATTTTATCTCCGTGGGCGCTTTGACGCATTCAGTCAAAGCGATTGATATCGGACTTGATATTAAGCTTTAAAACGTGGATGTAACCGTTGGCATCCTTGCCCACGGATAATTCCGGGAGCCGGAGGCTGCCGGCTACAACGCTTCACGCTTTCACGCTTTCACGCTTTCACGCCGCAGGGGACTGCGAAATCCAAGGGACGCCTTTCACGCTGTCACGCTTTTCCCACTGGCCATCGCCGCTTGAGTGAATTGGACATCCAGTTCCCGTTCAAAGCGCCGGATGATTTTCTCTTCCTCAGGGCTGACTAACGAGACGCAGACACCCTTTTCCCCCGCCCGGCCGGTCCGGCCGGCCCGATGCAGGTAAGCCAGGCTTTGGCCGGGAATATCCACATTGAAGACGTGGCTGACTCCCTTTATATCCAGTCCCCGGGCCCCCATGTCTGAGGCGACCATAACGGTCGTTTTTCCCTGTCTGAAGGCGTTGATCGATTTCTCCCGAGTCAACTTGTCGCATTTCCCGTGAATCTCGCTGACGGTGAATCCCCGGTTTATCAGACCTTGAGCAATCCGGATGGCGGTATCATTGCGGTGGGTGAAAACGATGGCTTTTTGGGGTTCCCAAGCCCGTAAAATTTTGCGGAGCAGGTCCGGTTTTTCATTTTCATGCCCGGAAAACCAGATATGCTCGATGTGCCGGGCCACGTGATTCGACTCGGCGTGAGCCTGGACCATCGCCGGGGACAAAGCCGCGGCCACCGCGTTGGTTTCCGGTTGATTGGTGGCTGATACCAGAATAAGTTGGGGCGCGGCGGGAATCCGCTCAAGAATTTTTTTGATCCCGGACAAACTGTCCGCGAAGAGCAGGCTGTCAGCCTCGTCAATGACCAAGGTTCTCACCGCCTGGACCTTGAGTTTTTTCATAGCGATCAATTCCAGGACGCGGCCGACGGAACCGACAATCAAATGAGGCTTTTTTTTCAGTTTTTCGATCTGGCGTTTCGTGGACGCGCCGCCAATCAGGAGTTGTGAGCGGAAACCGAGCCCGGAGTTCTGATTTAAGAGCAGCAGTCGCGCGTGGATTTGTGAGGACAATTCATGGGTCGGGGTCAGGATGATGACGTGAAGATCTTTCGACGCCACATCAATCTTGGCCAACAGAGGCAGGGCGTAGGCTAAGGTCTTGCCGGTTCCGGTTGGTGAGCTGATATACACATCCTGATGGTCCAGGACAGGCGGGATGGCCTGGTGCTGGATGGCGGTGGGATTGACGATGTTTTCCGCGGCCAGAGCGGTGATTAAAGCGGCCGGGAGCCCTAAGTCATGAAATGTCACGGGATGATTTGAACCATCGTCGGCTGGATCCATGTCCGTCTCCTTGAATGATTATTCATGGCTTAGTGTCCAATAATTTTCCGATTACAGAATTCCAGTGTCCAGCATCCCTTATACGACAGGCATGTCAGGCCGCAGTTTTCGTGGTGAAAAGGGTCAAGTTCCCGGGTCGCGAGCATCAGATTCAGTATTTCCCGGATCACATGCCCGTGGGTGACCACCAGCACCGACTCTTGGTCGGGTATGAACGCTTCCTGAATCAAGTGTAAGGCGGTGTGGATCCGGCATAGACCTTCGCCGAACGATTCCACATCCGCGGGGGCGATCGGCTCACCGTCTCTAAAGCAAAAATGACCGGGCGCGAAGGCCGGCAGGCTGGCCGCCTGCCGCGGCCAGGTCCCCGCCGGTTCCTCCCGTTCTTCGTGCCAGCAGGCTTCGGCGATCTCAGGCCAGATTTCCGCTTGCTGTCCCGTGGCCACCAGATACGGAGCAATGGTCTGCAACGCTCTCAGTCGCGGGCTCACGATGATCGTGTCAAATGCCCATGCCGTCAGGGAATCGGCCAAGGCTTCCGCCTCTTTTCGCCCCGAAGCCGAGAGGGAGTCGGCGATGGCGGTGGAATAGTTCCCGGTCGCGTTTCCTTCCGATTCGGCATGTCGTACAATGTATAGTTTCATCATCACAGCTTTCCGTCATCCCATGGGATGATTGTCAAACGGGTTCACGGCCTTGAGCCAGATGTATCTAAGAAAATCCTTGTCCCGGGTGTAAATGGTATTCACGCCATGTTGCCGGAGAATGGTCGCCAGGTGGGTGTCGGGAACCAAATTCCCATGCGTCGGGACATCCCTGGCAGATCGTTTGTAGGCTTCCCAGAATCCCTCATCTTCAGTCAGTATCCGGATATGGGGACAGTTGATCAATGTATCCATATTGGCTACTGCTTCGGCATACGACAGGGGGTTGGCAAAAATGCGGGGGTGGGTGGAAATCCGTAGATAGGCCATCACCGTTGGCCAGGCGACAAAAAAGACTTCTCCCGCTTCAACAATGTTGCGAAGAAACTCCCGGGCCTGCCGGCAGACCGGATTGTTTTCGTCCGAAGCATAAAGCAGGATGTTGGCATCGAGAGAGGCGCTCATTGATGATCGCCTTCGGCATCCAGAATCGAATACACCGTCTCTTTATCATCAATATCGACTCTCGCACTCATCCTTCTGCTGTTCCAAGAGAAGGTTGATTGTGTTGGCGGACTTTCGCTTCTGCGGAGACTCTCCGCCAGCAAATCCGAAGCCACCCGGCTCATGGATCGGCGCTTTTCCCGGGCAAGTTTTTTCAGGTCTCTTAGGACGGGCTTTTCGATATCAAGTGTTGTACGCATGGCGGGGGCATCCCTAAAATAATAAAACCGTGAACACACCGTTAATCTATCCGGGATTCATCAGATGTCAAGATGGTGTGCATCAGATGATTCGTTCTGTTGGAGATCATCACTCACTCGTTGTCAGCGAAGCGACAGCGAAGCGGTTGTCGTAATGGGGAAGACAGGGAATCCCAACGAATGAGGGATGTGAAAAACGCGCCGCTGCCAAGAGGGGATAGCCACAAAAAGGCAGAAAAATACGCAAAAAGAAAAACCGGGCGGGTGCCCGATGGAGCACCATGCCCGGTTTTAGAACGCATGTCGATGAACGCCGCTTATTTCCGGCGGCGGCGGCGGAGGGTCAGGCCGGCTAGGCCCAAGCCGGCGAGAAGCGCGGTGGATGGTTCGGGGATGGTGATGTTGAGCCGCGGCCCCGCCAGTCCCCTGGCGTTTTCTTTGGTGGCAATGCCAGTCCACACGTCGTCGTTTTCCGTGGATGTCCACAACATAAACGTAACTAGCCCCCCGTTGAATTCCTTCGCGGTGTTCAGAAAGCTGAGGAGGTCGGGATCGTCCAGATACATGGTGGGGTAAAGCGTGTCCGCCCCAAGAGTAATCGTCTCGGAAGCCATCGGTGTCGGAGCTTCCGAAGTGCCGCTGTTCATCCACAGTTTTGTGTAATCCAGCATTATATTGTTGGTGTCACCTCCCCCTGCGAGCTTGGCCGGATAGGCGGTGTTTCCCGCCAGGGTGTCTTCGTCCCAGGATACGTAATCATCCGGATGCACAGCATGCAGATCAAGCGTCATGCCATTGCCGGGAGTATCCCTCAAATAGTCGGTATCCAGCTGAAGGGACAAGCTGGCGGACGTTATCGGAACGCCGGCATAGGCCGAAAGATCGAATTCCATGAAGCCGATCCGGTCATGATTGTTGTCCCGTTTGATCCACATATAGGTTTGAGTCGTGAAATACCCGTCACGTTCCTCGATGGAGTGATCCTGAAGGACAGGCACGGCCACGGTCGCGGCCGAAGCCGTTCCCGAAAGTGCAAGTATGAACGCGGCCGCGCCCGATAACGTGTATTGTGTGATGGTCATCGTAGGTTTATGGTTCCGATTTTCATGTAAGGTCATTTTTGAGTCTCCTTTTTTTGCTTCACACAACTTTCTAATGTGGTTTGGCAAAATTCATTCCCGACCCTGTGCCCCGGGAAGTGGATAGTTATCTCAACCAATAATCTACTTTACATGTGATCGGAGCCGTGTATATCAGCGTTTAGCGAAAAAAACTTTCGTTTAGCGCAGGAAATGGGCGGAGATGTTTCCTGTGGAGGTGGGGCGGACGTTCGGCAGAGATTGATTTGCGCCGCCTGAAGATCGATTGCTGTCGACAGGATTTTAGTGGTTCCATGTCCAATTCAGCCAGGCCATCACGCGTCGCGCGTCCCAGCTCCGCCGCCTGTCAGGATTTCAAGCCAGTCACGGGCGCAAAAGTCCAGCATGGAGATTTTCTTCACACCGGCCATTGAAACCGTCCCTCTGGTTTGGTTGAAGGAAACCTGATAGGCCTTCGCTTCGGGGAACTTGCCCTTGAAATACGTCAGCGATTTGGCGACGGCGGCATCTCCGAACTTGGCTTCAACGGCCAGTAGCGGCGTGAACCGGTCGACAATGACAAAGTCGACCTCGCGGCCGTCCCGGTCCCTGAAATAGCGTAGTTCCCAATTCAACCCCCGCTCGTCCTGAGCGCGGAAAACCAGATTTAGCAAGTGCAGAGCCAGCATGTTTTCAAACCTGGGGCCATCGGTTGGGATGATGTTCCAATCCATAAAATAGAGCTTCTGCTCTTTCTTCACCGCCCGAATCGCGGGTGCCCCGAAAGGCGCCAGACGAAAGATCATGTAGAGTCGTTCAAAGATATTCAGCCAACTGGCGACAGTCTTATGAGCGACCTGAAGATCTTCGCGAAGCGCGTTGATCGACAAGGGGGACGCGACCAGATCCGGAAGCCGCATGGCCAGCAATTGCAGGAGACCGAGGTCGGAAACATTTTCAAGCGAGGCAATTTCCTCGTTAATCAGGAGGTGCTGATACTCCCGTGTCCAGCGGCGCGCCTCCAGCGCTTCACCGGAAAAAAAAGGCTCGGGAAATCCGCCCAGGCGCAACAAGTCCTTTAAATCCGACTGTGTTGTGATCGCCAGCTCATCAGCGGTCAGAGGGAGCATGCGATGGTAGTGATAACGGCCCTGCAATGAATCGCCGCCATGCTTCAGCGCGTCGAGCCTGGCGCTTCCAGTGACCAGCGTTTGATATGTTTGGCCAACATCGTCGTAATATCCCTTTAAATAATCCCGCCAGCGTCTGAGTTTATGAAGCTCATCAAAGACAAGCATGGGGCAGTCCGGATAGGAGCGTTCGAGAATGAGCCGCCGGTGATCGGGAATATCCCAGTTCAAATACCCGCGCGCATCGGGAAGCGCCTGCTTGCTTAGGGTCGTCTTTCCAACCTGCCGCGGCCCAGCGAGAAAAACCATCTTCCGCTTAAGATCTTTGGTGATTGTTTTGATGAGTGCGCGCCGCATCTTGAGCCCCGCTTTTTTCGACTGCCTGGCGAAAGACCATTCATGGAAAGGCACTATACGGCAAATTTTGACAAAAGTCAAATTTTACCGTGACTGTTTTCGCCTTTAGTCTAAAATTGCCGTCAATCATGGTTTGGCTGGCCGACTGGCTTGGCCGGGATTTCGTGCCGTTCTCCCGCTCAGCGGGATCGGCCTCTGCCTGCGGCGGTGTCGGCTCTTAAATGAACAACGATTTCCGGCATGTCCCCTGCGGAGGTGGGACGGATGAACAACAGGGATTGATTTGCGTCGCCTGAAGATCGATTGCCATCGACAGGATTTTATCAGGCGGCGCGAAAAGCAAAGAAAACCGGGCGGGTGCCGACGAAGCACCCAACCCGGTTTTAGACCACATATCGAAGGACTGAAGCCTTATTTCCGCCGCCGGCGGCGGAGGGTCAGGCCAGCCAGCCCGAGTCCGGCCAGAACCATCGTGGAGGGCTCGGGAATCGGGATCACGCTGCCGGGATTGTTGTAGAGGAACGAGATTTGCTCGGAGGTAAGCACCTCGTCGTAGAGTTGGAAGTCGTCGAGGTAGCCGTTGGGCGTGCGGTTGTCTTGACCGTCGCTGCTGGTTGCTCCGGCAATGACGGAGTCGCCGAAGACCAGTGGGCCGGTCGCAGTCGCGATATCTTGCGTGCTCGTGCTGCTGGCATTCAAATCCGTGCTGCCATCCACAAACCATGATATGTCCGCGAATGTCGCGCTGTCGGACACCGTCAAGGCGACGAAATGCCAGCCGCCATCATCGAAATTAGCCGGATCTGTTGTGAGCCCGGCTCCCGCCACCTCGACCCGAAGCTGGCCCGGGGTACCTACGTTCACCTCTTTCATGTCGAAGCGGGTTCCATTGGCGGAAGTATCTCCGAAGGAGACGTAGGCGCCTTGACTGGTGTTCACATTCGGCTCTTTGGCCTTCCACCAGAAGATCAGGGTGCGGGCGTCACTGGTCCAGGAAAAGCTGTTGCTGGTCACTGCGCCGTCCCCACCTTCCGCATCAGTTCCAAGGCTATTGTCCATTTCCAAGGCACCATTGCCAATTCTTCCAGCAACGGTCGAGTTGATCGAGACGGCGCCCCCAAGCGTGGCGGATGCGCTGCCCACCGAGTCAGCTGTCTTGTTCGTATCGAATACGGAATCGAAGGTGTAATGTGCGATCAGGGCCGCCTGGGCGGAACCACAGAGCAGCGTGAGGCCGGCAATTCCGACTGCCATGATTGCGGTTGAGACTTGATGTTTGAGATGACTTTTCATTGTCGACTCCTTATTTAGATTCACACGACTTTCTGATGTGGTTTGGCAAAATTCATTCCCGACCCTGCAGTGCGGGAAGTGGATAGTTATCTTAACCGATAATCTACTTTACATGTGATCGGACCCGTGTATATTAGCGTTTAGCGAAAACATCTTTCGTTTAGCGCAGTTAAGGAGAAGTTCCATGTCCAATTCAGCCAAGCCGGTACGTGTCGCCTTGATGGGGTCCAGGCACGTTCGGGATATGCTCCATGACATCACGCTTGGTGTGGTCGCCTACAAGCGGGGAGCAGCCCACTGGCAACTGGTCGGCTCTGCCGAGCGTCCCATGCTGACTGAATCCGAGGTGGATCTGAAAGCGATCGACGGATTGATCGGCTTTTTCAACAAACCTCAGTGGGGGGATACTCTCAGGGAAGCGGGCGTGACGGCGGTGAACATTTCCTCCAAGGTGGAGGATCTGCCGCTGCCGCGGGTCGGCAGCGATGACGAGGCGGTCGGGCGCATGGGCGGAGAGCATCTGCTGGCCTGCGGTTTCGCCCATTTTGGTTTCTTCGATGTGGACCGCGGCTGGTTCGCGCTGCGGCGGCTGGCGGGTTTCGCTGATGTCGTCGAAGGGCAGGCGGGTCGGACGTGCCATGTGTTCCCAGCCATCGGGCCGACGAGCGATCTATCTGCCGTCATCGGGCGTTGGCTGGCGGCATTGCCCAAGCCTGCGGGCGTGATGGCCGCTAGCGATTTTCTTGGTCGTGCGCTGATCCAACAGGCATTGGCGCTTGGTTTTCGCGTTCCCGATGACGTGGCGGTGCTGGGGGTGAACAACGACAGTTGGCTGACGGAGTTGGCGACGGTCCCGATGTCCAGCATCGAGTTGAATGCGAAAGACATCGGCTATGAGGCCGCGAAAATGCTGGATGGCCTGATGGCTGGCGAGGTGCACCAGAGGGCGCTTTGGATCCCCCCGGTCGGTGTGGTCCCCCGGCAGAGCACCGACATCGTCATTGCCGATGATCCGGTCGTCGGGCCGGCTTTGGCATACATCCGGGATCATTGCCATAAGGGTATCCGGGTGGAGGATGTGGCGAATGTTGTCCATGTGTCCCGCCGGACCCTGGAGGCGCGCCTTAAACGGGCCCTCGGCTACACCCCGCAGGTCGCCATTCAACGCGCCCGGGTCAACCGGGCCCGGAAGATGCTTATCGAGACCGATGCCACCATGTCCCGCATTGCCGTCGACTGCGGCTTTGGGTGCGAGTCGCGCTTTTTCATCGTCTTCAAACGCGAGACCGGCATGACCCCGGGGCAGTACCGCCGGCAGTACTGATACCAATTTGTTTTCAACCCAGCTTTTCTGAGAGTTATGGGATCACACTGCTTCCGCTTAAGATCGTCGGTGATTGTTTTGATGAGCGGTCGCCGCATACCTCCAGAAAGCCGTGATCAAGTCCGCCCACTGATTGTTCCTTTCGATAGTAGGCATTAGGGGGCGGCAGTCGGGGAATAGGGAAAGGGTTTGCAGCCGTCCAGTGTTTGTCGTATGGGGATTGCCGAAAAATCACCGGCCAGAACCCGTTGAAGCATCGGTTCCGCCAGGGCTGACTTCAGCACATAATCGCCGTCGCACACCTCGTCATAGCCGAATTTGGCGGCCCATTCTGATTTTGTTTCGGTTAATACGGCATAACGCTCCCGGAATCTTTCGTCATAAAACAGCCCTGATTTTACCGACCAGACTTCGTGCATGTGAATAAAGATTGGCTGTAGATCATCCAGAATGTAGTCCGCGACCGCCGCGTAGTCCCGTCTTCGAAAACACCGGGCTATGGTTTTGTCACACAATCCCCCAAGATCATAAATCCGGTGTCGTGAGAAATAGAGGGCTCCCCCCAGGTCAGGGCAGAGAAAGGTCGTGGCCCCCGTATTCAAACGATCCGCGTAATCATTGAATTTAACCGCGTAACGCCGGGCGATGACTTTGAAGGGGACTGTTGGCTGGGTTGAAAAGCGACCGGATCTGGGGGAATAAGTCATTAAAGACTGGATGGCGACCAGGAGAGTCACGCCGCTGAGCAGGGCTTTCTGCCAAAACCGTTGGTTAAACGAGTCAGAGAATAGCTCAGCGACACAGGTGAAAAACAGTAAAGGCATGAGAAGATAGAACAGGTTCGCGAAACGGAATTCTCCCATCCAGTCCGGGGGCAACAGGCAAAAAACGGCCCAGGAAACGCCAACAAAAGGAATCAGCAAAATTGTTTTTGAGGATTTAGTTCTGAAAAAGAGCAGGTGGAAGCACATTCCTGTCAAAAAGATCATGATCAATCCGGCCATCCATGAAAAAGCGGCTGAAAAAAGTGTGAACGTCGCTTGCATTGACTGCCACGGGGGAGAAAGCAGGTGCAAAGCGGCGGCGAATGACGGGCCGCCTTTAGCATAAAACGTATTGGGCATAATATCTTTAAAATACACCCATCGGAAAAGCATATAAATGAACAGGGGGGACATCAGGGATCCGCCAAAAAGACAGGTGTTTTTCACAATGATTTTCCATGGTCCGGAGTTTCTGAGGAAGGAGATGCCCGCGATGACTGGAAACGCCAGAGCGAAAAGAATGCCCTCCGGCCGGGTAAGAGCCATCAAAGCGCAGATAATACCGCATGACAGGGCGCTCATCCGCCCTTTTTTTTCCGGTCCTGTGGCGTAGGCCACAGAGAAAAACACATACAAGGAGCAAAGTGCCGCATAAAGGGGATTTTCCAGACCGGAGATCGTCCATACGACAAAACTGGTATTAAATGACAGGATCGTTAAGGCCGAAAAAGCCGTCCAGCCCGCTAGCCATTTTTGCGGGAAAAGTAAAAAACAGGTCTTTGTAACGGTGAGAAAGCAGAGAAAAATCCAGAAGCAACTAAATATTTTTATCACCAATGCGGGATGCGGCGGATCGCCCATGAAAAATGGCGAAATAAGGAGTGTCCACGTGGGACAGGAAAACCCTTCCACCGGTGCCACGCCGGGTTGACTGACCAAACCGTGCCCATGGATAAAATTTCTGGCGTAGGCAAAAGAAATTCCCGCGTCATCAATCAACCAATCGCCAAACAAAGCGGCATGGGCGAGGAAAAAAAGGAAGGGTGTTAACGCGATGACAAAAGGCTGCAGGCGATTAAATCGGGATGGTGGAGAAAAAGAGGAGGGCATGGCAATCGGTTGGGCTTTTGTGTGCGGTTTAAGTGGGTAAGATAAATACTGAAGAGATAAAACACACTGTCAGGCGGGGGTTTTGTTATACATACTAAACTCCGCGGTCGGCTGGATGATCGTTGTGACTCCTTGCCGGGATGAGGGTCATATCGCCGGCACTGTCGCGATGAGCAGGCGGGTGACTTTTTCCGCGTTGGCTTTGAAGACCGCCAGAACGGTTTCCCAACTGACCGGCTCCTCATCCTCTTTCCAACAGTCATAGTCGGTGCTCATGGCCACCGCGGCGTAGGGGATGCCCGCCTCATTGGCGAGGCTGGCTTCGGTGGCGATTGACATGTTGATGACATCCGCCCCCCAAAGCCGGAACATAGTTGATTCAGCTTTGGTGGAAAACCGGGGGCCTTCAATGGTGACGACGGTGCCGGTTTTATGGAACCGTATGCCCAGGGCGCCGCAATGGTTGATGAGGAGACCGCGGAGTCCGCGGTCGAAGGGCTCAGCCATGGGCGTATGCTGAGGCGTATGGGGTTCAAAGGTGTCAAAAAAGGTGCTTTCGCGGCGTTTGGTGAAATCGATAAACTGATCCAGGATGACCAAGTCACCCCGGCCGATTTCCTCCCGCAGCGAGCCGACGGCGGTGGTGGCCAGGATATGGGTGCATCCCGCCGTTTTCAGCGCCTGGATGTTGGCGCGGTAGTTGACTTGAGACGGGGGGAGGGTGTGCTCCCGGCCGTGGCGTCCAAGAAGGACGACATCAACGCCGTTGATTGTGCCGCATTTGAGCGGGCAGGAAGGGACTCCGTAAGGGGTGTTGACATGAATATCACAAGAAGACTCAAGAATCGCGGGATCATCGAGACCGCTGCCGCCGATTATGCCGATTTTTTTCATTGGGTTCACTTCCACTCAGGCAGTGTTATGGGTGATCGGCCGTTATCCGGGCCGCTTCGGGATACAGGGACAGGATCGACACCTCATCGGCGGCGCAAACGCCGCGCTCAGTGATAAGCGCAGTGATCAGCCGGGCGGGAGTCACATCAAAACCGACGTTACGGGCGGGGGTGGTGTCCGGGCAAATGCGGATCGTGGCCGGCTGTCCCGTCCGGGTGTCCCGGCCGGTCATTGTCCGGACTTCTTCGGGATCCCGTTCTTCCACGGGAATTTCGACGATGCCGTCACGCATGGCGAAGTCAAATGTCGACGAGGGCAGGGCGATATAAAAGGGGATGCCGTTATCGCGGGCGGCCAGCGCCTTGAGATAGGTGCCGATTTTGTTCGCCGCGTCGCCCCGCCGGGTGACGCGGTCGGCGCCGACGATACACATGTCCACCAGACCATGCTGCATGAGGTGTCCGCCGGCGTTGTCCACGATTAACTCATGCGAGATACCGTGTTGTCCCAGTTCCCAGGCGGTCAATGACGCGCCCTGATTACGGGGACGGGTTTCATCCACCCAGACGTGAATGGGAACGCCCGCGGCGCGCGCGGCGTACATCGGGGCGGTGGCGGATCCGTAGTCCACAAACGCCAGCCAGCCCGCGTTGCAGTGGGTGAGAATGTTGACCGGCGCGCCATTTTTTTTCGCGCTGATCGCCTGAATGAGCGGGTGCCCATGGAGGCCGATACGGCGGCAGAAGTCGGTGTCTTCATCAGCGACGGCGGCCGCGGTTTGGCGGGCGATGGCGATTTTATCCGCGGGGTCCGCGGCTGTTTCCATGGCGGCGAGTTGCCGGTTGACCGCCCAAGCCAGATTGGCGGCGGTGGGGCGGGTGGCGATAAGGGTCGCGGCGCTGGCTCGCAAACTGGCCTCAAACGTGGTTTCCGGCGCGGTGAGCGCGGCGATATACATGCCATAGGCGGCCGTCGCTCCGATGAGGCCGGCTCCGCGGACCGCCATGTCGGCGATCGCGCGCCGGACATCCTCCACGGTCCGCAGGTCCATGATGGTGAATTCATGGGGGAGGGCCCGTTGGTCAATGATTCGGACGACATCCGGTTGATCCGGATCCAGCCAAATGGTTCGATACTGTTTACCGTTTACATTCACTGGTCACTGGTCACTGGTTCATCCGTTTAAGCACCAGAGCCGTGCGACTGGGCAGATACACGCGGATCGTGTCCCGACCGTCGGCGCGGGTGGTGGTGAAGATCTGGTCAGGGGCCACCCGGTCATGGCCGCCGAAAACAGGCGCGTCACTGTTCAGCGCCAGCTTATAGCTTCCCGGAAGCGCCAGGACTTCCCGTGACGGGTACGAGGTTTCCGGGTGGAAGTTGAAGAGAAAGAACAGCCCGCCGCGTTCAAAAACAAGCACCTTTTCCGCGTCATTGATGTCAATGCTGACCGGCCGGGCTTTTTCCAGAGGATGCTCTGTATTGGCCAAGGTCAGCATTGCCCGGTCAAACGCGTTCAGGTGCTGATAGCGGAGATCTTTCCGGTCGGCCAAGGACCATTGGCGGCGGGCGTAATGATATGACCAGTTATTTCCCTCCCGGGGGAAGTCAATCCACTCCGGGTGGCCAAATTCATTGCCCATGAAATTCAGGTATCCCCAACCGGCTGTAGCCCATGTGATTAGGCGGGCTAACTTGTGCAAAGCGATGCCGCGTTCCAAGGTTAAACTTTGGCTGGTGGTATGCATCGCGGTGTACATCTCATGGTCGAGCAGGGTGAACAGCATGGTTTTTCCACCGACGATGGCTTGATCATGGCATTCCACATAGGAAATCGTTTTTTCATCGGCCCGGCGATTGGTGAGTTCGTGCCAGAGTCCGCGCATGGACCAGTCCTCGTCCCGCGTGTCGAGCAGTTTGAACCAATAATCCGTGACTCCCATCGCCAGGCGGAAGTCAAAGCCGCAGCCGCCGGTCTCCGACGGCGCGCCTAATCCGGGCATGCCGCTGACATCCTCGGCGATGGTCACCGCGTCCGGCCGCACGGTGTGGATGACCTTGTTGGCCAGCGCCAGGTAGGTGAGGGCGCTTTCGTCAACATTGTCATCAAAGTATTGCCTGTAATCGACAAACGCCTCTCCCAGTCCGTGATTGAGATAAATCATGCTGGTGATGCCATCGAAGCGGAATCCGTCGACATGGAATTCATCGAGCCAATACCGGCAATTGGAGAGCAGAAAGTGCAGGACTTCCGGTTTGGAGTAATCAAAGCAACATGAGTCCCACGCCTCATGATAGCCCCTGGGACCGGCGTGGAAAAATTGACAGGTCGTGCCGTCGAACCGGGCGAGGCCTTCTATGTCGTTACGGACAGCGTGCGAGTGGATCAGATCAATGATCACCCGCAGCCCGAGCCGGTGGGCGTTGTCCACAAGATTCTTCAGGTCTTCGGGCGTGCCAAAGCGTGAGGACGGGGCGAAAAAATTTGACACATGATAGCCGAAAGACCCGTAATAAGGATGCTCCATGACCGCCATTAACTGGACCGTGTTATAGCCGGCTTCGGCGATCCGGGGCAACATGTCCCGGGCGAATTCGTTGAACGCGCCCACCCGCTCCTCTTCCCGCGCCATGCCGACGTGGGCCTCATAGATCAGCGGCGCCGCCGGCGGCGGGGGGATCGGATGCTCCCACGCATGGGGTGTCTCCGGCCGCCATACTTGGGCGGTGAAAATATGCGTTGACGGGTCTTGCACGACCCGCCGGGCGTAGGTCGGCAAACGGTCGCCTTCACCGCCGGGCCAAAAAACGCGTAATTTGAAGAGGGCGCCATGCGGAAGTGTCGCTTTGGGAATAAACGCCTCCCAGACACCGTTACCCAAGGCGTGGCAATTGATTCCCCGGCCGGTATCCCAATCACAAAAGTCGCCGATGATGGTGACACCTGTGGCATTGGGTGCCCATTCACGGAAGACCCAACGCGTTTTGTCCGCGGCGTGTAAACCGAAGTACTCGTGTCCACTGGCGAAATCCGCCAGCTTTTTCCGCCCTTCCGTGAGGCGGTGTTCCGTCCTTACGGCCCGGTCCGCGCGGGCGGCGAGTTTTTCGGAGAAAGGCGCGAGCCAGCCGTCATCGGCAAGCGGCTGGACACGGTTGGGGATGTGATCAGTCAAACAGCGCACCAGGCGGTGATTCTTTCTTAAGTTGCTCAGTGGTCGACGACCAGAGGGCGGTCAAGCATCATTTCGTACATGTCAATGTATTGTTGGGCGGTGACCGCGTGATTAAACTCACGCTCGGCCTCACGCATGATCCGGGAAATTTCCCGCGCCTTGAGTTCCGGGGATTCTCTGAAAAAGCGCATGGCCTCATCCACCGCCCAGCGCAGGCCGTTGGTGTCATAGGTGATGAAGACAAACCCGTTGCCGGCGCGGTTCGCGATGTCCATATGCTTAACGGTGTCGTGGAGCCCGCCGGTGTCATGCACGATGGGCAAGGCGCCGTATTTGGGACTGATCATCTGCGGGAGGCCGCATGGTTCAAACCGGGACGGCATCAGCATGAAATCCGCCGCGGAATACCCCAAATGGGAGAGTGAATCATCAAAATCAACGACCGCGACCCGGTCTTTGAAGCCATGAAAGTGGACTACATCGTGAAAGGCCCGTTGATGGCTGCCGTTGGCGACGACGGCGACTTGTAAGTGATCGTCCCAGTAGGTGTGAATCATGTCATACAAAATGCTGGTGACCAGCTCAGGCCCCTTTTGGACCGGATCCAAGCGGGACGGCCAGAAAAACAAGGGGGCGTCGGGATTCACAGTCAGACCGATTCTCTTCTGGAAGGCGATTTTATTCGCCCGTTTGCCGGTCGCGTGAGTTTCCGCCGTGTAATTTCTCACCAGCGCTTCGTCCGTGGCGGGTGACTCCTCGGGATCGGGGGCGTTGAGAATGCCCACCGCGCAGCCCGCGTCATATTTGTGTTTAAATTCAGTTCGAATGTGAGCGGGAATAAAATGGTGGCGCCCATCGACAATTTCACGCAGAAAGGTCGGGCTGACCGTGTTGATGTAATGGGCGGCGAAAATTCCGCTGCAGAGCAAATCCACTTGATTGGTGGACCGGCTTTCCTCATAATTGGCCGGAGGGCGTTTGAAATAGAGGTATTTCCAAAACTCCGCCGCGTCGATGCCCGTGTTTTCGATGTGCTCCATACTCATTTCCTGGGTGTGGATATTGTGCACAGTGAACAGACAGGGGATGTTGAGTCGGCGGGCCATGGCCGGAATCAGGCCAGTCATCCAGTCATTGCAGTGAATTAAATCGGGATTCACAACCGGGATAATGTTGTTGATCACTTCCCGCTGAAAGGCCAGAGACACTTTAAAACTGTCTTGCCAATAATTACTGTAGACCGTGTCCCGGTAATAAAACACCCGGTCTTCGGCCAAGTGGATCCGTTTATCCGACAACTGGTTCAAATATTTTCGCAATTCCTTGCTGATCAGTTGGTTGACATCCACTTGAAAGAGCCGCCGGTAATTCGGCAGGGCGACATGGACATCGGCGCCTTGTTGCTCCAAGGCGCTGACCAACGAGGCGGAGACATCCGCCAACCCGCCGGCCTTGGCGCTGAGTTTGTTGGCCATGTTTCCCATGCCCTCCGGCAGATAGGTGATCTCCGGGGTGACGATGAGAATCCGCGGATTCCTGGTTTTTCGTTTTCGTTGTCCTCGCGCCATGCGTCCTTCCTCTTCTGGTTAACTCGCCCAGGTGATGATGCCGGGGATCCGGTTGCTCCAGGTCTTTCCCGCGGGTGTCACCCGGGCGCTCAAGCCAAACCGTCCCGTCTGCCGGGAAATGATCTCGGCTTTGTACACATAATTCCCGCCGCCTAAATCCTCAACGATTTCCATGGGCTGGCGGTTGCTTTGAATAATCACGTTCTGCGCGTCCACGGGGCCATAGTAAACCTCCACATCCACTTCTTCCGGGGTCAATTCGCCAAGGGCGATACGCGTGGTCACTTTAAACGTGTGCCCGACATGCATGTGCGTTAATCCGCCTTCAATCTGGGGGTAATCCACATGAACGGATTTGTGCAACGCGCGGTTGCGGATTTTAGCCGGTCCCAACTCGCGGGCCAGCTTGGCGTCATCCGCGGTCAATTTTTCGTACGCGTCAGACGCTTTGAGGTAAAACCTCTCATGGTATTCTCCGACCATCCGGTCACTGGCGAACCGGCGCAAAGACATTTTGATGGATTCTTTCATCCGCTCAATCCACTTCAGGGGCAAATCTCCTCCAGGCCGGTCATAAAAGGTCGGCACAATCTCATTTTCCAGCAGGTTGTACAAGGCTTGCGCTTCCATTGTGTCCCGGGTCTCGTCATCGTGAATATCTTCCCGTGATGGAATGGCCCAGCCGGATTGGTGATTGCTCTCATATCCCTCGACCCACCAGCCGTCCATAATGCTGCAGTTAAGCACGCCGTTGACCGCCGCTTTCATGCCGCTGGTGCCGCTGGCTTCCTGCGGGCGCCGCGGCGTGTTCAACCACAAATCCACCCCCTGGACCATCGCCCGGGCGACACGGATATTGTAGTTGCTCAGGAAGAGTAAACGGTGTTGCAACCCCTCGCGTTTCGCGAAAGCGACCAATTCCTGAATAAGTTTCTTGCCCTCATCATCGGCGGGATGAGCCTTGCCGGCGAAGAGGAATTGGACCGGCCGGTCCGGGTCGGTTAACAACGTCTTTAACCGGTGGGGATCTGACAGCAGCAGGGAAGCGCGTTTGTAGGTCGCGAAACGCCGGGCGAAGCCAATGGTCAAAGCGTCCCGGTCAAGGAATGTCTTGGCATGGAGAATTTCCTGACTGGTGGCGCTTTGCATGGTCAATTGCCAAGCCATTTTCTGGCGGGCCAGGCGGATGACGACGGAGCGGGACATTTCATGCGCCCGCCACAACGCCTCGTCAGGAATGTGGTCAATGAGTTCTTCCAGCTCTTTTTGATTATCGATCGTGTTCCACGATGAGCCCAGGTAGCGGGCAAAAAGCTGCCGTTTGGGTGTGGCCACCCAGGTCGGGACATGCACCCCGTTGGTGATATGCTCGATCGGGATTTCATCCTCCGGCCGACCGGGCCAGAGATGCTTCCACATACCGCGGGCGACTTCGCCGTGCAGTTTGCTGACCCCGTTGCTGTAGTGCGCCATGCGCAAGCCCAGCACCGTCATCGACATTTCGTGGGGTGTTTTGTTGTCGACCGGCGGCTGTCCCCAGCCGATGATGCGGTTGACATCCATTTTCAATTCCGGCGCCAGGGTTTCAAGGTAAGGCCGCAACAGGCTGAGGTCAAAGACCTCATTGCCGGCGGGAACAGGGGTATGGGTGGTGAACACATTCGACCGCCAGACGATTTCAATGGCTGAATCCATATCCAGCCCTTTGGTTTCCATCAGGTGCGTGACCCGGGCTAAACTCAAGAAAGCGGCGTGTCCCTCATTCATATGGCAGACGCGTGGTTCATAGCCCATGGCGATGAGGGCCCGGTAACCCCCGATGCCTAACGCGAGCTCCTGGTGCAGGCGGAGTTGTTTTTCACCGCCATACAGGCGCCAGGTGATTTCCCGCAACGCCGGGGGATTTTCCGGCACTTCGGTGTCCAGCAGCAGCAGCGGGACGGTTCCCACCATGAGCTGCCAGACGATAATGGTCAGATCCTGATCTAAAAGGCGCAGGCGGATCGTGACTGGGTGACCGGCTTTGTCCAGCGCCCGGGTGATGGGCATGGCCGGAATTTCATTTTCCGGATAAAGTTCATGTTGCCAGCCGTGCTGGTCCAGCGTTTGCCGAAAATACCCCTGCCGATATAGCAGACCGATTCCCACCAACGGCAATTTCATGTCCGAAGCGGATTTCAAGTGATCCCCGGCCAGCACGCCCAAGCCGCCGGAATAGAGGCGGATGCTCTCATGGATGCCGTATTCCAGGGAAAAGTAGGCGACGTGCCGTTCCGGTGACAGGGGAGGAACAACCTTTAAATGGCTGCTGACGTTTTTCTCAAACTCGGCCTTCACCTTGCTCAAGTGCTCGAGAAAACTGTCATCCGCCGCGGCCTCTTCCAGGCGGAGTTGCGGCAGTTCGTAAAGCAGGCGTTTGGGATTCGCCCGGCTGGCTTTCCATTTGACAGCGTCCAGACGGCGGAACAAGTCAAACGCGTCATGGTTCCAACTGTACCACATGTTATTCGACAGGGTTTCCAAAAACGCGAGTTTTTCGGGGATCTTGGGAGCGACAGTGTAAAGAGTGAACGCGGGCATGGCTATCCTTGCAAATGAACCGGTTTTTAACTGGTTTTTAACACACGGTGAACACGATCCGTCCCGGATAAACCGCGGAACGTCTCCAAGAGGGTAATCTAAGGCTGGAACGGGCTTTTTTCAACCTGATAAATCAATAAAGCGCTTTGTTTTACGCCCCGGAGTGGCGAAAGAGATGTCGGATCTCGGATGTCACGCCGTCACGCTGTCACGCCGTCACGCCGTCACGCCGTCACGCTGTCACGCCGTCACGCCGTCACGCTGTCACGCTGTCACGCTGTCACGCCGTCACGCCGTCACGCTGTCACGCTGTCACGCTGTCACGCCCTCACGCCACCTCAAGCACGCTGTTCATGGTGCCCATCTCGGTGACGGTGAAATTCGGGTTGACCGGATCGACGAACCAGTCGCCATCGATGACGAATTTGTATTGATGGGCGCCTTTGCCCAGCATGACAGCGCCGGTGTACACCCCGACACCATCCTTGTCGATCAGTTTCTTCTTCGGTTGCCAGTCGCTAAATGATCCCGCCACCGCCACGTCGCTGCCGACGGGGGCTGACACGGTGAAGGTGACTCTTTTTTTGCCTTTGGTTGAGGGCGCCATGATTGACCTCTCTTTCTGTGATACGCTCAGGGTTTGTTGACAGGGTGACGTTGGAGGAACCAGTCCCCCCAGCCACCGCGATTTATACATAAGTGAAAAACAGTTTCCGCCGCTAAAGCAGCGACGGGAATCGTAACAAAATTGTTTTGATTTTTATTGATTAATTCAATTCTGTTTCTTTTGATCGTTCAATGAGATGCGGCCGCAAGTCAAATAAGCAGTATGTGTGCCAACTTCAGGCCGCCCTTTTATTAGTCCGCCGACCCCGTGAATGGTTTCAGGCCGCGAAGAAAATAGTCTGGAAAATTTTATTGAAACGGCTTGAGCCGGACGGGTTTGGCGTTACGTTAGAGCCTAGTCTTTACACGTTTTACCAGGTGCTGGTGATACGTTGAATTGTTTTGTTAATTTTGGTTTTGACAGGAGATTCTCAGCATGACAAAGCGCGACTTGGCCATTAGGATCGCCAACAACAGTGACATCAACCTCACCCAGCGGCAGGTGCAGGATGTGTTACAGGTGGCTTTAGACACGATAACGAAGGAATTGGCGGCCGGTCGCGGCATTGAATTTCGTAATTTCGGTGTTTTTGAATTGAAGGTTTGTAAAGAGCGGGTGGGCCGAAACCCCAACGCGCCGAGCAACACAGTCAAGATTCCCGAACGGGTCACGGTGAAATTCAAACCGGGTAAAGTCATGAAGGAGATGATTGACCAGTTATCCAGCAGTGATATTTGACGGGACTCTTGACCAAGTGACACGATATCCGGGAAACGGTTGCCTTTTTTGTCAGGTATGACGGGTGTTTTTTCCCGGGGCGCGGAAATGGAAACGATGGCTGGAAGTCGGTGGAGACACCGGCTTCTTTGTCTTTAAAGGGACAGTGGCGATGCCTGGAAAAATGGAACCTTTGCCGGGAACTTCTGATATTTGGTTTCCTGAAGTGTCGGCCTGGGCCGACCTTGAAACGGTCGCCCGTGAAACATTCGCCTTGTATGGGTATGGCGAGCTCCGTACACCCGTGTTTGAGCGCACGGACGTGTTTGTGAAGGGCATCGGAGACCAGACAGAGGTCGTACAGAAGGAAATGTACACCTTTGAGGACCGCGGGGGCCGCAGTTTAACCCTCCGGCCCGAGGGCACCGCCGGCGTGATGCGGGCCATCGCCAACCAGGGTGTCGATGAAGGAACGGAGAAACGGGTGTTTTACATGGGGCCGATGTTCCGCGGAGAGCGGCCCGCGGCTGGTCGGAAACGTCAATTTCACCAGATTGGCGTGGAAACAGTGGGCCGTTTCAATCCGGCTGTTGACGCTGAATGCGTCGCCATGCTGGCCGATTTTCTGGAACGGGCCGGGATTGGCCAAACCCGCATTTTGATCAACAGCCGGGGCACCTCGGCGGATCGGGAGCGGGTTGTCGCTTCCTTGACAGCTTACTTTCAACCGTTGATTGGCGGCATGTGCGGGGACTGCCAGCGACGTCTGGGCGAAAATGTCTGGCGGATACTCGATTGCAAGGCGGAAGAATGCCAGACACCCGTGGCCGGCGCCCCGGCGATCGTGGATTTACTAGGGGCGGACAGTCAAGCCTTTTTCAGGCAAGTCTGTCAGTATCTTGACGCGCAGGGCGTGACGTACGACGTGGCGCCCCGCTTGGTGCGCGGATTGGATTACTACGAGCACACTGTGTTTGAAGTTGTTTCAGAAGCGGAGCATCTAGGCGCCCAGAACGCGGTCGCCGGGGGAGGGCGTTACAGCATTCCACTGGCCGGGCTGAAAAAACCCATGCGCGGGGTCGGCTTCGCGGCGGGCATGGAGCGCTTGCTTTTAGCCCGCGGGGTTGTGGAAATGGCGCCCGCCGATCTGGGCGCGGTTGATGTGTATGTGGCCGCGGTGGGAAATGAGGCCTTGCCGGCCGGGCTGGCTTTCGCCAAAGACTTGCGGCGCGACGCGCTCCGGGTTCTCGCCGAAACGGATGGGCGCAGTTTGAAAGCGCAATTGCGCACAGCGAACCGGGTCGGAGCGAAGGTCGTGGTTATTTTAGGCGGGAATGAGCTCGCGAACGGGACCGCGCTGATCAGGAATATGGCTGATTCCCGACAGGAAGAGGTGGCCGCCGCGCGCGTCGCCGAGACCGTGAAAGCTTTCTTGAGATAAAAAGGTTTGTGAAAATGGCATACGCGTTAAAAAGAACCGCGCATTGCGGGCAACTGGATTCCCGGCATGTGGGCGAGGACGTTGTTTTAAATGGTTGGGTGAACAGCTGCCGGCATTTGGGCGGCTTAGTGTTTATCGACTTAAGGGACCGGGAAGGCATGACGCAAGTCGTGATCAATCCGGGTGAACAGCCGGCGCTGGCGGGAAAAGCGAAAGAGATCCGCGAGGAATTTGTCATTGGCGTTAAAGGTGTCGTGCGGGCCAGGCCCGCCGCCATGGTCAATCCGGCCATGCCCACGGGAGACATCGAGCTGGATGTCCGCGAGCTGGTTATTTTCAACCGCGCGGAACCGATGCCCTTTCACTTGGAGGATCCGACCGTAAGCGAAGACTTGCGGTTGAAATACCGCTACTTGGATATGCGGCGGTCAAAACTCGGTCCCAATCTCCGCTTGCGGCACCGCCTGGCGAAGATCACCCGCGACTATTTTGATGAAGAGGGATTTATTGAGGTGGAGACACCGGTTTTGAGTAAAAGCACGCCGGAAGGCGCCCGGGATTATCTGGTGCCCAGCCGTGTGCATCCCGGAAAGTTCTACGCGCTTCCCCAAGCCCCCCAACAATACAAGCAATTACTGATGGTGGGCGGGGTTGAAAAGTATTTTCAGATCGCCCGCTGTTTCCGCGACGAGGATCTGCGGGCCGACCGGCAGCCGGAATTCACCCAAATTGACGTGGAAATGTCATTTATCGACCAGGAGGACATTATCCGCCTGATCGAGGGGCTGTTGGCCAGAATCATGAAAGACGTGAAGGGCCTGGATATTGACACGCCCTTTCCGCGCTTGACGCATGCGGAGGCCATGAGCCGGTTTGGTTCCGACAAGCCCGATCTCCGGTTCGGTATGGAATTGAAAGATGTCAGCGCCATCGTCGCGGACAGCGCGTTTGGCGTTTTCAGCGGAACGGTGGCCGCCGGCGGGGTGGTTAAAGGCATGAACGCCACCGCTCAAGGCGGCGCCAGTCGTAAACAGATTGACGCCTGGACGGATGTGGCGAAACTCTTCGGCGCCAAGGGACTGGCGTGGGTGAAGGTTGACGCTGAAGGAACACTGAGCGGCGGTGTCGCGAAATTTCTTTCCGAAGAGGAAAAAGCCGCGATCGCCGCGGCGTTAGACGCCAATCCAGGCGATCTTTTACTCTTTGTGGCGGACCAAGCGGCCGTCGCCAACGCCGCGTTGGGCCGCTTGCGGTGTGATATCGCCGCCGCCGCGGACATGACTCCGGAAAATATGTTCACCTTCCTGTGGGTTGTGGAATTTCCCTTACTTGATTACGACGAGGACGAAAAGCGCTTTGTGTCGGTGCATCATCCCTTCACCAGTCCTTTAGCGGCTGATGCGGATAAATTGACCACGTCTCCCGGTGAAGTCCGGGCTCAGGCTTATGATGTGGTGCTGAATGGCATGGAGTTGGGAGGGGGCAGTATCCGTATTCATGACCCCGATGTCCAGCGGCGCATGTTCAGCGTGCTCGGTATTTCTCCCGCTGAGGCCCGCGGTCAATTCGGGCATCTGCTGGACGCGTTGGCGTTCGGCGCTCCGCCCCACGGGGGCGTGGCCCTCGGCTTTGACCGGTTGGCGATGCTGCTCGCCGGCGCCAGCTCCATCCGCGACGTGATCGCTTTCCCGAAAACCACGAAAGCCGCCTGTTTGATGACTGATTCTCCCAGCCCGGTGGCACCGAGGCAGTTAGGCGAATTAGCCATCGCGTCAACCGTTGTGTCTGAAGATACGCCGCTGAATTAAATCAGCCGAAACGTTCAATGTGAGCTGGGACGAAACCGGTAAAAAAAGTGTCATGTTTTGAGCCCTGGAAGGGTGTTGCCATCGTTTCCCCAGGCGTCGCCTGGGGCTACGATGGTTAATGCCCTTCCAGGGCTGGAAAATCGAATTGTTATGAAAGTGGCATGCTCAACAAGTTGACGCGTATGCCCTTCAGGGCACAAAGCAAGTATTTGTGATGCTTTATTGGACAGCCCCGAATGGCACTAAGATAAGAAAAAAAAGTGTCGTTTAGAAGATCGATTAGGGTAAACGTCTCGGAACCGCTTGAATCTTAATATCTTGAACAAATAATGGCTCCCGGGTCACCGGTGAGACTGGGGGCGGGCACAGCCCGCACACAGGATCATCCGTTGAACCCGGATTGTTCAACCGCGCTTGCGCGGTGGGACAATCGGGCGAAGCCGGGAGCCATTCAAGCCGACGCGCAAGCGACGGCTTGAACCAATAACTTTTAACAATTAACCGCCTCGTCGTTTCGCAAGAGGCTCATTTCGCCACAATGTTCACCAACCGGCCGGGAACCGTGATGACTTTGATCACCCGTTTCCCGTCCAGGGCGGATTTGATGGTGTCATTGGCTAACGCCATCGCTTCCATGGCCGCGGAATCCGCGTCCGCGGGCATCATCATCCGGGCTTTGGGTTTGCCAAGCACCTGCACAAGAATCTCTTTTTCGGCGACCACCATCTTTTTCTCATCATACGTTGGCCAGGGCTCATAGGCCAGCGTGTCCGCATGGCCCAGCTTTTCCCAAAGCTCTTCCGCCAGGTGCGGAGCGTAGGGGGATAAAAGCTTGATAAAGGTTTCCAACGCTCCACGGTTACGGGTTTCCGCTTTGGAAAAATCGTTAATGAACACCATCATTTGACTGATCGCCGTATTAAAGTCCAAGCTCTCCGTGTCTTCGGTCACCTTCTTAATGGTGGCGTGCAGTAAGCGTTCCTGATCAGCCGTCATGGGGGCGTCAGAAATTTCCGGGGCCAAAGCGCCATCCTGTCCGATCACCGTCCGCCACACTTTATTCAGAAAGCGGGACACGCCTTCCACGCCGGCGGTTTGCCAAGGCTTCATGGCGTCCAGCGGCCCCATGAACATCTCGTACATACGCAGGCTGTCCGCCCCGTATTGAGCCACGATCTCATCCGGGTTGACCACATTTTTGAGCGTTTTGCTCATCTTCGCGACGATCTGTTTGAGTTTTTCTCCGGTTTCGGCATGAAAAAAGGCACCGTCTTTTTCCACCACTTGGTCGGAGGGGACTTTTGAGCCGACCGCGTCCTCGTAGGCGAAAGCCAGGATCATGCCCTGGTTGAAGAGTCTCTGGAAGGGCTCATCGGTGGATACGTGGCCCAAGTCGTATAACACCTTATGCCAGAAGCGGCTGTACAACAGGTGGAGGACAGCGTGCTCCGCCCCGCCCACGTAGAGGTCCACGGGCATCCAGTATGTTTCTTTGTCCTTATCCCAGGCGGCTTTGTCGTTTAAGGGGTCGATGTAGCGCAGGTAGTACCAGCAGGATCCGGCCCACTGCGGCATGGTGTTGGTTTCACGGCGTCCCTTCATGCCCGTCTCAGGATCGGTGTAATCCAACCATTCCGTGGCGTTGGCCAACGGCGATTCGCCGGTCCCGGAGGGCGCGAACTCTTCCAAATCCGGCAGCGGGACGGGCAACTCATCAGCGCTCAAGACTTTGATGGAGCCGTCTTCCATGTGGGCGACGGGAAAGGGTTCCCCCCAATATCGCTGGCGGCTGAAGAGCCAGTCACGCAATTTGTAATTGGTGGTTTTTTCACCCAGGTGATGTGATTCCAACCAGGCGATGACGGTGGCGATTCCCTCCTGTTTGGACAACCCGTTGATGTCCAAATTTGTTTTTGAACAGGATGAGCGGATATAGCGCCCGTCATCCGTCCAACACGCGTCTCCCCGTAAAACAGCCGCCTTTTCGGCATCATCCGGCGTGTCCGGCTCCATGATGGACAGAACCGGCAGGCCGAAGGTCTTGGCGAACTCAAAGTCCCGTGTGTCATGGGCGGGGACCGCCATGATGGCGCCGGTGCCGTAGCCTGTGAGCACGTAATCAGCCACCCAGATGGGAATTTCCTCTCCATTGACGGGATTGATGGCGTACGATCCGGTGAACACGCCGGTTTTTTCCCGGGTCATCTCAGCCCGGTCCAAGTCGGATTTTAACGCCGCCTGGCGGACATACGCCGCGACGGCCGCCGCCTGGTCAGGGGTGGTGAGCGCGGTGGTCATGTCATGTTCCGGCGCGATGACCATGTACGTGGCGCCGAACAAGGTGTCCGGCCGGGTGGTGTACACCCGCAGTGTCTTGTCGCTTCCGGCGACGGCGAAATCCACCTCGGCGCCGGTCGATTTGCCAATCCAGTTGCGCTGCATTTCTTTGATGCCTTCCGGCCAGTCCAAGGTCTCCAATCCTTCCAGAAGCCGTTCCGCGTACAGCGGTATGCGCAGCAGCCATTGCTTGAGAAACCGGCGCTCCACATTTTTACTGCCGCATTTCTCATGCGAGCCGTCATTGAGCACTTCCTCGTTGGCGCAGACGATCCGGCATTGTCCGCACCACCAGACTTGGGCGCCGGCGTAATAGGCCAGGCGTTTGCCATCGATGAAGTCATTGACCGCCGCCGCTCCCCGGCGGGCGATGTCAGCCGGAATCGGCAGCTCGGAAACGGGCCGCCCCTTCCCCGCCTCAGCGTCGAACCACGTGTTGTATAATTGGGTGAAGATCCATTGACTCCAGCGGAAATAGCTCTCATCGGTCGTGTTGATTTCCCGGTCCCAGTCATAGCTCATGCCCAGACGCTGAATCTGGCCGCGGAAATTGGCGCAGTTTTTTTGAGTTGTCACCGCCGGGTGAGTTCCGGTCTGGATCGCGTATTGTTCCGCCGGTAATCCAAACGCGTCCCAGCCCATGGGATGAAGGACATTAAATCCCCGCATGCGCTTAAACCGGCACCAAATATCGGTGGCTGTGTACCCTTCCGGATGGCCGACATGCAACCCCGCCCCGCTAGGATAGGGAAACATGTCCAGAACGTAGAGTTTGGGCCTGGACATATCCCCGTCAATGGCGCGGAAGGTTTTGTTTTCCAACCAGTACCGCTGCCATTTGGATTCTATTTCCGCGGGGGTGTAACGCATGTGTTGATCAGACATAAGGGTTCAGGGGGTTGCTTATTTAATGAAATCAATGAAACGACCGCTAAAAACAGCGGGTAATGTAGCATGGCCGATGGTTTTTTCTTGGACATGCGGAAAAATCGCAGCCATAAACAATGGCTTGGTTCGGGGTTCGGGGTTTGCTGAATACATCCGCTCCGAATCAAAAGACACTCGAACGTCCAACGCTGAGTCCGGTCTAAAAAGTCCGGATTTAGCGGATTTGGTAAACTTAATCCAGAACCTAATCTAATTTTGTGCCCAGGCCGATCCCGGAATTTAGTTCTGGAGTAGGTTCTGGAGTAGGTTTTTCTTTTTTAGAGTGAACTCAACATCCAACGTTGAAGTTTCAGGAAAGCGACCATCCGGGGTCATGCTTTCCCTGTCCGAACAAGATGAAACTTCCGAATCTTAAGAAAGATCCAAAGCGCCTCTCTTTC
>JAVVEH010000027.1:0-58114 GCA_032251435.1 Lentisphaeria bacterium | reverse complement strand
CCTTGAGCATAGCGGGTGTTCAATGGTCTGAACTCTTCGCCCTCCGCCCTCCGCCTTCAACGCCTTCAACGATTTCAACGATTTCAACGTCTTTTCCCCTTTTCCCGCCGTCATCTTTTCGCGCCCTTTCGCGGGTCCAGCAGGTCATCATAAAGCCGCAGCAGCCGGTCCGCCTGGGTTTGCCAGTTGTAGTGGGTCTCCACCAGACGCCGACCCCGGCGCCCCATTTCCCGGCATTCATCCGGATGATCGATCAGGTACTGGATTTTTTCGCGCTGATCGTCCAAGTCTTCCGGATCGACGGTCACACCGATGCCCTGCCCCTCGACGAATTCCTTCCAGGCTTCCATATTCGAACAGAGAATAGGAATGCCCGCCTGCATGTACTCAAAAAATTTGGTCAGTTCTTTGCGCCGATAGTGCTCTGTTTTTGGAAAGACCGCCAGTCCCGCCAGCCAGTGATAATTCATAGCCAGATCGTCGAGGCGCTGCCGGTTGACCGAGAACCCCTCGCCTTCGATAACCAGCCGCAGGCTCGGTTGTCCGTTGTTCGTTGCCTGCCCGCCGTAGCCTTGTGCGCAGGTGGGTTGGTTGTTGGTTGTTCGTTGTTCGTTGTTCGTTGCTGGCGCGGCTTGTTGGTGTACCGGCTTTAGCCGGCATTCCTCGCCGTCTTCAGGCGGCATGGTCGTTGTCCGTTGTCCGTTGTCCGTTGTCCGTCGTCCGTTGTTAATTGGACGTTGGACGTTCGCCTTGGCTTCGGATCCTTCACGCTCCACGACTAACGCTTCACGACCCACGACCAATGACCTACGATTTTCACTGACTTCCTCCTTCTCCATCCGCGCCCCATGCCCCATGCCCCATGCCCCTTCCTCCTCTAACCCTGACCTCTGGCCTCTGACTTCTGATCTCCGACCTCTGTCTTCTTCTTCTCCCAACCCTGAACTCTGAACTCTGAATCCTGAACTCTGACCGCGCATCTCCTCCGCCAGCTCGGTCGGCGAGCAGCGCCCGGCGCTGTACACGCCCACGTCATCAACGAGGTTTGCCATCCGCGCGTGATACAAGGCGCCCCGCACCCGGGTCACCGAGCCGCTGTAGAAGAGCCAGTGAGCGCACGCATCGTTGATGCGTTTGCGGTTATCAGTTATTGGTTGTTGGTTGTTGGTTGTTGGTTGGTGTACCGGCTTTAGCCGGCATGCCCCGGCGGTTTCAAACTCAGAGCTCGGAGCGCGGAGCGCGGGGGGCAAGGGGTGGAGATCGGAGATCGGATGTCGGATGTCGGATGTCTTTCCCTGATGACTGATAACCGATAACGACTCACGACGTGTCCCGGCATCGTTTGACGAAGGCGGATCCACGCCCAATGACCTACGATCTTCCCTCTCTTCCTCCTCCCACATCTGCGTTTCTCTGCGTCCATCTGCGGTTCCAAGAATCGGATAATTCAGCACCGGCACGCCTTTTGGCAAAAAGTCCGCGTAGTACTTCTCCGCGATGACCACGGTCATACATCGGCAGGCGACATTTTCCAGCATCCGGTATCCCCAGGCCAGGGGTTCGCGCAGCCACTTGGGGATGTATTCCCGCACGCGGATACTGGCGGAGACATCTTCATGCACATCGTAGACCACCGGTTTCCGCGTGAGTAGCCGCAGGAGCAGGCCGACCGGGACCAGTTCGGGATCATGGAAATGGTACAGATCCGCCTTGGCTTTCAGCGCCCGGTAAAGCATCACCCAAGGGGCGACGGCAATACGCAGAAGCGGGGGTCGGAACCGGGGAAAGACATCAAAGGTGACCTCCTCACACTGATTGTCTTCCTGAGCCGAGGCGATGAGAACCAGCCGGTACTTTGAGCGGGCGACTGAGACGCATTCTTTCCAGAGAATCCGAGTGTCAAAGCCGTCATGCACGGAGGTCATGTGGCAGATCAAAGGGCAGGCAGCTTTGGCTTCTTGCCCTTGTTGTTTGTTGTTTGTTGTTTGTTCTTCGTTTGCCATAAAGTTGTTTAACCGCGAAAACCGCTAAATAACGCGAAGGTAAGAGAACTAAACCGCGGATGGACGCGGATAAACGCGGATAAGAGAGTTGCTACGGGAAGGGCGCAAAGGAATGCGAAGGGAAGACGATGTTTCAACCGCTAAACATGCGAAACGATGCGAAAAAAAAGACAAAAAGAACATACATGTGGATTTTTATGTCGTGCCTAAGGCACTGGTCGAACAGAAAACTCAACATGCGCCTGCATCGCTCCGCGAGAGTGGGCAGAGCCCCTTTTTCAACCCCCCCCCCCACGACTTACCACTCACATTATACAATTCACGCCCCCCTCTTCTCTTTTTCGCGTCATTCCGCGCGTTTCGCGGTTCAAATCCTCTTCTTTCTCTTCGCCCTAAGCACTCGGCTCCCAGCTCCGTCCTTGCGGTCACAGCGTAATCCATTCAGACGGATAAATATCCCGGTTTTTGAAGCCGTCCTTCGGTGCGATGACCGTTTTACCATCTTTCTCCGCCAGCCAGGCCCCCCACCAGTGATAACTGCTGTTACTGATAATAAAATGCCGACATTGACTCATCGTCCAGAGATCCTCATAGGAGTTTTCATCTCCGGGGATCATTGTCAGGTATGTATGCGGCGCCTCCAGCGTCAGGTTGGCTTCCACCCAGGCCGGATCATCACTGGTGATGAAGAAATGCGCATCCGGACATGTTTCAAGGATCAGTTGAATCCCCGCCTGGTAGTAGTCCAGTGTCTGCACCCGGTGATAGCCTTGCTTATGCGCGGGTACCTCGGCATATTTCCGTATTCCCACGCAGACACTGTCTGTTTTGCTGTTAATGGTCCGAGCTTCTTCGATTTTCACGGAGGCATGCGGCGCGGAGATGGTCAGATCCTTCCGGATCGTGTCCGCGCAATCCGCGAAATACTGTGGCGACTGCCAATAGCCCTGCAGATAAACGGCTTTTCTCCGGAGCGGTTGGAGGCAGCCTTCTTTGAAAAGAAGGCAACGCCTGTCAACTCGGGTGCCGGGATATTCGCGCAAGTGCCCGGGCCAACACAGTTGGGTCCTCTGGCCGATCCGGTCTTTGAGCCGGTTGAAGTAAAACCCGAGTTTGGTTGTATAGGTCTCAACGCAGACGACATCTTTGGGCAGGGAGAACTTATCCAGTTGATAGACCCGTCCGTAGGTGTGGTCGAACTTAAAATGGGCGACATCCAGCCGCAGGCGTGCACCGCCGCGCAGGGCCAGGGCCCGCCCGGCCGCATAGCGGAATAGCTGGTTGCCCAGCCCGCCGGCGAGTTCGGTTGTGACTATTCTATTCAAATGGCAAAACCTTCTACAGAAGATAACGAAGAAAACGAAGAGACGTGAAACCGCTAAACACGCCAAATTACGCGAAAAAAACACGGCCCATTTACGTTAAGACAGGAAGCGGAATTAAACCACTAATCTGCACTTATCCAACACTAATTAAAACATGTTCCTAAAAGTATACGTTCCCGCCATGTCAGTACACATCGCCTGGAAATAGGTACCTTCAGACCAACCAGTGACCCACACCCGAAAAAAGTCTTAAAATGAGTGTAAAATTAGTGAAGATAAGTGGTTAAAATCTTCTTCGCGCCATTTCGCGTGTTTCGCGGTTTGTTTTCCTTCGCGTTCCGTTGCGACCTTCCTGTTTAAAAGGTCCGTTCTTAGTTCTTAGTGCTTCGTCATTCTTTTGGGTATTTGGGTGTTTGGGCATTTGGGATTTCCTGCCGGGCTTTGCCGGACAGCGCCTCACCCCATCATAAAGAAAATCTTACTAGTCAGATGCATGAGCACAATGATCGCGCAGGTCAGCCCGGCAAAGATAAGGCCCCCCGGCCAGCGGAACCATTTAAAATAGAAATAGTTGGGCATCACATCTGGGTATCGGCGAATCATCAAGGAAATGAAGCAGGCGCCAAGAGACAGATAGATGTAGGAATCCAGGTGATACGGGCGATTCTGAAAATAGGCACCCGCCGCCATGGCGGCGATGATGGCGAGAAGAAAACGGGCCAGCAGAAGGTTGCGCTTATCCTCAGGGTTGTCCGGTGTCAAGCGCGCAAGATAATAGAGTTGCCAGAGCGTCAGAAAAATCAGCGACACATAAAAAAACAATCCCGGAAAGCCGTTTTCCGCCAGCATGATGATATAACTGTTGTGCAGGGGCATCTTGACACCCGCCGCGTCCCTAGACCGAAACCTGCCCACGCCGACAATGGGATGATTTTTCCAGACCCGGATGCCGGCGGTCAGAGCGGTGGCCCGTTTGCGGACACTGTTATCGCCGGTCAATGATTCTCCCGAAAATCGGCCATGAAGCTGCGCCGCGCCAAAAAAGACACCCGCCGCGATTAGCATGGCCCACCAACTGTTCAGGAGTTTTTTGGGAGCGAAGCTGACCCCGACACCGGCGGCGATGGTGACCAGCGCTTGGCGGCTCTGGGTCCACCACATGGGGAAAAAAAAGACGGGGGCCAAGGCGAAGAAGGGGAGCGCTTTGGCGATATTGGGCAGGTAGGCTCGGGCGATGGCCAGGCACCCCACCACCCCCATGGCGTAAATGGTGCTCAACTCGTTCGGACCCCCATACGGACCGCGGGCTTCTAGCCGCATGTGCTCTGTTCCCCACCAGATGGCTGGATGTCCGCCCAGCCCGGTGCCCGTGAAATACTGCATGTAGGCATGGATCGTGAATTGTAGGACAAACAGCCCCATCAGAGCCAGTATCCCATACAGTCGGCGTTTGGAGTTGACGGAAACCATGATCAACAGGCAGGGAATGGCCACCCGGGCGAAATACTCGAAGGTCATGGAAATTTCCGTTGCGAAGGTCTTAACCACATAGGTGAACACCATCATAAACCAGATTCCCAGCACCATGTAAGGTTGCGTGGTCTTCCATATCGCCATTTTCCGTTGGTTCATAAAGCTGAGCAAAAGAGCCAGAATGGCGAATGGGGCGACAGCGTCCCCCAGCCGCCAGCCCTCGATAAGGGTCACATAGTCCTGCGGCCGCAGGAGCACGATAATCACATAAAGAATGGTGATGAAATAATCCATAAATGAAACGGCAGAGCCGTGAAAAAAGTTATCCGTTATGGGGTGGGCATGTGCCCTTCCCAGTTATCAGTTAAAGGTTATCGGAATGTTATCGGTTATTGGTTATCAGGGCATAAAATTACTTGTTTCTCGAGGCTTTTTGCAGGTAATTGACGTAGCCGTTAACAATCTGGACGGCATGATTGACTTTCTCTCGACCTTGTTCAAGAAAGGTCTCAGGCAAGATAGCCTCGTCCGTTGCAGTGATCAGATGATCTAAAACTTCCCAGCAAGACCCCCTGGCATTGCTACAGAATTTGGCATTATCTAAGTAATGGAACCTTCCATAGCCTTCAGCAATGTTAGCGGTTGTGGATCGGGCAGCGCGAAGTATTTGATCTCCCAAGCGGTATTTTTCATCACGTGGCAACGCAGGCAGAATCTTTCTGGCAATAAATAGGCGCAGTGCGCGACAGGCCTTCCAACACTCCAAATCTTCAAAAGAACGAATGTCAGGCATAATGTTTAACCCTCTTTAACTTTTACCCGGAAACAAATAACCGATAACCCCATTAACGAATAACCGATAACCTATAACTTTAGGCGCCCCTCGCTCAGGCACACCAGCCGTGGCGCTTCATCTTGTCGATGACAAGGGCGATTCCGGTTTCCAGATCAATCTCCGGTTTCCAGTTGGATAGAAAGGTTTCCAGCTTCTGTTAGAGCCCTATAATTCAGGGATCTTGTTTTAGTAGTGTTAAAATTTTTTTTGCCACTAAATCTGTTGCTGTAGGATTCCAATGAGTGTCGTCCAGATGATATAATAGTTGGCTACTTTGGGATCTATATTCGTTATATAATTCCAAGGTATTAATTGTTCGAATTTCCTTTGCAACCAGTTCACAATCAAGTTGGGCAAGATATTTTGGTTGATGGGCTAAAGGGACCTGCTCAAAGTATACAGATTCTTTGTTAGGCATTGGTAGAAATAAAAAGTTGATTCCTCTCGATTTGCAATATAAATCATACCCTTGAATAATTTCACTTACTCCGCGTAAATCAGGGATTTCATCCTGTTGCGCTTTCCCTCGAAGAAAAAACATTCCGCTGCCCCTAGCGCCTGGAATTCCCCTGCCGTTTTCGCCCCGGATTCTTGCCTTGGCCCATTTAAGCGAATAACACCTAAACATTTTATCAAGAAACACATTAAAATTTTGAAAACTCAGCACATTCTTCACAAGATTTTTGAGACGTATTAATTGGTTTTCTTGATAGGGTTTGAATGGTGTAGGCTGGTTTCTTTCCACGACTGCGACAATCACCCAATCGGGCTTTTTCAGAATTCCCTTTTGTAAAAATTGATCAAATTGGTTAAGATTGCTGGGGGCCATGCTATAAACCGTCAATTGGCCACCCGTATGTGCTATCATCCGGTTAGCCAGAGTCTCTGACTGGTTCAGACCACTTCCCTGTATAAAAGAATCTCCAATGATCACCACACGGGGAGTATTGATAAACGTATCATTTCTAAATCCATATTGGTCGGTTATCCAGTGCTCAGTTTTTTGAATGGCGGCTTTTGTGTGATGGCAAAGATCTCCGACGGCAATTTTTTCAGATACAACATTAGGATACCATGCGGTGGCACTGGGAATGCTGGTGACGAATTTTATAGCCTCATAATGCCGATGGGTAAAAGTCGTCGCAGGAAGTATACCTTCCAGAACGGACAACACCCCAAAGGGGGTTAGAAACAAACAAAATTTAACTATGAAGCGATACATTAGAACTGAAAGTAAATAAATTCTTGGCCGCTGTTACCCCCAAAAAGAAGAATTATGGAGACCAGCATGTAATACAATGCGTACCTTAGATACTTAGGTATGCCTAAGGCGAATTTTTCCAAAGCAAACTTTTGGTTTCTTCCTTGCCATTCAACAGCAATAAAAAAAATAATTAAAACTAAAAGAATTGCCAAAAAACGGTCATTTTTAAACTCAGGGAAGGCAAATATAGAGGTGGAAAAGATGCCACGTAAATATAATAATGCCGCACCTACGCTTTTAGCCCGAAAAAAAACCCAGGCAATTAATGTCAAACAAAAGGTAACTGCTATCCCCCCCATTTCTCGCCAATCCGGGAAATGGTTTTCTTCTACTGCTCGGTTATTATATTTGCGTTTTGATTGGGCTAAAACAAACGGTAAAAAATAAAGCGCATTCAAGGCTCCCCAAATCACAAAGGTCCAGTTTGCTCCATGCCACAACCCACTGACAACAAAAATGACCACAGTGTTTCTTATGCGTTGCCAAGCATTTCCTCTGCTTCCTCCCAATGGGATATAAACATAATCTCTGAACCAGGTTGACAGAGAGATGTGCCACCGCCGCCAAAAGTTGGCAATATTTCTTGAAAAATATGGATAAGCAAAATTTTGCATTAAATCAAATTGAAAAAGTTTAGATGTTCCAATCGCAATGTCCGAATAGCCGGAAAAATCTCCATAAATCTGAAAAGCGAAGAAGAAAACTCCCAATGCCAACGTAGAGCCGTTTAAGTCGCTAGTTCGGTTAAATGCGTAATTGGCCAGAACCGCGCAATTGTCGGCAATGACAAGTTTTTTGAATAACCCCCAGAGAATCTGTCTCAAACCATCAACGGAATTCCCATAATTAAACGCCCGGGGCTTGTAAAATTGCGGAAGTAGATGGGTGGCCCTTTCGATGGGGCCTGCCACCAATTGTGGGAAAAAACTGACAAATGCCGAAAATGCTATAAAATCTCTTGTTGGTTCAAGTTTGCGCCGGTACACATCTATCGTGTAGCTTAGGGTTTGAAAAGTATAAAAACTGATTCCGACGGGCAAAACTATCTTCAAGCTCTCAAGTTTTAAATCAAACCCTAAAATAGAAAAACCGGCGACAAAACTTTCTGAAAAAAAGTTGTAGTACTTAAAAAATCCAAGTAAGCCCAAGTTGGTTGCAATGCTGATCCAGAGAAAGAAAATGCGGCATGTTTTCTTCTCTTGGCTGGCAATTAATAAAGCGACGGAAAAATCAATGACAGTGCTTAAAGCGATTAAGCCTAAAAACTTCCAGTTCCACCAGCCGTAAAAAATATAGCTTGCTAGAAAAATTACAAAATTTTGTAACTTGAACCGTCTTCCCGGGATAAGCCAGTATACTGCAAAGACAACAGGCAGAAATAGTGCAAAATCAATCGAATTAAAGAGCATTTCTTACTCGCCACCCTCAAGCGGGAAATTCTTAAGCAACCTAGAAAGCCTGGGACTTGACAAATCGATCGACGGCGTTTTCCCAGGTGGGTATAGAGATTTGCAGAGTGGAAGACAGCTTGTCATTTGACATAGCTGAAAAGGCCGGGCGCGCCACCTTGCTTGGGAACGCGGATGTGGAAACGGGAATAATTTCTCCTTGATAACCGGTTTTTCCGAGAAAAAACCGGGCGATGTCATATCGGGACGCGCACCCATTATTCGTCAGATGATATAATCCTTCCAAGTTCTGTTCAAGCGCTTTAACTGTGGCTGATACAATATCACCGGTGTAGGTTGGGACCGAGACTTGATCATCAACCACTTTTATAACCGGCTTACTTGCTGACCAGGTTTGGAGCTTGTAAAGGAAATTTTGTTTTCCCGGCCCAAACACCCAGCTCACCCTGAAAAGCAGAAAAAGACAGCCTGATTCTTTCAGATAGCGTTCTCCGAGGAGTTTTGACAGCCCATAGTTGTTTAACGGCCCGGGCTGGTCTTCTTCGGTGTAAAACGCTTCCTTCAATCCGTCAAAGACAAAATCGGTCCCGTAGTGGACGAGAAAAATTTTGTTTCGCTTGCATGCCTCCGCCAGGATTTCGACCGCTTGGCCATTGACGGCATTGGCCACGGTCGCGTCCTCCTCCGCTTTTTCCACATCATTGTAGGCTGCGCAGTTCAAGATGACACTGGGCTTGAATGCGGCAATGGCTTCTTTGACACAGGCAGCATTCGTAATATCAAGGTGCGTTTCCGGCGGCGCGGCAAAGGGGAGCCCCCGCTTCTGAAAATGGTGGACAAACTCTGTGCCCAGTTGGCCGGAAGCGCCAGTAATCAAGTAGGTCATATCACCATTGCTCCGGCAGGACGATGTTCTGGAGAGTCGGAAGTGTACGGTCTTTCGCGGAAAGGATGGGCTCGGATACCGGCCAGGAAATGCCTAGATCGGGATCATTCCAGTGAATGCCCGCTTCCGCGTCGGGGCAATATTCGGCGCCTGTCACATGGTACGTAATTTCCGCTTCGTCACTTAACACACAAAAGCCATGGGCGAAGCCCGGAGAAATGTAAATCATCATGCGGTTTTCACGGGAAATTTCCGTTCCGAACCATTGCCCGAATGTGGGGGAGTCTCCCCGTATGTCAACGGCTACATCCCAAACACATCCCCGGATGCAGCGAAGCAATTTCCCCTGGGCGAAGGGCGGCCGCTGAAAATGCAGGCCCCGCAAAACGTTTTTTCCGGAGCGGGAATGATTGAGCTGAACAAAATGCCCATCCAACCCCTGCTCAGTGAAGTCGGAAAGCTTGAAACATTCAGCGAAAAAACCTCGGTCATCACCAAAATATTTCGGGGTGATCAAGGTTATTCCGGACAATGCTGTGGGCTGGAATTCAAAGGGCATGGCACATTAATTGTTACAGGAAGGTAGCAGAATAACTTGACAGAAAATCAGAAAAGGTCTCTACAGGAAGGTTGGGAAGGAACGGAAGGAATGAAAGCGGAAAAATTGGTGAAGAAAGGTTGTCAGGTATTCGTTTTTGGTTGGGCAGTTCGTGGTTTTTGGTTCTGCTTTTAAGTCAACTGACAATCCACGATTCACGACTTACTATTTACGATTCCCGCGCCGGGCTCTATGCTCCGTGCTCCGAGCTTTAAGGCGGGGAACGATTCCGGCTGAAGCCGGTACACCAACGACTTCACGCCCTACGATCTACGACCCTGTGTTTAGTCAGATGTTTGCCCGTGACCGCCTGCGCCATTTTGCCGGCGAATTGGCGCAGGCTCCGAGGGAAATAGGTGGATAGCAATAGCGACCGGTCAAAAAGTGTGCCCTGCCTCCGGATCGATTCCCGGAGAAGTTCCCGCGCCTGTTTAGTATTCCCTTTCCTCAATGCCCCGGTTGCCGCTTGGCGCTGGACGGTCCGCCACTGGTGGATCAGGTCGTTTTTCAAGGGTTCCGGCTGCCGCTTAATATAGTCCCAATGCCGGGCCATGCCTTTGGCCTGAAAAAAGTCGCCCGTGAAGGTGTCATGAATGAGATTACCGCCATGAATCCGCCGCCTGACCAAAACCTCGCGGCTGAACGCGGTTTTTGGCTGGGTCGCCGCGTACTTGTAGAAGGCGTCGGCATCTTGAGCCCGGCGGAACGTCTTGTCAAAGCCACCGCAGGCAAGGAGCGCCTCCCGGCGAAAAACAGCGGTCTGGATATTGACATAGCAATTCAACATGATATCCGCTAAAAGCTGGTCGGTGTCCAGCAGATTGATGCGGGGGGAAATGGTGCTGAACGCACGGTCCCCCGGAAAGTCTTTCATTGCCAGAAATGATGTTTCCACATCCCGTCCGGTCTCGTTATCAAAATTCAGCATGTCGGCGAAAAAGAAATCAAGATCGGGGATGGTGGAAAAGGCCTCCATGGTGACATCATTTTTATGGGGCAGCCAGATGTCGTCGGCATCCTGAAACGCCAGCAGGTCGCCGGTCGCCTCCAGGCTGGCCCGTTCCCGGGCGGCGCCCAGGCCTTGGTTGGTCTCAAAGGGAATGACCCTGAGAGCCCCGCCATAGCTGGAAAGAATCTCGGGCGTCTGGTCGGTGCTGCCGTCGTCGACGACGACAATCTCATCGACGGGAACGCTTTGATTCAAGACCGAATCCAGGGATTCCCGCAGGAATGCTTCGCCATTGTAGACACCGATGATGACGGACAGGCTTGGTTTCATCGGTTAATGTGACACCTCGCGAAACAAGATATCAAGAATCGCCTGTGGTGAATAATCTTTTAGCAGTTTCAAGCCCGCTGTTTGCTGGGCGGACATGTCCATTCCCGCGGCGATCCGCCGGATGGTATGAAGCAATTGTTCCGGATCGTCCGATGATAAAACGGTGCCGATTCCCTTTTTCCGGGCGAATTGGACAAAGCCGGCATGCTCAGGGCCACAGACCAGCATGGGCTTGCCGGTTTTTAAATATTCAAATGTTTTGGTTGGGAAAATGGTTTCCACTTGAAGCCGTCCCGGGTAGGTGAATGAAACCGGGTTAAACAGGAGATCCGCTTCGCACTGTAGATCAAAGACATCGTCTTGGGAATCAAGAAAGACCCGGGAAACACGTGGATGCGGAAGCAGACCGAATCTGTGAAGCGCCTCCTCCGAATCCGGTGTCGAAATGATCAGCCTGGGGTTCAAGTCGGCCAGTGCGTCAAGGCCCTTTACGAGTGTCTGTATGGGATCCGCCGTGCACCCATACACCTGCCCGGTGTAAACAATTAAAAACTCCCCCGGGCGTTTCCATCGTCCGCTTGTTTTTTTCTCCGGCAGGCAATCGGTTTCCAATCCCATGGGGTGGGGAAGCGTGATGATTTTCCCGGCTTGGGCGGGATATTTTCGCCGCAGATGACCGGACAGTGACTCGCTGATACAAAAAATCCGGTGAGCTGTCGCGAAAATTCTCGGTTCGTAGCGTTTGGCGAACCAGCGCTCCAAACCTTTTGCCGGCGCGTTGTCTTCCCACATGTCCATCATGTACAGGCAAAAGGGCGCTCTCCGCCACCGGGCCAGAAACCAGGCGGCCAAAGCGAATGCCGGATAGGGGAAGACACCAATGACAGCTTTGGTGTCTCCGCGGGGAACGAGTCGGGATCCGGCGAATGCGAAGCGTGGAATTAGCGAAAAAAAGCGCTTGTCAACTTTGCGGATAATTTTGTTGGGACGTTTCAGCCGTGCTTGCGGCATCTCCGGTCGCCATGTCCCTCTGTGATCAGGCTCCTCCATCGACACGACCGCGGCCTGGTCGGTTGAAAGCTGGGAAACAAGGTTTTTCAACACCGTGGGTGTCCCGCCGACCGAGGGCGGAAACCGTTGTGAAAAAAACAATAACCGGTCAGGGACGGGCGTCATTGGTTTCGAGTTTGAATCCGGAGCGGATGGTTTGTCCGTCCCTGAGAGCCAGCGAGGGATTGGGTGAGGGTGTGGAAGGGACGATCCCCCAGCAGTTCCGCCCATGCCGGGGCACGGCGATTTTAAAGCCCGATCGGGTTTCAAACCGTGTCATGTCCGGAGTTGGAATGGTATAAAAACCAAAGCGTCCGTCGCCGGGGCGTGTCCGGAAACGGGTGACCATGGGCCATACTGTCAAGAGTATGAGGGCGAGAAAAACGGGTTTTCGCACCGTCATGGGCGTTTTTAACAACAAGAAGGCCAGGGGTGTCGCGCCCAGGATGAGCCAGAGAGCCCCGGCGAACCTTGGGTCGGGAGCGAGATGAAACCAGAAAACAATGGCGCAAACGGGCGGGATGGCGAGAAGAAGCGGGTGAATGCGGGTGCCGTGACTGGCTCGCTTCCTTCCCAAAAGTGACAGAAACCCCAAAGCCGCCAGAGAAAACGCGCCGACACCTAAAGGAATCCACTCTTTATAGAGCCGTCGCTGTTTTATTCGTTCAAACCACGGCCCCAGCCAGTCGTTGTTTGAGAGAACCTCCCGCCAGTGACGATCCGGATCCCGCGCCCAGCTTTTCACCCAGTTGGCTTCATCAATTACTTTTGCCGTTGGCAGTTTCCAGTCGACATTAAAATGGATTGCCGGATTGGGGTAGACCAGAAAGCCGGTCATGATAACAAACCGGCTGATCCAGGCGATTCCAAGCAACGTGGAAAGCAGTAAGGCCAGCCACAGGCATCGTGATCCGGCTAGTGCCTTGGCTCGGAGATAAGGGCATGTTGAACGGGTGTATCCTGGATGAGCGGGTTTTTCGACATTTTTGGTGCATACTGAGGTATGTGCCGGAAGTGGCGGAAAAGCTGATCGCCGGGAGATGCCCGCCCTTTGGGTCGTGCAGGAAAAAGAGCCGCCCCGAGGGTCGCCATCTTCCCAAATCTGACCGCTCCAAGCGCCTCCGCACATATTCCAATATGCACGGAACCACTTAAAACTGCCAGCTTTAGAAACATGACGATTCAACGTGCCCTTATTTCCGAGCCAAGGCACTAGGGATTTTATGCCCGCTCGACGACTGGCCGCGTAACATGAAATCAGCAGCATAGCCCCGCCAAAGACGATGAAACTAAGCTTGACGGTTATGCCCAAGGCGACCGTGGCCATCAATGTGGAAAGGATAAGGGAGAGCTGTTGGTCTCCGGAAGCCTGCCTTTTTTCAACCACTAGTAAAACGAGAAGCCAACAGACCAGACCGACGCACAACGCGGGAACATCTCCGGTTGTTTCGGCCGCGTTTTCATGCATGCTGCGAATAATATATGGGGCGGCGGCAATCAGAAAAAAGTGGCTGAGATGTGTCGCCGGTCGCGCTTCCCTCTTCTCTATGTCATCATCTTTTGGTGTGTGGAAAATCCGGGCGAAGCGCAGGCCCCTTGTCCATGTGAAAGACCGGCGGGCAAAGGCGTAAAACGCCCATAGGGATGCCGCGGCGATGGGCAGATAGTAGAGCCCGGAAAGCGGGTTTTGCCCGGCATTGTTCCAAGGGCCATGGTCGAGAGCCGCGATATGAAGAAAATTAACATTATTAAACGCCAAGCGTCCGTGAATATGAGCAAGCCCTGGGAGTGTGCGATAGGCTTCCGCCCATCGGGCCGATGGAATATGATACAGGCCCGCGTCACCGGCTTCCGAAAATCCCCGTGTGCTGTGATTGGCAAACCAAATAAATATGGCCGCCAGCGCCCCGAGAAAAACAGGATTTCGCCTCACATATGTCCAGCTTTCCCAAATCCGCTTCCGTGATGAAACCAATCCCAAACTTCCAATGCATAGCAAGACCAGGGGGAATGGCCATGAAATCGGAACAAAAAGATGCCCGGCGAGAATCAGCGCGGTCGCTGCCGTCATCCCCAGCCAATGGGTACAGAACATCCATAAAAGCGGTGAGAAAAAAGTTGACTCTTTCTGGTTAGAGACTCTCCAGAAAAGACTCCCGATTCCCACGGTGACAATAAACCCCGCGACCCAGCCCAGAGCGACAAGACTCATGGGAAGTGACAGTCCGGCCAAGCCATGAATTTTTTGAAAAACAGCGTCAGACATTTATTTTGCCGACTATCGTGAAAAAATATTGAATTTGACGATATACCACAGGGCGGCCAGCCCGTCTTTCCAGCCAATTTTTTTGCCTTCATCAAACCGCCTGGCCTGATAGGAGATGGGGATCTCATAAATACGGCAACGACGTTTGGCCAGCTTGGCGGTCACTTCGGGCTCAATGCCGAACCGGTCGCATTCCAATGTAAGGTCCTTGAAAATATCGGCCCGGATCATCTTGTAGCAGGTTTCCATATCGGTTAGGTGCAGATTTGACAGCATATTTGAAAAGGTGGTCAGCGCCTTGTTGCCGACATAATGCCAGAACGTGTCCACGAGGATTTCCCGCCCGGAATAGCGGCTGCCATACACCACATCCGCGCGGCCGTCCTCGATATGTTTGAATAATCCGGGCAATTCGGCGGGGTCATATTCCAAATCCGCGTCCTGAATGACGACAGCGTCACCGGTCACATGCCGCTGGGCCGTCCGGATCGCCGCCCCTTTGCCCTGGTTGACCTCGTGATGGAAAACACGGACCGTCGCCGGCATGTTTTCATTGTCAAGCACGTCCTTTGTTCCGTCCGCCGAACAATCATTGACCACGATGATTTCAAGGTCGGCGATGCCACAGCCGCGGACTTTTTTGATGACGTTGGCGATAGTCTTTTCTTCGTTATACACAGGAATAATGACGGATAGTTTCATACTTAAATGTTTTGACCTAATGTGGGTGGCATTGACAAAGACATGTCATTCGCAGCTGTCCCATGGGCCGGCAAGCCAACACGAGTCACACGACTAATCGAGTGAAAAAAGATCGCTGTCAATATGTCCGCCCAAGGGATTGACACGTGTCCAGGATGTTTTGGCAGACTGTGGCGGGAGACAGTTTTTCGTCAAAAAGCGCGCGGTTGAGCCGGGCGTGCCGGTCCAGAATCGCTGGTTGCTCCAAGCGGTTTTCGACCGCCGCCAAAATATCCTCGACAGAATCAAAGGCGAATTGCTCGTTGATTCCGGGGTGCGAATAGTAAAAATCCCGGTTGTTTAAAATGCGTTCGCCGACAATGGGTTTTCCCATGGCGAGAAGCTGCCCAAGTTTGAAAGACAGGCAATCATGCAGGCCGCGGATGTAGATGCAGACGCGGGATCCGGACAATGCCTTCATGTAACCTTTAAGGGTGAATCCCGGGATTCGAAGCGCTTCATAGTCAGTCGGCATGGGATTCTTGCTGACAAATCCTGCCAGGACTTTCCGCCCCGGAAGATTGCGCAAACCCTCAATGAGCCGCCGCCGACGGGCATCCTCAGCGGCATGGCGGTGTTCTCCATAAAAACGGACAGCGAAAACGATATCGTGGGTAATGGCGGTTTGACGCGACGCCGTCAAAAATGTCATCGCGGGTAGAGTCCCCATCCTAGTGAGGCGGCGCATGATTTTTTTCATTGTCCAGCCCGCTTCCTGGCAGGGAAACGGGCGGGGAAAAAGGGCGGATAATGCCATCGGCCTGACCGGGAAAAAAATCGGCACGGGGTGAATTTTATCGACTCCCGGCCGTGTCATGTCAATAACCTCGGGGCGGAAGTTGACCTTGAAATAATGATCGCATGCTTTCAGAAGCTCTTTGTGGTAACCATGCTCCCAGTCCGACTGGTCCCGGGTGTCAATGCAAAACAAGGTTTCTTTTTCTTTGTCCCGGGCCGAAAATAAAAGAATGGCATGGAAGGGGTTTCCCCCTCCATCCACATGAACCCGAGGCGCGCCTCGCCACGTCTTCAACACACATTTTCCGGTGGCGGCCAACTCTTGAAAGCCGGCAAAGAAAAAGCTGGAGTAGTAAATGTCGGTGAAACTGTCAGCGGTGATTACTGGCATTGAATATTCCTGAACCCAAAAAAACGACATCTCCGGGAGACCCGTCGGGGAATCCGCGTCAGTCGTTAAAATATCCCGCTCTTAATATGCCGGCTATTTCAGCGAAAACCGCTTTTCCCCGTTTTGCCAATTCACTTAAACATCGCCGAACTCCGCTCTTCTGGAGGGTGGTCATTAGGGATTGGTAAGCCTGGGCCATTGTCCGCTCGGAAAACTTCCGCATGGCTGCTTCTCTAGCCGCGTTTCCTATGCGTATGCGCCGCTCTTTGGAACCCGCCAGGTCCAACAATTGCCATGTCCAAGCCGCTAGGTCATCGGTCGACCGCAAAAAACCCGTTTCATCATTGTGGATGATTTCTCTGCTCCAGGGGGCGTCGTTGACAATGGCCGGTAGACCTGCTCCCATCGCTTCGATAATGGACAGTCCAAACCCCTCATGCTCGGAAGGAAAGACCATGATATCCGCCGCGGCCAAAAGATCAGGAACATCACTTCTCTCCCCCAGAAGCCAGACAGAACGACCCAGATCCATGGCCGAAACCTTCTTCTGGATATCCCAATCGAGCTGGTCGCGGCCAACCAAGGCCAGCTTGACACTCGGATTTTTCTGAACGACCGACTGGAAAATATCCAGCAACCGGTTGTGCCCTTTGCCTTTTTTCAGATTAGCCACATAGATACAGGCGACATCCTCCGAACGCCAGCCTAGAGCGGCGCGTGTTGTCTCTCTTCTATCGCGGGCCGTGGCGTAGACACCAACATCAACCCCGTATGGGATGACCTGGCATTTGGCGGCGAAGGCGCCGGGATATAAGATTGGCCGCATGGCTGCGGTCAGCAAGGTTATTTTGTCGGCGATCAGCGACCTGAGCCACCAGCCCTTGGCTCTCTGATGAATATTGATGCGGCCAACAATGTAGGGGATCCCCAAAAAACCGGCAACGACTCCTTCAGGCCAATGCGATGTGTACCGGAAAGAAACCCACACATCGAATGCATGGGGTTTCAACCGCTTATAACTGCGCCAAATCCGCTGATGGACCTGGGTGCGGGGATAAACGGAAAAGCCCAGACCGGTTTCCACGATGGGGATTTGGACCGCTTGTAAATCTTTCTGAAGCGGCCCTTCGATGCTGTCAACGCCAAAAACGATTTCGTGGCCGAGGGCTTGCAGCCCTTTAGCCAGTTTGACGGCGCCAATTTCCCCCCCGCCAATAATTAAGCTGTTTATGCTGACTAGGATGCGCATGTGTTTGCTTGATGGACAATCTGTTTTTGGCCGAGGGGCTCTTTCAGGACAAAAACAAGAACCTGCCGACGGGTGTCGAGGGAGGCTCTTTCCAGGCATGGCACACCGGGGTCTGGCAGTGCCAGGATGGCGACATCCCGATACCATTGCTTGAAAATCCAGTACAGTTCAGCCGCGGAAAAATCGCCGGGGGCGATGTCCCCTGAAATGTGGCCAATCTGTTCGACCGCGCTAAACCGTTTGTTTTTACAGATCATCACCACTTGGTCGGCCCGCGTCTCTGAAAAAGCTAAAACCCGGAGAAGGGTTTCAGAATCCCGTTCAGGGCCCAGAACAATGGCCATGTCAACGGTGTCTGCCATGCGGGAAGCTCTATCCGCCTGTCTTGGCACGTCCTCTCTTGAAACTTCAACGTTGGACGTTGGACGTTGAGCGTTGGACGTTCGAATTTCTTCCTGTTCGGAGCGGGATTTGCGGATCCCGCAGAGTTGCTCTCTGAAGAGGGCGGACGACGATGAGCAAAAGGACAGGGTGCCATCAGTCACGACTGGCGCATAGGTTTTAAAGGCGGACTCCAGTTCCTGGCCGACAACTAAAATGGTTTCTTTGTCGCCCAGTAACGGGCACAACGCCCAGGACACGGCGCCGCAAAGCCAGTCCGGCCAATCCTGACCCAGGGTGGGAAGTTCTTTTCCCCGGTCCGGAAGAGGACGGCTTGCCAGAAAATTTTCATTAAAGTGGTATCGTCTTGATGGTGAAAGCGGTTGTTGACCGGAAATATCCGTAGGCTTTCCCATCCCCAGATGCCTTTTAACCCTTTTTTTAGCTTTGAAAATCACCTCGGAAAACAACCCCCTGGGGGTGATATTGATAGGTTTTGATGGAGAAAAAGAGTCTGTTTGTTTTTGCCACTGGGTAATCGTATCCTGAAAATAAACCCAGAATTTGCCCGGGCCGTAATCTTGCCACAACCGGTCGAATCCATTCCGGGCAATCTCCTCCCGCTCGGCGGAATGATCAAGATAATAATGGGTGAGGTCGATGCATTCCGCAATCGTGTCGAAGCCAACCACTTCTTTCCCCAAATCAAAAATATGGCCAAGTCCAAGTTTGTTGTCGCAGACTTGCGTCACGCCATAAGCCGGCAGCATAAATAACCGCTTATTAATCGGGCCGGTTGAATTATGAATGTTCCAGCCTATTTTGGTCCGTTTATAGAGAGAACGCAATGCGTCCTCCGAAATAAATCCCCGGTTCCAACCTTTGCCATAGCACTGGGCGTCGGGGAAAGCTTTTTCCAAAGTCTCCAGGCGCTTTTCCCGAAAGCCATAAACGCGTTCGCAACACATGACAATGTCATTGCCGCGCTGGTTCGACAGGAGCATGTCCCGCTGCCCGCGCGCGGGGATTTCATCGCTGAAGATGGGGTGTGGGATGAAAGCGTGGTTTCGCGCTCCCCAGGACTCATATTGAAATCGCGCGGCGATATTTCCGTAGAGGGAACCGTCGCAAGCTCCCGCGATGGGGGCGCTCAGATTTTCGCTGTTCTCAGGGTCATCATTGCAGTAACCGACTGTAAATAGGTCCAGGGATTGAATAAACTCCGGATGCAGATTCGCCGCGCCCACGTGAAATAAAACATCAAATGATTCCGCCTTGCGGGCCAGTTTTTCATACAGCGTTAATAACCGTCGGTCCCGGTCGCGCCAAAGCCGGTCGAGATGGGGCCATTCAAGCCGACTGTTGGGGAGGCCCTCTGAAATGTTAAAGGGATGGATTTCCAGATTTGGCGGCACATCCATCTGCCAAAATCTGGGATCGGTTCCCGTGGTGTTATAAGTGAGCAGAATTCGCATGCGTTATTTTGTTGCTTGAGCGGAAATTAAAAGGGACTTGAAATGGCGTTAAATCCGCGAGCGTTCAAAATCGATGACATCCTGAAGAATGGTCTGAAGATCACGGCGCGGTTCCCAGTCAACGGATTTTTTCATGCGGGAAATGTCCGGGCGGCGCTGTCTCATGTCCTCAAATCCGGGGCTGTACGCTTCATCGTAGGGAATCATTTTGATTTCGGATTGGCTACCAGTCATTTCCTTTATCATTTCAGCCAACGCCAGCATGCTGATTTCGTTTAAACCTCCGATATTGTGAACGCTACCCGTGCCGCCCTTCGATTCCATGAGCGCTTGGATGCCGCGGATGATATCGAAAACATGGCAGAAGCACCGGGTTTGCAACCCGTCGCCGTAAACCCGTATCGGCTCATTGGCCAGCGCCCAGCGGACAAACCGGGGAATAACCATCCCGTACCGGCCGCTCTGGCGGGGGCCGACGGTGTTGAACAAACGGAAGGGAATGACTTCCAGACCATATTCATGATGATATGCCAACCCGAGAAATTCATCAACCATTTTGCTGGCGGCATACGCCCAGCGGTGTTTGGATGTCGGTCCCAAAACCACGTCGTCATCTTCGGCAAAGGGCATGCGGATCCCCTTTCCGTACACCTCCGAAGTGCTGGCAATCAACACTCTGTTGTCATAGCGCAAAGCCGCCTTGAGAATTTTTTCCGTCCCCATGATGTTGGTTTCAATCGTTTGGACCGGCCGGTCAACAATCAACTCGACCCCGACGGCCGCCGCCAAGTGAATGATTGTGTCGGCCTGGGAAGCCATCCGGTCAACGACCAAGTCGCAGTCGATATCGGCCCGGGCAAAGTGAAAATTCGGATTGTCCATCAGGGACGCGATATTGTCAACTGACCCGGTTGACAGGTTATCCAGCCCAATGACCCGATAGCCTTGCTTGAGCAACAATTCGCTCAAATGCGAACCGATGAATCCGGCGATCCCGGTGATGAAAACGGTTTGGTTCATGATGTGCCTTGTGCCTTTTGGTTTTTAGAGAAGTTGAGACGGCATGTCTGTTGAGAAAAAACGGCCTTAAGCGCGGACTTCTTTTAGGGATGTCTTTTTGAAAATTGGACATTTCCCATCAACCGTGCAGTCGATGATTTCCCGCCCATCCCGTTCGAAGGCGGTACGGGCCATTCGATAGGCGGCCTCGGATCCCGCCAAACTGGGTTTCAGCCAAGTGGCGCCCTTCGGATAATAATCTTTAATGAAATGGTTTTGGTCATCACCATCGGCGATGAGCTCTTTGGCATCACCTTTTGGGACAACAAAGTTATGATCCACGCCAACCAGTAATACCCGTTTAAATCCCATCCAGTAAGCCAACTGGAAACAGATATAAGTGACGGTCGCGCCGACGCAGACCCCATAAATTGGATTGTTGGAAAAGTAGGTGGTGGCCCCATTCAAACTGGTTGTCCGGATAAAGATGGCATCCGTTTCACTTCGTGAGCGTACACCAACCCCATTGTGCCCGATAAACTTGGTCATGGGCAAATCTTTCACTTCATCCCAGAATTGCTCCAGCATCACGGTGTCAACCATCACGTGATAGGTGGGGTTAAATCCCAGGTTTTTCATGCCCAGGTAAATCCGGTTGGTGCCGAAGGACGGCAGATCCTTGATCAGGCTGAAGTCGGTATTCTTCAGACTTGGCCCATTGCCGGCGATGACACAGGTCTCGCCGGCATGCTTGTTTTTTAACTGCAACAAGCGCGTGTCACTGTGCCAGTATGGGCGCGACTGCCAGATGTTGGCAAGGCTCTTCCTGGCGCAGTGAAACGCCCATTTGGCCCCCGCTCCGCGGCTTTTTCCAAACAATAGGTTAAAAACGCTCATTCAAAACTTTATCTTTTAATCAACCGCTAAATACGCTAAATGACGCTAAAAAATACAGGATTAAGGGTTAATCACATGAGAAAATTAGAGATTATTGTGGTTAGCTCAAACCTGCTACGGGATCGGCATTTTCTCAATCCACGGGAAACCCAGATTCCCCTGCTTTGAGCATGTGGAGATTGATTGGATGAAGAGCGTTGACTTTCCGACAAAACGTATTGGCTGGTCTGTGGGCACCCGTTGAAATCCCTTTTTCGCATATTTAGCGGTTCAACTCTCTTAGCTGTTTAATCTACCCTTAGTGTTGACGATCCGTTCGTACTGCAGACCTGGGTGATGTCCAAAATTCACCAGCAACCCCAGTTTAAATCCAGTGGCTTTCAAATAATTCATCACTTGAGCGCGATGTACATCAGTGAGTTCTGCGACTGCTTTGAGCTCGACAATGATTTTGTCATAACAGGTGACATCAGGGATATATCTATGATTGAGAACTTGTCCCCGATACGTCAACTCAAGTTCTGATTGGGCTTGAAATGGGATATCTTGGAACCCCAGCTCAATTTCAACACACTCCTGATAAACTGGCTCAACAAATCCGCAGCCTTTATCCTTGTAGACAGCCATGCAAGCTCCGATAACGGCGTAAGATTCTTCCGGATAAACTAAAGACATGTTATTCAACCGCGAAAAACGCAAAAGAACGTTAAAAATATGTTGGAAACAACGATGGATTCCGAGAGAGCGTGGCGTTGCTGAAAAAGGACTATCGCTGTCTAATCCGCTTAGATGTATGATGTCTAAACAAACCCAAACTTATAAAGTCCTATTTTCGCATATTTCGCGTGTTTCGCGGTTTAAATGTCTTTCTGGAATTCCTCGACTGCAACTTTTGCCGCCTCGTAAAAAAGGCCGACATCCACGGAGCAGGAGAGATAGCGGATGCCCTCCCTGGCCCAGCGGGCGGCCTGCTCAGGCGTGTCGGAAAAGTTACCGACGGTCACCCTCTTCGCGGCGCAGGCGGCGACGATCTCCCGGGTTTTGGCGATCACCTCGGGATGATCGATCTGTCCGGGAACCCCGAGCGACTGGGATAAATCATACGGCCCGACAAAGACAATGTCAAAGCCGCCTTCCGCCAGGATGGCATCCAGATTTTCCAATGCTTCTTTACCTTCCAGTTGAATGCAGATGACGGCCTCATTCGCTTGCTGGAAGTAGTCCTGCTTGGGCAGCGCTGAATAACTGGCGGCCCGGACATACCGGCAGACCCCGCGCCGTCCCAACGGATGAAACCGGGCCAGCTCTTTGACCCGGCGGACATCTTCCGCCGTGGTCACATGCGGCACCTGCACTCCGCCGGCGCCCAAATCCAGAACCTTGCCAATCAGGTCATCGCGCCCTTCGGGCACCCGGACCATCGGCAGAATCCCCGCCACCTGCGCGCCACGGATTAGGTTCTGCATCGTCTCCGGTGACGCTGGACCATGCTCCATGTCCAGGATGACAAAATCCGCCTGCGCATGCCCCATGACTTCCACAAAGGCCGGATCACACGTCTTGGAAAAAAAACCGAAGACCGGTTGTGAAGCGATTTTTCCGCGGAACTGTTCGATCAACTCTAAACTTAACATGATGATGAATCCTTTTTGAGCAAAGGTTCGGATTTCAGAAGTCGGAGGTCAGAGGTCAGAAATCAGAGGTCGGAGGTCGGAAATCAGAGGTCGGAGGTCCGGGTTATTTAATTAAAAATGGGGTTGGGTTGTTGATCATGGATCCAAGCATCGCGCCAACATTGTCGGTTTCAGCAGTTAAATTGCTATGAGTTTCCGCCGTGATGTAACCACAATCCTTTGCATAATCTAGCCAAGTATCCGTTTCACTATTCTCGCCATCACAATCAGTTAACTTACTGATAAAATGAGCTTCGTAACGGCGTTTTGCCCAAGATTCTCGGAGGTTTGCGCATACTGAACGGGAAGACCTGCGAATCTGATCTGTCAAAGGAATATCGCTCCTCAACTGGCCACTTCTTGCTCAGATGGAAAATGTCCATCGACAGTTGGTAAGCTTTCTGATATACATCCAATTCTTTTGCCGAGTTAATTCTCATCGTTACTTCCCTTGTATTGTACTACCCCGCGACCTCAGACCTCGGACCTCAGATCTCGGACCTCAGCCCTCCGGCTTTCGCCTTCAGACCCCAGGTGTCTGATCTCCGACCTCCGACCTCTGATCTCCGACTTCCGCCCTCCGGCTTTCGCCTTCAGACCCCAGGTGTCAAATCTCCGACCTCTGACCTCTGATCTCCGATTTCTGATGTCTGCGATCTCCGCTTTCCGACCTCTGATCTCTGACATCCGTCCTCAGATTTCGGCCCTCCATGCCTCTTATCCCACAGCAGTTCCGCCAGTTCGAAATCATGTTCCCAGTCGATATCGAAGGCGAGCAGATCGTCGATTTCAAACAGCACCGGGCGCTTGCCGATCCGGTTTCCGTCATTGACATAGGTCGCGCGGTTGGCGATGAAGATGCCGCTGTTGACTTCATAAATAGGGTGGATGGTTTGGGTGCGCGGCCAGTTGGCTTCGCTGGTGTCATACATGGGGCCCTTGTCGTCCCAGAGGAACTTCTGGATCTTGGTCACGCTCATCAGGGAGTCCTTGCCCTCCTGAAGACCCGTGAAATACGCCGCGATGGCCGCTTCATAAAGCGTTTCGTTGACAAATGGGGAGGTCACATGCGTCCAGAGAATGTGCTCATCAGCAATGATGTCGGGGATATGCCGGATGAGAGCGTCGGTATGACAGGTGCTCGAGGCCAGCTCGGCGGGACGCCCTAGAATCTCAATCCGCTCGTTGCCGATGGAGACGGCTACGGCCGCCACATCCTGGTCATCGGTTGAGAGGATGATCCGCCCGACACCTCGGACATTCAGAAGCTGCTCCAGTTTGATCCGGGTCAGCCCCCCGTCAATGCCGGCGAAGGCGCGGACATTCTTTTTCTTAACTCGTTCACTGCCGGCCCGGCAGGGAAGAAAGGCGGTCAGGGTGGGAAGATTCATCGTTTCGGTTCTTTTCGGATATCGATAAACAGTGTTTTACAGGACCATTCCGAAGGAATAGAGCCGGACCAACTGGATCCGGAGCGCAGCGGCAACACTGGGGGGCAAGGATGTGAAAGAAAACAATTGAAACCGCAAAATACGCGAAATATGCGAAAAGATCATTTATTACAGGAAGGCCGCACCACCGCAAGGTAGAGGCTGGAGCTTGCCGACAGCAATGATGTCGTGCAATCGCACAGGGAATGGCAACGGAACTCGAAGAAAGAGGCGTAGGGCATAGAGCATGGAGCTGAGGGCGTGAGTTGTGAATCGCGGATCGTTGGTGTACCGGCTTTAGCCGGAAAAGAGCGCGCCCTAGCGCGAAAAAACTTTAAACCACTAATTTACACTAATTTTACACTAATTTTTTTACTAGGGTGTGGGTTGCTGGGCGATTAGAACGTGTTGGTTTTGGGCTGAGTGTGTTGGATAATAGGACTAACCGTTAGAACTTTCTTCTTTTATTAGTGTAAAATTAGTGAAGATCAGTGGTTACCCTCAACATGCGCTTGCATCGCTCCCGCGTGATACGGAGATACCGCAAACGCGGCTTCGGCTTCGGCGGGGAATTTTTTCACCACTCATTTTCACTAATCCAACACTAATTAAAACATGTTCCTGAAGTATACGTTACCGCCATGTCGGTACACATCGCCTGTAAACCAATAACCCTCAACCAACAGTGACCCATACCCGAAAAAAGTCTTAAAATGAGTGTCAAATGAGTGTTGATCAGTGGTTTCATGATGTGTTTTTCTCTTTTTTTATCAGTGTTCAATAAGCGACAATAAGCGGTGCCTATTTTTTTTGAGCTTTTGAGTCTTTGAGGTTAAGATTTTTTTACCACTGTCTGTCCGCCTCTCAGGCGGAAAGGCTCTAAGGGTTTTATTTAGCGAAGGCTGCTCTGTTACCCAATGTATGATTTACCACCCACATGCTCTCTTCAGCCTTCCGCTTTCCGCCCTCAGTTTTCCGCCTTTCCCATCATGGCGGCGAGTTTTTTTGGCTTAGGCAATTCGCCCCGAATGATGCTTCTAAAATGAACCATTATTCCGGCAGTTAATCAGGAGAAACAGCGTTTCAATATTCGGCTCAGACGCGCCAATCGTCCGTGAAAAAATTTGGGTGTCAGGCACTGTAGCATCAAACGCTCATAGTCACAATCGTTCCCATAAGCGGCCATATCCCGGTTGCGCCACAGATTAGTAAAAGCGCAAAAGGCTCGCTTTTCCTGGAGGAGAACCTTGGACTGATACATGACACAGTCTCTGACATAAATGCCGGTGTCTTCGACCAGCCGATCGGGAACGTTGCCTTCCTGGAGTGAAAGTCGAAAGGTCTTGGCCATAATCGGATAATCCGGGCCGACGAACCGTTTGCCAGTCATAGTATTGCCTGGGGTCTGGTCGTGAAAAAAGGAAAGCACTTCGGGAACATAGGCAATTGTGCCAAGCCAGGACAAGCGCATCCAAGTATCCGGATCCTCGTAAATTTTAATGCCGGGGGGAAACAGGCCGGCTAGAATAATTGCTTTTTTTGAAACTAGGGTTGCCGAAGGAAGCAGGCGTAAAGAATACTTGTATTGGCGAGAGAGTTTTAAGTATTCATCCGTATAAACGGTTGAATACGGCGGGTTTTCACAACACTTGGACTTAGTGTCCGTTTGAAAATTTGTGCCTACAGCTACGACACCGGGGCGGCTTTGAGCGACAGCCAGGGTGCGCTCAAGAAAAGTTGACCGCCACTGATCATCCGCGTCCAAGAATGCAACATATTTCCCTTTACACTTTGCAACCCCGGTGTTTCGGGCAACGCTGACTCCGGCATTGTGCTGTTTTAATAAAGTAATACGTGGATCTTGAATGCCGCTTACGGCTTCCGCTGAACCGTCGGTTGACCCGTCATCGACGACAATAAGTTCAAAATCAGTAAGAGTCTGCTCCAAAACGGATTCTATTGCCCGTTTCACAAAGTCTTTTTTGTTGAAAAGAGGTATAACGGCTGAAACAAGCATATTTAAAGACGGAAACCCAAAAAAAAGGGGGAGGGGACTATTAGACTGATGGAGGGCCGGGCTTTAGCGCTGATAAATTGTTGATTCGCCAGGGGGCGATGGAAAACGCCCGCATCATACGCTTGAATCTTTGAAGCGGCGGAAGTGAATGGGCTTGTCGACAGACTCGTTGGGCATCCCGGTGCCGCCGGGCCAGAAGAACGCTTGTTTTCTCGCGCCGCCACCAGAGCTGTGTCTCAAAGCGCCGCTTGGGGCACAAGGCGGCTTTCGCTTTTTGTTCAACGCGTGACCATTCATCAAAAAATGCTTCCCAGCCTTGCCCGGATTTTGACGCTTCGTGGATAGGATAATTGGACCATACTTCGGGGATGCGGTTGAAAGAAAATCCCGCTTGCAGCATCCTAAGCCAGTAATCCGTATCCATGGCCTTGTGCAGATCTTCATCCAGGAACCCGACTGCTTCCATCACCGACCGGTGCCAGAAAATCGACGGCTGACTGGGATGACCGGTCTTTCCACCAAGTTGATACAGTTTGTTGTGATGCAAAAGCCGGTTAAATTTGATATCAGGCTGAATGAACAACCGTTCGCTACCATCGGGATACAGCATGCGGACATCGCCCATGACAACATAGCGGTCTTGACCAAGATCGATTTCCTCTGACACGCGTTTCAGCACACCCGGTTCGTACCAGTCGTCTGAATTCAACCAGGCGATGATATCGCCAGTCGCCCGTTTCAGCCCCTTGTTGATGGCCTCACTCTGACCATTATCCGATTCACTGACCCAATACGCCAGATGACTCTCGTACTTGCGGATGATGTCGACCGAATTGTCGGCGCTGCCACCATCAATGATGATATACTCAAGATTGAGGTAGTTTTGCCCCAGGACGGACTGGATTGTCCGTTCTAAAAAAGCCCCCTGATTGTAGCTCGGGGTGACGATGGTGATTTTTGGGGGGCCGGACTCAGTCGTGCTGCTTGAAAGGCGATTCGAGTCCATGATAAGATTTTTCATACCTAAAACAGCTAGCTGCCGACCTGACGGGCAAGCATTTCCCTGTATAATTCCAAGTAATTGCAGATCATTTTTTCGTGCGTGAATTTTTCGGCAGCCCATGCGGTGGCTCTTTCTCCCATGACATTGCGCCGACTGTCATCTCTGATTAGTTCGTCGAGGGCTTGACTCATCCCTTCGGCATCACTTCCCGGGACCAGAAACCCGGTTTCACCCTGTCGAATTTGCTCAGGGATGCCGCCGATGGCAGTCGCTACCACTGGTGTGCCGCAGGCTTGCGCTTCCAGGACACTATTGGGAAAGGTGTCAACTTTCGCCCCATGTAAATAAATGTCTGCCGCGGCAAGATATCGTGCGACGTTTTCAGGTGTTTGTTTAGGAATAAATCTTATCTCAGCATTGCCAAACTTTTCGACATCTCCTTCTTCACCCAAAGCTAGAAACAAAATATCATGGGCAGCGCTTTTTTGACCAATGCGAGCGACTGACTCCCGCATCGTTTTGTAGTCTTTCCAAACGTTATTCCGAATCCCAACCGCTGAAAAAACAATTATTTTGGCAGTGTCCTTCAATCCCAGGTCTTTCCGAAGCTCAGCCCTGTTCCGGGGCCGGAACAAACAGGTGTCAATGCCATTTGGTATGATTCGCGACTCGATGACAGCGGGTTGAAGGATGGACTCAGGCACTTTCCTCAAAAGCCATGCGGATGGCGAAACCACAAACAACCGACTCCTGGCTAAAAGGTGCCGTTTTTTCCGCCAATTAGCCGCAGTCGCGTCTTTTAGAACCGCTGGATAGATGTTGAGATAAGGACATTTGCCACAACCGTGCTTCCAGCGGTCACAATCAAGCGAGTGGGCGCAATGCCCGCTAAGCAGCCAGGCGTCATGCATGGTCATGACCGTCGGGAAACGATGACTGAGCGCTGGCAGTGTCCGCAGGTCAAAATATCGGCCGTGGAGATTGTGTAGATGGATGATGTCTGGAGGGGTCGGCAGCAACCGTTCGACACGCTTGCTTCCAGGCGAATAAAAGACCTCATGCCCTAACTTGCCCTGAACGGCCCTTCTCCCTTTGGAAATAACATTTAGCCAGTCGGCCGCCCATATCCCGCCTGGGATCACGTTTTGCCAATGTCTAAACCTTCGCTCCAATCCCTGGCATATCCGTTTGACAAGAGGGTGGACGGGGGGTGGGGGAGGAATCTCGAAAACAAACGGATCGGAACTATGCTTTCGTCCGACGACTAATTCCGCCTGGTGTCCTTCGGTTGAATAGCCATGGTAAAGATCCCAGGCGACACGTTCGGCTCCACCACCAATATCAGCCGTGTTAATTTGTAAAATATTCATTATGCCCGCTGTGGGGGATTTTCTGGCACCGTGCGTGGCTGACTTTAAGCTCCATCGCAAGAACTAGAGGTAACCCAGCCTTTTTAGAACTGGCCCCGCCACTTTTTCGAATTCGGCAAGAAAATCTTCCGGCATCTCGTCCCGATAACTGCCGACAACGCCGCGCCTGAACGTTTTGAAATTTTTATAATACCCTTGGGTGTTTTCCTTCTTCTGTAAGTTATTGAAGCAACATTCCTGAATGACCCATTCAAGGTGTTGCCGGTCGGAGTCAATACCTGCGAATGAGCAGACCTCTGTCAATATATCAACCGGTTTTTTTTTCAGGTCTTCGTATTTAACCACCAGCATGTCCGCCTGGTATGGGTTAGCTAACCACCCATCCACGTGTTCGTGCCAGCAACCGTACTCCAAGCTGGGGCTGTCCAGGAGATCAGAAAAGCGCAAGTCGTTACGGCCTTCAGCCTTCAGCCAATGGTAATATGAAACCATGGCGTCCCGGCCGTCCCGGACCAAATAGATAACCCGTTTGTACCGGTGAGTCGATGGGTGGTGGCTTTTGAAAAACATGGGGTCACTGAGGCGCCTGTAGTAGGCCGTGCCGTCCACGTCAGGGACAAGCAATTCAATCAGTTCATGTGGTGCCCGGCCTCCTGGGACACCGTATAGGATACCCGATAGTAAATGTTGAAACCAAGTATTCCCGGACTTCGGATAACCTGTGACAATGATGTCGGAATCCGGCCGATCCGTCAGCCGTGAAAGGTTGCTTTGCCTGAGAAACCGAGTCTCAAATTCACGGGCTAGACGGGGCCTGGCCCATTGGAGTAATTTTCGGCGAATAATTTTTTTCATTTACTCTCTCAGCAAAAGACCAAAGATAAAATGTCAGTTTTCAGGGTTGTTTAGGATATCCGAACAGTTCAAAGTCTCGGTGATATCTGTTTACAATCATGGCAATACGGTCATCGGGAATGTTAAGTTTTTCCTGCTTCTGTTTGCGGTAATGCCGAAGCTCGTAAGAAAGATTGGCAGCCTCAAGCAGCCGGGGGAAGTCCTCAGACAAGCTTTCAACATGGCCCAAGAAGTTGGTCAGCAAGCGTCCCCTCGCGTCAGACAGAAGATATGTCTGGGCAGCAAGATGTTCGTCGCAAAGCCAGTCCGGGACTTCGCAGACGTGATCGATAAATTCGTGAAAAGTCATGTCTTTGTGGAATCCGGTTCTCGACAGCTCTTCATAAAATTGTCCTGCGATTTTGTCCTGGTAACAGGAAACCAGCCGCCAAAAGGGATTTCGAACAAAAGAAAAAATATTCCATCCGGCATACTGCCGACGTAACTCAGCTGCGGATAACCGGCGGACATACGGTATAAATTGTCCGTTCAGCGTCTCGGGTGCCGCGTACCGCGACAGGTTGAGATCGATAGACGGCTCAATGTCACAGATAAAACTTTTCAAGGATGTGCATGCGGCTTTCGGAACATAAATGTAAACCAGACGATGGGCAGGTGAAGCAAGAAAAGCAATCTTCTTCCTGGGTCGCGGGGGCTTGAACCCAGCCGTTGAAAGGCAGACGGAGAACGCACGTTTAATTGTTTTTTGGCTAAACAGCATGGTGAAATAAGGGCGAATGTGAAGTCAAGGGGAAAGTCTTTTGGCGACACGCCGCAAAAATCTGGCTGAGATCTCAATCAGCCTTCGAGCCTGCCTCTTGGAGCCTATTTTTGAGGCGGCGGGCACGGCCGTCTGATTCTTTAAAAAGGGTTGAGCCGACTCAGCATTGGAAAAGAAAGGGGACTTGCGAATGTATTGGTCGATCAGTATATCGTCCACCGTGCTGATTACATTGACAGCTTCTTGATCACAGACATATTCCTGCAGGGCGAATTTCCGCTCTAGGTGGTCAATGTCTCCGGTTCCGGAAGAATTGGGATGCCAAGGATGATAAAGCTTTGGTGATTTCGGAATAATAATTGGTGTGCCCGCGTTCCGCAGGCGTATATATAATTCACCGTTAATTCGTCCGGCGCCAGCAAAAACCGGATGGGTACTAAACCCGCCTACCGACCAGAACGTGCCGGGAGCAATGGCAAGCCCGGCACCGAAATTGAAATTCTTCATTGGCTGGCTGGTCGCCGCTAGGTGCCCGGGATCAATGGGGCGCGGCTCGGTCTGTTTGATCTGGTCATAGCGGCGAAAATAGATAGCTGCGCCTTCATTTGCCTGATGAATTTTAACAACCTGATCCAGAAAGTCACTGCCATAGTAGACATCGCCATCGGTGAAAATGAGGAGGTCACCTTTCGCTCGCTTGGCACCTTCATTCATGCAAACCCCCGCATGCCACTCGCCTCTTAAGTTCAGACAAAGAACCCTCAGCCGCGGGGAACCAGACACCAGCGTTTCCAGGCGACTGCCAACTGCCGCATAGTATTCAGTCCAGATAAGTTCGCTTTCGTGGCTTTCGCTTGTCAAGCTGGCGGCACATTCGGCGGTATGGAAGCTTTCCCGGAAGCCACCATCCCACGTGATGAGTGATACAAACATTGGGGGTCAGATCTTCTGAGTATGTGTGGAGGTAAAGACGCTGCCGGGTAACGATACTGGCGCGGGTGCTTCGCTATATGTCAGGTGGCGACATGGCTGGGTGCCCGCCGGCAGCCGGGCGAAAAGTTGATGGTCGCTAAAATAATGGTCACGGATGTGCTGTTTTAGTGAGTCAGAGGGCATCCTCAAGTCGATTGAGACACCGGAACCGGTTTTATTCTTGTGCGCAAGTTCTATCGTCACGCCCAGGCGTTTAGCAAGTTTAGGCCAGGTATTTTTAAGTTCACCAACCGTAGTTAAAAGCCCCATATCCGGTAGTTTCCCGGCTTGGTGAGGAGGCAAGTAAACATACTGCGGATTGAAATGGTGATTCTGTCTGATACTGAAAAGATCAAACGCTTCTTGAAAAGAAAAAGCATCAGGTTTGGCATCAAAAAGATCCATAAAAACCTGCCGACGGTGTTCCTGCTCATTAAACATGGCCCAAGTGGAAGCCAACCGTTGTTCCGGATTTCTGAAAATTGCAAAAGAAAAATAGCTGCCAAACTCTCTGAAAAGATTTTCCCGCGATCCGTAAAAAGGTTGCCAGTTTGGATTGTCCAGGTTGCTGCCAAACTGAGACTGGTGAACACATGTTTTCCACTGGCGGCACAGTTCCTCCAAAATGTCAATTGCAATGGGGCGTGTCCAGCCGGAAAATGAAAAAAGGAAGATAAATTCGTCCAGATCAAAATGTCGGCGCATCAGCGCCGGTATCAGCTGACGACAATTTTGGGAAGACAAGTATGGCGGAGCAATGCCCAACAGTTTTTTGATTGACGATGACGCGTTTTTCGGTATTTCATACCAAACCGCTTTGGCGGAGTGATTGATCCACACAAAGGGATTGATTCGGCAGGCGCAGGGGGCCCAGTTGCAGCGGACCTGACGGTGCAGAGGCAACGGACCGCGGACATCCCGAAAGGAAAATGTCTGTCCGCTTTCTTCATAACCCGAGAAGCGCAGACAGGGAATATTTTGGCTACGCGCCCATGCCAGGCCATTGCCGCGCCGCCCCCATTCGGCATGTCCTGACCGGAAGAGAAAGAAAAGCTCTTGTTTATTTGGATTGCTGAAAAGCATTGATCACGAATTTTTGGTTTGCGGAAACTTAGGCGAAAATAAATGGTTTTATGTCACGTCTGTAACGATTGCTCCCATTTCGGACTTAATATCACAGGAGCGGCAACATAATGTTCTCCAAAAACCGTAAATTCCGCCGCGTTCGTGTTTTTGAGAAGGCGCCGCTCATGCGCATCGGTGACAACAATCGCGATACGATATCGGCCTGGACTCAGGAGCAGGGATTCATAGCGGACATGTAGGTCAATTTTGCCACGGTCATTCCGTAAGTTGAATTGGTCAATTTGGGTGCTGGACTGGGCGACAATCATGTGATAATCATTTAAAAAATTAATGTGTAAAATAGGATGTTTAATCGTATCTGAAATGGACATGGACAAAGTAAGTGCCATAGCAGACAGATGTTTAAAATGACTGTCCCCGCCTTCAAAAGCAAGAGACAGGATGCTTACTTCGCCAGATCCGTAGACAACGCCTTGTTCCGATGTGAACATTTTCTGGTAAGTGCCAATGGCCATTGGCACATCGGATGAATGAATGATCTCCTTCCCATGGGACATACAGAGGGCTGAGCTGCAAACCCTCGCGACTTGAGGCATTGTGTGAGAAACGAAAATAACGGCTGACGTGTCGAGCAACTCAAATATCTTGTTCATGCACTTGGCTCGAAACCCCAAATCCCCCACCGCCAGAACTTCGTCGATAATCAGCACATCCGGTTCCATCTGTGCGGATACCGCGAACCCCAGCCGCACTTTCATCCCGCTTGAGTAGTTCTGCACCGGCATGTCAATAAACTCCTCGATCTCGGCAAAATCAACAATGGCATCGAATTTCTTGTCGATCTCTTTCTTGGTGAAACCGAGCACAGATCCCTTGTTGTAGATATTCTCCCGACCGGTCAGAATCGGGTTGAAGCCGGCCCCCAGCTCGATCAGGGCGCCAATGCGCCCATGCATCTCAATGCGCCCCTGATCGGGCTTGATCAGGCCGTTGAGCATTTTCAACAACGTCGATTTCCCGGCCCCATTGTGGCCAATCAGCCCCAGGCACTCCCCGCGCTTCAGCTCGAAGGACACGTCCTTGACGGCCCAAAACTCATCCTTCCGCAGGGCGGGGGAGGATGAGCCGGATGTCGGAGGTCGGAAGTCCGAGGTCGGAAGTCCGAGGTCGGAAGTCGGATTGACAGGCTCTGATCTCTGATCTCTGACCTCTGACCTCGGCTGTCCCCAAGGGACAACCTCGTGCGCCATGTCGCAGAGGCCATACCACAATGAGCGCTTCAGGGACTTGCAGAACTTTTTTGAGACACCGTCGACTTTGACTAATACATCAGACATAAGATGGATAAACCGCGAATTTTGCTAATTGGGCTAATTTTAAAGACGGGCAGAGGGCAACGTGTTGCTGCTTTGAGGGAGGTAGCTGGGCGCGCGGGGGTTGTCGTTGCACGGGCATTCTGGGTTGCACAACAAACTCACACTCTAATTCGCTTAATTCGCATAATTCGCGGACGATGATTGACCGCTAATTTGGCTAATTTTGCTAATTGAAGAAGAGAACACAAAGAAGAGCAGTGGGATTTTTCATGGCTTGGGCCATTAAAATTCCGACTGCGGTTGTCATCGCTGCCGCGAGGGGGGCGCTGGCTGGGCGCGCGGGGGTTGTCGTTGCACGGGCATTCTGGGTTGCACAACAAACTCACACTCTAATTCGCTTAATTCGCATAATTCGCGGACGATGATTGACCGCTAATTTGGCTAATTTTGCTAATTGAAGAAGAGAACACAAAGAAGAGCAGTGGGATTTTTCATGGCTTGGGCCATGAAAAGTCCGACTGCGGTTGTCATCGCTGCCGCGAGGGGGATGGATTGTTTCAGGTATCTGCTTTGGGCTGAAGCAGGCGTGTCAATTGGATGGGGGGATTACGTTTCCCAATCCTCGACAAGTAGTCTATCTACTCGGGAGAATTCCCGCACATTGTGCGTGACTAGCACCGCTTGGTGAGCCAAGGCTGTTGCAGCAATCATCAGATCATCACTGCAATTCATCCCTGACTTCATAGCAGCCTTCATCCTCCCGCACCAAAGACTCTCCCTGCCATTTGCCGGCGAAGCGGGCCAGCCAGGGTGCTGGTTTTTTTACGGCTTCTTCATCAGGAGACGTGACACCCGTCAGCGGTGTAATGACAATCTGAACGGAATGATGCTGATACTCCCGCGGCATTTCAATTACAGGCGGCAAATCGTCATAAATAAGTTTTAGAGCATTCACGGTCTTTTCCTCTCCCCTATCGGTAAGGCTTGGCTAGTTTTCCGGATCGGGTGCAAATGCCGGCGGCAACAAGAAATTCCAAGGCTCCGGCCTTGGTTTTTGCGGCATCCTTGCCGACCCGCCGGATTGCCGCAACTTCTTTTTTTGCTTGTTGTTTGGTCATAGCTAAATCTCCATGTTCGACCGAAATATAATCTATTCACTAAATAGGGCAAGGAACTTAATCTGATTATCGCCCTTCAAGTGAAGCCTAAAATGGCTCCCTTGTTGTAGATGTTCTCCCGGCCGGTCAGAATCGGGTTGAAACCAGCCCCCAATTCAATCAACGCCCCAATGCGCCCATGCATCTCAATGCGCCCCTGATCGGGCTTGATCAGACCGTTGAGCATTTTCAACAACGTCGATTTCCCGGCCCCATTGTGGCCAATCAGCCCCAGGCACTCCCCGCGCTTCAGCTCGAAGGACGCGTCCTTGACGGCCCAGAATTCGTCGCGGCGAAGCCGCGGGTCCGAGGGCGGAGGGCGGAGGGCGGAGGTCCGAGGTCCGAGGTCTGAGGTCTGAGGTCTGAGGTCGGAAGTCCGAGGTCGGAAGTCCGAGGTCGGAAGTCGGATTGACAGGCTCTGATCTCTGATCTCTGACCTCTGACCTCGGCTGTCCCCAAGGGACAACCTCGTGCGCCATGTCGCAGAGGCCGTACCAGAGGGAGCGTTTCAGCGATTTGCAGAACTTTTTTGAAACGCCGTCAACTTTGACTAATACATCAGACATAAGATTTTTTAACCACTAATCTTCACTCATTTCACACTAATCTTTTTTGTTACTAGGGTTTGGGTACTGGCTCTTCGAGGTGTATTCGCGCTTCCACATTGCGTGTTGACTGATCGGGAATGTATCCTTAAAAACTCTTCTTCAATTAGTGTTCAATTAGTGCAGATAAGTGGTGGGAATCTCTTGTCCTTATCTGTGGTAATCTGTGTTCATCTGTGGTTTAAAACTATCTTGGCTATTCGCCTCGCGGTCTCGATGTTTCTGTTAAATATGTGGGCTAAGTTCACGACGACGATTTTAGCATTGGCCAAACGCCGCCAATGGTGCCGGGATGAAATTTCAGCCTGCTTTGAGAGAGGTCGGCGGCAAGCTCTTCGGCATCCCCTGAATAAAGATTGCCATGGGTGTCCATCACGCAGTGGCCAACAGTTTCCGGAGGGAGCAACCGAACCACACTCCTTGCCTCCGCTACGGCGATCTTCCAAGCGGCACCAAGCCGGGCGGCGGACGGAGGGGGGCCGTCAAAGGCCAGCAGATTGATCTCGGCTTGTGGATAATGCTGGCGGCTGGCAGATTCAATTATGAATTCCGGCGAAAATCCAGGATCTTTCCCGCACGCTGACCAGGCAAGATACCCCAACGGCTGGATGGCGCCGTGGCAGCCAACCATGTCCACCCAGTCGCGCGGTTCCATCCGTCCGACCAAGGCCAAAACCTTGTTGGTCGCCAGATCGAAGGGATGAAGCGCCAAACCAAGAAGTTCATCTTCAATGAGCGGGAAAAAGCGGAAAGCGCTATCGCGCGCCCACTGAATGAGGACCTCGCCCTCTGTGCCCGCGACACTTGCCTCGATGAAGCTGGGAGTATCATGCAGGACTTCGGTGGTATAGCCTTCCTCATTCAGGGCCAGCTGATCGGCATGCCAAGATTCCCGCAAGGCTTGGTCGGTGTCGTGAAAAAAGTCAATGTCTTGTGATCTGCGCGGGGCGTGCAGAGCCTGGTTGAGGGCAATTCCGCCGGCGACATAGCTTTCGCCGGTTCGCTTGCGTCGTTCGGCCAGTAGCCGAAGGATGTTTACTTGCAGTGTTGTGAGCGCCATGACATCAACTTTCTTGCTCGCAGCCATGCGGAACGGTCGCCGGACTGCGTGATCGCTTGGAGAATGCGGTCGGCTTCGGGTGCGCCAATGTCGATTCGCGCATGCGGGGCGATAAACCAAAGCGCCCGCAGACGAACCGTTTTCACCAAGTCAGCAAATTCACGATTGGCATCGACTAAAGATGGTGATATTGACTGAGTTTTCACAATGCATCCTTTATAAACGTACTTTCCCAATAACCACCCCGGCGATCCGCCTCGCGGACTCCGCATCGAGGTCGGCGTAGATCGGCACGGCGGCGCGGTTGGTGTCAACGAGGAGTGTACGGGCCATGTTTTTTAAGGGTGGAGCGGACGATAAGAGTGTTATTAACCGCGAATTTGGCTAATTGGGCTAATTGAAGAAGAGGGCACAAAGAGAAATAGTAGGATTTTTCATGGCTTGGGGCCATGAAAACTCCAACTGCGGTTGTCATCGCTTTGCGAAGGGGACGCTGCCTGGCGGGAGACTGCGTAAAAAAAGTTACACTCTAAATTCGTTTAATTCGCATAATTCGCGGACGATGAATGATTGAAATGAGTTGTGCAGGCGATGCGTTTATACTCGATGCTTGGCGCTCCGAAGTTCAATAGCATCCCAAGCTGAAGTTGAGTCGCTTTGAGATAATTGAAGAGCTGGGCTTCGTGATCACCAGTCAGCGAGGATACGGCTTTCAATTCTAGGATGATTTTGTCATAGAAAACGAAATCGGCGAAGTACTTTTTGGCAAGTGGTTGCCCACGATATAGAATAGATAACTCGGCTTCACGGACATAAGGGATTTCGGCACGGTTCAGCTCAATCTCAAGGGCTTCCTGATACACGGGTTCCAGAAAACCATGCCCAAGTTCCCGGTGGACAGACATTGCAGCACCGACAATCGCATAGCTTTCCTGTTTGTAAAGTAAATCAGACATGGATTAACCGCTAATTTTACAAATTTGGCTAATTGAAGAAGAGAATGCCAAGAAGAGCGGTGGGACTTTTCATGGCTTGGGGCCATTAAAACTCCAACTGCGGTTGTCATCGCTTCGCGAGGGGGGCGCTGGCTGGGCGCGCGGGGGTTGTCGTTGCACGGGCATTCTGGGTTGCACAACAAACTCACACTCTAATTCGCTTAATTCGCATAATTCGCGGACGATGATTAACCGCTAATTTTGCTAATTTGGCTAATTGAAGAAGAGAATGCCAAGAAGAGCGGTGGGACTTTTCATGGCTTGGGGCCATGAAAATTCCAACTGCGGTTGTCATCGCTGCCGCGAGGGGGATTATAAACCACTTATCTTACTTATGTTAAGGGGCTGGATTGCTGCTGGGGCGAGACGGGTCGGGTTTACGCTACAGTAGGATACTAACCGCCGGTTTTCTGTTTTGCTTTAAAATAATTCGCTTAATTCGCCCAATTCGCGGTTGAATTCGCGGACGATGATTGACCGCTAATTGGGTTAATTTTGCTAATTTAAGAAGAGGGCACAAAGAGAAGAGGTTTTTTAACCACGAAACACATCCATCCGCCTTAGTTGCAGTTGCTGCTGGCGGACGAAACACACGAAAAAACAAGTCGTAGATAGTAGGTTGTGGGTGGTGGAAGGCGTAAAAGTCGCCCGGGGCTATGATGACGACGCCCACTCCGGGGCTGAACCACTTCTGCGATTTCTACGGTTCTACCGTTTTTAGCAGCAGTTTTCAACCGCTTCCGTGATTATCTGTTTTACTTGCTCCCAAGCAACCGGCTGCAGCATAACGGGAAAAGGCTCATTTTCCGCATCGTCGAAATATGTCAAACTTTTGAGCACAAGAAATTCAGCTCCGTCCTGATATTTTTCACGATAGAAGGCAAGCATCTCGTTTAAAGTGAACTGTTTGAATAGAAAATAGATGTCGATAAAGTCTTTTTTGCTCCCCCGATTGGTAATTGCCGCCAGCTTCATGGCGGCGATATCTTGCTTCCCGGCCAAAAGCAGACCGTCCTGACTGACTGCATCGTTAAGCCACGGGTACGGATAATTGACGATATCAACTTTTATTCCGTCAATGAAATAAACGCCAATATTTTGACTTTTACTCAGTGTCGTGACCTTGCCGCATGTGTTGAGGATGGCTGATACTTGTATCTCATCGCTGTCGAGTTGACCAAACAGGTCAATGTCAACCGATTTGCGATGTCCGATTTGCAAAGCCAGCGCCGTTCCTCCAACCAGTCGCAAGCTGGCAAACTCCGCAGCCGCCTGTAGTTTTTTCAGGAGGGCCAGTGTCGGCTGGTCAATGGTTTCGTAGTGTAGCATGCAAATTTTTCCCGCGGGATATGTGCCACAGTGGCAACAAAAGCTGCTGTCCGCTGGTTTAGTGATCGTAAACGGGTGGCGGTTTCCGCAATCCGGTCAATGCCATAGTGCTGTTTGAGTAAATGCCAGTCGGCCAGGGTTCCCAGATCCAGAACCCGACCGATAATAAACGGGGCGTGTTTTTCCCAGTCGAGTGTGTTAGCATCCACATCCCAAAACAGGTGCGGGGAAAGATGGTTAATCTTGGAAGATGAGTCAGTCATAAGATTTTTTTCACCACACCGCCGTAGGCAGAGGCTGACCTACTGGATCAGCAGTGACCCTCGGGAACGGCAAATCTTCACTTATTTAACACTAATTAAAAGAAAGGCCTTAAAGCTTACGCCTTTGAACAACCAACAGCCATCGCCTGTAAACCAATAACCCCCTCGGCCAACCAGTGACCCACACCCGAAAAAAATCTTAAAATGAGTGTAAAAGGGGAATTTTTTAACCACTTATCTACACTGATTGGACACTAATTGTTCAAGGCTAAAGGGTTGGCCGCTGACCTGGATTATTCATGCGGCGTGGGTTGTCCGATCTTTGAGCTATCATGGTAACATGTCTTGCTTTTATCAGTGTCAAATTAGTGTTAATTAGTGGTTTCATGATGTGTTTTACAGGTTGGTCGGAAAGTATCTATTTCCAAGCGATGCCGGTTGGTTAATGACACAAGCTTTAGAGTTTCTTTTCAAATAAGCGGTCAATAAGCGAAGATAAGCGGTGCCATTTTCTTTCACGAGCTCATGCGCTCGATGATGATGGGCATGCTCAAGCGGTAGAGCACCAGGCCGAAGAAAAGCACGCCGATGGACAGCAGTCCGTAGCCCAGCACGTAGGGCAAAAGGGCGTGATTGACCGCTCCCCCCAGCAGCAGGCTGCGGGTTGTTTCTAAAAAGCCGGTTGCCGGATTCCAGACGAAAACAGCCCGCGCCCAGCCGGTCGCCGGAATCGCGAAGGCTACCGGGGTGACGAAAAACCAGAACCGACTGACAATGGGAATGGCGTTGCCAATGTCTTTGTATAACAGCCCGACGGGAGTTAACAGCATGCCGGCGGTGTAGGCGCAGGCGACCGAGCCTAGAAACAGAGCGCTTCCCGTAAGTAAAGAAAGCCCCGGCATGACCTTGAAATACACCATGATGGGAACCAGTAACAGCATGGGAATGCAGGCGTTCAGCAAAGCTTGAAGAAAGCCGGCCACCAGGTAGGCCTCGCGGGGCACGTTGATTTTGGTTAAGGTGCCTTTTTCCTGGGTGACGGTCCGTATGGGCATGGCCAACGCCAGCGTGGCGCCCTGCCAAATGAGGTTGCCGGTCAGAACGTAGAGCGCGTAGGGGGCATCACCGGTGGATGCGACGCTGACGACCTTGCTGCGATTCAAAAACACCCAGACCAGCGAGGTTAAAATCGGGGGGATCAAGATCCACAGGTAACCCAGCACGCTCTGCCGGTAGAGAGCCGCCGTGTTTTTGACAAACATCCGCCAGGCGAAGTCGCGGGAGCGGTGGCAGAAGGTGTCGGCCAGCATGCCCTTGACCAGTTCGAGCGGATGACGTACCCCGGAGTCCGGGGTGTAAACGGTCACGCGGAGGTGTTCGCGGGAGCTGACGGAAGGCTGAGGCTTGACACCTGAAACCTGAGAGTTGGAAGAGGAATCGGTCATGGGGAGAAGATCGTTGAAGGCGTTGAAGGCGTGGAAGGCGTTGAAGGCGTTGAAGGCGTTGAAGGCGTTAGAATAATGGGCACCGCTGCCTGTCCGCCGCAGGCAGAAAGGCGCAAGAGCACCAAGAAGAGAAGAATTTTCAACCACTCATTTTCACTAATTTTACACTAATCTTAAGACTGTTTTAGGGCGTTGGTTACTGGCTGGTTAAAGTTTACTGGTTTTCAGGCGATACGTGCTGGTTGATCAGTGGGTATAAAAACTTGGAAAAGGGACAGGTTGGCTAGGAATTTATATTTTAGGAACTTGTTTTAATTAGTGTTCAATTAGTGAAGATTAGTGGTGGGATGTCTTTTTGTCTTTTTTTAACCACTCATTTTCACTCATTTCACACTAATCTTTTTTTGTTACCAGGTTGTGAAGAACTGGCTGATCCGGGCGTACCGGTTATTAGGCGATGTGTGTTGGCAGGCCGGGAACGTATCCTTAAAAACTCTTCTTCAATTAGTGTTCAATTAGTGAAGATTAGTGGTTTCATGATGTGTTTTACAGGTTGGTCGGAACGGATCTATTTCCAAGCGACGCCGGTTGGTTAATGACACAAGCTTTAGAGTCTCTTTTCAAATAAGCGGTTAATAAGCGGCAATTCCGCCTAAGGCGGACAGGCAGCGGTGCCTATTTTCTGTGCGTCTTGGCAGTGAATTTTGTTTTCAGGCAAGCTCCGCCCCGTCAATTATGCGGATCACGCACAAAATCGGAGTGAAAGACGCGGAGTTCAATTTTTATTGAACCTAATTCATGACTGGGAAAAATCAAGGGAAAAAGGCGTGAAAGCGTGAAAGGCGTGGAAGGCGTGGGAATCGTGAAAGACGTTGAAGGCGTGGAAGGCGTGGAAATCGTGACAGCGTGAAGTGTGAAGCGTGAAGCGTGACAGCGTGAAAGGCTTGGAAATCGTGACAGCGTGAAGCGTGAAACGTGAAGTGTGAAACGTGACAGCGTGGAAGGCGTGGAAGGCTGACAGTTCTAAGAATGGCCACAAAAAGGCACAAAAAATCACGAAGAAATGGGCTGTCCCCGGCCGTTGTCACAACGGGGGTAAGGGGGAGTGTGCCTGAAAATAGCCCGAAACAGAGTCGAGCGGGTTTAATTTAAGAAGTCGCCGCTGAATCAGCGGTTTTGTCACTCCAAAATTAGTGTTCATTAGTGTGAATTAGTGGTTCATGAATTAATCAGGCTAGAGCCCCAAAAAACATAGATTTAGAACTGGTTAACTATTTCGCAAAGCGGTGACAACGCTTTGGTAATTTTATCTGCGCTTCAAAAGTGACACCGTCACCGCAGAGAAAAGTACCAACGCCTCTTCTCTTCATTTTTCTGTCCACCATTTTTCTGTCTAATCTCTTTCTTTTCGCAAGCTCTTAACGCGATAAGACAATATTTACAGATATCCGAGAAGAACCCGTTTTATTAATAGTTTTTTGTGCCCTTTTGTGGCTACCCCCTTCTTTCGCGGCATCTTTCCGTAGCCCTTAGTGCAGACCCACGTGAGCTGACTCAAGGCACTCATCGCCCGTAAGTTAGCGCTTCTGGGGCAGCGCCCTATGCGTTTTGGCCGGGCGCGGACCCCTGGCCTGCGACGCCGACCAACGGTTCCAGGTGGTCGACCAGTTTCGCCGCGCAGTCCGCGGGGGAGCGGGTCTCAGTCCGCACGACCGCGTCGGGGGTGACGGGCGGTTCGTAGGGCGCGGAGACACCGGTGAACTGTGGGATGTCCCCGGTTCGGGCCTTTTTATACAGCCCCTTCGGATCCCGCCGCTCACAGATGTCGATTGGCGTGTCAATGAACACTTCCGTAAACCGTTCCGCTCCGACAATTGTCCGGGCGTTGTCGCGGTCGCTGATTAACGGTGAAATAAAGGCGGTGATGACAATCACGCCGGCGTCACACATCAATTTGGCGACTTCGGCCACCCGGCGGATATTTTCCGTTCTGTCCTCAGCGGAGAAGCCCAAATCCCGGTTCAGCCCATGGCGGATATTATCGCCATCCAGAATGAACGCTAACCGGCCGTGAGCGGTCAATTGTTTTTCCAGCTCTTGGGCGATGGTTGATTTGCCCGAGCCGCTGAGGCCGGTCAACCAGACCACCCGTCCTTTTTGTCCCAGGACCTTCTGGCGGTCAGCCAGGGAAACTAGGCCGGTCTCCTCGCGGATATTCTGACTCACGGGAGAGGTGTCCCCCGGAGCGCTTTTGGAGACCGGGCGATCCAGAATCATTCCCGCCGCCACCGTGGCGTTGGTGAGACGGTTGATTAAGATAAACGAGCCAGTCGCCCGGTTTTTCTCATGCGCGTCAAACATCAGGGGCCGATGCAGCGTCATGTTCACCCGGGCGATTTCATTCAATCCCAGTTCCAGCGGCCCGTCCTGGGATTGTTTGCGCATGGTGTTCACATCAATTTTATAGCGGATCTCAGACAGCGTGCCGGGTGTTGTGTTGGTGGTCTGTTTGACATAAAACACCTGCCCGGGCCGGGTCGCTTTCTCATCCATCCACACAAGCATGGCCTCAAACTCGTTACTGATCTTGGGCAGATTGTTCTTGTGGACCAGCATGTCGCCCCGGGAAATGTCCACCTCATCGGCTAATGTCACTGTCACAGCCTGCGGGGGAAAGGCTTCCGTCAGCGATCCGTCGAAGGTGACAATGTCCTTGACTTTGGACACCTGCCGGGAGGGCAGCACCATGACCTCATCGCCTTTGCGCAGGACACCCGAAGCCAAGGTGCCGGCGAATCCGCGGAAATCCAAATTCGGTCGGATCACGTATTGGACTGGAAAGCGCATATCCACCAAATTCCGGTCGGAGGCGATGGTGACATTTTCCAAGTGATGCAATAAACCGGGGCCAGTATACCAGGGCATGTTGTCACTTTTGTCCACCACGTTGTCGCCCAGTAACGCCGATACCGGAATAAAGTGCACATCCGCGAAATCCAGGCGGGCCGTGGCGCCGTTATAATCCGATCGGATTCGCTCAAAGACCTGTTCGGACCAGTCGGCCAGATCCATTTTGTTGACCGCCACCACCACATGTTTGATGCCCAGCAGAGAGCAGATAAAGCTGTGACGTTTGGTTTGGGCGATGACGCCATACCGGGCGTCGATCAGCACCACCGCCAAATCACAGGTGGACGCCCCGGTGGCCATGTTGCGGGTGTATTGCTCATGGCCGGGTGTGTCGGCGATAATAAATTTCCGTTTGCTCGTGGAGAAATAACGATACGCGACATCAATGGTGATGCCCTGTTCCCGTTCCGCCTTGAGACCGTCCAGCAACAGGGCCGGATCAAAATCGGTATTCGTGGTGCCGAAGGATTTGGAATCTTTGTGCAAGGCGCTGAGCTGATCTTCGTAAATCATCTTGGCATCATACAGCAGCCGCCCGATGAGGGTGGATTTTCCGTCATCCACACTGCCGCAGGTGAGAAAACGGAGCAAATCCTTGTTCTCATGCTGCTTTAAATAGGCGTGAATGTCACTGGCGATTAGGTCAGCGTCGTGAGCTTGGTAGGTGTTGTCATTATTCATGAAATTGGAACCACAGATTTTTATAATAGGGGATTTAATTTAGAACCACTGATTTTCACTGATTGGGCACTAATTGAAGACTTTTTGCGGGTGTGGGTCACCACAGCATTGAACTGAAATAGACGGGCCTGAACCACTGGAAAAACGCGAAATATGCGGGCTAGGAACATGTTTTAATTAGTGTACAATCAGTGTGGATTAGTGGTTAAAAGAATCTTGCTGGTTGGTAATGTAGCGTTCCCATTCGAGTTTTTCGGCGTTCCCAAAGTTGATCAGATAACCGACCTGTTTCCGGCTTGCTTTCAAATAGTTCAGCAGTTGAGCGCGGTGTTCATCAGTGAGTTGTTTAACGGCTTTAAGCTCTACAACAATACCTGAAAACAGATATAAGTCTGGACGGTAAAATTTCCCGATTTTAGATTTTTTGTAATAAACAGGCAATTCTGGTTGCGTCTCAAATGGAATCTTCCGGGAATTCAGTTCCAGTTCGTAACACTCTTGATATACCTCTTCCAGAAAACCATGTCCCATTTCATTATAAACTTCAAATGCCGCTCCAATTAACTCATAACCTTCCTGTTTAAACATATTCTTTTCAACCACTTATCTTCACTCATTGAGCACTAATTTTAAGACTTTTTTTGGGGGGTTGGTCGTTGATCTGTCATCGTTTTCCGTCTTTTGGGTGGTGTTTGCCGGTTTCCCGGTGAGCATACGGGATCGGATTGATGTGGTGACTGGTCAGTTGCTGTACGTTAAAAAACCCGTCTCTTATTAGTGTCCAATGAGTGTCAATTAGTGGTTTAATCAGTGGTTTTCTTTGCCTGTAGGCATCAAAAATACCCGTCTCTTTTCTTTTCTTCCATGGAAGCGGAGCCGTCCGCGTCAATCACCCGGCCCTGGCGTTCAGAGGACGTGGCCAGCAGCATTTCCTGGACAATTTCCTCCAGTGTGGAGGCGGTGGATTCCACCGCTCCGGTCAGGGGGTAGCAGCCCAGCGTGCGGAAGCGCACGCTTTTCATCATCGGAACCTCGCCATCATGAAGCGGCAGCCGGTCGTCATCCACCATGATTAACACGCCATCCCGTTTGACAACGGGACGTTTTTTGGCGAAATAGAGGGGGACGATGGGAATTTTTTCAAGTTGGATGTAGAGCCAAATATCCAATTCTGTCCAGTTTGACAGCGGAAACACCCGGATCGACTCCCCTTTTTTCACCCGGCCATTGTAGAGATTCCACAATTCCGGCCGCTGGTTTTTAGGATCCCACTGGTGATACTGGTTGCGGAAGCTGTAAACCCGTTCTTTCGCCCGGGATTTTTCCTCATCCCGGCGGGCGCCGCCAAACGCGGCGTCAAATCCGTAATGATTCAACGCCTGTTTAAGCGCTTCAGTCTTCATGATACGCGTATGCAGTTCCGAACCGTGCGTGATGGGGTTGATGCCCTCGGCTTTTCCTTCCGGATTCGTCCACACAAGAATCTCTTGCCCCAATTCTTTCGAGACCTGTTCCCGGAACGCGATCATGGCGCGGAATTTCCATGTGGTGTCCACATGCAGCAAGGGAAAAGGCAACGGTCCGGGGGAAAACGCTTTCCGGGCCAGGCGCAGCATCACGGAGGAATCTTTGCCAATCGAATAAAGCATCACCGGATTGTCAAATTCCGCCGCCACTTCGCGGATGACGTGAATGCTTTCGGCTTCCAGCTGATCAAGATGTGATAGAGTGTAAGGAGGCATTGGGATTTCGGATTTCGGATGTCGGATGTCGGATGTCGGATGTCGGATGTCGGATTTCGGATGTCGGATTTCGGATGTCGGATTTCGGATGTCGGGGTAAAATAGGCGATAAACGGTGAAAATCAAGGCTGTATGATTTGTTGAGCGTAGCAGGCAGGACAGATTCTTTAACCGCTACCTGTCCGCCGCAGGCAGAGGCTTGCGCTTGTCGCAAGCAGTGACCAACGGGAACGGCAAATTATGTGAATTAAAGAAGAAAATGGGCACCGCTTATTTTCGCTTATCCGCGCTTATTTTAAACTAAAGTATCTGCATGTGGATGTTTCTCCGCGGGTGGCGGCGCCACTGGTGAAACCGCGGATAAACCTCAACATGCGCCCGCATCGCTCCGCGGGAAGAGAATAAACCACTTATTTTCACTCATTTCACACTAATCTTTTTTGTTACTAGGGTGTGAAGAACTGGCTGATCCGGGCATACCGGTTATTAGGCGATGTGTGTTGGCAGGCCGGGAATGTATCCTTAAAAACTCTTCTTCAATTAGTGTTCAATTAGTGAAGATTAGTGGTTTCATGATGTGTTTTACAGGTTGGTCGGAAAGTATCTATTTTCAGGCGGTGCGTGTTGGGTGGCCAAAGACGTAAGCCTTAAGGTTTTTGTTTAAATTAGCGTTCAATAAGCGACAATAAGCGGTGCCTGAAAATCCTGGGTTCGCTCCTTTTATTTTTCACCGTTATTAACCACTTGTATTTTGTTAAAATTTATGCTAAGTTGTGTGGCTTTTTGAAATTATACGCTCACGGAACGCCTTGTTGTTCCGGCGCGCGGCTTACCCTCCTATGAAATTTGGAGCGACAATTATGACTCATCCCATGTTCCGTCACATCATGCCCCGCCTTTTTTCTTTCGCGCGCTTAGGGCGCCGCGCCTCTTTTTTCCCGCCTGCCTGTAAGCTGACTTCCGATCTCGGACCTCGGACCTCCGCGCTCCGCGCTCCATGCTCCGCGCTCCTCGCGTTCTTCCTCCTCGCTTCGGGCTCCGCGCTCCACGCTGAAGAGACCCGCTCCTGGCCCTTTGACATCCCCGGGGATTATTCCTTGTTCCGCCAGAGCGGTGCCGGGGAACCCGGCGACGCCCAAAAACAGATTGAGATCGCGGATGGCCAGGCGCGATTGGTGCCGACCACCTTTTTTGTCAACGATGACACGGTGACCGAATTCAACAAGGGAACCTATACCGGCACCGTCGCCGGGGGGCGGGGAGTGCTGTCGCTGACCGAATCCGGCGGTCTCTTTCCTGTCTCCGGGGTGTTCACGTCCCGGGAGCTGGACGGGGGGACGGACCCCAATCAGTGGAAACAGGTGATCATCAAAACCTCCGTGACCGAATTGCCGGCCGCCTATTCCTTGGGCATTGACGCCGGCGATGATATCTGGGGAGACTTGGAATACCTGTTCCATTTCGATTCGGATTTCACTGACGCCACCGGCCAGACGGTCATGACCATCAGCTCAGGATCGCCAAGTATCACGACCGGACGTATCGGCAGCGGCGCGTTGGCCATCAATCAGGGAACCTTGACTCAGAATTACGGGCAGGCGGGGCAAAAAATCGATGAGATGACCATTTCTTTCTGGTTGCGGACCGCGCAAACCGGGGCTTCGACGTACACGCTCTGTAATTCCGGGAAATTTAGTTATTGGGAATTGCACAATACGAACGGCAAACTGGACTTCCGCGCCTACACCAGCGCTTACGGCACCCAACGCGTGTTCAGCACGGGTGGGATTGGTGACAATCAGTGGCACAATGTCGCGGTCACCTACACCGCGGCCACTGGCCAGGCGACGATGTATATCGACGGCGAAATTGACTCGGTTCATTCGCTCTTTCCCGCCGGGACACAGATTGGTACCGGCGCCAATGTGCTGAACACGACGTGGGGAGGCAATACAACGGTCGCCTTTATCGATGAAGCCTTCTATATGCAGCGGGCGTTGACCAAGGATGAGATCCAGGCGATTTTGGATAAAAACGCCTATCGCGGACGATTACGCGTCAAGTCGTGGAACACTGCCACCGAACGGGACGCTCGGAATTTTTCCGGCCCGGACGGCACGGGAAGCACCTTTTACAGCACTCTCGCACCCAATTTGGTTGACACCAGCGATTTTCAATTGACCGACCGGTATGTTCAATATCAACTGACCCTGCTGGCGAACCCCACCCGTACGGTCTCCCCCATCGTGTCATCGGTCGGCTTTGTGGGGACAACCTCCAGGAGCTACGACTTCACCGTGGGTGATTTTGCCGACGGGGCGTTTTCCGGGGTGAGCCTCTTGCGCAGTGAGCTGGAACCGGATTTTCTCGGCCTGAATAAGCAGGCGACCGGCGCGTTTCGCAGTCTGGGCAGCTACACCAGTAAAACCTTTGACGGGGCGGCCGGGGCGATATGGGAAAATCTCCAGTGGACACCGGTTGTGAGCTGGCATCTGCCCGCGTCAGAGGCCGGTCTGGTCGGCCTGTGGTATTTTGACAATGACTGGACCACCGAAGTGGGATCCGCCAACGGCGGGGCGGTCGGTGATGCCGGCTTCACGGCCGTTCCGAAAGTCGGCGAGGGCGCGGCTGTTTTTGACGGGACGGGGGATTCGGTCTCGTTTGGATCTCCCAGCCTCGGTTTGAATGATGTGATCACCGCTATGTTCTGGGTCAAACCAGCCAAAGACGGCGGGTATATTCTGAAACAGGGCTGGGACGACACGGGCGGCGGCAGAGGCTGGGCGATTTATTATGGCCGGGCGGAATCCTGGCAAAGCCCCTACAGCATTACGTGGGCCAGTGGCGATGGCACCGGTACGGATTTGCGGGACGCCATGGTCAGCACGCCCTTGGGTTCCGTGCCCGCCGGTGGCTGGACGCATGTCACGGTGGTCAAGGATTCGGAGGAAGTCAGCATTTATGTGAATGCCAAGCTGGCCGCCCGCGGCGCGTTGGCCGGGAACACCATCAGCTATGCGTCGAACGCGTTGACTGGCGGAGACACCTTCGCCGGGGCGCTGGATGAGCTGGCGCTGTTCAGCGGCCGGGCGCTCTCAGCCCCGGAAATTGAGTATTTCTACAACCTGCAGAGTAAAAGTTTCGGGATTGGCGCCATCCAGTTCCAGTGCCGGGTGGGCGATTTCCTGCCCTTGAGCGGTGACTTTGTCGGACCGGACGGAACGGCCGACACGTATTTCACCTCAGCCGGTGGCAATAATTTGACGGCGGTTCCCGGCGGTCTGAACGGCCGTTACCTGCAATTCCGCGCGGGGCTGGTCGGATTCGGGGGAGAGACCTCACCCGGCATCCGGAATGTCACCTTGACGTATAATGGCGGATCGACGTTTGGTGTCAGTGGGTCGGATGGATTTGACGACGGCACGTATGACAATGACACGGTCAAATGGTACGCCGACCAAATCCGGCTGGCCGACTTGTCAGCCGCCGGGGCCGCGCCCAGTGCGCCGGGCGAGCGCGGACAAGCGGCTCTGTTCCACTTGGACGATAGCACCGCCGAGGCCAACGGGGCGATTTCAACCGTGGACGCGGTTGTCGGTTTCGATCCCGATTCCCGGTTCGGAACCCATGCCGCTCTGTTTGATGGCGCCACAACGTATTTTCAGATTAACAGCGCCAACGCCGCGGGCGTTGGCAAAGCCGACTTCACCGTCATGCTTTGGTTTAAAACCAGCGCCGCGGCGCCGGGTGATCTGTTCTCCCGCGGCACGGTGGGCGGCGGTGGCAACCCCTTCGTCCGCTTGGGGATTGATGCCGCCACCGGCGGATTGCTGGTGGAGAGCGATCAGATTGCGGCCTCCGCCCCGATTGGCGAAGAATTTAACAATGGGGCCTGGCACCATGTGGCCATGGTGCGGGAAGGCGCCCGCATGAAACTGTATGCCGATGGCGTTCAGGTTTATGAGCGTGTGGGCACGGACACGCCTTACGACAGTGTGAATCCCTGGTTGACTTTCGGGGCGGTTTGGACCGATGTGGGCCAGAGCAATTTCTTTAATGGCCTGATTGACGAAGTGGTCGTCTACGACCGCAGCCTGGCCTTTGATGAAATCGGGTCAGTGTACGGGAACGCCCCGCGCTATGTCGGTCCCGCATATCAAAACTACACCTCCGGCGAATTCCAGCATATCAATCCCATTGGCTGGGTCAATTTAGCCTGGGGAGAAGGCGATCCCGGCTATTCCAACGCTATTCCCGGCGGCGCGGACGGACTGCCTTTTTCCGGCGGGGAGAGCGGACTCGTCAGTTTGCATCATCTGGATGTCAAACCCTTCGCGGACAGTGTGGGCGTTTATGGCGGAACCGAGGAGGGCGGCATTGTCGGCGTGGACACGAGCTTGCAAAAACTTGGCGACGGCTGCGCGGTGTTTGATGGCGGCGCGGCGCTGAGTTTAACCGGATCCGGCGGCGCGGCGGATTTCGCGTTGGGCGCTAACGGACTTTCCTTCTCCGTCTGGGTTCGCTGGGATGGCGGCGCGCCCGTCGGCGTGGTCCCGGTTTTATCCAATAATGACGGGGGCGTGTATTACGCCCTGCGGATGACGGCTGACGGTCGGCCGGAATTGACGCTCAATGACGGCGCTCCCGTCACGCTGACGGGAACCCGGTTGATCAGTGATGGGGTCTGGCATCAGATTGTCTGTGTGGTCACCAGTGGCGCTCAGGCGGCGATGTATGTGGACGGAGCGAAAGATGTCACGGTGACCGTCGGCGTGCCGAGCGCCATCAGCCCGGCGGGGGCAACCTACATCGGCCAGGACGGCTCGGCGGGGGCGGCGGGGCTTAAGTGGCGGGGCCTTATCGATGAACTCGCGCTTTTCCAAACAGCGCTGACACCCAGTGATATTTATCAACGTTACACGGATCAGACTGGCAATCTGGGCCTGGCCGCTCTCTGGCATCTGGATGATCTTGCCGGAACCGGGGTGACTGAAACCTTCTCGGGCACGGTTGGAACATTCAACGGTGCCTACGGGGCACCCGGAAAATTTGATCAGGCCTTGGATTTTTCGGATTCCCTGTCCAACCGGGTGAATATTAGCCATTTCGATGGGTTGGACGTGTCGTCCCTGACCATTTCTTTGTGGATTAAGCCCACCGGAAGTTTCAATGGCGCCAATGCGACCATCGTCGGCCGGACCGGCGGCGAGGGTGTCGCTCCCTACCGGGTCCGTATGTTCGGTGATTTCAGCACGGCGCTGGGATTGCAGATCCTCAAAGCCAACGGGTCGCATGGCAGCGCGAATATCTACATTCCCGGAAACGTGACCGTGAATGAATGGAATCATCTGGCCTTCACCTATGACGCGTCGACGGGCTTGATCACCAGCTATGCCAACGGCCGGGTGGTCGCTGTCGAGGAAACCGGACCGGGTGGACTCATTATTGATCCCGCCGAAGGCTTTGAAATGATGGGGACGACGGGCAGTGGCTATGTCGGCGGCACGCTGGATGAAGTCGCTATCTTCGGGCGCGCGCTGGCTAACACTGAAGTCTTGAATCTCTATAACCGCGGCGTGGCCAGCATGCGATTCCAAGTCGCCGTTGAACAGACCGCCGGGCAACCGCCAGTGTGGACCGGCGCGGACGGAACAGCGGGTGACTACATTATCACCACGCCGAGCGCGCTTGAACTGGGAGGCATCTATAAATTTTTCCGCTATCAACTGGAAATGGCGACCGAAGATCCATCCATTACGCCGGTTGTGGATGGCGTGCAGATCACCAAGGCGCTCTATCCCGCCGGCGGCCCCTATGTCGTCAATAAGATAGGACAGGCGTACACGGGGTATTTGTGGAATTTCCAGCAGGAACTCGGCCCCGACCCGCAAGTGGGTGGCGAAGTCCGCTACCGCGTCTCTGTGGTGCCGGACGACGCGGTTGAGCCCAATCCGGTCAACTGGTATTACTGGGACGGCAATAGCTGGGACGACTCCGCCCTGGTCGGGGAAGCGGACTACACCTACGACCTGTACACAAATTCCGCATCTGAAATCAGCGCGAACATCTGGCGGTTCTACGACGAAAAAGGCCCGGGAACGTTCTTCTTCCAGGCCTTCCTCGTTTCCAACGGATCGGTGGTCGTGGAATTGGATACGGTGACGCTTAATTACGCATCCGGGAAAGCGACGGTCACCATGCCCAATGGCGCTGAACAGTGGTGGATCGGCCAACCCTACGACATCGAGTGGGATGTGGAGATGCAAGCCACCACTGGCAAACCGCGGCCGGAACAATGGAATATTTACTATTCAACGCCCAATCCCGCTGACGATCCGCTTAATTTGGATGACGACGTGATCTGGACAGCCATCGCCACGAATGTCACCGTCACCCCGGACGGCGCCGGCCATTATGTCTACAATTGGACCATCCCTGTGGAGATCGCCGCGCAGGCCGCTCCCGCCGGACCGTCAGAACAGTTCCGCATCCGGGTGGAAGCCGCCGCGGATCTGAGCCTCTATGATGATTCGGACGCGGATAACGACGCGCTGCTCCCGCTTTACGACCTCACCTTTCCCACAGCCGGCGTGACCGTGCTGACCGGGAATTTGTACGACATCACCTGGACGTACGCTGACAGCGATGTCAGGGTTGTCCCTGACACCAGAGTGAAGATCGAGTACAGCCTTGACGCCGGCGCGACCTGGATCATCTGTGAACAGGATGTGGACCGCGACGGGATTATTGACGGGGACGCGTCTGATGTCCCCGCCGAAACCGCCTTGAACTCTAATACGGGGCTGTTTGAAAACTGGAAAGTTCCCAGCACCTTGCCCGCCGGTGTCGTCGCCCCCGCCGCCGCGCCCATGCTGGTGCGCGTGACCGATAAACGGACAGGCTATGAAACCCTCATTTATGAAATCAGCGACTCCTTTGATCTGAAAGACGGTTTCGACGTGTTCCGTCCGGATGGGGATGACGCGGTTCATGATGACAATGTGGTGTACAGCGGATTTGAGGAACCGATCAAATGGCTGGCTTCCAGCGGTTCCGGCAGTGTGGCCACCGCCGAATACACGATTGACGCGACCGTCGGCTCACCGGTGTACAAGCCTTGCACCGCGCCGGATATCCCCCCGATTGGCACGCCGGACTTTATGTCAGGGATGCCGAACAAACCGGGACAGTTGAATGAACCGACAGGCGCCCCCGGGGATCCTGACTACATTCCCCCGTGGGCGGTGCCGGAAGTGACGCGCGCGGCCATGATGAACGGCAGCTTCATTTATAGCTACAAGGCGAAAGTCAAAGTCTTTAGCGCTTTCTTCCCCCCGGCGAATGATGTTTCCCGGGATGTCTTCACGATTGCCGGGATGACCGTGATGGCCCCGGCCCCTTCACAAAAATTACAGTCCGGTGTCGTTGAAACACTCAAGTGGGTGACGGTCGGCGCGCCCGACGCGGACACGGTCACGATCCAGGCCCGGCAAAGTCTCGATGGCGGCGCCACATGGGGGGCTTGGACCACGGTTAAGGATATCGACGGCAACCCCGCGGACGCGGTGCTTAATCCGAATACCGATTTGGATCAGTGGGCCGGCGGCTTGCCGGATCCCGCGACGTGGGATGGTAAGGTCAACACCTTTGACTGGTATATCGATCCCGCGACCTTTGAGTTGACACCGGATACGGAAATCCGCATTGTCTCAAACACGGATCCGAACACTATTGATCTGGACAACGCCAAACTGACCAAGACGGTGCCCGCGCAAGTGGCCGGGATGCAGTTTGTCCAACCCGTGGCCGACGCCTTATGGCAAGTGCGCAAACAACGGGATTTGGTGTGGGTGGCGTCCGGTGTGGATGACAACTTAGTGCTCTATTACGCGATTAGTGACGTGCCGTTCACGGAAGAGGAGGCGGTGTGGAAACTCTACACGGATACGAATGGCGACACGGTCATTATCGCCAATGATATTAATGAGATTGGCAACCAGACCTTCACCCTCACGGTGCCGGATGATCCCGCCCGGTTTGTCCGCTTGAAGCTGTCTGAAAATAATGACCCGACGATTGACTTGTACGCGGTGTCCGACCTGCTGGTCTTCCCCGGCGCCAGAATCGATCGGCCGGTCGAGAATTACGCCTGGGAAATCACAAGCACGGAATTGGTTGAGTGGACATCCGCTTACACAACGTCAATTCCGACACAGGACTTCCTCCGTTTTGAGTACACACTGGATGCCTACAGCGGCGGTGCCGCCACGTGGTATGTGGGAGTGAGCGGGTATCCGTTCGCCGGGGGCTCTTTGTCCTTCACGCCGGCGATTTTCTACGGCAGCGCGACCAAAGACATGCGTCCGACACCATCGGCGAAAGTGCGGATTATCGCTGAATATCCGCCGGATATCGATGGCGATGGCGCTACGACGGATGAGCGGATTGACGCCGAGTCTCCTGTTTTCACGATCGCCGGGGTTTTTGTGGAATCCCCCGCGTCAACGGACCAATGGACCCTGGGGGATTCAAAAAAAATCACCTGGTACGCGGCGGGTTCTGGCGACGATCTGGCGGATGTATACTACTCAGTGACGGGGAATTTTGATGATACGGTCCTCATCGGCTCGTTCACAAATAATGAGATTGACTTTAATCAATCGAATCGAACCTGGAACATCCCGGCGGATCTGGTTCCTTCCCAGACGGCGAAAGTTCGGGTGGTCGTGGACGGCCCGGACGGGACCTATCAAGATGACAGTGAAAGTTTTACTCTGCGGGGATTGACCGTGACCAAACCGCTGGCCGGCGCTGTCTTGACGCAAGGAACGAACGCGACCATTGAGTGGGTGAGCGCGGGCTTGCTGAATGACCCCGCCGCGACGGTTGATATTTATTACACGCCGACGGGCGATCCCGCCGATGAAGTCCTCTTAAAAGCGGAGGTCGCCATTGACACCGGTGTCGCTGACGGCAAGGGCAGCTACACGTGGACGGTTGATCCGTATGTCACCGCGCCCAGCGCGCCGGACGGAGGAACGATCGAACCCAAGTTCCGTGTTGTGGTTGTTTCCGCGGATACCGGGAACCCTGGAGACGGCGGCAATGGAGATGCTATCGCCGATAATGGGTATGAAGCGCGATCCCAAATCGTGACGGTTAAAGGCATTCGGATTGATAACCCGGTCGCCGGGGGCACGTACGCCCATGGCGATTCACTGCAAATTCAGTGGACCCAGGCCGCGGCGGGCACGACGCTTAACCTGTACTATTCCCCGGACGGAGCGTTTGACCCCCTGAATCCCGGGACACCTCTCAATGGCGGAACCCCGTTGAACATCACCGCCGGAACCTTTGACTGGACGATCCAGCCGGATGTTATTCCCGCTGACGGGACCGGCGTGATCATCGCCTTGTCGGACACGACTCTCCAAACCGCTTCGAAAGCCTTTTCGGTGCAGGGCATCACTGTCACCCAGCCCACGGCGACAAGCCTGTGGGCGGTGGGCAGTGAAGGTGTCATCCGCTGGGACGCCGCCGGAAACGGCAATCTCGAAATTGTGCTCATTGTCAACGGGACTCCCCAAGCGCCTTTGGTGACGGGATTGCCCGCCACGGACAGAGAATATATCTGGGATCCGATTACGGATGTCAGTGGCGGCGCCGCGTATCCGTTGGATATTCAAGTCGTTGTCAGGGAAGTGGATCAAGTGACCCCGCCGGTTTATGCCGGCACGTCGGAAGCGTTCCAATTATTTAACACTCCCCAGATTGGTGTCAGCAAGCCAGGTGCCGGGGAATTGTTGGGCATTGGCACATACTACCGCATCACGTGGGCGAAAGCGGGGGTCGTCACCGGCGCGGAAACGTGGCAGGTCACGTGCGAACTGGCTGGCTCCGGCGCGCCGGTGACACAGATTTACCCGACGGATCCAGGGGATCCAACGGCTGGCATCAATGTGTCCACGAATCTCGCATATGAATGGGATTATAACCCGGGCACCAATTTGTTCACAATCGATTGGTTTGTGCCGGACCTTATCGCCGGCGGTGATTACAATTACACCATCACGGTGAGGGAAACGACGGACGGATTGGAAGACACGACACCCGCCTTTGTGGTGGGGCCGCGCTTTGAACTCAGTTTCCCCAATGGCGGCGAGACCCTCTATACCAATAGCGCGGTCGATGTGACGTGGTCGACCTACGGGACGGCTGGACATGTCGAGTTCGCTTATTCCACAGACGCGCCCTTGTATCAAAACTGGACAGTCATTGAGCCGGTTTACGCGGATGCCGGCGACGGCTTCACCATTACCGCCAATGAACCGTACCCCTGGACGGTACCGATATTGGAATCGAATCTGGTGAAATTCCGGGTGCGCCATGTGAACGCGGACGGGAGCGACGCCACGGGGGCGAAAGTCATTTCCGCCCAGCCGTTCGAAATCCGGAATTACGACATCACCTGGAAAATCGTCGATGACCTGACCGGCACGGAGCTGGATAATCTCGCCGTCAACGACTCCAGCGGCTGGGCCGCCGTGGGATTGACATCACCGGTGCTCCGGGAATATGCGTTCGGATCCTATACCACAACCTGGATCCGGGAAGGCTATTTCGATAAAACCGTGCTCAATTGGCAGGCGAACGCGGACAAAGAAATTGAAGTCCGCATGATCCAATCTCAGACGGACTTTGAATATCACGTCATGGGCAACTTTGACTATGACACCAAAGACGGGGCGGATATGTTCCGCATCAACACCTGGCTGGAACGCGGCGGCAAGATTCTTGACGCACCGACATCAACCACGGTGACGATCTATGACGAAGCTGGAACCGTGGTCGCGGGCACTCCGCTGACCAAGACTCCGCCAGATGCCACCGGTGTGTTCTGGTTGACCTGGAATCCCACCAATCTGGACCGCGCCAAAGTCTACTTCGCCAAAGTTGATGTGACCTACAACGCCGCTGTCTACAGCTCCGGGGTCGCCTACTCCCTGCGCGTGCCCGTCGCTCAAGAAGAAATCCGCACGGGTGTCGCTGGCCTGCGCACCGCCGTGGGAGTTCCCGGCGACACGAGCGCGCTACCCGCAGTCAGTGGGGGAAACACCCCCGACAGCCTGCACGCCAAAGTGGATGATCTGGCCGCGGATCTGGACGATGTGGTGGATGCCGTGGTGAGCAAAACCGGTGTGGATGCCGACGGAGACGGCCGTGAGGATGTGGTCAACCTGGCCGAGTCCCTGCTGGGGGATCCCGCGGACGCCGCGGACGCCGGTTTGATTGGCGCGATCCGCGATGATATCGCCGCGGTGAAAGCCGATACGGCGGGCATTTCGTCGACCATCGGCTCCGGTTTCTCCATCGTGTCACGGAATAAAGCGGTGAAAACCGGCACGACAGTCACCATCCGGGTGAAGTCAACCACCGGCATTGGCAGTCAAATCGCTGTCAATGTCTATAAACCGACGACCGGACCGGGGGCTGGAATAAGCAACTATGATCCCATTTTTGGAACCGTGGGCATGACTGAGGTGGGTACCACGGGAATCTATGAATTAGACCTGCCATTACTGTATGATGATGACACTGATGCCGGGACCCCGGATGTCGCTTGGCCAGTGGGCGAGTATATGGTCGAGGTTGTCCGCACCAGCGACACGGTCCGCGACAGCATGGTGCTGACTGTCACCAATGTCGATGTCGACACGCTCTACGCCGATGTGAAACCGGAAACGGATAAGATTCAAAGCATCCTGACCGACACAGGCATCATAGAAGGGCTTGTATCGTCGAATTTGGATGTCGCTGTCAGCTCCCGTGCGAGTCAGTTGTCTGTTGACGGCATTGTGACCGAAACGGCCAAGATTCAGGATATTCTTGACGACACGTCGGCGATGCAGCCGCTGGTGGATGTGGCTGTCAGCAGCCGCGCGAGTCAGTTGTCCGTTGACGGCATTGTGACCGAAGCGGCCAAGATCCAGGATATTCTTGACGACACGTCGGCGATGCAGCCGCTGGTGGATGTGGCTGTCAGCAGCCGCGCGAGTCAGTTGTCCGTTGACGGTCTCGTAACCGAAGCGGCCAAGATTCAGGATATTCTTGATGACACGTCGGCGATGCAACCGCTGGTGGATGTGGCTGTCAGCAGCCGCGCGAGTCAGTTGTCCGTTGACGGCA
>JAVVEH010000026.1:0-62958 GCA_032251435.1 Lentisphaeria bacterium | reverse complement strand
AGGACGAAACTTAAACATCTTTATCCGCATCTTTAAATTTTACATTGTACTAGTTTTATCATTAACACGGCCGCTCCCGCGGCGGCCTTCTACTGGGATGGGAGTATCGTGGACACAACCAACGGCGCCAGCGACGGAGGTGACGGCACCTGGGATACCACGACCACGAACTGGGATGGCGCGGCCTGGGACAACGCGAACAACGATATCGCCACTTTTGGCGGTACGGCGGGAACCGTGACACTGGGGGAAAGTATCACCGTCGGCGGCCTGCAGTTCGACACCGCCGGCTATCTCATCCAAGATAACGGCGGCGGCGAAACCCTCACGTTCGGGACGGTCGGGAATATCACGGCGAATCAGAATGCCGAGATCTCCGCGACCCTGGCAGGAAGCGCGGCCATTACCAAAACCGGTTCTGGAGCCCTTACGCTCTCCGGCGACAACACATTTACCGGCGATCTTACCATTAATGACGGTGAAGTCGTTTTAGGCAATGCCGGCGCCCTGAATGATACCTCCGGATCGGAAAATTCCGTGACTGTCGCATCAGGTGCCACCTTAAGCCTGAATGGGAACAGCATTGTTGTCCCCACCCTTAGCGGAACAGGAATTATCCAAAACGCTAATGCCACAGCCGCGACTTTGACCATTCATGACACCACCACCTTCGCCGGCACCCTTCAGGACGGCAGCGGCGGGGGAGCGCTTGGCCTGATCAAGACTGGAACGGGCACCCTGACACTGTCGGGTAATAATAGCTTTAGTGGCGGTGTCACGATTAAAGAGGGAACGCTTGATTTCGACACGACGGCTTCAGGAAATGGGATAGATATCACGGCTGACAACGGGAATCAGGTCAAATTGTTCGCAGCCAATGGATTAAGCGGGGGGGATCTGTCCGTCAGCAATGGCTCGGACATACTTATTGATGGGACAAATTCTCTCAGCTTTTCCTCAGCCACAGGGTCTGGGACGATTACTTACGGGAATGGTGCCAAAAACAAAACCCTCACGATACTGGATGCCAGCACTTTTACGGGCGATCTTTTTAATTACGGCACCTATAATGGTGACAGGACAATTCAGTTTCAGTCGCTCGGGGATAGTGCGGGCGCGGGAAATATCCAGTTTGGCGGGCCAGGTTCTTTGGATAATAATCAGTCAGGAACATTCAGGCTTTATGGCGATAGCGGCGCCTTGATTTTAAACAATCGCCAGATTGAGATCCTTGAACCGACGAGCAAAAATGCCTTTCGCTACAATCGCCTGGAAAACAACAATACGAACCCTGAAAACAAATGGGTCATTAACACAGATTTCATTAATAGAGTCTCCGGTAAAGATATCGAACTTTGGTTACAGGGGAGCAATACAGGTGATAATGAATTCCACGGGGCCGTCTCCGATTCGTTGTCAAATGACAGAAAGACAAAGCTTTTCAAAGGCGGAACCGGCAAATGGATTCTCTCGGGCGACAACACGTACACCGGCGACACGACGATCGCTAACGGGACTTTGGTCGTTGGCGGAAGCGGTGTTCTGGGTGGCGGCAACTATGCCGGGGCCATCTCCATTGGCGCGGGTGACACGCTGACTTTCAGTAGCACAGTTGACCAGGTGCTGAGCGGGACGATTGCCAGCATTGACGCGAATGGTAAGCTTAATTTCAGCGGATCCGGATTAGTCAGCATTACGGGCGACGCCACCGGTTTTCACGGAACGATCAATGCGACTGGGCCGGTGGATCTGAAAGGCGCAATGGGCGCCAAGGCCATTACGGTTGGCGACAACGGTGTCTTGGATATCGTCAAGGGTGATGTGGGCACCCTGACACTGGCTGATGCTTCCAGCTTGACGTTTGGTGATGGCAGCACCTGGAATATTGACATTGCCAGCGCCACCAGCTTTGATAAAATTATCAGCAACAATTCAACAATAGTACTTCCCGCAGAAGGTCAGATTAGCATTAATGTCAACCTTTTTGGCAAGGCAAAATATCTCCAGACGTACACAATTTTCGACGGCGATCTTGCCGGGGCGGCTTTTACCCCGTCGATGTTTGTTCTGCCCGAGGGGTGGGGAATCACTGAGGGCAGCCTCATTCTCATTTCCTATATCCCCGAGCCCTCCACCGCGATCCTCGCGGCTCTCGGTCTCGCGGGGCTCTGCCTGCGTCGGCGGCGGCGGTAAGCGTGCGCCGCGGGCCGCGTTTCCCGCAAAGCGGGATCACGCGGGCGCCGCTTGGCCCCGGGCGTTTTTAGCGCGGAGCACGGAGCACGGGGCACGGAGCGCGGGGCGCGGGGCACGGGGCACGGAGCACGGAGCGCGGGGCACGGGGCACGGGGCACGGAGCGCGGGGCGCGGGGCACGGGGCACGGAGCACGGGGCGTGGGGCACGGGGCGCGGAGGTCAGTCGGATCCGCCCTTCGGTTTATTGCCCACCTCCAGGAACGAGCCCTCAAAGCAGGTCGAAGGGGACGGCGACGCAGTGATCGCTGAGTTTTAAAATCTCTTTTCCCCCGTAGACAAGGAGGCCCGGGAGGGCGTTGGGACCCATCTTTTCCCGGAAAATCTGAATCGACCGTGTATCCGCGGGGCGGGCTGACGATGCCGCCTTGACCTCGATCGGGAAGAAAAACCCGTCTTTCTCCAGCACCAGGTCCACTTCCGCCCCGCTGTGCTGCCGATAGTGATGCATCACCGGAACCAGATTCTGGGCCTGCACTTGTTTGTGGCATTCGGTGACCACCATCGTCTCGAACAGGGCCCCGAAGGCGGGATGTCCCTGCGCCGCTTCCGGGGAGGACAGTCGCGTCAGGTAGCAGGCCAGGCCAGTGTCGGCAAAATATCCTTTGGGGCGGGAACTTAGCCGTTTGGTATGGTTGCTTGCCAGCGCCGGTATTTCCAGCCACTGATATGTGCCCCGAAGAATACCCACCCAGCGTTTGGCCGAGACAGAAGACAAGCCGATATCGCGGCCCAGATGCTCGTAGTTGCATTCCTGCGCTGTCAGTGATGCGCATAGGCTCAGAAATGCCGCGAACTGGGTTTCATCACGAACATCGGTCAAGCTCCTGACATCACGCTGGAGGTAAGTGCCCACATAGCCCTGCATCCAGCCAGGGACAACGGTATGCCGAAGTGTCTGCACCTCCGGGAAACCGCCTTCCCAAATCCGCCGGGTGGCCGAGTCCCCGGCCGAACGGTAGCCCGACAGAGCGTCCAGACCATGCTCAAGCCCTTCCGGAACCGCCGACATCCATTGGTTCAGCCAGCAGGGCTTGGCGGTGGTTTCTTTCATTTCCTCCGCGCAAAAAGCGGGCAACTCCACCATGGCCACCCGGCCGGCCAACGATTCTGACAGGGCCCGCATCACCTCCCACTGCTGGGAACCGGTGATCACGTACATGCCCGGGCGGCGGTGCTCGTCAACATACCGCTTGAGAGCGGGAACCAATTCGGGAACATGCTGAATCTCGTCGAGAACCAAAGGGGGTGGATTGTTGCGGAGAAACAGATCCGGATCGCTCTTGACACCATATAAATCCTGCACCGGATCGAAAACAAACGTCCGGAACTCGTTCCCAACCACATGGGCTATCAACGTGCTCTTGCCCACCTGTCGAGCCCCGGTCACTAACGTGCACGGAAAAGAATCAATGTAGGCCCTGAGTTTGGTTTCAATGAGTCGATTTCGGTATTTCATATTGAAAACATAATATGCCAGTTCAGAAAATCAAGATAATTTCCCGAAGATTCAGCGAGTTGGTTCGTGGCGGGGGGTGAAAAAAGGCGACAGCCGACTGAAGCCGGTACACCAACGTGGGGTGTCGATGCTTTCTGGACGGTTTGTCCGGGCGCGTTGGTGTACCGGCTTTAGCCGGAAAAGGGGGGGGGCGACCAGCCCCCCTCTCCCCGCACCGCCGGATAAAGTGCTGTCGATAGCTGTCGACAGCAATCGGTAGCTGCCGATAGCAATCGATCTGCTGGCACCGGATTTCAAACCATGTCTTTTCCAGGTATCAGTTGCCTCAGGAATTCCTCGCATGGCAGGCAGGTTATGCCGTCGACCACAACTCGTTCCCGTCCTTGATAGAGCAAAAACGGTTTTGCCTCGGGGTAGTCTTCAATAAAGGTTCGCAGCCCACGCAGGTCGGCGCGGTGGACCCGTCGGGAGTGTTTGACCTCAAGCGCCCAGAAGCAACCCTCGCCATAGATCACAAAATCAACTTCGCTGCCGCCTTTTGTCCGCCAGAAAAACAGTTTTCGCCGCAACTGTCCATAGGCAATCCATGCTCTGAGATGTTGCGCCACAAGTCCTTCAAGAGCTGCTCCGGCAATTTCGTCGGAACGATCCAGGGGGCCTCTCGGGCGCAGGCTTTGAAAGACGCCGGCATCGAAAAGGTAGAATTTGGGATGCTTGACAGTTGCCCGCCTGGCTCGCCGGGTGAAAACGGGCAAGCGATAGGCGAGAAGAAGATCTTCCAGAACTGCGATAAACCCCTCCACCGTTTTCCGCTGCACTTCGCATTCCCTGGCAATATCGGCAACGCTCAGCAACTGTGCGTGAGAGAAGCTGACCGCCTCCAGAAAGCGGGAAAAGCCATCCAGTTTTCGCACCAGCCCTTCCGCCTGGACCTCTTCGCGCATATAGATTCCGATATAGCTGTTGAGAACGGCCGCCGGGTTTTCCGCATCCCAGACAATAGGCAGAAGACCCAGCCTGAGCGCTTTTTCCAATGAAAACAGCGATCCAAGCTCACTTGCCATAAATGGATGCATCTCCAGTGCCAGAGCCCGACCCGCCATAAGATCGACACCTGTCTTCTTCAATTTTCTCGCGCTGGAACCAGTAAGGACAAAGCGCCATCCATGCTTCTCCTCGATCAGGCTGTGAACGACGCTCAGAACCTCGGGCACGCGCTGCACCTCGTCAATGATGATGGTCTTTCCATCAGGCTGGCCATGGACAGTGTCGCGAAGTCTTTCGGGGTAGCCCTGGTAGAGGCGCGCCGTGTCGGGCTGAAGAAAATCGATCAGCAGCGCCTCGGGATGCCGACAGGCTGTCCAAGACGATTTGCCCGTGCCACGGGGGCCAAACAGGAAATAGCTTTGCTCCGGAGGAGAGAAAAAACGCGGCAATAATTCCATTTTGCGACCCTTTATGGAGTTTGTCATTCCGGAATAAGAACAATATATGTCCTGTCTTATCGATGTCAACCTACTGCTGTCCGCCCGCCGGGAGTCCCGGCGGGCGCGGATGCGGTACTTCGGCACGGTTTGTCCGTCCGCCGCGGCGCGTTGGTGTACCGGCTTTAGCCGGAAAATGGTGGCGACCAGCCCCCGCCTCCCGCGCCGCCGGATAAAATCCTGTCGATAGCTGTCGACAGCAATCGGCAGCTGCCGATAGCAATCGATCTTCTGGCGGTGCGAATCACTCTCTGCCGATCATCCGCGCCCCGCCAGGGGATATGCTGGAAATAGGTGTTCATGAAGAGCCGGCACCGCCGCAGGCAGAGGCCGACCCACCGGATCGGCAGTGATCCCGCTAGCGGGAGAACGGCAAAAGCCGGTACACCAACGTGGGGTGTCGATGCTCCGAGGGGGGGAGGGGCAAGCGCGTTGGTGTACCCTCAGGGCCGCTCGGCCAATTGCCTTCATCCGCGTCCTACCTGTCTGCCTCTGGCATGATCTGCGTCCATCCGCGTCTATCTGCGGTTCAAACTGCTTTCCGGGACGCATTTCACCCAAAACCATCCGAAATTTGAATAATTAAAACAAAAAGTTGAACAAATATGCGGTTTCTTTCGTTTTTTTTCGCCCTATCTTAGAGCATGTTGTTTTCATCAACCGCGTTTGGTTTGATGCCCGGCGCTCAACAAAATGCGAAACCCAGTGCGTATCCGCCCGGTTTCGGGCAAATAACGCGCGATTAAAATGTTATATACTGACAGTTTTTCTGTTTATTCTTCACCCCAAACCCAGGAGTCACTCATGACAACAAAAGCCACACGTTCTTTTACTCTTCTAGGCTTGGTATTCGCGGTTTCGCTCCAAGCCGCGAGCATAGACGCGACACGCACTCATATCGATGCGATCGTCGGAGACATTCGAGAGGCCAGCGCCCCGGCGGCGGGGTACTATGTTGACGCATCCGGCAATACGTCCGACACTATAGTTGGCGGCACGGGGTCAAAAACTTTAACAAATCGCTATGTTCAGAATCTTGTCTACCGGTACGCACTGCCGCAACTTGATGAGGGGCAAATCATTGATAGCTTTAGCCTTAACTTTCAAATTTACCAGGTGCGCGACTATAGCAATAAGAACTTCGAGATTGATACCTATTTGCTCGACGAAGACGACCCGGTGAATTCTGGGTCCACAAATTTCTACATGCCAGGGAGTGATGGGGTCGTTGATCCAAACCACCCATTGATAGGCAGTCATTACATAGAAGTGGGGACAACCCCCGTAGACCTTGATCCGCCTGTAAATGTTACATTGAGCGTCAATTCGGGCCCTGCTTTGACGTTGCTGCAATCGTTTTATGGCGGCGACCACATTCCTGACCAATCCGAGGTGGCGTTCCGTTTCAACCTGGACGACCCCATTACCACCGGTGCCGTTTATAACCTCTACAGACTGACTTCCGATGTCCTCACGTCGGGGTTTACTCTTAACACGGCCGCTCCCGCCGCAGCCTTCTACTGGGACGGGAGTATCGTGGACACAACCAACGGCGCCAGCGACGGGGGTGACGGCACCTGGGATACCACGACCACGAACTGGGATGGCGCGGCCTGGAACAACGCGAACAACGATATCGCCACTTTTGGCGGGACGGCGGGCACCGTGACACTGGGTGAAAACATCACGGTCGGCGGCCTACAGTTCGATGCGGCAGGATACCTTATACAGGATAACGGCGGCGGCGAAACGCTCACGTTCGGGACGGCCGGGAATATCGCGGCAAATCAGAATGCCGAGATCTCCGCGACGGTGGCGGGCAGTTCCGATATCACCAAAACCGGGGCCGGCACACTCACGCTTTCCGGCGACAACACCTTCACAGCCGGCCTGATTGTCGATGAAGGCTCCCTGATCCTGTCCGGCGCCAACGGCTTCACCGGCGGTCTGACCATTAACAATGCCGGACGTGTGGAGCTGGGTGATCCGGGAGCCCTGAACAGCACCGCCGGATCGGAGAACGCGGTGACGTTCGGCGCCGGCGGCACCGGTGTTTTGTCCCTAAACGGCAACAGCGTGGTAGTGAAAAGCCTTGACAGCGACGCCACGACACCTGGAACGCCCGTCGTCGAGAACGGGAGCGCCACGACGGCCGCCACGCTGACGATTGGCAATTCAACGAACCAGGCCAGCACGTTCGCCGGAACCATTCAAGACGGCGGCGACGCCGCGCTCAGCCTGGTGAAAGCCGGAACGGGACAACTGACACTGACCGGCACCAATTCCTTCACGGGGGGGGTTGATATTAGTGGCGGAACGCTTGAAGTGACCAAGGACAGTTTTGGCAGTGGCGACATCACCTTTTCCGGCGATGGAACTCTTCGCAAAGTCCGAAATAGCGGCGGCGCCAGCCGCACGTTTCCGGCAACGGGCGATGTCGGTATTGATTCCGGCGTGACCGCGACGTTCGCCGGGGGCAGCTACTACTACAGCTATCATATCGGGGGCGTTCTTTCCGGAGACGACACGACCACCGCGATTGTCAGCGTCGGAAGTAACACAGATATCCGGTTTGACAGCGCGGCCAACACATTTGCCGGAGCATTTCAGGTGGACGGTGCCGGCAGAGCGACAGTGAACAGCCTGGCCGACAGTACGCAGCGGCTGTATATCAGTAGTGACGGCGGACAGTTTATTCTGGGATCCGGGGGCGCGGCGCTGACATTTGACAACCGGCCCATTCAGATTGGAAACAACGCCTACATTATCAACAACGCGTCCAGCGCGGACAGCACGATCACGATGGCGCAGAGTCTGAATGCCACTATCGGCAACAACAGCAGGACACTTTATCTAGGCGGAAGCAATACTGGTGACAATACATTTGCCGGTGTCATCGGTGACAGTAGTAATGGCACCGGAAAAGTCAGCCTCTACAAACAGGACTCCGGCACTTGGATTCTCACCGGTGCCAACACCTACGGCGGGACAACCACGATTGCCGCGGGGACACTGCAAGTGGGCGACGGTGTCAGTGATGGGGCCCTGGGTGCCGGTAATGTCACCAACAACGGGGCGCTTTCGTTCAATGTGGCCGCCGCTCAGTCTGTCGCCGGAGACATTTCCGGGTCGGGAAGTCTGGCAAAGACCGGAACCGGCACGCTGACCCTCAACGGCGCCAACACCTACTCCGGCGGCACCACGATTACGGGTGGAAACATTGTGACCGGCGGCGGCATCGGCAGTGGCTCGGTCGCCATTGACACCGGCGCGGAACTTGAACTGACCGACAGTGCCACGATTGGCGGAACTCTCAGCGGCGACGGCGCCCTGACGGTATCCGGCGGCACGGTGACGGTCACTTCCGACAGCAGCGGTTTCGGCGGCGCCACCAGTGTCGATTCCGGTTCCACACTGATTGTCAACGGCAGCCTTGGCGGAACCACAACTGTGGGCGGCACGCTGATGGGAATGGGCTCCATGGGCAGCCTGACAATTTCCACCGGCGGCACACTGGCGGTCGGCAATAGCCCCGGAACTCTGACAGTCGGAGAACTCACATTGGCTGACGGCGCCAATGAAACGTGGGAAATTGATGCCACCGGTTATGATCAGACCATCGTCACGAGCGCTCTCGGTAACGGTGACTTGACCTTCGACGGTGTGGTCAATATCACCATTGTTCCGTTGGCCGGCGCCTATTTCTCCGCCGGGCAGGTGTTCGAACTGTTTACCTATGACGGCGACCTGACTGGCTTCAACCCGGCCACGACCTTCGCCGTGACCTACGGCGGTAACGCCGCTAAATGGATAACCCAGGGCGCCACCTTCGCCGACACCGGCACCGCTATCACACTGACTGGAATCGACTATATCCCCGAGCCGTCCACCGCGCTTCTCGCCGGGCTGGGTCTCGCGGGTCTCTGCCTGCGCCGGCGCCGTCGCTCCGCCTAATGCGGAGCTATGGCGCCCAAGGCCGCCGCCGGTGACGCGCGGAGCCTGGAGCCGCCCGGCCTCGGGCGTTTTTAGCGCGGAGCGCGGAGCACGGAGCGCGGGGCGCGGATAGGAACCGATCAGACCGATCAGACCGATCCGTCTGATCGGTTTTTTATTGAACAAGGGTAACTACTCAGGTACCTTTCCAGGGGCAACGCCCCGACATGTAATAGCCCAGGGCTTGCCCTGGGGAAACGACACCCAAAGCCTGAGCCCTGAAGGGGCGACATGAAGTGGAGCGGCAGAATTCCTGTCGCCCCTTCAGGGCTTGAATACGGGGGTCGCCTCAACCCAGGGCAAGCCCTGGGCTATTACATGTCGCCCCTTTGGGGCTGGAGACCCTACCTGAGTAGTTACGAACAAGGAACGGAAAAAGGACTACTCCAACCATGAAAAACCCCTTCACCTTGATCGAACTTCTGACTTGCCAAGGCGAAGCCCGGAGGGCGACTTGTCACGGCGGAGTCCCCGGCCGCGGCCGGAAGCGTTCGAGAGTGTTTACACTCATCGAACTGTTGGTGGTCATCGCTATCATCGGGATTCTCGCGTCGCTGCTGCTGCCGGCGATGCAGGCGGCTAAATCGTCCGCCCAACGGGCCGCTTGTTTGTCGCAGTTCCGGCAAATTATGATTGCGAATACCGCTTTCGCAGTGGATAACAATGGAAAACTGGCATGGCTGTCGACGTGGGATCCCCACACGATTTGGAAGCAGCATTACAGCGATTGGGGGCCGGATCAGGGCGTGATCAACAAATGCTCAGGCGCCGGAATCCTCCTGGATCAGGACTATCTGACCAATGCCGCCGCCATCTACTGCCCAGCCACGACACACGCCGGGCTTCAGGCGGGGGCGTCAAACGTCTGGCGGGATGATCCTAATACGACATCCGGGTCAACTTATATCCATCAGGGGATGATACAGCGGACAGATGTGCGTTCTTTGAACGATGGTTCGCTTCAACCGGGCACCAGTGTCGCGTCGGACTATTTCACGGCCTACTATGGCGGCGTGACCACTCATCATCAAGACGGTTACAATGTGGTGTATCTGGATGGTTCGGGCCGTTATTACGAGGACACCGGTGAGGAGATAAAGAGCGCCGGCTGGTCTTTGTATAACAACGGCAGTTGGAACCAGATTTACGCCAACTACTTTGACCGGTAGTCCAGGCCGCGGGAGTGTGGAAGGCGAAGGAACGGAAATTCCCCAAAAGACAGGCCAACTAAGAACTTTTAGAGCGGTGTCTCGCACTTCGTCGAACTTTGTGCTCGAAAAAACCTTGGATTTAGGTGCGAAACAACGTTTTTTCTTTACCATCCCTGGGATGGTTCCGAAACTGCTTCACAAACGCGCGGGGCGAATACCCGGTGGCTTTCTTAAACCAGGCGGAAAAATAGGACAAGTGCTTAAATCCCAAGGCCACCGCCACGAGTTTGGCGGTCTCCCTGCCTGTGGCCAGGTGACGGCGGGCGGCTTCAATCCGGCGGTTTTCATAATACTGTTGAGGGGTGGTCTGTAGATCACGGTGAAACAGACGCGTCAGATGCACCAGGCTCAATCCCACCTGCCGGGCCAGGGCCTCCGGGTCCAGCCATTCATCCAGCCGATGCGCGTCCAGCAACCGAACCGCTTTTAACACCCGCTCATCAATCCCGAACCGGCCGCTGGGGCGGACCCCACGCTCAACCAGAAAATGAACCAGGGTCAGCAACCAGTCGCTGATCTCCCGCTCAAGCCGGAAAAACTGCTGGAAATCCGCCGGAAAGTCTTTCGCGTCCCAGTTCGTCGGAGCAAACCTCGCCACGGCCCGGGCCATTTTTTTGGCTTTTTTCTCCAGCACCGGACACGCCGCCGCATCAAAAACCACAGGCAGCCCCTGTTCCAGGAAGTGTGAGCCATCCGGCCAATCGGACTCGAAAGCGACCGAAAGCAAATGCGTGCCGACGGGAAACGACTGCACCCGGTGTCCGGGACGGACAATCAGCCACTGGCCGGGTTCCGCCCTGTACACCTCCTCGCCATACCGCGCCTCCGCCCAGCCGGATCGCACCAGCCAGGCTCCGCTGTTTGTCTCCCAATCGGAATGGTAGACATCACTGACTTCGGGAGGCAGGTCGACGTCGTGATCGTAACACCAGAGAAGGTGGGTCCGCAGTGCCAGCCAGTCCCGATACAGCATGCGATTCGATTCTTCAAGCATCAGTTTCCGCCTTCGCGCCTGTTCACCCTTGACACAATGTAAAACGCTTACACCCTGAAATGATAAAATACCTTAACTTTTGGAATAGATATTGCAAGTTTTTTTATTGGCTTTGATAGATGGCTTGGTTTATGGTAAATCTCAGCCGTCGTAGCGAGAAAAATTTTTAAACGATATCACGTTTGTCGATAAGCAACAGAGCCGTGCCAAACGCACAAACCCAAAAAGGAGTGAATCATGTCTACTCATATCACCAAATCCGTCTTATCGGCCATTTTGCAAGGCAAGCTCTTCGCCCTGTCGCTTGCGGCTCTTATTCTTCCCGCGGCATGGCTCCATGCCGCGACAGTCAGTTTGGATTTTGAGGGCGAGAGTGCCGGTAGCGGCACGCCGCCGAGCGGTTGGAGCCTGATCACCGTAGCTGGCAGCCCCACGTACGTAACCAGCGCCGCAGGCGGGGGCAGCAATGGCACTGGCGGATCGTCCGGCCTGGCTGGACAGGTGTCGTCCACGGCCTTTGTCAATGCTGATCTCCCAGGTGCTTATCTTGTTAATAGTGGCAGCAAGAGTTTTGATTTAAACAGCTCGGTCACCGGGTCATTCGATTTCCAAATTGTGCATGAAGGCACTTTTGATGATATTGTTTTTGTGCTGGGGGACGTGGCTGATGGCATTACAACAACGAACGCCGGTGAGTTGCTTTCAATGAAAGTAGCGGAAGTCACAAGCACGGGTGTCGCGGCTGTGATTAGTGACGGAGTCGGTGACGAAGGGATTCACAGGCTGGCGACAACGGGGACCACGACACCTGATGACACTTGGCATCGGATTACCTTTTCCTGGACACCAACCAGTGGCCTGACGGGCGACTTTACCTACACTGTCAATAACTTCTCATCGGACTTGTTTACGCTGAATGCCACCGGCTTCACATTCGACAACAATATTGGCTATATCGGTTTCGGCTCAGTCAACGACACCATTCGGTTCGACAACGTCAGCGTTACGGGTGCTGTGATCCCCGAGCCGTCCACGGCCATCCTGGCCGGGCTGGGTCTGGTGGGCCTGTGTTTCCGCCGCCGCCGGAAATAGATTCCGGCCGTAGACGAACCCTTTAAAACCGTTTTTCCGGGCTGTTCGGATTGGTCACCTCAGCCCGGGGAGGCGGTTTTTCTTGTCCGGGTTCCGGAATTTTTTACTCGCTGGTGTCGGAACGCGGGGGGCTGAAGCAAGAAATTAAAGCGAGCGTCCAACGCTCAACGCGTTTCGATTAAGAGCGAAAAAGGGTTCTTTTTCGACACTAATTTTTGAAAACAGGGAAGAGGATCGCCACAAAAAAGCAAAGAACCCGGAAAAGTCATTTTTTTTTGCAAACATCATTTTCATTATCCACAAACACCGTCACATTATTCATTCTTTTCCGCACCCTAAAAGGAGTTTCCAAATGAGTGTCCATGTGACCGCCGCCCACCTCGCCGCCGCCGAAACGTTTGTGTCCAGTGTCAAAGGCGCCGATGGCCTGGCTAAAGTGGACATTGACAAATTTTGGGAAGACGACGCCAAAGCGAAGGCGGATCCCTGGGCGGCTGACTGTCCGCAGGTTCCTTTGGGGATCGGCATGTCCAGTGAGTGTGTGTGGACCGAGCTGGGTGAGCCGGAACAGTGGTACGAGCTGTTGCATGATGACGCGTTCCGGGTCGGTTTGAATAAGCGCTATAATGATGTATCCGAGCGGATCGTCGGCAAACGTCTGCTGGGGGAGGGAGTGGGTGATCCGGAGCATCGCTGGCCGACAGTCAAGGCCTTGCACGATATTTTCGAGGGTGAAAACGAATGGGATGGCTGGTCGTACTGGCTCAAGCAATCGGCGACGAATCCGGATGAGCTATCCAGACTTCTAGACCGGGTGGAGGCGCGGGTGGACAATTTACGCGCCTTCATTCTGCCGGATAACTGGGATGAGGAAAAGGCCCGGTTGACCGCGTTGGGGAAGAAACCGCCCCGCTATCGGGGGCAGCGCGGACCCGTCACCTTCGCCATGTCGATTTATGGGGTGGAAAACCTGATTTATCTTATGTTTGACGCCCCGGAACTGGCTAAACGTTTCAGTGACCTGATTCTGCGGGCCATGCTGGAGCGGGCCCGTATTCTGGACGAGGAGGGCGGATTCACCCCTGAGACGGCGCCCCGCGGCTGGTACTGGTGCGACGATAATTGCGCCATGCTCAACGCCGAGATGTATGATTTCTTCGCCGCCCCCATTCTGGAGGGTATTTTCAACCGTTACTGCCCAGATGAGGGGGACATGCGCGGACAGCATTCTGATTCCGATATGGCCCAGCACTTGCCGACATTGGGGCGTCTCGGCTTGAACAGCGCCAACTTCGGTCCCAATTTGACGGTGTCGGAAATCCGCGAACACTTGCCCAAGGCGGTGATTGCCGGTCAGTTGGCCCCATTCACATTTTCACGAAACGAGGAAGTGAATATGGTGGCGGAGTTCCTGCGCGACCAGGAGCAGGCCCGGGAGAAAAAAGGGCTCAGGTTTTCCACCGCGGGGAGTATCAACAACGGGTCACGGTTGTCCGGACTGCGCCTGATTATGGCGGCGATTCAGCGGCTGCGGGATTATTAAACCACGGATCGCCACGGATTCACACGGATTGTCACGGCTGGAAGACACCAGGGTTTACAGGCGCTTTACAGGTCCAAATCCAGGTCGTCCAGATCGTCAATGGGGGCTTGCGTCGGCTTATGGACTTTCAGGAGGGCTTTTCCGGCCCGGGCCTGCTTCGTTTTCCAGGCGGTATAAGCGCCGATCTGCTCTTTTAACCGCATGTGTTCCTGGGCCCCGCCGCGCAACTGGGTCACTTCGATATATTCAATGACCTCGGTGAGGGCGTCAGCGGCGGCTTTCGCATCCTCGGGCGGCGGGTTCTCCATGCCTTCAGCGGCGGAGATAATCGCTTCGGCCGCGATGCCGGTGCTGCTCCGCCTCAGGGCTTTGGAGGCTGGCGTATTGCCGCCCTGCTTCATCACATCAAGGAGGACAGAACAACTGCGCCCGGTATGAACCTTGCCGAGGTAGGTAATCAGCATGGGGTCATGGATGGCGCGCAAAAGTGGTGTCGCAAAGTCCAGACGCCGCTCATCAGTCACATCACCGGTCCCGTTTCGCCCCACCATTCGGTGGACACTTTGTAACGCCACAGCCTGGCGGCGGGTTTTGTCGACGCTGGCAATGTCCAGCAGCACCTGATCCGCGCCCCGGTCCGGGCAGTAGGCCAGCGCCCGGATGATCTCCTGGAGGTCGGTTTCATTTTCGGTTATCTCCGCGGCCTGTTTGAGCGCCGCGAGGCTTTCCGGTCCGCCAATTTGAGCAATGATCCAAGCCAGAGCGCGCCGTTGCGGAATCGTCGCTGTCGTCAGCAGGGCAATGGCTTCACTCCGGACACGTTTCGCGGTATCCGCGTCGCCGCGCCGGGATAAGAGGGCCTTTTCGCAACCCTGGAGATCCTCCCGGTTGTCGGTCTGTTTGAGGAAAGTGAATACGTCCGGGATGGCCTTGTCGCCGCCCAGCGTCATGACCGCTTGGATGGCGGCGCCACGGATGACCGGATCCTGGTTTGTCAACGCCTGGCGGGCCGGTTCCAGCGCGGAGACCGCGCCGGCGTCGGCCAGGGCCGTCAAGATTCCCACGGCCTGCTCCTGAGCGGTATTGCCCGAAAAAATGTCGCTTTTGGCCGCGGGGATGCCAATGGCGCCCCGCATCTCCCCGGAGGCGAGGTTTTTGGTCAAGGCGCCAACAAAGGCCTTTTCAGCCCCGTCTTTGATCATTTTCAAGGCCAGGTCATGGGTGAAATTCCGCACACCCCAGTATTGGTGTCCGACATAAGGAAGCACGTCATTAAGCGCGCCTTCAGCACCCAGTTTTTCCACCAGTTTGGTCATGGCCGCCATCTGGCGGAAATAGTTCTTCCGGGCCGGCTCTTTGAGCTCCTCGCGGCAGAGGTTGATTCGCGCGGCTTCATCTCCGGCATTCGCCAGCTCGGTTTCGAACATGTCAAAAACATCATCGCGTATCGAGGGGCCGGGCCGGTTTTTCTCATCCGCTTCAATCATTTCGACCAGTTCGTCCAGCGGGGTCAGGATTGGCGGAATGTTCTTACCGACCTTTTCACTCAAAATCAACGTCGGGTTATCCTGTAACCACAGATACAGATCATCCAAAACGTCCCGGTATGCTCCCGGGGCTTGTTTGACCTTTTTCGGGGTGATATTGGGATCTTTGAAGCCCACCTTCATGCGCATGCCGCGTTCCAGGGCGCTTCGCTGGCGGAGATTGCCCGCATCGCCATCAATGGCTTCACGATAACCGAATTTATTGAGGAGCGCCTGAGCCTGCTCTTTGCGCGCCCCCCCGAACATGGCGTCGTTCACCTGCCGCACTTCGGCGGAGAAGGTCACGGGGCCAGCCAGTTTTAACAAGGCTTCCTTGTCCCAGGTGCCGGGAACTGCGCCCTGCGGATCCATGGTGACGATTTTTTCCAGCGCCCGGCGCACGAGATATTCGTCAAAGCCGGCCTTGAAGGGTTCTGTGGCGAGTTTCGACAGATCCTCCTTGTCGCCCCTCCGCTTCCGGGCAAACAGGATATTCTTGATGGCATTTCTGACATTGCCGTTATCCATGGTCATACCCGGATACTCATCTTTGGCGGCTTCCAGCATGGCCAGCTCGCGTTTGGGATCATTGGGTTCGGTGGCTTTGCCGATGGTGTTGGCGGCGGTCATGCGCACGAACTCGGCCTCGTCATTCAGCATCATGTCCGAGACTTTTGCCAGGTTTGTGATGACATCATCCTTGCCACAAGCCGAGAGGGCGAGGCAGGCGCCGTCACGCATGCGGGCCTCGTCACTGTCCAACCGAGCCAGCACCTTGGTCAGAATATCCTTTTCCCCGGCCGCGTAGCGTTTGCCCAGCTCGGCGGCGAAGGCGCCACGCGCCTTCGGAAAGAAATGGTCCAACATGTTGATGAGTTCATCCGTGCCGCGTTCATTCCAGGGTTCGCCGATTTCTTCCAGGAGTTTGGGGTCTTTTATCTGGCCGCCTTCACTGCCGCCCCTGGCGCTGATCAGCAGCTCGTTGAACTCCTCATCCGTCATATAGAAATTCGGGTCCGCGTCCTTGCCGGTAATGATCAGCTTCTCCAGCGGTCTGGAGAGATGCATGGCCACGGTGGCGGTTGGATTGCGCATGCCTTTGCCGCCGATTCCGGGGGCCTGCTCACCGAGGAAGATAAACGACCCGTCATGACGGCGGGACAGCGTGTAAAAATAGCGCATGTTGCGCATGTAGGCCTGGACGGCTTTTGGGCCGGCCAAGTTGGCGCTCAACGGGGTGTAGTACCAAAGCGTCGGGCTGCCGTGTCCGCCGCGCCGGGTAAAGGAGGCATGGGCCGAATGCATACCGAAAAATTTGGCTTTGTATTTTTCTCCCAGCACGTAGAAGGCATAGGCGGCCCCATAGTTTTTGCCGTTACTATCATCCGATGCCCAGGGGGGATGGTAGCCATAGGGGATACATCCCTTATCAACAAACGTGCTGAAGAAACGATCAGACCGTTCGATGGCCGCATCGACTTCCGGGTGGTCAACGCCGAATTTTTTGGCCAGGGTCAGCAGGAAGAAACAGCGTGTGCCGGCGTTGTTCATGCCCCCGTAGCCGGGGTTGTTCCGGTGCAGCAGGCCGCCGTTGAACTCCTGAAAGGCGAAGGTGTGTCCCCAGGAGCCGCCGCCGTTTTGACCCAGTGCCACCAGGATGGCCCGTTTGCGGATTTCCGGCAGGACAAACGTATCTCCGGTGGCGTCGTAGTATATGGCCATTTCCAGGTATTCGAAGCCATGGCGCCAGGACTGCATGCCGCGATAAGTCAGGTCGGCCAGGGAGAAGTCTCCGTCCATGTCCTGGCACAGGTTCTTCTGACTGTGGACCCATGTCTTCGCCAGCTCGACGTATTCCGGGTTGCCGGAAGCGACCAGGGCCAGAACATCCGGCCAGCCAACGCGGAGGCGCCCGCGGCCATCCGGTTTGGAAAATTTGGCGGCAATCACTTTAAGGGCGTTTTTGCGGACATGTTCAATGACAGGGCAGTCCCAGGGGGAGGTTTCGCTGTAGGTGCCCATGACCTCCAATTGCAGGTCTATGTTCATGTCGACCCCGTCGATGGGGAACTCATCTAAATCCATTTGTTTGACGGCGACTGTTTTCGCTTCCTCATCTTTCCATTCATACAGTTGGCCGCTGTTTTCAGCTTTTTCAAAGAGTTCTTCAATATCGACTCCGAACACATCCTTGGCGCCATTGCGTTTGGTCCAGTTTTGGTCGCGCCAGATATGGAGGGTCAACGCCCCTTTTCCTTCTTCAGTTTCGGCATCGATAATGGCGTTGCCAGCGATACGGTTGATATCGCCATCGACCACAAAATCAGTCCCGCCCACTCCAAGCAGGACATCGCCGGGCAGGATCTTCCCCTCGGCCGGCGAACCAGGCAACACGGAAATCACTTGCACCTGATCCCCTTTGTTGCCGCCATTTTTGATCCCGACAATACCGGTCGGCCCCATATTCCAGGTGACCGGGCCGCCTTTGCCTGGCGGCGGCAGGGGATCCCCTTTAGTTAAGTCCGGCATTTTTTCCGGGCGCGGTGGAGGTTGTTCTTCCGCCGTCGGGTTGGTGGCGGCTTCCATGGCCGCGTCGGCATCCCGCTCGTCCGCGAAGGCGGGAGAAATACCCAAGCAGGCAAACACCCAGACACCCAGGGCGAAAGAAATCGAGTAAGCAAGCCGCTTTGGTCTCGTCATCATTTTTTCCTTACGATTGCATTCGGCAGCCGCCGTTCGCATTCGATTGCTGTCGGTTAAAGTCATGTTTCTCTGTTTTCCATGACCGAGATGCCGGTGGCCTCGGCCAGTTTGAGCAGTTCCGCCCGCAGATGTTCAGGGATAGGCGTGGCCAGATCCCAGATGATGTGAACCGTTTGACTGACCCTCGCCCGGGTTTCTTCACGACCGCGTAATTTTTCTAAAAGGTGATTCAGACACTCCGCGGCCCGGGTGGCGGAACTGATCACGAACGAGGCCCGGTTAAACCACACTCCTTCAAAGATAAAGGTGTCATCCAGCAGCGGCTGGTCGGGACTGACATGGAGAACATCAACGGGCTCGAGTTTCGCTGGCAACCGATAGGTTTTCCGCGGCATTTCCGCGGCGGCTGTTTGATCATCGGTCAAGTAAAGAAAAGCGTCTCCGCGCCGGATCAACCAGGTGAGTTCTTCAGTCATTGATCGCCGCGGCCGCGCGGGGCGGGACCACATCGTCGGCATCGGGGTGAAACTATTGGGCCAGGCGCTGGGCACCGGCAGCGGGAAGTAGGCCTCATTGTAGATATTCAAACGGCGCAGATAATCGATGACGACATAGAGCGCCCCCAGCGCCAGCAGGATTTTGATCCATTTTAAATTGAGGGAGTCTAAGCGGTTGGCGGTGTAGTGGTCTTCAGCGGACATCACAATGGGCGCGACAGCCTCTTCAGTTTCAGTCATGTTATCCAGGCTGTCCGCTGCTTTTTGGGTTCCTTCCGGATTGAGCATTCCTTCCAGAGAGTCATCAGTCCGAGAGCCCGAGCGCGTTTTTTTCTCACGCTTCCAGGCGGGGTCTTCGGTGGCACTCTGCTTGCTTTTTCCGGCATTTTCAAGGTATTTTTTGTCCGCCTCTTCCATGCCGGCTTTATCGAGGAAATCATCGGCGTCGTCCTCGGCGAAACGGATTTGGGCCACTTCGCCCTTGCGGGCGTCTTCGGCGGCTTTCCGCGCGGCGTCCCGGCGAGCTTGTTCGGCGGCGATCTGCTCACTCTGGTCAACTTGAATGCGGTTGACGTAGGTGGTGGAATTAATTTTCGCGCAGATTAGCGCCAGCAGGCCGGCCGCCAGCGCCAGATGGCACCACCAGCCGCGGGGTCGGCGCAGGGCGTGCGCGGCCCAAAGAGCGAGCATGGCAAGCCAGAGGAGGACGCTGACATATCCAATTGGCGAGAAAATTTGAAGATTCATTTTTTCGATTGCTATCGATTGCTACCGGTAGCTTCCGGCAGCAGTCGATTCCTGTTCGTCATTTTCTGGCTTTGGCGACGGCGTCGTCCCATTGGTTGAAGGAGTAATAGACCAAGTTCACCCCCAGTTGCAGAGCCGCGTCGCGCATTTCTTTGGTGACTTTGGTGTATCCGGGGGATTTCCAGGCGTCATTCATGTCGCCGGGATGATAGAAGACCATCCAGCGGCCTTCGTGCTTCATGCCCAGGGCCCGGCGGCCGCCGTGCCCCCAGAAAGCGGGGGCGCCATTCGGGAATCCGAAGGGTAATTGATAGAGCATGTCATCGTCCGATATATCCAGCAGTTGTTTATCTGGAAACACCTGCCGGGTGATAAAATTCTGAAATGAACGATGAAACCGGGCGCTGCCGGCATCGGCAATGAGCATGCCTCCGTTCAGGCAGTAATTCCGGAGAATTTCAGCGTCGCGTGAAGAGACTCTTCCCATATCGCTGTTACCGGTCAAGTAGACAAATGGGGGGAAGCCGTCCGCGGGATATTTTTTCAACAGGGCGATAGAATGGCTTTCACCTTTGCCGGCAATTTTTTTAAACCCGGTGGCTTTGGCGAAGAAGCGCATGAAGTTGACATCCGCTCCGGTTTCATTCATCCCGTCATCCCAGCCGACGCCGCCATGATCCAGGCGGATAAACCGGAATTTATACTTGTCAGATCCCTCTGGCCAGCCCCCGCCCTGTTTGCCGGTTTTTTTACCAGTGGGTCCAGTGTTCGCCTGGGCGACATACCGATCCTGGCTTTCCTCCTCCAGCATTTTGTCCACCTCAGTCTCGTCTAAATCAGGAATGTCCAGAATGATGGCGGAATCCGTCCGCAAGGTCAAATTTTTCTTTTTGGGTTTTTGGGGTTTGACCTTGGCCACAATCGCCACCACCGGATTTCCCCCGGGGCCTTTGGGTACTTTATAGGCTTCCACACAACCGCCCAGACGCATCAAAAGGGGAATAAAGATAATGATTGTCACATGGGTGAAGGCGCTGGCGTATGTGCTGCGACGTTGGCGCGGATCCCGGCCGTGGGTTCGCAAATCCTCAAGAATCACGTCACCAGGCAAAGGCTCACCTGTTTCCCGTGTGAAGGCCGCGTAGACAGAGCGGCTGCGCGTCATGAGATGCAGCCACGCCGTGTATGCCACCGTGGCCAGGGCCGGCCATGAGACTTTCCACCACAACTTGAGAATCGTCACCCGGTCTTGATCCACACCACCGATTTTCAATCCCTTGCCATCATTGGCCGCCAGGATTGAAAAGGCCCCTGTCCAGGTGAAATAGACGTACGCGCCCATCAGCAAGTAAACGATGAGCAAGTTGGCCCGCAGCAGGCGGTAAGTGGCTTTTGTCCGCCACAGGCTGACAGCGCCTGTGATCACGCAGACGATACTAAATGCCCCGAAGAAATGGAAGCAAAGCGCCAAGGCGCCGGCTGTTCCCTCACGGGCGAAAAGAGCGGCTATGGGTGGGTTTTCGGTCAAAAACGCATTCAGGGCCAATGGCCCCTTTTCCGCCCCCAGCCAAGCTAATCCGCACAGCAGAATAACCGCCATACTGACCACACGGGCTTTGAACACCGAGGGCGCCGTGGGGATTTGGTCGATCCATTCGGCGGGTAAGATTGTCTTTTTTTTACGGCTCATTAAACGTTAAAAAATATCTTTCTCATCTTCCAGGCTGGGCTGTTTCGGGCCATCGAGTTTGACATCCAATTCTTTTTCAAGCGCTGATTTGGGGCGTTCGGGGTCTGAGTCGGGAGCGTTTGTATCATCCGTGCCTGGCGCCGGGGTTGTTTCACCAGGTGTCTCGACCGGTTCCGGAGTCTGTTCCGCCAGCTTGGCCGCCCGTGAACCGCCACCGGCGAATTGGCTGCTTAACTGCTGGGGGTTGAGGCCATACTTGTCAGCAATCTCCCGCAGAATGGGGGTGGCCTCTTCGATGGCCAGCTTGACACGTTCCTCTTCACTCAACTCAGTGGTGTCCTTGAGTTCTCTGAGCACATACGGAATACTGGTGCCGCCAAGCACTATCACATGGATAATGACCGTAAACAAGATGATGGATTTGAGCCCCCGTCCCTTGAAGGCGTCCATCATCGCGTCCGGTGTGGTGTCGGAGTTACGCGGCTGGGAAGTCGTTTTGTCTGTCATTTTTTTTATGCTCCATTATGCCCCCCGCGGAGGCGGGGGGCACCGGGCAATAATGCCCGGCACAGTATTTACGCCCCCCGCGGAGGCGGGGGGCACCGGGCAATAATGCCCGGCACAGTATTTACGCCCCCCGCTTCCGCTGGGGACACCGGGCGACAATGCCCGGCGCAGTAAGTGGTCTAGTTCTCCGGCAATGTGCCGACAGCCTGGAGAATTCCGCCGGCTTCAGCGACCGCCTGTAGAACAGGTTCAAAAATTTCCTTGGGTAATTGCGCGTCACATTTAAACAGGACATGGCGCTGCTCATCGCTCACTGTATTGGCCAGCAAGGCTTTGACGCCCCATTCCACATCCTTGGCGTTTTCAACCAGGTGTCCATCCAGATAAATCAATCCATCTTGATCAATGGACACCCGGGCCGCGACGGTCTTTTCGAGTTCATCCACATGTTCGGATACCGGCATTTTGGCCTTCAGATTCTGTTTTTCCTTGGAGACTTCGCTGCATACCAGGAAAAAAATGATCAACAGGAAAGCGATGTCCCCCATACTGGCAATAGGCACGGAAACCTTTCGCCGTTTATTTCGCTGCGCTTTCCGGCTCACTTTTCGTCCTCCTCAACCAGCGCGACCACGCCACCGTTGGCACTGATGGCCGCCAGAGCGTGAAAGTAATTTTCATAAGGGGTATTACTGGTTGACTCCAGCATAATCACTTTTTTCGATCCTTCGGCTTTGGCAAGTTCCAAAACAGCCAGCCGGGCTTCAAGTTCCCCGAGATCCACCGGTTTATCGTTAAATAAAATCTGGGGGCCATTGAGTTTGACCGTCGGCGTTTTGTCTGTCCGCGCCTGGGGCGTTTTCTGTCCGGATGGCAAGTCAGCTGAAATCGTGTTGACTTTAAGTAATGTGGTCGCCACAAGAAAGTAGATGATCAGCAGGAAGGCAATGTCGGAAAACGACCCTGTGGGGATCTCACCGGCGCGATGTTTTTTTTCTTTACTGTATTTTTGACGCATGGCTGTTTCCAAAAGCTCCGTCTGATCCGTCGGATCGGTCTGATCAATGATGGGTCAGAATGAATTCCACAATTTCACTGGTGCTTTCCTCAATTTCCAATTCGATTTCATCGCTCCAGCGGTTGTAGACGCTCTGGGGGATGACTGCCATGAGGGCGATAATCAGGCCGGCGGCCGTCGTTATGAGGGCTTCCGAAATACCTTTAGCGACTTCATCGCCAGCTCCAACCCCAGCTTGGTCCATCATACCTTTAAACGACAAAATCATCCCGGTGACCGTTCCAGTCATTCCCAGTAACGGGGCGGCCGTTCCGATTGTCGTGAGGACATCCAGGCGTTTATTGACCACCGCCAGAGCCTGAGCGCTGTAGTCTTCCATGACCTGCCCGACCACCAGGCGCATTGTTTCGGAACTTTCATTCTTCTGGCGCAATTGCTGATAGGATCGCAACCCGGCCAGCAGAACCGATGCGAGAGGACCCCCGGTGGCGGCGCATTCAGCGATAGCGCCTTCAACGTCATCTTCCCGCAACCGGGCGAGCACCTTCGCACGCAGGGCCCGAGTGTCCACTTTGCGGTTTTCCCGGAAGGCCAGCCACCGGTCATACACCACAGCGAGACTAATCAGGCTGCAGACGACCAGCGGATACATCATAAATCCGCCTTTGAGAATAAGTTCGAGCATGGGGTGTTCTCCTTGATTACGGGTCAGTCGGACCGGTCAGATCAGACGGATTGGATGGATCGGTTGAGGGGTTTATTCGCGCGAGCAGTTTCAAGGCCTCGCGGGGAGATAGTTTAAAGCGGCTGAAAGTCAAATCGTCGCCGGGTTCAATCACGAGTTGGCCGGTCGCCTGGCAGTAGTAGCTGTTCCGGCAGGCGCTCAAGGACTTGCGGGCGACATAGTGGCGCCGACCGGCCGCCAGCATGATCAGATCATTCCCCGCTATACACAACCAGAGGCGTCTGGGCCACCACCAGCGCCCCACGTCAATACGTGTTCCACTGCGCAGGACCAAAGAGGGTGACCCACCTGGGGCCAGTTCATTTAAAAGTTGTTTTTCGATTTGATTCATTCAACCTAAGCGTAAACCAATCTTCTATATTCCTAACGCGCCGGGCTCCATGAAAGCGCGTTCATCGGTCACGATCCGGGTTCCGCGGATGGGTGCCATGTCCGATTTACCGGTTCCGTTTTTTCTTCTCGTATTCCAGACTTTCAAGCATTCGCTCCCGCATTAACGCCTCGGTTTCGATAATTTTCCCGAAAACGGGATCAGTCAGGCGCCCGCGGGCGAATTTAGCCCACTTGCTGTCGGGGAAGTCAAAGGTGACGCGCCGGTAGATTTTATAGGCGTCATTGATCCCTTTCCCGCGGCCTTTCCAGTCGTCTTCACTCAGTGCCGCGGCCCAGCGTTCGGAGCTCAGTCCGCTCCAGTACATGGCCTGCGCGCGGATGTCGCGGCCATCGTAGGCCTCGTTTTCATAGGTTTTTTCAAAGCCTTCGATCGCTTTCTGGTATTGGTGGGCGCGCATGTAGTTTTGCGAGGCGGCGAGGGCGGCCAGACCAGCCAGCGGATTGTCCGGGAAGCGTTCCGGAAGTTTGGCGTAAATAATGGCCGCGCTGATAAATTCCGGGTAGGACAAGTCGTCCAGACGTAAGACGTCGGCTTTGGACTCGATGTCGTCTTTTTCCCGCAGGGGATCGGCCTGTTTTTTGTAGGCCAATCCTTTTTTCTGGAAATAGGTGCCTAGACGCAGCATGATTGTCGGGATTAGTTCGTGATTCGGGTATTTATAGGCCAGCTTCACATACTCTTCCACCGAGTTATCCGCCTCCCCCATTTTTTCGTAAATAAGTCCGATTTTGAATTGCGCCTTGGGAGCGAAGGGTGAATCCGGATAGTCGGTCGGGATTTTTGAAAACCGTTTCAAAGCATCCTGGTACATGGGCAGTTTGGATTCGTCATTTTTGGCGAGGTCCGCGAATTCCTGGGCCAAGTTGCCCAGCAAATACTCGGCATGGGCGTGCATGTCATCATCACGATGAGAAGCCATCGCTTCGGCCAGCAGTTTGCGGGCGTGTTCAATTTCACGCCGGGACAGACTTTCCTGGTCTAACTTGCTATGTTTTTTAGCCAGTTCGAAGAAACACTCAGCCAGGGTGAAACTGGTCTTAATGGCCATCGCGTCGCCGGTATAGCGTTTGCTGAATGGCTCGACGAGGCCGTCGGCGCCCTTGTTCACCCGCACGGTCCAGGATTGGGCGGGGGATTCGTCAGCGGCGGGATAGTTGATGACAACATCATCGCCGTAGCGCACCGGGAAGCCATTGAGTTCCACTGGCGGCAATTCTTCAGGCAGGACATCATCAGCATAGTTGATGGTGAACACGCCCTTGAAAACACCGCTATGCGGCTCCGTTTCGCGCAGATTATAAACGGTTTTAGCGCCGCTGGCGGCGCTGAGGGTGACATGTGTGGTGTCGCGTTCCGGGCTTTGATCCAGCCCGTATCCGAGCACGCGGACGTAGACTTTTTCTCCGACAAACGCTTGGTCCAGCAACTGGTTGTACCCCTTGTCCATCACTTCCAAGAAGGCGTGTCCGCCGATGGTGAACGATGTGGTTTTCCATTGCGGGTCGCCGTTTTTATCCTTATAGGCGTAGCCGACATGGACCACATCGCCGGCGCGGACGGCCAGGGCCTCCGGTTTGGCCGAACTTGGCAGCAGGTCGGCGTCCTTTGTCGCATAGCTGCGGGCCGGCTTATTCCCGAGAGCGAGCGGAATGGAGAACGCGAAGCGCCCCTCTTCCAAGGGCGGGGTGTTTACCGGGGGCTTCGGCGATACAGCAATGGCATAGCCTTTGGGCGCTGAAGCGCGATGCCCGTGCAATGTGCCGGTCAGTTTTAGCGTCCCCGGCACCGAAATGTCAAAGGGCTGACCGCTAGCGGACTGTTCTTTATCCCTAGGCATTTGACGTCCCGCCTCGGTTTGGACATAAGCGGTAATCTCGCTGCTGGCGGCCAACGCTAAATGCGACGCGATGACATCAAGATGTAATGTGGCGCCCACAACCCCCTTCAGTTGGCTGGCGGGCGGAGTCGCTTCATCACTATAAATATATTCCAATTCTCCGCGCTGGAAAAAGGCTTCCGGACCGGTGACGCGCCGACGGTTTTTATCCGCCTTGGCTTCAAGGTCCTGCTTGGGAATTTCCGGACGTGGCAAAATCCGGGTTCTTACGCTATAGGCGGCCAGTTTTGGAGTCGTATACTTGGCATGTTCGATGGTCACCGAGCGGTCCGCCGGGATGCCGGGATCGAGATTTTCCATATCCCGATAGGCCGCGGTGATGGTGCCGCCTTCCGGCAGTTGAATTTCAGAGTCGCGTTTCGGCGTTCCGGCCACCGGGAAGATCCGGCCTTCGAAACGACCGCTATGCGCCTCCGTTTCGACCGCTTTTTGGGTCACTTTTTTTCCTTCGCTGGTCGTCACAGTAAACTCAATGATATCCCGTTCCGGGCTGCTGTCCATATCGGCGTCATCGATAAAGATGCCGATGGCGGCATCAAAGTCGAAGCGGCGGATTTGCTCCAGTTGCAGCACCCGTCCTTCTTTGGTGGTGATGTAATTGAGAAACGAAGCGGTAATCGTGGCGGTGTTGAAGGCCACTGTCAGGCTCCGGGAGTGCTTGTCACGCTTTGGCGTCGCCGGCACCGGATCTTCGTAAAACGCGGTAATCCGGTCGCCGGGGAGCACTTCCAATTGCTCGTTCTGACGCAGAGCCAGGAAGTCCTGGGTCACCGGCAGCAGTTGGTGTCCATCCCGGTCGGACAAGGTCATCTTCTTAATCGTCGGCGCGACACCGTTGAACCCAAAGATCGCCAAGCGCGCGAGGCGCGCCTGAGTGTTGTCGCCAAAGGCCACTTTCAACCCTTCTTCTCCTTCTGTCACGGTGATTATTTTCGCCGGCCGCGCGATACGGGCCCGGACACCCTCGGGGAAATTCGCCGGGTTAAACAGACCCACGGAACAGGGTTCCAAATCCTGTTTGCCCGGCACATCGCAGAGAATGACCGGTCGGCGTTTTTCAAGCTCACCGCGGCTTTCATGGCGCCAGATTTGGATCTCATGCAGTCCGGGTTTCAGCTCGCGTTCGATCAGCATCGGGTCATCAGCGTCTTCAGCGGCCGGTTGGCCGTCGATCAGGAAAAATGTTGGCTGCTCGACATCCTTGCCATTCTGTTTGCTCTGCAGCGGATATCCGGTCAGGCGGAATGTGCGGATAGCCGCTTCCGGCTGGTAGAAAAGGGCCCGGTAACGGACCAATACTGAATAGCCCGGATGGCCGCCGTCGGCCAGCTGTGGCTGGGTTTTGGCCAGGTCCGGCACATACTGGGCGATATAATTGATGTCCGGCCGGGCGGATGTCAAGTCCATTTTTTCGATCCAGTCCGTCGGCAGTTCCCGTCCTTTTGGCGTTGATATCGGAATATGATTCCGCCCATAGGTCGGGAACGACGTGACTTGGGGGCGTCCATCCCAGGGGGCGGCATCCTCCGGATAGCGGGCCCGGGTTATCCAATCCTTGCCATTCATGGATGTCTGTAAGACAAAATGAGTCAGTCCCTGACTGGCTTCTCCCCAGGAGAAAGTCATCTTGTCCAGCGCGACGTTATCGTTCAGATCCACGCCGAAGGTGCGCATGGCGGTTTTATCGCCGACTTGGCCCAGCCAGCCAGGATAATCCTTGGCACTTATCGCCATATTCGGATCTCGTCCAGGGGCGCTTTCTGAAGCGAAAGCCATGGCTTGGGCGCCCGTTGTGGGGATGACCGCTTCGAATTCACCGGTATACGGGCCGGTTTCGGTCAACCGCAGGCGGCGGATTTCGTCGCCGCTGGTTGTTTTCAAGGTCACGCTGAGCGTGTCGGGTCTCGCTGTTTTGCTCTGGTCGGCATCGACCACCCGCAGATAGATCGGATTTCCGGGCCGCACAGCGCGCGTTCCCAGTCTTTGCTGGGCGGTGGAGAGGCCAAGTTCCTCAATATCAAGTTTACGCTCGCCCTCACGGGGGGGGAACGCGCCGGCGGAAAGAGCCATATAGGCATCTGACGCCACGCCGATCACCATGTCGGGATCCGGCGGCAGGTCATCCATCTTGTCCCGGAAGCGTTTGGAGTAGCCGAACCGGATTTCGTCCTCCCCGAGAATCTGCAGTTTTTTATCATTGGGGGCAGGGGGGCCCAAAAGAGTCGGGACTTCGGCCCGGAAACGTTCTTTGTCATCCCCGAGCTGATGGAGCATCACGCGCTCTTTGTCACCGGATTCAGCCCATATTTCAATTTCAATATCGGCTCCGAGTCCGGAGATGTGCAGCGTGGGATCATGTAAATCAATCTTAATGGTCTCACCGGGAACAATAATCGTGTTTTCACGGCTGATGCCCAGCATGACCTGGCTGGCCTCCACCAGTTTGCGCATTTCATACTGGATTTTACTTTGCAGGAGAAGCGCGTCGGCATGATTGGGATCATGGCGAAGAACTGACTGGATGGCTTCGGCGGCTTCCTTGTAGTTTTCCTGGTCCATCAGCACCTCGGCCCGGGCGAAATGCACGCGTTTCCGGGATTCGGGGTCTTTCAGACTCATCAGTTTATCCAGCTCGGTCATGGCGGCGCCGAAATTGCGGTTGATCCGGTCGATGGTCACGGATCCGAGAGCCGCGTCCAGATACATGGGTGATCCCTGGAATTCCCGCGCGTCGGCGACCAGACGGTACAGGGCGCGGGCCGAATCCAACGCCCCTTTGCGGAAAGCCAATTCCGCAAAGGCCAGTTTCAGCTCACCTTCCTGTTCCCGACTGAATGTGCCCTCGGCCTGCCGCGACCAGATCATCAGTTCTTTCGCCAGGGCTTCCGCCCGGTCTAATTTTCCCGCCTCAATATCGCGTCTGAGCAGCCAGAAAGCGTATTCGGTTGGCAGTTTGCGGAGGAGGGGCGCTTGCTGATCTCCACTATCACTGGGTTTCAACAGCTTGTCGGCATTGGCTTCATACAGTTCCCAAGCCGCGTCCAGATTGCCCTGGACGTAATCCGAATTGGATTGATACAGGGGGTAAGTCGGATGCGTCTCATCCACTGGAATCTCGAACATGCCGATGGCAAGCCCGGCTTTCCCGGCGACCGCGTTGAGTCGGGCTTTTCGGTCACCCGCGGGAAGACCCCTGTGCAATCCGTTTTTAGCCAGCGCCAGCGCTGTTGACAGATGCGCTGTTTCGAGGGCCGCTTCCGAGTAGGCGATGAGGGCCGCTTCGACATGATGGTTCCCGTGGTCGCTCCTGTTATCATCTGGTGAGCTGGCGGATCGCCATAGTGACGCGGCGTATGGAATAATCCCTCCCCAGTCTTCGCTCTGGCGAAACGTGTCGATCAGGCGCGCCGCCAGTTGCTCATACCCCTGCCGTTCCGGATAATCGCCTAACGGCGACTGACCATTAAACAGGGATAGCGCCAGCTGACGGGTTTCTCCCGTGAGATCCGGGAGCCCGGCGACCGGCCGCAGTCCCAGGACCGCGACGGGTTCACGCGTTCGGGCTAAACGTGTCATGACCGCTTTGAAGGCCGCCGCCACCTGCTGGGGAGTCGCGTCTTCAGGCAAAGCCAGCAATTCACGACTGACAACGCGCGGATGGTAGGGAGCTCTCTTGGTTATGGCTGCCGACCCGAACAGCACGTTGTCCGCGGCCATCCGGTGATAGGCGGGATTCACCGTGTCATAGGCGGGGGATTTGATGAGTTCCTGAAAGAATGTCTTAGCCTCGGCGCTTTTGGGCTCCACACAACTGAGCCACATGCCGAAAACCGGTTCGGACAGGTTGCCGGCAGCCATTTGCCGCCGAAGCTGTTGTCCCAGGTCTGCCGCGAGGTCGGGGCAGGCTTTCCGCACATTGTTATATCCCCAGCGATCCCATCCGCCGGCGAACGCGGGCCCAAACGACAGGCGGGAATAAGGATTGCCGAAGGTGACTTTCGCCAGCGCCTGGCCGAGAAGATATTTATGCGTATCTTTCGATGCGGGTGGCGCCGATATGAAATCAGCAACGAGTTTCTGAAGCATGTGTTGTTTGTCGGGGTTGGATGCTTGCGTGAGACATTCATCCCAAAGCCCGAGCAAGCCTGGTGTGGCAGGATTTCCAAGCAGTTCACCGTGGAGCTTGTTGAAGGCCGCCATCCGGTTCTTACTGTCGGCTGTCTCTCCCACCTGTTTTTTCAGTTGCTCGGCGCGCGTATTAAATTCCCGCTCGTATCGCGTCACTGTCTTACCATGGTCACCACCCGAGCGGTCAATTCCCGAGTTCCAGGCCATGTCAACCATTCGGCGGGCGGCGGAGGTTTTGTTGTCGCCGGCAAAGCGCCAGCTTTCCGACTTCGCCATCACCACTATCATGGGGTCTATTTTTTTCTCTCCGACCGCGGCGAACGCCCGGATCAGGGCCGCGTGGGGGTGCGGATTCCGCACCAGACGCGGGGCTAGAACTTTGGCTTCTTCGACCGTAAGGTCTTTGTGCCAGATATCCACGTCAGGGGCATCGATGGCATTGAAAATCGCCGGCAGGCGCGGGATGATCAGCTTGGCTTGCTCGGGAGAAATAAAACCCGCCACCGAGACCCAACGCCCCCGGGGGCCATGAGCGCCCGTGGTTAACATTCTCTTGGCTTGTTCTGGCGAAAGCCGCTTGAGCGCGTCGATGAAAACCGTTGATTTCAAGTTCCGATGCGCATGCACATACCGGAAGAAGGTCGGTGTGTCACTTTGATTCCACTGAGCCCAGCCTTTGACGACGAAGGCCGCGCCGCCGACGGGATCCGCCGCGATCAGCGCCCGCGCCGCTTTGAGAGGGTCAACAAGTAGCTCTTCGGAGGGCTTTTCCCGTTTGATATCGACCTTTTGGGCTTCCGCATTGTAGTCTGTGACTGTTTTGATCCAGTCCCAGCGCAATTTGAATTCCGGGTCACGTGAGACATTGGCGAGACGATTCAGCGCTTCCACCGTTCTCTCATCACGTTTTTCGAAACTCTCGAGCTCTCTAAAGAGGCCCTTCATGTATTCGTCATAGTTAGACACATCAGCGGTATCGCTATGAACCGCCGCCAATCGATCAGCCATAGCCGCGAGATCGCCCCGTTGCCGCGCTCTACGCAGAAACCAGTGGTCAAATTGTTTGGCCTGCCCGTATTGTCGCAGGCGGTCGCCGTCTTCACGCATGAACAGGTAGGCCGCCGTCTCATCCCGCATGTCATTAGCCAGCATCCGATAGGTTATCGGCACAGCTTCCGCGGCTAATTCGCCATCGATGGATTTATTTTTTAACAGCTTGCGGTAGAAACTGAAGGCCTCGGAGTATTCACCGGCGAAACGGGCAACCTGACCGGCTTGGAATAGCACTTGCTGAGAGCTGGTTGGATTCTCCCGCAACCAGGTCGACACCGCCGCGTAAGCCTCAGCGGCGCGCTGTTCCGCCAGTCCGGCTTCCAGTATGCGCGCCACCGCGCCTTCCGTCTGAGTCCGCGCCTGATCAAAGGCCTGGATCCGGTCATCCAGAGCCCCCGCTGCTGCGGCGGCGGAAGTACCCAAAGACCCAATTACCCAAAGACCCAGAAGAAATACCCCCAGCCCAAGCCTGGTCCGCCTCAGGAGGGAAATACCCAAAGACCCAAAAACCCAAGGAAATCCGAATGAGGAAAATCCTAAAGAAGAGGTGGCCGCCGTGGTCCGGCTCGGTTTAGCTTTGTTTGTACGATGCTTCAGTTTTTTCATTTGTTGGTCTCTTGGTCAACCACGGTAAATTTTGGCAAAAATGAGATGTAATTCCTTGGCTTCCTGCCATAAAGGTCTGGCTTCATTTTTTAACTCAGGGGCAGCCCGAGCAATCATTCGAAGGAAAAACTTTGCCTCGCGCGCCTCGCGCTTGCATGTCGAAATCGAGTTTTTAAAAGCCTTTTTAGAGGGGGCGTCATCCGCTTCGCAGTAATTGGCCCCAACGCTTGTCCCCGCTCCGGAGAGCTGATCAATTAACCGTTGGGTTATCGAATTGACTGGCACTTTTTTCAGAAAATCAATGATATTCTCACCAAATTGTGCTGTACGCTCTTCCAAGTCATAGGGCTTCAATTGCTCGGCAACGCAAAGCGCACTGTCACCCCCGGCTTCTTCCCCCTGTGAATAATCGACTTTCTTTTTCGGCATTTTAAGCTTAGGTTTTTGTCATTCTTTGGGGCTTTGGGTCATTGGGTATTTCGTCATTATCTTCCTACCGTCCTTCTTCGACCCGTTTGATTTCCAGTTCGGTTTCGAGATTCAGGAGTTTATCCTGGGAAAGCTGTCCCCTGGCGTAGGAGGCCCATTTCGTTTCGGGAAAGTCGTAGGTCAGGCGTTTGTACATGGAGTAGGCGGCCATATCCTGTTTCATCGCCTCATAACACAGACCGCCCCAATACATGGCCTGAGCGCGAATCTCAGGCCCGTCGTAACTCTTGTTTTTGATGAGCCGCTGGAAGCTGTCCAGCGCGTCTTTGGTCCGTTCCGCCCGCATATAGGCTTGTCCGGCCCGCATGCCCGCCTCGCCAGCCAGCTCATGACTGGGAAAACGGTGCTGCAACCGGCTGAACATCCGAGCCGATTTGACATACTCACTCACCGTCATTTTCCACAGGGCGGTTCCTTCGAACTGCGCGTCCTTGTCATCGGTTTTCGCCAACAAGGCTTTGGCTTTCTTTTCATAACCCTTCGCCGACCGCAGAAAATAAGTCCCGAGCTTCGCCATGGCGGTGGCCAAATATTCGGATTCCGGATATTTGTAGGCGAGTTTCACATACTCTTGAGCGGCCACTTCCGGCTCATCAAGTTTTTCAAACACCACGGCTGTCTGAAACTGGGCTTTCGAGGCCGGCATGGTATCCGGATAGGTTCCGGTGACATTCATAAACCGGCTTAAGGCCGCCCGATAGCGGGTTTCCTTCACCTCGGCATCGGTGGCGTTGTCCGCCTCTTCCATGGTCAGTGTTCCCAGCAGATATTCGGCTTGGGCACGCGCCTGCGGCTCCCGCAGTTGGTCCATACTTTTGGCCAGCAATTGTTTAGCGCGCTCAAATTCGAGGTCGGCTTCTTTGATATCGCCCAGTTTTCGATGTTTCCGAGCCAGGGCCAGATAGCTTTCCGCCAGGGAAAACTGGGTTTGCATGGCTATTATGGGATCATCATATTTTTTTGAGAACGGTTCCACACTGCCATCCGCGCCCTTGCTGATGGTCACCAGATGGGTCGCTGTTTCCTGGCCCAGGGCATTGGTGAAGCGAATACCGATTGTGTCACCGTAGACAACGGGGAAGCCATTATGTCGGACATTGTATTCTTCTGGATCAGCGGTCGCGAGCTCTTCAACTGTTTTCCGATAGGCCAGACGGACGCTCGCCTTGAAAACACCGCTATGCGGCTGGGCTTCGCGTAATTCCGCCTGGTATTTGGCGCCGGATTTCGCCTGCATCAGGACGTTGACCGAATCAGCTTCATCGCTGACATCGCCACCCAGATCAATCACCCGCAGGTAGAGTGTTTCACCCACATAAGCCGTCATGCGGGTGGTCCGGTAATCCTCATTCAGCACATCCAGCACCGGATGGGTGATCACCTTCGCCGTTCCGGTCACCCATTGCTCGGCGCCATCTTTGTTTGTATATCGCACACCGACGTGGACGCGCTCACCGGATCGGGCCACCAGCGCGGCATCGCTGGGTATCGGGTCTTTATTTTCGCGGCGCCGGGCGATTTCCTCAGCGCCAAGCACCCCTTCTTCCGGCAGGAAGCCGGCAATTAGGGGGATCGAGCATGTAAAGATGTCACGACTCAATTCATCCCCGCGTTTTCCGTCGGAACGCCCGGGACTATACCCGATATAGATGGGAATCTGAGGGACACGGTCGTGTCCGGTTCCCTTTTGCCCGAGCAGTCCGGCCACCCGTTTAATGGTGCCGGGAACCGTGGTGTCAAATACGGGCGGCTGGGTTCCTTCCGTCCGGGGGCCACGCTGAGCCGCCGCCCGTTCGCGGCCGGCATCGGTTTGAAAATAAACCGAGACGGTTGATCCCACCCGGGTGGCCATGTAAGGCGCCTCCACCTCAACGTAGGCCGTCTGCCCCTGCACGGCGGCGATGCCGCCTTTCGGGGGGGTGGCGGCATCCACGTACTCACTGGTCATCTGCCAGCGGGGAACAACGGCTTCCGCGCGCGCTTGCCTGGCGCGTTCCGCCGTCGTCCGTTCGTCTTCAGCCCCGCGGTCGCGGCGCTGTCGCATGGTCGTAAAACCGATAGTCAACGCGTGCGGACCAGGTGGGGTTTCAGAGTCTTCCGGGTTAATCCGCGTTACCGACGTATGCGAGAGCCGCAGTTTCGGGGCGCTGAACACGGCATGTTCGATGGAGGCATACCGATAGGCCGGCACGCCCGGGGTTGTATTTTCTTTATCGTGATAGGCGGCGGTCAGCGTTCCCCCCTCCGCGACCTGAATCTGGTTTTTTTCCGCCGGGGGCCCTGCCACCGGGGTGAATGTCACGCGGAAGGACCCGGTGGATGGGCCGTCTTCAGTGGCGACCAGCTTTATCTTTTTCCGGTTCTGGTCCTCAATCACCACATCGACGGTATCTGGTTCCACTGACACGTCCATATCCGCGTCGTCCACGGTTACCGTGATCGGCTTGTCATACTCGAACCGCAACAGTTTTTCGTAATAAGCCTCCATCTCGCCGCCCCGGTTCTTGCGCATTTCGAAGAACTGGAAAGCCACGCTGCCGGTACTATAGGATACATTGAGGAAGCGCTCGTGTTTCTCCTTGCTCTTGGTGACAAAGCGGTCATCGACATAGCGGACGGCCACTTTGTCGCCCACCAGGATTTCAAGTGTGTCGTTCTTGTTCAACTGGGCGTAGTCGGTTGCCACGGGAAGCACTGTTTTGCCTCCGGGTTGGGTCAACGAAATCTTGTTCAGGGCCGGCACGGGGCCTTCCTGCCCGATGAGAACCAGTTTCAGCAGACGGGCGCGGGACTCCGGTGCGAAAGTCACCTCGAATTCAGTGCCATCGGGGTTCACCGCGACGTTTGCCGGCGCGTTTCGATGAGAAAGCATGCCCTTCGGGAAACGTTCCGGATTGAAGAAGTCAGCAGGGCAAAGGTCCAGTTTTTCCGGATCCTGAAGATTGGCCGTCACCTTGATGTCACGCCCGAAACCGATTCTGCAATCCCAGCCGGTGGCCCAGATTTCGAAGCGGTGAAGCCCGGGGCGGAGATTGATCTCTCCTTCAAGGACCACAGGCGCCCCGGCCTTGGCGGGCTTCTCCGGTTTTTCCGTAATGATCCGACCGTCAACAGCAAGCAGATATTCCGCCGGGTCGGCGACCGAAGGATGGACATTTGGCGGTGTCCATTTACCCAAGTCCACGTTGAAGCGCCGGGTGACGTTGGTGGTCTCATAGAAGTATCCCCGGAAGCGGTAGATGACATGCGCGTTATGGTGGCGATCTTGACGTTTCCACTGGACTTTGGCGGGAATCTCCGGTTTCATCGCTTCGGAGGGGTCGATGATATTTTCAGTGATCCCCGCCGCGTATTGTTGGGTCATCCACCCGCGCTCAAGATGTTTTTCCAGTTCCCGGAGATCATAGACCGACCGCTGATTATTCGTGTGGTAGGTATCCGTATCGTTCATGATGGTCACTGCGGGCTGCCATGGCTTTTCAACCGTCAGCAGGTCCTTCGGGAAAATGCCCACCGGAATCATATCCTGATCATTCATTCCGGTCATCACAACAAACTGTTTCAGTTTGGCCCCGGGTTCTTTGGCGACAAGGGTCATTTCTCCTAGAGGCGCGTTGTCATTCAAATCAATCCTGAACTCGGGAGTCGCCCCTTTGACTGGTACGGGTCGCCAGGCCGGATAGTCGGGCACCGGACTGATGACCATGTTGGGGTTGCGTCCCGGTTCGGTGTTTTCAGCAAAAGCCATCGCCTGGGCGCCGGCGGTGGGGATTTTGCCTTCGAAGGCGCCGGCATGAGTCTCGGTTTCTTTCAGCACCACCCGACCGATGGAGTCCCCGCTGGAGCTTTCAACGCTGACGGCCACTTCATCAATACCGTCGGTGCGGCTGGCGTCAGGATCAATGACCCGCACATGGATTGGATTGCCGGGCTTCACCCGCGTCTCGACGGGAGGTTCAAGGACCTCATCCACCACGTCCTCGCCAGATCGTAGTTTTTCCTCGATATCCGCCGCCGTCATCGCTTGGGCGCCTCCGGCCGCCGCCCGGGTCAGCGGTTTGCCTTTGGTCAACGCCAGCATTTTCTTTTCCATGTCGGCCACGCGCTGCTCCGCTTCGGAAAGTAATTTGCGCGCGGAGGCCATGAGCAGGGCATTGGAGGCAATGGTAATCGGGCCGTTGACGGTCTTTTCCTCCATGTTCATCTTTTCGCGGAAGCGGTCGGTGTAGCTGTAATAGACTTCATCGTCACCAATCACCTGTAAAACGCGGTCGCCGGGCTTCGGGGGTCCGAGCCGGACCATGATCTCGCCACGGAATTTGGTTTTGTTGTCCCCGAACTGGCGGAGAAAAAAGCTTTCCGTGTCACCGGATTTGGCCCAGACGGCCACTTCAATTTCCGTTCCGGCGCCGGACACGGCCAGGGTCGGGTCGTTTAACGTGACTTTTAATTTTTCGCCGGGCACGATAGTATCCTGATCGGTGCCCGGGACCACATCCAGTTCGATGGCATCGATGAGCTTCTGGAGTTTGATATTGACCTTCCCGAGCATGACCTTGGCTTCGGCATGGTCGGGCTCGCGGGTGAGAATTTTATTCAGTTCATCCGCGGCGTCATCAAATTCATCCATGTCGAAATAGACTTCCGCCCGGGCGTAATGGATGGCGTCCCAGATTTCGGGTACCCGTTCCATGTCCAGTTCGGAGAGGGTTTTCAGGGCGCCTTCGAAATCTTTCGCCAGGCGTTCGACTTTCACTCGCCGCAGCGTCGCCTGGTGTGTGACCAGCAAATCTTTGTAGGCCTTGTTGTTCTGGGTGCGGCTGAAAATCTGATGGGCTTCTTTGAGCATGCCGCGCTGGATGGCAATGTCGCCATAGGCCAGTTCCAGGTTGACCCGTTGCTCAAGCGAGTAGGGTGTGTTTTCCTCTCGCGCCCAGGCCAGCAATGCCTTGACCAGTTCTTCCTGCCGGACTTCGTCGCGGGTGTAGATGGTCCGTTGCAACACCCAAGCCAGGTAATCGAGCGACAGATCACGGTGGGTTGGCAGGAGTTCGTCCCAGTTTTCCATCAGCATATCCCAGGCGGTGTCTTCATTGCCCATCATCCACTCGCCCTGAGATCTGAAAACCGGATAGGCCGGATCGCCTTTGCCCACTGGTATGACCAGCAGTCCCAGTTCCATCGCCGTTTTGCCGGCTAACGCCTTCATCTCGGGGACACGCGTCGCCGGATCGAAGCCGTAGATGCCGCGCCGATGACTCAATGCCATCACCGCGTTTTGCGCCAGTATACCCGCTCCGGCGGGATTTGTTTTGAGAAGTGAGGTGGTGAGTTCTTTCATCGGTTCAAACATCCGTCCGCGTGACCCTGATGCTCCGTATTGCCAGAGACAGGTTGCGGTACGACTTATCAGAACCGGTTCCCGCTGTTTTTTGACGTAATTAAACAGCCGTTCCGTAAATGGCTGGGCTTCATTGTCACTGGCATAGCGCAGGCCATCTGTCACTTCAAGAATCAGATCCATGACTTCGGGTGCCGAAAAAACGTCTTCACTGACTTCAGCAAGTTTATCGATTCCCTGGATATCCATTCTGACCGGGGACTTCTTTATTCCCTCAATCGCCCGGCTCAGAGCGCCAATCGTCGTTGTAACATCGGCTTCTTTTGTCAGAGCCAGGAGGTCTTTATTGGCAATGGCGGGATCGGCCGCGTCGATCCAGGCGATCTGCCCGGCGGTCATCGCGTCTTTTTTAAACCATTCACGCGCCGAAAACTTGACCTCGAAAGGCATCGTTGACCATGCCGGGGATTTGACCATCGCCCGCATCAGCTTGACCTGCTCGGCGTTGTCCTCCGGCCACTGCATGTTGATCCAGGCCTGCACCTGCCAGGGCACTAGTTTGTTCTGTTTGAGGCTGTTGGCAATATGTTTTCTGAACTCACCTTCCAGGGGGTGCGGATGGCATTTTCCCGGAAACCGGTTCTTCATCTCAGTCATTCCTCGGTGACGCTGTATATACGCCATCATCAGGGGATCGTAATGCCCCGTTTTCAGGTCCTTGCGCCAGTCGAGTTCCTTCCACATTGGATCGGGACCGGTCATGCCTTTTGAAATCGCGTCTCGCACCAGCTTCTGTGCTTCCGGATTCGCGTCCCTAAGCAGTTCAGGGACCATTTCGGGGGTGAACTGCAGAACCTTTCGCATCAGGCCTGAGACATCGGAAATCTTCGGTTGCGGGGCATTGTAGTCATTCCAGAGTTTCTTGAATTCCGCGACTCGCTGATTCGCCGGCGCATCCTTACCCACCAGCTTGGGAGCTAGGCGCTTGCCAAACTCCACTGACTTGGCCACTTCGGCATCGCGCTTCTGATTGCCACCGGGGCGACCGCAGTAGTGCCAGAGCGGGTCAGTCATCCGGCTATTGAAATTAGCCGCACTCAAACGCCACGCTTCCGGGCCTCTAAGGGCCGCCAGCATCTTGTCGAGATCCCTGCCATACTCGATGCGAGTCTTGTCGCCATCCTTGACTGTCTTTTTCGTAATCCCAGCTGCAATAGCGCGCACCAATGCGGTGTCTGCATGTCGGTTCTTCTCGATCTTCGGGGCCAGCGCCAGCACCTCCTCCGGCGTGTACTGGTTCCAGGGCTTGGTCAGCGGGGAAATGTACCTCTCACGCAGGCCGGCATCCGGGTTGGTCTTCAGGTAGTCCTGTATCGCTTTGACCTTATTGAGATTCAGCTTGTATGACTCCCGCCAGTAACCCGCCGGTTGCCATGAAGCGAAAAGCTCCGCACGCTGGATGGGAGACAGTTTGGCCGCCGCCTCGACAACCGGGGCCATTTTGGCATCGAGTTGATGCTCCCAATAGTATTTGTAGTCACCCACATGATTCGGATGATTGTCCTTGGTTCCGCCTGCCCAACCCAGCTGAACCTCTTCGGCATACTCCGGGTATTTGGCCAAAAGCGCTTTCGCCTCAGCGATGGGGGCGGCAACGTCTTTCTCGGCCAGTCGTTGCTGAACGTAGAAGCGGACAGACACGGCCCAATCAAGGTACAGTTTCACTTCCTCGTTAAAGGTCATGGCAGAAGCCAACCCTTTGCACGCATCAAAGAGTTCCTGAGACACTTGCGTATCCCGCTGAAAGCCACTGGCGCCCCCCACCCGGCCCAGCAACCAGCGGAAATAGTTGTCGTAACGTGCAATCAGCAGATCATTGGGCAGCCCCGATTCGACACAGGCCCGGAGGCGGTTGGCGACGGCGAGTTCGTCGTACCGGGGGTGCTGAGCGGCTTCATCCAGGAACCACTTGTCAAACTGTTTCGCCCGGGGGCAGACCAGGAGGCGGTCTCCTTTAGTCCGGCTGAAGGTGTATGCCGCCGCGGTATCTTTCAGCTTGTCAATCAGAATTGTGTAGACCGCGTGAACGGCTTCGTCAGCGGTATCCGATTTAAGGTCAGCCTTTTCGAGGTATTGCTGGTAGAGCGCCACCGCTCCCTTCCAGTCGCCGCTGAGTTCGGCGGCCCGGCCGGCGAAATACAGCAGCATGCCATCTTCCGGCATATTTTGCCGCAGCCATTTACGGGTCTCGGCAATCGCCTGGGGTGTTTGTCCCTCATCGAGTCCGGCCTTTAGCAACGAAAGAATCGCGCTTTCCGGCTGGGTGGCGACCGAACGGGAAACCGCCGCCCGCTGTTCGGCGAAGGTAGCCGCATGCAGTGATGCGACAAGGCTTAGAACAAAGCCCGCGGCAAAGGCACTTTTCGACAGCAATCGACGGCAATCGACGGCAATCGACGGCAATCGATCTGAAACGCCGCTGCTATATTCGTGGTTATGTGTGTTCATGGGTCGTTCTCTTAAAAACTTCTACTCCGCCTCTTCAATCGCCGCGAGTTTGCTGCGCGCGTCGGAGACATGGTTGCTTGATGGATAATCGAAGATCAGTTGGCGGAGTTTGGTTTTCGCCATGTCCCTATCGTTCATTTTAAAGGCGACTTCCGACCAGAGCATAAGCATCTCGTCCAGGAACGCGGCGTCCGGGTAGTCGGCGAAGACGCTTTCCAGCAGATCAGCCGCCATGGCGTTGTTATTCGTTTCCACATAATACCGCACAACTTTACCAAGAGCGTCGGCCGCATAGGAGCTTTCGGGATAATTTTCGTAGCATTTGCGATAGGCGGCGATGGCACCGCTCATCCGCTGGAGGCGGGCGCTGGTGTCTCCGAGACCGGCCGCGCCCCACTTGCTGTTATGTTCATCGGCGGCTTCCGAAGCCTCTTCAGCGGCCATCATCATCACTTCACCAATACGGAATTGGGCCTCCGCCGCGGAAATGGGATTTTTCAGATCCAGCACCCGGTTGTAGGTCGCGACCGCCTGCTCGTAATTCCTCTTGTCGGCCAGACTGCGCCCGAGGGTCATCAACGCCTGGTCGGCCAGAATAGATTCCGGATAAAGACGATTGAAGGCCAGACAGGTGGCCGTGGCGGCGTCGAAGTCATCTTTAAGCAATTCACTTTCCCACTTGAGGCGGAAGGCGTTTTCGACCAGGTCGCCAGGCAGCTTGCCACGGTCGAGGATGATCGGATCGACCTTCTGCAGAGCTTCCACAGCCCGTTGGGCGGCCCGTTGATCCAGGCCCATGTCTTTATAGATGCCGCCCAACCCCACCAACGCTTCGGCTTCGACAGATCCCTTGCGGGCTTTTAACAGTGTTTCAAACACAACGTAGTTCTTCGCGGTCGGATCTGAACTGACCGAACCGGACACCTTGATCCGCGCCTCGCTCCGTCGTTCCTCATCCCCATACAAATGAACACTGTCGACATAGGTGACTGACAATTCATCCAGTTCATCCGTGTGCAGCAGGTCATCATCCGGTTTTGGCTCCACACCCGCTTCCACCGGCGCCAGATTAATCTTTCCGAGAAATGTCCCGGTGCGAATACCGGCGGCCGTGTTTTTTTCGAGGGAAATTTCAGTCAACGTCAGCGTCATGCTATCCCGTTCTTTCCAGACATCCTCCTCTTCATCTTCCATAGCGAAGATATTCAACACATCGTCGGATTCAGCTTCAGCGGCCGCCGAGGCTTCGACCTTAAACATGGATTTAATGACCAAGGTGACCGTTTCGGCGGCGGGTGTTTTGTCCAGGTCGGCGTCACGGAGCATAACCACCTGCGGTTGTCCGGGGTAGGCGATATAGGCCGGTGTGGCATTGTCGCCGAGGTAGAAGCCGACGGTTCCGGTACTGACGGCCCGGACTTTTCCGGTCCGCGGCACACCTTTCCGGCCATCCAAGGTGCTGTCATCCACGTAGGTGACCGTCAGTGTGTCGCCGCCGACCATCTGCAGAACACCATCATTGGGTTTCGCTGTCCCGAGCGCGGTGGGGGCTGAAGCCAACATGTCGTTTTTTTTGCCGGGGACGGGTACGCCGATGATCACTTCCGAGTCGCCGCTGCTGACATCCACTTTGACTGTGACATCCTGATCGAGTTTGCGCATTACCGGGATGTCGGCATCCTCAATTTTCGCATAGAAGCGCTGACCAATCTCAATGCGTCCGAGGTCCCCTTCGGCAATGCCGGCGTCATCCACTTCCGTTCCGACCAGCGAAAGGGCGTCGATGGCTTTATTCCAGTTCTTCAGGTTGTAGTGGCTCATCCCGATATGGAAATAAGCCATATTAGCCCATTTGGTGCGGCCCGCCACTTCGGTCAACCGCCGAAACAGGGGGAAGGCGGCGGCGTACTGCCCGGCCTGATACTGGGCGAATCCGGCTTGGAAGAGCGCCTCGTAATACATGCTTTCTTCTCCTTGTGGCTGTTTTTCTCCCGGAACCGGCGCCAGTAACCGGGTTAGAAGCATAAAATGGTTCAAAGCTTCCTTGTTTTTGTGCTGCTCAAGATAGTGTTTCCCCATCGCCATGTGAGCCATGTGGGCCAGCATCGTGCCCTGATTGTCCCGCACAACCGTGTTGAGCATGGCCAGCCCGCGCTCATACTGTTTGTATTCCATGAGTTCCATGGCTTTGTCGTAAAGGTGCTTGGCCCGGCGGTCGATCTCCGAGGACACGCGGTCGCGAGGAGACGCCGCATCAGGCTCCTGGGCCCGCGGGGATACGCTTGCCGTGACGGCCAGGACCAGAATCATTGAAATGTTTGTCTTAAGGGCAGAATGTTTCATTTTTTTCCTCGGATGTTTTTCGAAAGCAACCGATGGCTACCGGCGGCAACCGACAGCAATCGCATTAAAAATCCGCAGGCCCGCATGGGCTAAGCTTTTTGTTGTTGTTAGCCCCAAGGGCAGGCGATGAGCTAAATTTTAAATCCAGAATCCGACATCCGGAATCCCAAATGTCTTTTACTCTTCCGCTTCGGCTTCACCGCCGACCAGGGCGACACCATAGCTTTCCAGCCGATTGTGCGCTTCGCTGGATTCGGAGCTTTTGGGGTAGCGCTTAAGAACCAGACGCAGTTGCTGGACTTCTTTGCCTTTGTCACCGGCAATCCGGTGAATGTCAGCAATTTTAAAACAGGCGGCCGCCTGAGTTGATTTAACCGATTCCAGATCCTGGACCGTTTTAATCGCCTGCGCATACTGCTTCATAGCCACAAGGCAGTCGGTGATTCGCCAAGTGGAGTCCGGCTGCCGATTCGCGGCGCGATAGGCTTTAATGGCTTCATCATGGCGCCCCAGTCGTCGCAGGAGCTCCCCGGCTGTCCAGTCCAGGCCAGCCGCGTATTCGGGAGATTTTTTCAACGCCGGCATTTCCGCCAGGGCTTTTTCCGGATTTCGGATGCGATGATTGCCGTCGCCCAAGAAATAGTCAAAGCGAGCCTTCGCGGCATACAGGTTATCCTTTATTTTGGCGAAGTAGCGGAGCACGTCTTCTTCCGGAAGATAATTGGCAGCGAACATGCCCATATCACGCAATTCTTCGTCCGTCATTCCCTGGATCGGAATGGTCCGCATCACCGCCTGCGCTTCATTATGGAGGGCGCAGGGATGGCGGAGGCGGTTCATCAGCCAGATTTTTTCCTCTTTTTTCATGTCGGCGACGGTGGGTCGCACCCATTTGGCGTAGAATGTGTCACGGTTCCAGCGCATACGCTCCATAATCTGGGCGCGTTCATTCGGCTTGGCGGCGGCGACGAGCGGTCCGCCATGTTTCATCGCGAAAGCGAGTTCCAAGGCGGGGTCCCAGTTAAAATGCGACATCCAGCCGGCGACCCGTCCCACGGTTGCGGGCTGTAATTTAAACTGCTTGTCCATCTTGACTGCCCAAGCCGCGTTATCCTTTTCATATACCCGCTGCACGTCAAAGAGTTTGATTCTTAACTCGTCGTTTTCCGGGAACAGTTTGCCAAATTTGCCGGACCAGTAGCGGCAGACATTTTCTTTGCTGTCGGCCGGCGCTCTGAGGGCATAGTCCAGGGCCGTCCGCCAATACCCCACGTCTTCCTGAGGATTATCAGCGTTACCGTACGCATTGCCAAACGCGCCGGTTGCCGTAAAGAAATCTTTGAGTTTATCATGGTCCGGCCGCCGGCAGACATAATGATAAATAACCGCATTTCGGGCTTCCTTTGCCGCCTGTTCATTGCTTTTTGCGAAATTCACGGCGGTGCGCCAGCGGTATTCGGTGGCTTCATCGTACTTTTCCAGTTTGTCCATCGCCCCGGCCAGGAATGCCAGAGCCGTACCGGAGTTGGGCATAGCGACATACGCGTTATCCTTGACCATGCGGGCCCAGACAGCGGTCTGTTTCGCCGTATCGCCATTCTGCTGATGGCAGACCCCCTGGTAGTAGAGCGCGGCGGCCGCGTAGCGAATGTCATCCGGGAAATAGTCCACCACATCCTGGTAGGCCTTGATGGCCGCATGGCGCTTGTCAAGCTGGTGTAAGCAACGGCCCATGCGCAAAAGGGCATAGGCGAGGGCGGGGCTTTTAGTGAATTCAAAGGTAAAGGATTTATAGGCGGCATAGGCGCCTTTGTAGTCGCCCTTCCCATACAGTTTGTCGGCATCCTCCAATTTCAATCCTTCAAAAGTGTCCAGCCTGGCGAAATCTTTTCCCGGATATAAAATTTCTTCTCCGGCTTTTTCCGCGCGCAGATTTGAAGCCGGGAGCAGGCATAAGGAAAAGAGAAGAACGGGAAGATATTTCAGTGTGAATGGTCGTGAAGTCATTGCGGTCCCAGCATGTGAATGGGCATGTGACGAGTTTCCGCGCCGTGCGGGGCGTCCGTTTTAATCTATCGGCCTTCCACGTAATCCATGCGGAAGCCAGCGATGACCATCTGACAGCCCTGCGCGGTCGTGTGTTCGGGAAAAAACAAACGGTCTGGATAACAAAGGGAAGATAAACGAAAGGGGCGTAAATGTAACGCGTGCGGCGACACTAAAACCGGGTTCGCAGCCATCACAGGGAGGGGCGTGAGGGCTAAAAACCCGGGGGGAGGTGAAAGGTGTCAGCTTGGATTAATCCCGCGGAGGCAATCCTCTCATGAGAGCGGGCACCCCCCCGGCCTGGATCATGCCGTTCACCGTGTCACGTCTTTGAAGCAGTTGTCGATATGATCCGCAGGCATGGGTTTGGTGAACAAGGTGACCACGACAAGCACCAGAGCCGACACGGGTAAAGCGACCATAATTGGATCGACAACCGCCCAGTTCGGCTTGTCCAGAAGCAGTGAATATTTTCCAGTCAACGCTTTGCAAATACCCAGGGCTCTCGCTTCCTGGTCTTTAATAAACAGCAACCAGAACGTTGTCAGGACGAACCCGGTGATCATACTTGAAATCACGGCCGTTTTGGTCACCCGCCGCCAGAACAGCCCGGCGATGAAAGCGGGTAGAAACGTTGTGGCGCACAATCCGAAGAAAATAGCGGTGGCCCGGGCGATAATATACCCGCCGCCTTTGTTGAAATAGCTGATCAGAACAGCGATCAGAATGCCGACGATAATGCCGATCCGGGTAACCGCCGTGCCACGGATTTTGGCGCTCGGGACAAGCTGCTCATACACGTCACGGCCAATACTTGTGCCCACCGCGTGGAATTGACTGGAGAGTGTTGACATGGCGGCGGCCAGCAAGGTCAGAAGGAAAATAGTGCCGAACCATTTTGGCATGGCGCTGCCGATAAAAATGGGAATGATCGTGCTGGTTTTACACTCATAGGTGCCATCACTGTTTTTGGCGATGGCCCGTAAGTAGGCGGGCGCTCTCGGTTTCACAACGACCGTCTCACCCACTTGATAGTCCGCCGGGTCAACGTCGGCTTTCGGCAGAATGGCGGTGAGACCGCTTAATTTTTTAAATCCAGCCTCTTGTTCCGGCGTGCGTTCCCCCAAGGCGCTGAGAGCGGCGAGTTTGGCGAGAATGGGTTCTCCCGCCGAGGCGATCAGGTGTGTGTCGGCTTCCTGGTCGCCATTGGTGTCAATGTGGAGCAATTTGCACGGCAGCTCTTTCACATCCGGGTTGTCACCGCCGGGATTAATGCCTCGTTCGCGTTTGGCGATGACACCGGCCATCGGGCTGACTGTCACAAGTGTGCCTTTCACAACCTCCTTCTCCAGAAAATAAATATTGCTCAAAGATCCGACCGTGAACGCCACGCCCGTCATCACTAGGATAAACACGCCGCCCACCAACACGGCGCGGTTCAGCTCACGTTTGCTCTTCACTGTCATAAATCGAACCACCAGTTGCGGCTGAGCCAGAACGCCGATGCCGACACCAAGCGTGATTGTGCTGACGATAATCCACCAGAGATTGTAATGATTGACGGGATCCGCCGTTCCCTCAGCCACGCCGAAACCGAAGGCCGGCATCGATGTCCAGCCTTTGAAGCCAATGCCGTTGAACAGATTTGGCTGTTTACCCAGTTCGGCGAGGTTTTCGTGCGCTTCGATAAAGCCACCGGCCATCACATAAGTGACAATCAGCAATAACAGCATCCCCAGAAACATGATACTGCCCTGGAACGCGTCGGTGTACATCACGCCTTTTAATCCGCCCATAACCACGTACAAGGCGATAATCACACTGAAAACAAGCAGGGCCATCTCATAGGGCACATGGAACTGCGCCTCGATAAAGGCCACGCCGCCGATCAGGACAGCGGCGGCGTAAAGGGGGATGAAAAGAAAAATAACCAGACCGGAAAACACTTGGATGAAGGTGCTGTTGAAGCGCCGGCCCAGCAATTCAGGAAACGTGTGGGCGTCCAGGTGATGCCCCATGCGGCGGGTGCGCCCGCCCAGAAAAACAAAGGCGATAAAAATACCGACAAAAATATTGCAGAACGTCAGCCACAACAGGCTCATGCCGAACATGCCGGCCACGCCGCCGAAACCGACAATCGCCGAAGTGCTGATAAAGGTCGCCCCGTATGAAAGAGCCATGACAAAGGGATGAACTTCACGCCCGGCGATGAGATAGTCAGTGGTGTTACGGGTGCCTCGTGACCCCTTGTAGGCCAGATAACCGACGATGGCCAGGTAGATAATGACGAGAACGATGGTCAATAGCGAGACTTGCTGCATGGAGAATCTCCTTGGGTGACGGTGTCACATGCTCAGTTTAAACGGGAATACATCACTGGGGGCGCCGCGTTCGCGGTGGCCGCCTTGTCAATCAGTGGCGGGGTGTGTCGAGGCGCGGGTTAAAGTTCCTGTTCAAGCTTGTCTTCCTCCGCGGCCCAAACCGCGTCGTCTTTGTCCAGCGAGTCGCCCCCCTTATTCCAGTTGACAATACCGTAAATCACGCAGACAAGGCTGCTCAAGAGGCAGAGCAGGTAGGCCAAGCCGACCCAAAAATCTTCCATACCTAACATAGTGATCTCCTTAAATGACACGGTATCTCACACGAATCCGCAAGCGAAAAGAACGTGATTGAACAGGTGAGTTCTCACACACGACATACGATAGGACCCGATGACGGGAAGTCAATCAGGTAATTACGGATTTTTTGTGGCGGAGCTGTGCCAGGCCGTCGTGTCAAAATGTGTCATTGACAACAATTTAGGTTAATGAGTTAACCGGAAGAGATCAACGGTAACAACCAGAGAAACTCTCTGGCGATGCCATCTGACAGGGTTTCCGGCGCCAATGAGGGAGGCAACACGGTGAATGTGTAAGTCTCAATTTCAAAATGGGACGTGAGCCGGTTGTCCAGAGCGTGACGGACAGCTTCGGGGATTTGGTTGCTGGTACTGCCCAGTGTGTCTCCTCCCCGCCAGAAAAGCGGCACATGGTAGTGAACCCGCCAGTCCTGTCCGGGGTCGGGAGCGAGGGTCGCCAAGGCCTCCGGTAAATCAGCGAATCGGGCGACCGCGCCGCCCGCGTCACGAACCCGCGTTTGATGCAGGTAGACCGGTTCGCGGAAGGGGCGCAGAGCCGCCAATGACTCAGGCGCGCCACGCGCGGTCAGGGCGGAGCTGATCTGGATTTTGGCGATGGGAATGCCCGCGGCCCGGAGTTTTTCCATGGCTGGAATAAAAGGCTCAAATTCAACCGCGGCGTGGGCGGTGTCAAAACAAATCCCGATGTGGCGTCGGATAAGATGTTCCGGGCAGTCATTCCGGGCGGCGCCGGGAATCAGCGTGTCCTGGTAGAACGCCACGCATTCATCGATGGTTTCAAGAACGCAGTCCGGTTCCGGTTCCAATGCCAGGGTGATGTGTTTGCCGGCCCGGGCATGGATCGCCGCGAGCTCTTTCGCAACGTGAGCGATAGAAGCGCAGGCTCTCTCCAGATCGTTTTTCCCGAGGCGAAAGCCCTTATAGCTGACGGGGACCGTGCTGACGCTGCCCGCCACGCCTTCCGGCAGCAGCTCGCTCAAGATCCGGGCGACTTGTATCGTGTAATCCACCCGGGCCGGTTCCGTCCAGTCCGGCCGGTAAACGTTTTCTTTGACAGGCGATGTGTGAAAGGTGCCATACGGAAAGGCGTTAACCGTGAACACATATAAGTTCTCCCGCTCCAGGAGCGATGTCAGTTCAGCGATTTTCCTTGGTCGCCGCATGTCGTCAACCGCCTGTTTCCCCAAGCGCAGTCCCAGCCCGAAACGCTCGCCGGGACACACAATATCCCGAACCGCGCAGGCGTTTTCGCGGATAGCGCGGATATTTTCTTCCCAGCTTTCGCCCGGGTGCGCGTTGAGGCAATAGGTGAGATGGATGTCTTCTGAATTCAAGCGCATAATTGGTTCCGTCCGCGGCGGCGGGGTGTTACGGAGATAACCGGGCTAAATGGAGAATGGCTTTCTCAATCATCGCCTCATCCATTGTGTTGACCTCCGTTTTCGCTCCCAAAGGGCCGGGCAGTGTCACGCACAGCGCGCCCCCGAGATGCTCGCGGAAATCTTGCAGTCCGCCTAGAACAACCCGTTTGCCTTCGCTGTTTTTTTCAAGCAGACAGGGGTGGAAAACAGGCAGCCCGCAAGCGGTGAGGGCCTGAAGAATTTTATCGGTGTCCGCGGCGGAGAGGTAGCCCGCCTGATGAGCGTAACAGGTGTCGATGGCGATGCCTATGGCGACCGCCTGACCATGGGGAACCGCGTGGCCTGTCATGGTTTCAATTTTATGCCCGGCCCAATGGCCGAAATCCAAGGGGCGGGCGGAGCCGAACTCAAACGGATCCCCGGACGTGCGGATATGCTCTAAATGCGCCACCGCGCAGCGGTGAATGATCCTTTCCAAGGCCGCGGTCCCCGCGCTCCCCCGGCGGCGGATCGCGGGGCCATGCGCGGCGATGTCGTCCAACAGCGCCGCGTCTTTGATGGCCGCGATCTTGACCGCTTCTGAAATCCCGCCGATCCAATCGGTCAAGGTCAGGGTTTGAAGAAAATCACTGTCGTTGATCACCCCGAACGGCGGCGCGAATGTTCCCACAAAATTTTTCTGACCGTGCTCATCCATGCCGTTTTTCACCCCCACGCCTGAGTCATTTTGCGAGAGAGTGGTGGTGGGCGCCCGAACCAGGCGCAGGCCCCGGTGAACGATGCTGGCGGCAAACCCGACCATGTCCAGCATGCTGCCCCCGCCAATGGCGATGACAAAGCTCTGCCGGTCCATGTGCAGGTCACCCAGTGTGGTCATGACGGCGCGGACGGGTTCCCACCCGTTTTTGGCCGCCGGACCCCCGATCGTTATGTGTGGCGGCGCGGCCAGTTCCAACGTTGTGGAACGGGACTTGAAATAGGCGGTGATCCGTTCCAAAATCCCCGGGGTGGAGCCGACCACACCCGCGTCAATAAAAACCGCGGCCCGTTGTCGGCGGTTGGACTCCCGGCGATGAAGCACATCGTCGATAACCGGATTTTCAGGGTTGAGAATATCCCGGGAGAATATCACAGGATAATCAAAGGATAAACTGAACGACTGGTCGATGACCGTCGGCGATGGGATGATGGTGTTCATGCGTGGAATATGGCCGTTCACACTCTGATTGCAAGAAAAACGTGACGATAAACGGAAAGAAAAAACAAGCGTATGTCCACCCGCCATGTCACGCTGTAACGCCTGAAAACTGACCGGTTCAAATTGAAAAATGGCTAAATGGCGGTTTATTACTGACTCTTTCACTAGGGACTGCCCCGGTTGATACATTTTTGTAATAATCTGTGATTTTTTAACATGCGCCGCCCCGCGGCCCCACAAAACGAGGAAACAATCCATGCGAAAAACCATTCCCGCACTATTAACCGCTTGCGCCGCGGCCATTCCCGCCCTGGGGCAGAATCCCGCCGCGGATGTCACCGCCGCGGTGGACGGCGCCGTGACAGCGGCCGGGGCCGTTGTCGAAGGGGCTGTTCAAGCCGGTGTAAGCACGTCCAGTGTGGTCACCGGCATCTGGTGGCTGGCCCCTGTTTCCGCTATTCTCGCGCTGTTCTTCTCGTTCTATTTTTACAAAAAGATGATGGCGTCCAATGAGGGCAATGAACGGATGATCGAGATCGCCGGGCATGTCCGGGAAGGCGCCATGGCCTATCTTTCGCGCCAGTATCGAGTGGTCGCTGTCGTGTTTTTGATTCTTCTTGTCATCCTCGCGGTCCTGGCGTTATTCGGCATTCAGAATCCGTTTGTGCCGATCGCGTTTCTCACGGGTGGTTTTTTCTCCGGTTTATGCGGATATTTCGGCATGCGGACGGCGACGAACGCGTCCTCCCGCACCGCTCAGGGCGCCAGCGAAAGCCTCAACCGGGGCCTCCAAGTCGCCTTCCGTTCCGGCGCCGTCATGGGACTGGTCGTTGTCGGTCTGGGACTGCTGGACATTTGCATCTGGTATTTCATTCTTGATAAAGTGATTTACACGCCGGAACACATGGCGGATGGTTTCAAGCTCGCCGGGATTGTTTTTGTTCCCGAAAACTGCACGGTCACTGAAAAACTCGTGCACATGACCACCACAATGATCACCTTTGGCATGGGCGCTTCCACTCAAGCGCTGTTCGCCCGTGTCGGAGGGGGAATTTACACCAAAGCCGCCGATGTCGGCGCTGACTTGGTGGGCAAGGTCGAAGCCGGTATTCCTGAAGACGACCCCCGCAATCCCGCCACTATCGCTGACAACGTCGGTGACAACGTGGGCGATGTCGCCGGTATGGGCGCTGACCTGTATGAATCTTACTGTGGCTCCATTCTCGCCACCGCCGCCCTCGGCGCCGCTGTGGGCATCCAACTGGTCCGTGTCATCGGTCCTGAAAAGGCCGCTTTTGAAGCGACCAAATTGGTGACCGCGCCGATGATTGTCGCCGGTGTCGGGATCATCCTGTCCATTATCGCCTGCCTGATGGTCCGCTGCGGTGACAAGGCGGATATGAAGACCTTGATGAACGCGTTGGCGATGCCGCTGTGGGGCAGCACCATCGCGATTGGCCTGGCGTGTGTCCTTTTAGCTAAACTGGGGATGATCACTTATGGTGTCTGCGGCTCTGTATGGGCGGGTCTTCTCGCCGGGTGTGTCATTGGCAAAATGACCGAATACTACACATCCGATGAATATAAGCCGACAAAAGGCATCGCGGAGCAGTCCCAAATGGGTCCGGCCACCACCATTATTGACGGTCTGGCGGTGGGCATGTTCTCCACGGGCTGGCCGGTGATCACCATTGTGATCGGCATTCTTTGCGCCTTCGGTTTCGCCGGCGGTTTCGGAGACACCCCGGCCGCTTTCAACATGGGCCTTTATGGTATCGGCTTCGCCGCTGTCGGCATGCTGTCCACGCTCGGCTTCTCCCTGGCGACTGACGCCTACGGCCCCATCGCCGACAACGCCGGGGGCAACGCTGAAATGGCGGGCCTGGGGAAAGAAGTCCGGGAAAAAACCGACGCCCTCGATATGCTGGGCAACACCACGGCCGCCATCGGCAAGGGGTTCGCCATCGGGTCCGCCGCGTTGACCGCCATGGCGCTGATCGCGGCGTATATCGAAGAAGTTAAAATCTGGATTTCCAAGTTGGCCGACAAGTCAGCCGACTTGACGTATATGGGGATGACGGCTGAACAGGCGGAGCGAACGACCATCCTGCATTTTGTAGAAGTGTTCAAGGTGCATCTGATGAACCCCCTGCTGATCTGCGGGTTGTTCATCGGAGCGATGATGGCCTTTGTTTTCTGCGCCATGACGATGAAAGCGGTCGGCCGCGCGGCGGGGGCCATGGTGAATGAAGTGCGCCGCCAGTTCCGGGAGATGCCGGGTATCATGAAGGGCGAGCAGACACCTGAATACGCCAAATGCGTGGCGATTTCCACCGCCGGCGCTCAGAAAGAAATGCTCATTCCCAGCTTGCTGGCGATTATCGTGCCGGTTGTCGCGGGGTTGATTCTCGGTGTGGCGGGTGTGATTGGCGTGCTGGCTGGCGGTTTGGTCTGCGGGTTTGTTCTGGCGACGATGCTGAACAACTCCGGCGGAGCCTGGGACAACGCCAAAAAATATATCGAAAAGGGCAACTATGGCGGCAAAGGGTCGGAAGCGCATAAAGCCGGGGTGGTCGGTGACACTGTCGGCGACCCGTGCAAAGACACGTCCGGCCCTTCGTTGAACATCCTGATCAAGCTGATGAGCATGGTCAGTATTGTGTTCACTCCGGTGGTCGTGAAATTCTCACCGGTCATCCAGGGCTGGCTCGGGATTAACTAATCCTGCTCTTATACATAAAACGCTCCACCGGACAGTCCGGTGGAGCGTTTTTTCGGATCACTCATCGTCTGAAAAGCGCATGTGGGTGATACGTTTTTTCGTTCGGAGGGAGACCGCGCCGTTCTGTTTTTTCAGTTCCGCGAAGATCTCCTCGGCTCCGTCCCGCTTGATATCGTGAACAAATTTCATGTGTTTTCCGAGTTTGCCGGCGGGATAGCCCTTCCTCTCGAAAAAGCGGAGGTATTCATAGGGGAGTTCGTAAATAAGCAGCCCCCGGGGAGGGAATTTTTCCGGACCGAATTTACCAAACGGCATCCGACTGTCAGCGAGTTCAGTGAGCAACCGGTGAATGGCGCTGTTGATATCCGGCATGTCACTCAACCCGCCCGGAGCTGGTGGCTTTTTCCGCGTCGTCGGCGGGCTCAACGGTATCCGTCACGCCCCAGCGGCGACTGGCGGGCCACCATACCAAAGAGGCCTTGCCAACCAGATTTTCCCGGGGCACCGGTCCCCAGAAACGGCTGTCCAAACTGTGGGCGCTGTTATCACCGAGCATGAAATAATGGTTGGCCGGCACCGTGAACGATGTTCCGGGAAGCAGATAGAGCTGATTGTCGGCGCCCATGTCAGCCACATGCCCGTGATAGCCGCCGCGTCCGCTGTTGAGACGGCGGAAAGCTGGATTATCCTCCCCGGCCGCCAGCCGGAACTCAGAGTCCCCCGGCTCTTTAATCAGCAACTGATTGTTCTCGTTGATCATCAGCGTGTCACCGGGCAGTCCGGCCAGACGTTTGATATAATAGCGGCCCTTCGTTTTTAACTCGACGCTATCATAAAAAATGCCATCCGTCATAAAAACGGTGATGTCCCCGCGCTTGGGTTCGGCAAAGTTGAAAGCGGTGCGGTTGACAAAGACGTGATCACCGGAAACGAGGGCGCCTTTCGCCAGGATGTCATCTTTGGAAAAACTGATCGGGTAAGAGATGTTACGGTGTTCGCGGCCATTGTAGTAGGCGTTTAATTTCGGGTTGCATTTCGCCGCGTCCACCGGTTTTCCCGGCAGAATGTATTCGCGTCCGCCGATGACGAAAGCGGTCCTGGGGAAAAAAGGAATCCGGGAGGGCACTTGCCGGTAACCACGTATGAAACCGCCTTCTTGAATGGTTTGATCAACATAGCGTTTGGACGAATGGAACCAGTGGATGAGTTTTACAGGAGTGGCGGGAACCGTCACGTCATCGTCTGGAACAAAATGAATGCCGTACAGCGTGGGTTGCATACTGCCGGTAGGAATTTTGAATGGCTGCAGAAAAATCGCCCGGATGCCGAAGGCCACACCCAAGGCGACGACGATGATCTCCAGATATTCCACAGGCATCCGGCGGTTGCGGATATTCCGCGGCACGACCGCCGCGATCGCCGCGTCCGCCTTTCTTAAAACGCCCGCCGTGCTTTCCTCGTCAAAATTCCCTTGTTTCCGGAACGCGTCGAGATCATCGGACACGGCATCAATGCCGGCTAAAGCCTCCCGTGACAACAGATCGCGGTTAACGACCCGTAATTTTTTCAGATGATGGTGGAATTCTTTCACGGTCAGGGCGTTTTTTTTACGTTTGGGTAAAATAAGGCGTGTCAACGCGTGCCCGAAAAAAAACCAAACCGCGAGAATTTCTAAGATGATCGGGAGAATCGTGCGGAGCATGTGAGGGAATATTCCAGATTACGAGGGTCTGCATAAACAGACGTGTTATTCCTTGGCTTTGAGGACGGCGACGAAGGCTTCCTGGGGAATTTCCACTCTCCCCACCTGCTTCATTTTCTTTTTGCCTTCTTTCTGCTTTTCCAGCAACTTCCGCTTTCGGGTGATATCACCCCCGTAGCATTTCGCGGTCACATTTTTGCGCAGGGCGCGCACATCTTCGCGGGCGACGACTTTCCCGCCCACCGCGGCTTGCAGGGCTATTTTAAACATCTGGGGGTGAATCACATCCTTGAGCCGTTCGACGATTTGCCGCCCGCGGGCGGCGGCGTGATCACGATGAACGATGGATGAAAACGCGTCCACGGGTTCGCCGTTGACCAGCATTTCGAGCTTCACCATGGCGGCCGCCCGATAGCCGGCGGATTCGTAATCCAAGCTGCCGTATCCGCGCGTCATGCTCTTGAGTTTGTCATAGAACTCAACAATAATCTCGTGCAGCGGCACCAAGGCGTGAATCATCACGTGGTGTTTGTCCACATTATGGGTTTCCGTGACTTCTCCCCGCCGTTCCATGATCAAATTCATGATTGCGCCCAGGTAGGCGGTGGGGGTCATGACGCGCGCGTCAATGATTGGCTCTTCAATCCGGTCAATGGACGAGGGGTCAGGCATGTGGACGGGATTGTCCAGGCGAACCATCTCACCGTCCTTGAGATACACATGGTATTCGACGCTGGGATAGGTGAGAATAATGTCCATGTCGTATTCCCGGCGCAACCGTTCCTGAATGATTTCCATGTGTAACAATCCGAGAAAACCGCAGCGGAACCCGGCCCCGAGGGCGATGGAGCTTTCCGGTTGGGCGACAAAGGCCGCGTCGTTAAGTTGCAGCTTGGAGATGCTGAATTTAAGATTTTCGTAATCCCGGGTGTCCACGGGATAAATGCCGCTGAACACTTTCGGCTGGCTTTCCTGAAAGCCCGGCAGCGGCGCGCGGCAACCGACGGGGTGGGTGGTGAGCGTGTCGCCAATTTTTATATCACCCGGATTACGGATGGACGTGATCACATAGCCCACATCACCGGCTTGCAACAGCTTGCAAGCGGTCATGGTTGGACTGAACACGCCGACTTCTTTTAGATCCGTGGTGATCTCACTGCCGAAAAGTTTCACTTTGTCGCCGCTTTTCAGAACCCCGCTCATGACCCGGACGTAGGTGACCACGCCCCGGAAAGGGTTATAAACAGAGTCGAAGACCAGCGCCCGTAAAATGTCGTCCTCGGGAATCGGCGGATGCGGCACCCGGTCGACGACCGCGGCGAGAATCTCATCGATGCCGATATCCGCCTTGGCGCTGGCGGGCAAAGCGTCTTCCGCGGGAATGGTGAGGATTTCCTCCATTTGCTCATGGCACGTGTCCAAGTCCGCGGCGGGCAGATCTATTTTATTGATCACCGGCACCAATTCCAAGTTTTGCCGCAAGGCCAGGTTCACATTGGATACGGTCTGAGCCTGGACTCCTTGAGCGGCGTCAATGACGAGAATGGCGCCCTCGCAGGCGGCCAGACTGCGGCTGACCTCGTAAGCGAAATCCACGTGACCGGGGGTGTCGATGAGGTTCAGGCGGTATGTCTGACCATCCGGGGCGGTGTATTTCATCAGCACCGGATGGGATTTTATCGTGATGCCGCGTTCCCGCTCCAAGTCCATATCATCCAACATCTGGTCCTGGAAGTCGCGTTCATTCACGCTTTGCGTGTGTTGCAGAAAGCGGTCAGCCAGGGTGGACTTCCCGTGGTCGATATGGGCGATGATAGCGAAATTACGGGTTTGTTCGAGATGTTTTCTGTCGGGCATATTAACTAAAAAACAGGCGTTGAAAAGCGTCGCTAAAGGTTTATTTTCAGAGAGTGCAATGTACACACTCAAGTATGGTTTGACCAGTCCCCCCGAGTGGTATTTCCCGTCGTGTTCCGGTCGGTAGGCTGGAAGGCGTGGTTTGATGGAAGCAATCAGCCTTCGGAACTGTCTCCAGCCCTTCAATGACTCGTTTACAGGAGAACAGCATGCCTTTGTTTGAATACACATGCGAGAGCTGCGGTCATCTTTTTGAAAAGCTGGTCCGCAACGATGGGGATATTCCGTCAACCTGTCCGGCCTGCGGGGAGAAAACGCTTCGTAAAGTGTTTTCAACCTTCAGCCCCGCGGTCGCGTCCTCCGGCGGGGGCGGTCCGTGCGCCGCCCAAGGCGGGTGTCCCGTCAGCGGCGCCTGCGGCGGCGGTCATTGCCCGTTCTGATGACACGCCCGGTCACGTGTGGCGGATCGGGATCGGGCGGTCACTTCCGCGCGGTCATTCAGGCGTTCACCGGTTAATTAAACAGGGTGGGTTGCTGGGCGTTCCGTGATCTTCCACCCAGCCGGGCGCCAAACCGCTCCGCCGCTTTGGCGGTGGCCACCCGCCCTTGCGGCGTGCGCATGAGGTACCCTTCTTGAATGAGAAAGGGCTCGTACACTTCCTCAATGGTTCCCACATCCTCACCAATGGCCACCGCGATGGTTTTCAGGCCGACCGGCCCCCCCCCGAATTTGTGTAACACCGCTTCCAGTAGACGATTGTCCATCTCATCCAAGCCATCACTGTCAATATCCAGTAACTCAAGCGCCATTTTGGCGATGTCTTCCTCAACGACATTAGCGCCTCTGACTTGGGCGTAGTCGCGGACCCAGCAGAGAAGGTTGTTGGCGATGCGCGGAGTACCCCGGCTGCGGCGGGCGATTTCTCCCAACCCCGCGGGCTCTGAAGCCACCTTTAAAATGTCCGCCGACCGATTGAGGATGACCGCCAGGGTTTCCGCTGAGTAGTAATCCAAACGGCAGGACAGTCCGAAGCGGGAGCGCAGGGGGGCGGAGATGCTGCCCTGCCGGGTTGTCGCGCCGATCAAGGTGAAACGGGGAAGATTGAGTCTCACGGATCGGGCGCCGGCGCCTTGGTCGAGCATAATGTCGATGACAAAATCCTCCATGGCGCTGTACAAATATTCCTCAATTGTGGTGGACAGGCGGTGGATTTCATCAATGAAGAGGAAATCACCTTCTTCCATGCCGGTCAACAAACCCGCCAAATCGCCGGGCTTCTCAATGACCGGCGCGCTGGTGGACTTGATATGTTTGCCCCGGGCGTTGGCGACAATGTAGGCGAGGGTGGTTTTGCCCAATCCGGGGGGACCGCTGAGAAGCAGATGGCCCATGGGCTCATCCCGTTCCGCCGCGGCTTGCACCACGATCTTCAGGCGTTCTTTAACGCGCTCCTGCCCCGGATAATCAGCGAAGCACTGCGGCCGCAATGTCGCGTCTACCGCCTCTTCTTTTCGGTTCATCTGGGACGTGATGAAGCGGTCCGTGGGTTCAGTTGGATGTGGCGGATTCAAGGGTTTGGTTTCCAGGTTTTCAGTTTCAGCGTCACCGGGGCGGAGAGGCGGTCGCGCCTTATTCGCCAGTCGGCCGGGTTAAATCAATGACCAGAGCGATCTCGTCGCAGCGGTCTTGTTTGGCGCAGTGCCGGCAATCCGCCCATACCTTCTGGGGAAAACGTTCTTTGGGCACCACGGCAAACCCCTGCCGCGTGAACAAGTCCGGATGATAGGTCAGGGCGAAAAGTGAGTGAGCTCCCCGTTTCACGGCCAACTCCAGGCACTGCATCACCAGCCGGGACCCCAACCCCTGTCCGCGATTGCCTTCATCGACAACTAAGGACCGGACTTCAAAAAGCCCCTTTCCATAATCCCGCAACGCCACGCAACCGATGACCCGGTTGTCCGGGTCCATGGCGACAATAAAATCAGCGATATGGTGACGAATCTCGTGGATTGGTCTGGGCAACACTTCGCCGGCCCGGGCGCAATCCGCGAGAAAATCATGAATCACCCGCGCGTGTTTCCGCTGAGCGGTCGCAAATGTGGTCACGGCTGATTACCCTTGATTTTCCTCAAACACGCCAATTTTTCGAAACCGCTCGTACCGTTGGGTGAGCAACTCTTCCGGGGACATGGATTGAAGATCCTCGAGTTGAGTTTCCAGCGTTTCGGCGAGCGCGGCCGCCGCGGCGTCCCAATCACGATGCGCTCCGCCCATGGGTTCGGGAACGATTCCGTCGATGATGTCAAATTTCATCAAATCGGCGCCTGTGAGTTTTAACACCTCAGCGGCTTTCGGCGCCTGGCTGGCGTCCCGCCAGAGAATGGCTGCGCAGCCTTCGGGCGTGATGACGGAGTAGTACGCGTTTTCCATGACCAGGACGCGGTTGCCGCAGCCGATCCCTAAGGCGCCGCCACTGCCCCCCTCGCCAATCACCACGCAGACGATGGGGACCGTCAGGGTGAACATCTCGCGCAGGTTGACGGCGATCGCCTCGGCGATATGCCGTTCTTCCGCGCCGACACCCGGATAGGCGCCCGGCGTGTCGATCAGGCAGATAATGGGCACATTGGCTTTATCCGCCACTTGCATCAGACGAAGGGCTTTCCGGTACCCCTCCGGATGAGCGCTGCCGAAATTTGTTTCGACGTTGTCTTTTAAATTCCGGCCTTTACGGCTGGCGATCAGCATGACCGCCCGCCCGTTCAGCTTCGCGAACCCCCCGATAATCGCTTGATCATCGGCAAAGCGCCGATCACCTTTAAACTCGAGAAAATCATCAAAGATCCGGTCGATATAGTCCGTGGGCAGAGGGCGCTCCGGATGCCGGGCCACCCGCACCCGTTGCCAGGGGGTTAACGTGCCGAAAACCCGTTTTTTCTCAGCGGCTATTTTTTGTTCCAACTCGTGGATGCCGGCGGAGACATCCACATCATTATGCTGGCTGAAGGCCCGCAGATCCGCCAGTTTCTGTTCCAAGTCGAAAATGGGTTGTTCAAATTCTAAAGTGGTTTTAGCCATGCCAATCAGTCCTTTATGATGACCGGTGTTCCCACCGGAACGATGTCAAAGAGCTCTTCAACATCTTTATTATGCATACGCAGGCATCCTTGACTCGCCGCCGAGCCGATGCTTTGGGGCTCCCACGTCCCGTGAATGCCGTATCCGCGTAAAGACGGGTCCGTGGCGCCCGTCGGGACAATGCCCAGCCAGCGTGTGCCCAGAACATTCTCAGGATCACCGAATGGGATGTTTTTCCCCGGAGGTGTCCAAGCCGGTTCCCGCAATTTATTCTTGATCTTAAATGTTCCCACCGGCGTGCGCCCTTCCTTACCAATAGCCACATGGTAGAGTTTGAACAACCGGTCGCCGTCGTTGAGGGTCAAGGTAAAGTGACGTTTAGAGGCCACGATAGTCCATTTGCCCCGGTAAATATTGAAGACCATGCCCGGATAGATGGTCGCGTCTCCGCGGTCGATCGTGTTATTGCCGCGGATCAGCGCCGCGACGGTGGTGTTGTGGGCCCGGGCGATGGTGACCAAATTATCCCCGGATCGGACTTCATACCGGACCTTTTCCGGTGCCGGGGCATCCCCGTTGATCAGTGTCGTGTTGACTTGGCTGATAATCTCCGCGGCTTCGCCCCAAATCGGCGTGTGCGCCTCAGCGCCAGGCAGTTTGAGCACCTGTTCGGCCAGTTGGCGGGCCCCGAGCAAGTCTGTCTGCGCGAGTTTTAACCGGGCGGCCTTAATCAGGTTTCTCTGTGTGACAGAGGGTGTTTCCGGAGGCGGCGTGAGCGGCGGTTTAGAAGATTCGGCCGGGTCGTGAGAGACTGGGAGCGGCGTGGGGGCGCCGCTTGCCGGCCTGGTGGATATCGTCGGCGAGACCTCCTCAGTCTCGATCGGGACGGGCGGTTTTTCCGGGAGCTTTTGGTAAATGAGAAAGGCCAAACCGATAACGCTCAAGGCGAGGATGACAAGGAGTGGATATTTGTAGTAAGGATTCATTGTCCGTTTGATTTAATCTGGGAACCAGCCCCCGCGGCGGTCACAACCGTCCCAGTTCCTGCACCAGATAGGCCATGCTTGGAAAGCGTTGATTCACATCTTTTTCAAGACACCGGTTAATGATCCAGCCCAGTTTCGGGGCCAGGCCGGCATTTAATTTTTTCACGTCCAGAACTTGAAATGACTGGCTGGCTTGTTTTTTTCTTAACTCCTTTTCCGTCCATCCGTGGAAGGGCATGCGTCCGGTCACCATAAAATACGCCATGACCCCGAAGGCGAAAATATCATTGGAAAAAGAAACAGTCCCATGAGTCAATTGCTCCGGGGCCATGTAACTGGCGGTTCCGCAGCGAAAATTACAGGCGACCCCTTTGGCGCGCCGACTCATATCGAAATCCGTGAGTTTAACGACGAGATCGTCGCGTGTTTCACCAAAATTAACCAGAACATTTTCCGCTTTGATGTCCAAGTGCAACAAGTTAAACGCATGGACCCTGGCGACACCTTCCGCGGCCTGCCGCAGAATATCCAAGGCCAAATCGTGCACGCGTTTATCTTTTTTACGAATATATTCCCGAAGGTTTTCCCCGGGCACGTACTCCAACACTTCATAGGGACAGAATCCGTCCCGTCCACTTCTCAGCGGGCTGACGATCCGCGGATGCGGACAAACCTTTCGGCGCATTCTAGTCCCGCGCAGAAAAAACAGATGCGGCTTCACTTTCCAGACGAGGTCTTTGTGAAGCCGTCGGATGACCACTTGTCCGTCTTTGGGGGTCTGAGCGAGGAAAATATCCGCCAGCCCGCCGCGGTTAATTTGCCGCAACACTTTTATGTTGTCCAACCCCATTCCATCGCCTTCCTGAAACGGTTCATCGAACGTTCACGGGAGTCAAAAAAGCCGCCAGCCAAAGAGAACTCCATAGCTTAACCCTGTTGTCTGAAAAAGCAATGTTTTGTACCAGTGAGCATCGTCCGCGGACTCCGCGGAGATCATGGCCTCATAAGAGCATCCTGACCTCAAGCCGGTGATTCAAGCTTTGTTTTTTCCAAATTCAACCGGCCCCCGGCGAGCACCATCTCAATATCCGGGCTGGAGAGCGTGTGCGAGCAGGCGACCCACCGGACACCGCCGTCACGCTTTGTCACCTGGATGTGGATATCCCCGCCGGCGATTAACTGTCCGGAGACATTTTCGATGACGAAGCTGTCCCCGGGACTGAACGCGGCGCGGTCTTCTTCGGTTTTGATGATCAACGGCAGAATGCCGAAGTTCACTAAGTTCGCCGCGTGAATGCGTTCAATGCTGAGCGCGGCGACCACGCGGACACCCAGGTACATCGGACAGATGGCGGCGTGCTCGCGCGAAGATCCCTGGCCGTAACTCTCGCCAGCGATGATCACACCGGCTTTTCCCTGGTCACGGACCGCTTCGGCTGATTCGGCGAAACTGGGCTTGCCATCCTCGGTCAGGCAATTGAACACCGCCTTCGCGTAAAGGGGAATATTGCTGCGTAATTTCAAAAAGACACCCGCGGGCATAATGTGATCAGTCGTGATTTTATCCCCTAGGGTGACCAGAACCTCACCGTCCAAATCCGCCGGGAAGGGGGCGCAGTTGGGGGGATCGCCGATGGTTTCTTTGCGGACGATATTTTGGTTCTGACCGGCCGGCGGCGGCTCAATGATCATGGTGTCATCAATCAAAAATGATTCAGGCGTGTCCCAGACGGGATAGTCGAGACCCAATGTCCGCGGATCCGTCAGCTTTCCCGTGAGCGCGGTGGCGAGCGCGGTTTCGACGCTGACCAGATAGCATTGATCATTCACCGTGCCGGTCCGGCGGGGAAAATTACGGTTGAAGGTGCGCACAGTAACGGTCCCGGACGCGGGGCTCAAGCCTTGGCCGATGCATGGGCCGCAGGCGCTTTCAATGATGCGCGCGCCGGCTTTGATAAATGTGGTCAATCCGCCGTTTTCTCCGAGCATTTCCAACACCTGCCGACTGCCGGGAGCGATAGCCAGGCAGCAATTCGGGTTGACCGTGCGGCCAGCCAGGACTTCAGCCGCCAGGGACAGGTCTTTCAACGAGCTGTTTGTGCAGGAGCCAATGACCACTTGAGCCACATCAATATCGTTTAAATCGGCGACCGCTTTGACATTATCCGGGCTGCTGGGACAGGCGGCCATGGGCTGCAAGGCGCTTAAATCGATGTCGATGACCCGGCTGTAGCCGGTGTCATCATCGGCCTTCAGCTCAATCCAGACGTTTTCGCGTTGTTCGGCCTTTAAAAATTGGCGGGTGAGCTCATCCGACGGGAATATGGATGTCGTGACTCCCAGTTCGGCGCCCATGTTGGTGATTGTGGCCCGTTCCGGCACCGATAATGTGCCGACACCGGGGCCAAAATATTCAATCGCGCGGCCCACATTGCCTTTGGTTGTCAGGATGGAGAGCAATGTCAGAATCACATCCTTGGCCGCGACCCAGGGGGGCAAGTGGCCGGTAAGCCGGACCCCGATGACTTCGGGAACAGTCATTTTGAATGGGCCGCCGGCCATCGCCACGGCGACATCCAAGCCGCCGGCGCCAATAGCCATCATGCCTAAACCGCCATTGGTGGGTGTGTGGGAGTCGGATCCGAGCAGGGTCTTGCCCGGCGCGCCAAAGCGTTCCAAATGCACTTGATGACAGATCCCGTTGCCGGGCCGGGAAAAGTGAACTCCCTTGGCGGCGGCGATGGACTGAAGATACAGATGATCATTATGATTTTCGGGACCGAACTGGCTGGTATTGTGGTCGATATATTGTACGGATAGTTCAGTCTTTACCCGATCGACACCCATGGCCTCCAGTTCCAGAAAAGCCATGGTTCCGGTGGCGTCCTGGCACAGCGTCTGATCGATGCGGACGTTAATTTCATTCCCGGGAACAAGTTCCCCCTCAACCAGATGATCCCGAAGAATTTTGCCAATAATCGTCGATGTGTACATGAGCTGTTCCTCAGTGTTTCAGGTGCCGTTTCACAGGGCGTTAATGTAGGCCGTGAAAGGGGTCTTTTCAATAATAGTAAGTCAATAATCCGACTTCGTTTTCGCTTTCTTGAAACTTGGGAATGATGAACAGATGAACAGGGAATAACGAATATCG
>JAVVEH010000025.1:16555-66613 GCA_032251435.1 Lentisphaeria bacterium | reverse complement strand
GGCAAGTTAAGAATGCTTTTATTTTAGAATTGAATTAATCAATCATGACACTAGGAAGTTTAATTGTTGCGGATGCGCCATCAACGATGTTTACGTCCAGGGCGCTGTTGTTGGCGCCGGAGATATAGTCAAGAGTTGAATTGTTCTTAAAATAAAAATCGTCGCCATGCAACCAGTCCGTGGAGGTTCCACCAATGGAATCGTACCGGAAAGTAGACCCCACCCCGATTGTAAGTGTCCCGAAGTCCGGACTGCCGGCGGTCGGTATGGGGGGGTAATCCTCATCGGCGTCGTAAAAAACAATCTTCCCGTCGGCGATGACAGCATCATCTGCTGCCGTGGGAATACCGGGTCCGCCTACATCCCAGGTCCAGTTGCCCACAGTATTCCATTCCGTGTCAACGGTCTGGTTGAAGGTCACGGTCGCCGCGGTTAATGCCGGCACTGCCAATACGGCAAGTGCCGTAATGGCGAGGGTGAAAAAACGGTGGGTGAGAGTACGTGTGTTCATGATGGTCTCCTTGTGGTTCACGGAACGATAAGCCTTAGAAACAGATGAAACGATAAAATTATATGTCATCGTGACGGCGTTATGGGGCGTGTTTTTACCTTGAAAGAATACAAATAGCCGAACTATGCGCTAATTTAGTTTATTTCTTGAGTGTATGCAAGCCGGAAAACGTGATTTTTCGGTCTTTTTTCAGACTTTTTTTCGCCGCGGGGACCGCGGCCGACCGCGCGGGCGCTCGCGGGCGCTCCGCGCCGCCCCCTTGCCGGCTGAAGCCGGTACACCAACGAAGAGCCGGATAAATCCGGGACACCAACATTCGAGGCCCGAATGTTTATTATCCGGCGCGGGTTTCTATTCCCATGTGGATCCCGGGTTCCGAAGCCAGTGATACAACTGGTCACAAAATGTATCCCTCAGCCAGATAATGTTGTCGGCGATGCTGTGGCCATCGTGCGTGTCCGACACAAATTTGATTAACACGGCCGGCACACCAAACCGGTCACAGGTTCCGGCCACCGCCGCGCCTTCCATATCCACCAACTCGGCGAATTGACTCACCCATCGACGCTCTTCAGCGGATGTCACCGTATGATCCTGGGTCGCCAATCTCAGGGCCGGCGGCCCGGCGATGAGACTGGGCGAAAAGGTTTCCACGCCCTCCCCTCTCAAGCGTGGCCGGTCGAACTCAAACACGGTGTCAATCTGGAAGATATCGCCAAGATCGGTGTCATGGCCTGTCGCTCCCGCGGCGCCCGCGTTGATGACGCGCCGCGGGGCGAATGTGGTGATCAGCCAAGCGGCCGCGGCGGCCGCGTTCGCCTTGCCGATGCCGGAAAGAACCAGCACGACATCGCCATGTGAATAGGTTGGAAACGGATGTTCCCCGGCGGCGGCGAATCCATGCTCGCTAATCAGCGGTTCCGCTTCCAGCTCCGTGGCCATCAGCAGCCCGATCAAATCCCTCTTTTTCATGGTGTCTCACTTCCCCGACAACGACCGGTATGCCATCCTCAACGCCTTGGGATCAGCGACGAGTTTAAGCAAGGCGGCGGCGATATTGTCTTTGGATTAAAGCGACCGGCATGGTTGATTCCTGTTTCGTGGCCGCTGAAACTCCACATGAGAATATTCAGCGCCAGAAACAAGGCGAAAAGCGCATGTTGCAGCAGCCCGTTTCCGCGGAGTCCGCGCAGGCGCCAAAAGACCGCCCCGACAAGCAGGCCGGTGAGAAATCCACACGCATGGCCCGCCAAATGCGAGCCGGGGGCCGTTCCCAGCAAGGCCAGCCCGCCGGCCCCCGCCAGCCAGGGCAGCCACCGCCGGTGAAATAAACTCCACCCCGGCTCCCGATGCGGCCCCCGGGAAAGAGTCAGAAAGCGATGCGTGACCAGAATGCCCAGGGCGGCGAAGACCGCGGTGGACGCGCCGACAGCTTGGAAAGGGGTCCGGGCCAGCGCCACGGCCAGGGCGTTGCCGGCGGCGGCGGCCAGCCCGATCCCCAGCCAGCCGGTGCCAAACCCCAACTGTCCCCCCACGACCATGCCAAAGGCGGCCAGACACATACAGTTCGCCGTCAAGTGCGGCACATCCACATGCAAAGCCAAGGCCGTCCCCAACCGCCACAGCTCGCCGGCTCTGACCGCTGATGAATCCAAAACCGCCGCTGGCGCGTTGAACCACTCTCCTTCCACGGCCCCTGTTTTGACAAACGCTAAAATCAACAAGGCGGGAACGATGATTCCCGCCAGCACGGCTGTCTCGGTCACCTTTTCCCCCAGCGGCGGCGGCGGCGGCGGCCAATGTTGACTGGCGGTCTCATAGCCCGTGATCTCTTCCAGGGCCCGTTCGCCATCCTCAAAACGCAGAATAATGAGAAAATAACGCTCGTCGTCTGACCAGCGGGTTTGGTACGCCACCCCGGCCGCTGACAGAACGGTCAACCAGCGGATGCCCCGCCCGTCAGCCGGGGCGGCGATCGAAACGGTATTCTCATCCACAGGGACGATCCGCGGGCTGATGAATGGCAGGACTTTTTCCATACTGTCACCATAACCACGCGGAGGCTTTTTTCAAAACGCTTGATCAAACGTGACCAGTTAGCAGCTGGGGGACATTGTGTAGGGCGGTCTTCCAAGGCCGACTGTCTTTAAGGCATAGCCGGGCAAGGAACCCCGGCCGACGCCCCAGCTACTAATTGATGACAATCAGACACCCGGCGCCTATTGCCTTTGTTCCCGCTGGCGGTACAGTACGGTTTGTCATCAATCGTCTTGTTTTCAGCTCTTCCCAAGCGACATGGATCATCATGCGTCACACACATGTTTACACCGGCGACGGAAAAGGCAAGACCACCGCCGCTGTCGGACTGGCCCTGCGGGCCGCCGCGGCCGGCTGGCGGGTCTTTTTCGGCCAATTTATCAAACCTGGAACATCGGCGGAAATAACCTATTTCGCCGAACACTGCCCCGCTGTCACGGTGGCCGCGTTTGGCCGTGAGGGGTTTATTTTCCCGCCGCCGAAGTCTGAGGATGTCACAGCGGCCGAGGACGGCTTGGAGCGGCTGCGCCAGGCGATTCAATCCGGAGACTATGATTTAGTCATCGCCGATGAAGCCAACTCCGCGGTCCATGCCGGGCTTTTCGGTGTTGAGGCATTGCTCCGGCTTATTGATATGGCCGATGGACGGGTGGAACTGGTGTTCACTGGCCGGAACGCCCGACCGGAACTGATTGAACGGGCTGACTTAGTCACGGACATGCGCTGCGTGAAGCACTATTTTCATGACGGGACCGCCGCCCGGCCAGGTATTGAAGAATAAACAACGACCGGTTGAAAATAACGGCTCGTTCTGAAGGATTCAAGCCGCGACGGCCGCCAGCTTCAGAAAAATACCGCCGAAAAACCGTGCGCCATCGGCGTGGCCGGTCTGGCATTCGTCACAACTTCTTTTAGGTTATGACTCGTCGCTTTTTCCGGATCCGCTTTATGTCACAATATCGTCATCACGCGAAGGGAACACTGTGCGAAGACACCCCACATTTCACGATTGGTTCAATCTCTACGGGAAGACGATCGACGCGATCGCGTTTGACGTTGACGGTGTGCTTATCCGCGGCAGAGAGCCGATTCCGGGGGCGCCCGATCTGCTCCGTGAATTGCGGCGGCGGCGCGTGCCATTCGGCCTTTTAACCAATGACGGGTGCCACTCCCCTGAGGAAAAAAGCGGTTTTCTACGCGCCTGCGGCATGGATGTGGGCGCCGAAGACTTGATTTCCTGCGGGCATGGACTGGAGGAATTGAAAGAGAAACATGGGTGGACGGACACCCTGTTTTATGTCCTCGGGTCTCTAGGAACCCCCTGTTTCGCCGAGAGAATCGGCTTGCGGGTCACCCGGCGCCCCGAAGAGATCGATCAATGCGCCGGTGTCATTGTCGGCGAAAAACGCTACGACTGGCACGACCACATCACCGCCGCCTATAATTTTTTTCTGCGCCATCCGGACCGCCTGCTGATCGCGCCCAACCCGGACGAGACCTATCCCCACGGCGCGGGGCTGATGGGCGTGGCGTCCGGCGCCACCACCCGCCTTATTCAGCGTCTCTGCGCCGCGGCGGGAACAACGATCACCCCCGTGTACCTTGGCAAACCCCACGCGCCCATCTTTGAGCATTTTCATCATTTTCTGGAAAAAAGGCTGAACCGGGCTGTGGATCGAAACCGGGTGTTAATGGTCGGCGACTCCCTGACATCCGATATTCCGGGCGGTCAATCGTTCGGGTATCAGACCGCTTTGACACTGACCGGAATGACCACCGAGGAAATGCTTCGAAACAGCCCGGAAAAACCGGACATCGTGATCGCGGCCCTGACGTAAAAGCCTCATTCGGTTAAATTCGCGCGGGAAGCGGGAAAACAGGTGGTTCGCGGGTTATATTCGATTCCTTTCGCTGACACCCATCATCACTGTGAGAAGCCATGAGTATCCGGTTAAAAATCACCGCCCTTATCACGTTCATTTTTCTCGGATTAACCGGATCAATCTTCATTGTCACACAAAGGCAGGTCGAACGGTCGTTCAATTCGTTTGAACTCGATGTCGTGAACAATATTTCCAGCATGCTCAAAGAAGCTTACGACAACGAGCTGAGCGCGCTCGTTCGCTACGCGGAGGAAATCGCCCGGGCGGGAAGAACGCGGACGTTTATTGATGACACTGACACCGCTGACGCCTACACCGGCCTTGACACCGCGGGGATTTTAAAGCAACGCGTGTCATTTTTCGCCATCAGTAATGCCGGGGGGGACATTCTCACCGCCCGGGAAATGGATTCACAGGCGGATCTTTTTGTTGACGCGTCGGCGGCCATGATGGATTTTATTCGTCAAGACAACCGTCTCCGCGTCCACCACCATACGGGCAGTGTGGTGAAAGGTGTCACCGTTATTCAAGACCTGCCGTTTATGATTGTCTCAGTTCCTGTTCTTCCTGAAAAAGAGGGTGGGCTTATACGTGGAGCGGTGATTCTCGGGCGGGCGTGGAAAGAGTCCGAATTCGTCCAATTAACGAAAAATAATGGCATGACCCTGTTCCACCAGCGGCCGGAAGACAGATTGGTCAGTGACATGCAGGCGTTCTTTCAAGCCACGAACAATCAAATTGGCGCCAGCGAGACCACGTTGTCAGGCGTGAATGGCATTTCGACATATATCACGCTGGCGGACATTTATGACACTCCGGGACTTGTCGTCCGTTTGAGCAGGAGAAAGCAGGCGGCCGCGGCGGCCTACGCCTGCGCGGTGGATATACTCACCGTGACCTTCATCACCGGCGCTGTCCTGTTTATCATCACCCTCGCCTTTCTTGAAGTGACTGTTCAACAACGCTTGCGCAAACTGGTCAATGAGGTGAAAGAGTTAAAAACAAGAGAGCGGTTGTCAGAAGCTGAAATCACTGTCCGTGGCCGGGACGAAATCGGCAAAATAGCCCATGGGCTGCGGTTTGTTATTGATGCGATGAAAACGAATCGATACCGCTGGATGCGGGCCGAGAAGCGTCTTCAGGAGCTGCTGGAGTTCTCCCCCATGGCAACCATTCTGGCCAAGCCGGACAGCCATAAGCTTTACCGGGTCAACGACGCGGCGACACGGACGCTTGGATACTCGAAGAAAGAATTAACCGGGAAAAAACTTGACCACATCTTCCAGAGTCTCGGTGACAAAGACAGCGTCGCCGATTTAGATCATCTTCCGGAGGATACGATTCAAAAAATGGATGGTGTCATCACCTGCCGGGATGGCCGGCGCTTAGCCGTGACCGCGCGCGTCGGTTTGATCAAACAGGCGGATGACGACTTGGTGCTCGTCACGTTCATGGTGAACACGGCCACGCCTCAAGACGGGAACAGCCTGCCGTGATGAAACACCGTTTGGATTATCTTCCCGCCAAAGCCGTATGCGTTCCCGGCTGTCCGCCCGTGGACATTTCCGAATTCCTCCCTGTCGTCGATCACCCGCATTTTCAAAAACTGCGCGGCCGGAAGCAACTAGGCGTAAACTATCTGGTTTTTCCCGGCGCTGTTCACACCCGGTTTGAACACACGATGGGGGTCCTCGGCATCACCCGCCGGTTTTGCTCCCTGTACGGTGTTGACAGCGACACAACCCGGCTGGTGTGCGCCTACGCGTTGCTCCATGATATTGGCCATGGCCCGTTTTCCCACCAAATTGAGCCGATCCTGAAAACCACCCACCATGACCGCGGCATGGCGTTGCTGCCGGATTTTGATCACGCGCTCAGCCAATGCGGGGTTGATCCCGGCGCCATGCGCGCCATGTTCAAACGCCAAAATGTCTGGCACAAATTTGTCAGTGACCGCAATTTCGGAACAGACAAGCTGGACTATCTCAGGCGGGACGCTCTGCACATCGGCTTTTCCGGGGCCCCGGATATTGACAAGCTGTCTCTTTACGCGGCCTTTGACAACCGCGGATGGGCTATTGAGGAAAAGTTTCTGGAAGATGTGAAGCGGATTCAAAAATTTTACTCGTATCTTCATCAGCACGGCTATTTGAATAAAACCGCGCTGTCTATCCAACGGGTTTTTCAGCGGGCGATACAAGAAGCCCTCGCGGATGACGTGGCGCGCCCCGAGGCGGTCTGGAACATGGAAGACTGGGAACTGACGGCGAGCCTCAATCAAACCCGGCATCCGGTCATCGCCGACCTGATGAGCCGCCTGCGGGGCCGCGGTTTTCATCGCTCGGTATATGTCATCAAGCCCTATGGCTACGCGTACGTGGAGCGGCGATCAGCGAAAAACATCACGGTCCGCGAATGGAGCCGCGACCGGTTGCGGCGCTTTTCCGACACCTACGCGGATGTCCGCGGAATCCTGGAACTGGAAAATCACTTGGCGGCCGCCTTACAGATTCCCAAAGGGGCCATTCTCCTGGCGGCCATGCCCTACTTCGAAAAACTGGTGCCTCAGGATATCCGGATGTTCAGTCAGTCAGAGGGAACAGAATATAGTTTATTCGACAACGACCAAAATCACTTCCGCTCCCTGCAGGGGGACTACTTGCAGACCTTCGCCATCCGCTTGATTGTTCTCCCTGAACTCAGACAAAGCATCCATCAAAAAGCCAGCGCCATCACGGATGTCTTGAACGCCGCCATCCCGCCGAGCAACCCGAAAGAGCAAACCACCCTCTTTTCTCTTTGAGACGTTTCCGCCTGTCACGCCTTCCACGCCTTCCACGCCTTCCACGCCTTCCACGACTTCCACGCCTTCCACGCCTTCCACGCCTGTCACGCCTTCCACGCCTTCCACGCCTTCCACGCCTTCCACGCCTTCCACGCCTTCCACGACTTTCACGACTTTCACGACTTTCACGCCGTCACGCCTGTTTCCGCAAGCGCGCCAGCACCTCTTCCACCGGCAAGCCGATCACATTGCTCGTCAAGCCATCCACAGCCGCCACCAGCATATCCCCGCGTTCTTGAATCGCATAGCTTCCGGCTTTGTCCCGCACGTCCACGCAGTCCAGATAGCGGTCAATCTCCGCGGCGGCGAGGGCATGGAAGCGGATACCTGTCTCACACACCCAGGTCTCTTCAAAAAAAGGGTTTTCCCTCCTCAGACTCACCCCGGTCATGACCGTGTGACAATTCCCGGACAACAGCGCCAACATCCTGCGGGCATCCGCTAAATCCACGGGTTTTCCCAAGATCTCACCCGTGGCGGCCACCACGATCGTGTCGGCTCCCAAAACCAATTTTCCGGGATACCGGGCGGCGATCACAGCGGCCTTTTCGGCCGCCAGGCGGCTGGCGCGCGCGCGCGGCTGTTCATCCGGCCGGGATGTCTCATCAATATGGGCGGGGCGGACGATCACGTCGATTCCCGCTTCCTGGAGCAACATCAACCGCCGCGGGGAAGCTGACGCCAAAATAAGCTGTGCCAAGGGAAATACCCTCCGTTTTCACACCCCCGCCCGATTACTTTTTACGGTAACCCTTGCGGCGTTCATTATGCCGGGCGCGGGATTTCCGGGCCGCGGTTTTCACGGATTGCGCGCCGGCCGCCGCTGTCCGGGCCCCGGAGCGCTGGTCACCCGTGCTCCGCCGGGACCGCAATTCGATCCACACCGGCATGCCGCCCTCAGAGAAAAAGGCGTCCCGCAAACGGTTTTCCAGAAAGGACTGATAACTGGCCGGGCACAACCCCTTCTGATTGACGAACATCACCGTGTGGGGACAGGCCCCGTCGGTCATGGTCGCGTAAAGCAATTTCATCGTTTTCCCGCCCGGCCCGGCGGGAGGGGGTGTCCGGGCGATGACATCCTGAAGAAATTGGTTGACAATGGATGTGGGAATCTTCATGCCCATCTGATCCCGAATGGTCATTAAAGCTTCCACGACTTGGTCCACGTTATAGCCGCTTTTCGCGGAAATCCCCACCGTGGTGGCGTAAGACATGAATTTCATGTCATGGTCCAAATCCGATTTCAGATCTTTTAGTTTTATAGTTTCACAGGCCAGATCCCACTTGTTCGCCACCAGGATACAGGGTTTCCGGGCATCGGCGATCAACCGGGCGATCCGACGGTCCTGACTCGTCGCCGGTGTTTGCGCGTCAATAACCAATATCGCCACATCGCACCGCTTCACGGCGTTTTCAGCGCGCATGCTGCTAAACAGCTCCACGACATTATCCACTTGCCGACGGCGGCGTATCCCGGCCGTGTCAATCAGTGTGAACGGCACCCGTTCTCCCGTCTCATCGACGATCTCAATCGGGATGTCAATGGCGTCCCGAGTCGTCCCGGCGATATCACTCACAATCACCCGGTTCTCGCCAATTAATGTATTGACAAGCGAGGATTTGCCCACATTCGGGCGCCCCACCACGGCCAGTTTCAAGCCTTCGACATTTTCCACCCCGTCCCCGACGGTGGCCGGCAGCGCCGCCAAAACAGTTTCCAGCAAGTCTTCAACGCCGTGTCCGTGCGTGCACGTGATCGGCATCGGTTGTCCCGCTCCCAGAGTCGCGAAGTCCGCGGCCGCGGAGTCCGCCAATTTCACATTGTCCGCTTTATTGGCCGCCAGCGTCACCGGTCGGCCGCTTTCCCGGAGAAACAGCCCGAGTTCCCGGTCCAAGGGTGTCACCCCGTCTTGGCTGTCCACCACCCAAATCACATGATCAGCCTCCGCGACCACACGCGCGACCTGATCCCTGATTAACCCGTCGAATGTCTCCACATGGCGGTCATCGCGGAAAACCCCCACTCCTCCGGTGTCAACAAGGAGAAAATGCTTATTTTTCCGATGGGCGGGCGCCGAGACGCGGTCCCGGGTCACCCCGCTTTGCTCATGGACGATGGCGATCCGACGGCCCAGAACAGCGTTAAACAGAGAGGATTTGCCCACATTCGGACGACCGACTATGGCGATGGTTGGAAGCGTGTCGTTCGACATAATTACCGCCCGTCACAATAGGCCGCGACAGCATGCCGCAACCGGTTAAGGGTGTGTTCACGTCCCAGCGCCACCATGGTTTCCCCCATGCCGGCGCCGCTGGTCCGGCCGGTTAGAGCCACCCGCAGGGGCGCGTTCAACTTACCCTGGTCAAAGCCCCGCTCTTCAGCCACGGCTTGAACCGCCGCCTCGAGGCTGTCCAGATCAAACTCCGTATGCTCAAATGTGGCGGCCAAAGCCGTCAGAGCCGGGCCGACCCCGTCCTTCATCAAAAATTTTCTGACCGCTTTTTCGTCGTACCGCGGATACGCTGAAAAGAAATAGCCCCAGTCTTTCACATCCGCGAAGGTTTTAGTCCGGCTGCGCAAAAGCCGCGCGACCTCGGCGAATTTCTCCGGGTCAGCCGCTTTCATCCGGTCCTCCTCCGCGGCGGCCAGCGCCGCTTCCTCAAGAAAACGCTCAACGGGCAAGTCGGCGATATACTGACCATTTAGATTTTCAAGTTTCCGCATATCCATTTGGGCGGCGGAATGCTGGACCCGGTCCAGAGAAAAAGCCTGAACCAGCTCCTCCCGGGTCATTTTTTCCCGCTCGTCGCCAGGATTCCAGCCCAGCAGCGTCAGGTAATTAAACAAGGCCGCCGGCAAAAATCCCCGGTCCCGGAAATCGCCGACAAAGGCGTCGCCGTCGCGTTTACTGTAGGGTTTGCCGTGGGCGTTGACGATCATCGGCAAGTGGGCGTAGGCGGGCGCCGGGGCGCCGAGAGCGGCGAACAAGAGCAGATGCCGGTAGGTGTTTTCGACATGATCATCCCCGCGGATAATGTGCGTGATGTTCTGCTCGATGTCGTCACACACATTGGCGAGATGAAACACCGGACTGCCGTCACTACGGACGATGACCACGTCTTTCATGCCGTCAAGCGGTTTGGACAAGTCGCCTTTAACCAGATCCGTGAAGGTCACTTGCCGCCGGGTGAATTCAAAGCGCGCCGCCCGCTCGACGGTATAGGTTTTCCCGCCGGTCAGCAAGCCCTCGGCGACAGGCTCCAGCTCGAACAGGCGGTCACCGTCTGAATCAAACACCGTCAAGTTTCTGAACCCGGCCAGACAGGCGCCGCCGGGCATCGGTTTTCCCTTGCTTGACACCCCGGCGAAGTCAACACCGGACACACTGAAAACAACCGGGACATCGGGATGCACAGCTAAACTGGCGGGACCGACCTCGGAAACAGCCATGCCGTCGGCATCATCCCAGGGAATCCGGAAGAGAACCGCCTCCCCTTCTCCGCCTTTGGCGAAACGGTACGCCCGCCCGGCCGCGATCAATGTCTCCGCGGCGGCGAGATGGGCCCGGGAGCGGGCGCTTTGGTAAAGAGGCGGCTCGTCCACATCCAGCCCCAGCCAATCCATGGCGTCCAAGAGCGTTTCAATCGCTTCGGGGGTGGACCGCTCACGGTCGGTGTCCTCAACCCGCAATAGAAACTTTCCCCCGCTATGGCGGGCGTACAGCCAGTTGAAAATAGCGGCCCGGATATTGCCAATATGCACATGCCCCGTGGGCGACGGGGCGAAGCGGACACGAACACTCATAAACGAATCCTTTAAAAACAAAATCGAAAACCCGGCGCGGATTCCCGTAAAACAAATCCTCGACGATCAAACGATAATATACAGTCCCAAGTGGGAATCGTCATTCAGACTGAAGGATTTAGGCGTAACCGGTTAGCAGCTTGGGAAAATTGTGTAGGGCGGTCTTCCAAGGCCGACTGTCTTAAGGCATAGCCGGGCGAGGAACCCCGGCCGACGCCCCAGCTACTAACCGATTAGGCGGCCCTCAAAGCGCCAATGCCAAGGCTCATAGATATATCCCTGATGGTTATCCCGGGGATACGACATGGAAAACCCATGTGAGTGAGCCGCTCGCTTCAGCCAGTCAAACGCCGCGGTTTGCTCAAATGACTCGTCAGCGGGGGGGCAGCCGGGGGTGCCCAGATCCAGCGCCGCGCCCGTATGATGCTCACTGCAGCCGGGGGGAGCGAGCACCGTCAACACGTCCTCAAGGCGTTTGCCGAGAGCCAGTTTTTTACGGATCAACTCGGCTTGATACGCGTAACTCCGGAAAGCGGACACAAGCGTGATGCCCACTCCGTCCCGGGCGGAGGCCGTCCGCAGACGCCGCCAGGCGGCCGCCGTTTCAGGTGTCATCTGAAAATCACGCCCCGGGCCGTGGACAACCGTCAGCGCCGCCGCTTCCGGAAAGACGCGCAATCCGCGGCGGGACACCTCTTCCGGAGAGATCCCCAGGTCACGCCAAAAATATTCGCAGGGTATCATGGCCAGCAAAACCAAAAGAGCGGGTTATGTTATTCGTTCAGTCAAGATCGCATGTCAAGCAATATAGTGGACAAAGAGCTTCGGACAATGAATTACATCAGCACCAGGGGAGGAATCCCCCCGGTTTATTTTAACGACGCGGTCATGATGGGCCTGGCGACCGATGGCGGTTTACTGCTTCCCGCCGCCATCCCCTCCTTGAAAGACCGCCTTCGAGAACTGTCCGCCTCGCCCTACGCGGATCTGGCGTATCACATCATCGCCCCGTTCGTGGCGGACGACATTCCAGAGACGCGTTTGCGGGACATCATCGACCGCAGTTACGCGGCCTTTGACCACCCGGACGTGAGCCCCACTGTCGCCGTCGGTGATCTGCATATTTTAGAACTTTTTCACGGCCCGACTCTGGCCTTTAAAGACATCGCCCTGCAATTCCTCGGGAATGTTTTCGACCACATCCTAACTGAGCGGGGGGACTGTTTGAACATTTTAGGCGCCACCAGCGGCGACACCGGCAGCGCCGCCATTCACGGAGTCCGTGGAAAGCCAGGCATCGAAATTTTCATCATGCATCCTGACGGCCGCGTCAGCCCCATCCAGGAAAAACAGATGACCACCGTGCTGGATGACAATGTCCATAATATCGCCATTCAGGGCACGTTTGACGACGGCCAGCGGATCATGAAGGAGATCTTCAGCGTTCCGGAATTTAAGCGGACATATAAACTGGGGGCGGTCAATTCCGTCAACTGGGCCCGGGTGCTCGCCCAAGTGGTGTACTACTTCCACGCCTGCTTCGCCGTTCAAAAACGCACGGGAGCCGACACGGTTCAATTCAGTGTGCCCACCGGGAATTTTGGTGATATTTTCGCGGGCTATATCGCCTGGCGTATGGGCGCCCCGATCAGCAAACTGATTCTGGCCACCAATGAGAATGATATTTTATCCCGCTTTTTCACAACCGGGGTCTACCGGAAAAGTGATGTTCACCCGACCCTGAGTCCATCGATGGACATTCAAGTCGCCAGCAATTTTGAACGGTATCTGTATTACCGGGTCGGTGAAAATCCGACGCGGGTCCGTGAGATGATGGCGGATTTCTCCGCCACCGGTGTCCTGGAAGTCGGCGGCGGCGACAGCCTGTTCACGGCGGGCCGGGGAGACACCGCCGCCACCCTGGCGGTCATTAACCGGTATTGGCGGGATTTCGGCTACTTGCTTGACCCGCACACCGCCGTGGGTGTGTCTGTCGCGGAAAGATTCATCAGCGACCAGGCGCCAACCGTTTGCCTGGCCACCGCCCATCCGGCCAAATTTCCGGCGGCGATAGCCCAGGCGGTGGGAGCGGACATCGCCCGTCATCCGAGGCTTGAAGGCATCACGGAATTGCCATCCCGGCGGGTCACCCTGCCCGCCACGGTCGAAGCCGTCACCCGCCACATTGAAGCGACCCTGTCATCATGACCGTCAACCACGCCATTCAGATTTGCTTGATCGCCGCGCTGACATGTTTTTTCCCGTCGGCCATGGGCGGGGATCCCGTACCGGCGGCGACCGTCAGGCCCGTCACCGTCTGCTCGTTCAATGTCGAAAACTTTTTGGATCCGGAGTCTGATTATCAGGAATCCAAACCGCCGGCCAAGCGGGAGACCTGCCTGAAAGCGCTGGCGGAAATCAACGCCGACATTTTAGCCCTGCTGGAAGTCGGGGGTCCGCGCGCCGTTGAGCAAATCCGGACGGGGCTTGCGAAACTCGGCGTTGATTACCCGTTTCACACACGTGTTCAAGGAGCGGACGAGATCCGTCAAATCGTTATCTTCTCTAAAATCAAGCCGAAAGAAATCGAGCATAAAACGGACGCGTTTTACGAACTTCGCGGTGTCAGCGTCCCGATTCAGCGGGGCTTCGCGAACTGTTTGTTTGAGTGGCCGAACGGGTATCAATTGCGGCTGTTGGTGGCGCATTTCAAGAGCAAGCGCTTCCACAAATTGGGGCAGTCAGACATGCGCCGGTATGAGTCCAGACATCTGCGTTATCTTGTCAACGACATGATTTTGAACAACCCAGACTGCAATTTACTGGTGATGGGAGACTTCAACGACAGTCCGAACTCGTCACCGCTCAACACCTTGTTTTCCCGGCGGCGGAATCCGGAAGGCCAATTATTTGATCTGCGGCCCCTTGATCAGCACGGGTTCTCCTGGACCCACTTCTGGGCGGCGGAGGACAGCTATGCGCGGATTGATTACATTCTGACCAATCAAAGCGTGTTGCCGGAAATTGACTTCTCGGGAACGAAAATCGTCCAGACCCCGGCCATCCTCGCCGCGTCGGATCACCGCCCGGTCATGGTCACCCTTCACCCGCTGGACAAACCAGTGACCGATCAGACGCTGGCCCCGTTTCAGCGGAATATCCGCGTCCCCTCCACAAACACTCCAGTTCCTGAATAAGCCGACTCCCGCATCCGTGGCTGAGTTGCTGAGTTATCAGGAATTTATTCCCGATTTTGCCCTATTACTAAAGTTTTCCCATTTTTCCCGGCACGTTCGGCTTTGCCTCCTTGTTCCGAAAACAACGGGAAAATAAATTCGGGTGAGCCTGATCGCAGGCCCCCATCAAAATGTCGGACCGCATGTCGTACCGCAAAAAAAAGTGAAATAAAGGTGAAATAAAGGGACAGGTTGTTTATAGATTGCATGTGAAAAATCATGCGATATGGTAGGAAAACAGTCTCAGAATCGTGGATGGTTTTATCTCGGTCTCAAAGTGAAAAGACGTGCGGAGGTGACATGATGCGGGCGGCCCGTATGCGTTATGATCGGGAATCTTGTTATTACCACGTTTTCAACCGAGTGAGCGGAGAGCCGGGCTGGCATCCTTTCGGAGAGGTTGAGCGGGAGGAGATGTTCCGGATCATGGATCATGTCAACAAGCTGTACGCGATTGACATTGTGTCGTTTGTGGCGATGGGAAATCATTTTCACGCGGTGGTCAGGGCGCCGTCTGAGTTGCCGGGTCTGGCGGAAGTGAAGCGTCGGTTCAAGGCGTATTACGGAAAGGACCGGGAAGCGCCGGACTGGCGGATGAAGGTGAATTATGAGACATACGCCCGCCGGATGCGGGATGTGAGCGCCTTGATGAAGGATTTTCAGCAGCATTTCACGAACTGGTTCAACCGGACACGGCCGCATGGCCGGCGGGGCGGGCTGTGGGCTGACCGGTATAAATCGGTGATTCTGGAAAGTGGACGGGCGGTATGGGAGTGCGTGCAGTATGTGGAGATGAATCCGGTTCGGGCGGGGCTGGTCGCGGACTCCGCGGATTACCGCCACTCAACCTGGGGAATGTTGTGCGGGAGCGGTGAGCATCGCTTTAGGGTCCGCCTGTCAGATCATCTTATCGGCGGCTTAAAAGAAGAGGTTTTAATCAGCAAGCGGCGGCATAATGAGGAACAGCTTAACGATGAAGAGGTTATCACGTGTCTTCGCATTAAACTGGCGCAGCTGACGGCGATTGAATCGGGAGCGGATGAGGCGGCGTTCACCGAGGCGGAAAACCTGGCCAGAAAGAAGCCGTCATTTATGTTGACGAGCCAGCGGCGCATGCGTCACTGGACGGAGGGCGCGATTATCGGATCCAAGCTGTTTGTGAAGAATCTGACCGCTGAGTTCTACGGGGATGAGCGGGCGGAGAAGAAGCGCTTTGATGATTCGGGAGCGGGGCTGGTGTCATTCCGACAGTTGAAATAAATGGACAGGTTGGAATGGACTTTTAAACTCCTAACTTAGCGCCATTCGACCCTGTCCCCCTTTGACTAACTGGTCTCATCACCGGTCAACAAAAAACCGCCCTCCCGAAGGAGAGCGGCTTTTTTATGAACTCTTAACGATGATCAGCTTAGATGGATAAGATATCCTCATGACTGTCAACCACCGTGAAATTACCTTCCATGACAATGGCTTCATGGGCGTTGAATTTGGCCAGACCATCGGTGATAAAGCATTCGGCGACCACTTCCCGTTGCTTGTCAATCCGGGCGTCGCGGAGCAGCAACAAGCTAGTCAGCACAAAGGTTTCCATTTGGCAAATCCGGCCCGCCATAAGGTCAAAATAATCGGAGTCATTTTTGCTCTCGACAAATTTAATCGCTTTGAGCAGGCGCTCACGGGCCATCTCGACCGGGGCCAGCAGGCGGCGGAGTTTGCGTTCAAACGGCAGCGCGGCGAACCCATCCATCAAGTCATCGAGCACCCGTTGAACCACACCGCCGATGGCGGCGACATATTGCAGTTGGGTCGTGCCTTCATAGATATTCGTAATGCGGGCATCACGATACAAGCGTTCCGCCGGGAAATCCCGCATAAATCCGGTTCCCCCGTGAATTTGGATATTCATGTAGGCGGCCGTGTTCGCCAATTCCGTGCAGAAGGCTTTACACAGCGGTGTCAATTCGGCGGCCATGCGCACATACAGCTTTTCGAGATTCCGGTTTCCCGCCGTCGGATTTTCGTCATGCTTATTCAACTCTTCATACACGTCGCGCAAGTCAACATACTTGGTTGTCTCATACAACAGTGCCCGCGCCGCGATCACCTGCACTTTCATCCATGTGAGCATTTCGTAAACGGCGGGCAGTTTGATGATGGGCTTGCCGAATTGCGTGCGTTCGGTGGCGTACTTGCGCGCTTGACGCGTCGCGGCCTCCGCGATTCCCAGAGCCTGGGCGCTGATCGCCACGCGGGCCCCGTTCATCAGGGACATGACATAACGCGTCAGTCCACGGCGGCGCTGCCCGACCAGCTCGCAGGGAACATCATTAAATTGCAGTTCGCATGTCGGCGATCCGTGGATGCCCATTTTATCCTCAATCCGCCGGACCACCAATTCCGGGCCGGCTTTGCAGACAAACATGGACAAACCACGGCCGTCTCTGGTGCCGGCTTCGGACCGGGCCAAAACCAAATGAATTTTCGCGCAGCCATTGGTGATGAACCGTTTCATGCCATTCAAGTACCACTGGCCTGTCTCGTCTTGCCAGGCTTTCAATTGGACAGCCTGCAAATCGCTGCCGGCCTCAGGCTCGGTCAAGGACATCGCGCCATCATATTCACCCGTGCAAAAACCCGGTAAATAGCGTTGTTTTTGATCCTCATCAGCGAATTTGCAGAGGGTTTCAGCGATATCCTGCAAGCCGAACAGATTCTGCAGGCTGGCGTCGGCCCGGGACACCATCTCCGTCATCATCGTGTAAACACTGACGGGGTAGTTCAGCCCGCCGTATTGCCTCGGCAACATCGTTCCCATCACCTGGGCCTGCGTCAGATCACGCAGATTTTCGTACGTTCCCGGCGCGTAGGTGACCACATTGTTGTCAATGCTGGCGCCCATGGCATCCACGTCCGCGGCCCGGGGCGCGATTTTGTCACCGCAGATCTCGCCGATCATTTCCAACACTTTGTCGTAACTGTCCAACGCGTCAGCTAAATCCTCGGGAGCGTCAGGAAACGTCGCCGCTTGCGTGTAGTCGTTCTCCCGCAGTCGGACCACCTCGTCGAGTCCGACATTCATCAATTGGAAACGAATGTCTTGATTGTCTGTGTAAAAGTTTTCAGCCATTTTCCCGTTCCGTTATTTAAACTGAATAGTTGACAGGTATCCGCTCGTCACGCGACCCCGTTAAACGCGCGCTTTGTACGCCTCAATAATCTTTGGAATGACGGTTTTGAGGTCGCCGACAATCCCGTAATGGGCGATTGAAAAAATCGGCGCGTCCGGATCGCTGTTAATCGCCAGAATCTTGGCGCTCTCACTCATGCCGGCCCGGTGTTGAACCGACCCGCTGATCCCGCAGGCGATGTACAAGCGGGGGCGGACAGTGATCCCGGTTTGGCCCACCTGGTGGTCATGATCGATCCAGCCCGCGTCCACCGCGGCGCGGCTGGCCGCGACGGCGCCGCCCAAGGTGTCGGCCAAATCAACGACGAGTTTAAATTCCTCGGCCCCGCCGACCCCATAACCCCCCGCCACGATGACCTGAGCGTTTTTCAGACTGTTTTCGGATGTTTCCCGAATGCGTTCGACAAATTTGACGACCGTGTCTTCAGGTTCCAGTTTCACATCAATCCGGGTGACATCGCCCTGCCGCCCCTTCACCGGATCAGCTAAAGGCATGACACCTTCCCGGACCGTCACCATCTGAGGGCAGTCCCAGGAATTGACAATGGTGGCGATGATGTTTCCGCCAAAAGCCGGGCGGATCTGCATCAGTTTGTTCCGCAGGGTCTTTTTGGTGATTTTGTCTTCAAAATCATCAATTCGCAAGGACGTGCAGTCAGCCGTCAAACCCGCCTGCAATTCACTGGCGACCCGTGGAGCTAAGGAACGTCCCACCCGCGTGGCACCGAACAAAATAATGTCAGGATTCATATCCCGGGCCATGCCGGCGACAATTTTGGTGTACGGCACGGCGGAGAACAATGCCAGCTCGTTGTCTTCGGCTAAAAAGACGTTGTCACAGCCCTGCTCATGCAACTGTTTGGCCAAGCCGCTCACATCGGATCCCAGCAGAACCCCTTCCGTGCTGACCCCAAGCTCTTTGGCCAGCTCGCGCCCTTTTGACACCAGCTCAAGGCTGACATCAGCGATCTGACCGCCTTCCTGTTCAATGAAAACCCAAACGTTTCCGCGTTTGCTGTCAGTCATGGTTATCTTCCCTTTATCTCAAATCAGCTCAGGATGTGGTCTTCGATCAGGTCATGCACAAGGCCCCGGATCGCCTCGTCGGTCGCCGGGATGTCTTCATAATCCCCCCCGGTTAGCACGACACTTTCAATCTCTTTGACTTTGGTGGGGGAACCGGACAAACCAATGCGTCTCATGTCAGCCCCCAAATCAGCCGCGGACCATTCGTGAATCCACAAATCACGCTTGCGCAGGCGCTCTTCATCGGCCGCCAACTGGTTGGCGTCCTCATAATCCCGGTCGCCATGCAATTTCTGCAATTCCGACAGTGTGACGGCTTTTTTGTACTGCATGACCCGGCGGGCGCCCGGCGGACGGGGAATATTGGCGCTGCCGGCGACGGTTAACAGGGCCGGCAAGGGCATCTCGGCCACTTCATGGCCCCCGTCAATCAGGCTTTTCACCCGTAAGGTCTTTTTTGTTTTCAACACTTTAATATCTTCCACGGACTCCACATACGTCGCCTGGGGAAGCGCCAGTTTTTCAGCCACCTGGGGTCCCACCTGCGCCGTGTCACCATCAATGGCCTGACGCCCGCAGATCACCAGATCAAAGGCACCGTACTTTTTCGCCGCGCAGGCCAGGGTGTAACTGGTGGCCAAGGTGTCGGCACCGGCGAATTTGCGGTCGGTGATCAATACCGCCTCATCCGCCCCGATATACAAGGCGCGGCGTAAAATCGCCGTCGCGGCCGGGGGGCCCATGGTCATCACCACGACTTTGGCGCCAAAGCGTTCCTTTATGTCCAGCGCCAGTTCCAGCCCGTTCAAGTCCTCCGGATTAAAAATCGCCGGCAAAGCGGCGCGGTTCACCGTGCCGTCATCTTTCATTGCCTTACCGGTGACATTCGCCGTGTCAGGCACTTGTTTTGCAAATACGAGAATCGTCAGACTCACAGTTAAACTCCATTACTGCTAAACCTGGTCTTCGGGCATACTCCGACCTCCTCGGTGTCAATGACAAGACAGGGAGGAGGCACGTATCGCGTGGCTAGGTCGGACTTTCAGCGTGTACCATAGGGTCTCAATCCCCATTTCGCAACCCCGGAAATCCGCATGACGCGTTTTTTTATATGAAACAACCACCGTCGGCAATCGTCACCGCCCTAAGCCGCGCGGATCAGCCATTCCCACCGTGAACCATTCAGACCTTTTCCACCCCGATCATCAGGCAATTTATACCGCTGCCGATGCCGAGCAAGGCCAGTTTCCCCCCGGCGGGGAGCCGCCCCGCTTCAATCGCCATGGCGGCCGTCACGGGCAGTGAGACGGAACCGCAGTTCCCCAATGTCTCAACAGTGGCGAAATCCTTACTGACATCCAATCCCAGGCTGTCGTACAGATAGTCACTGTGCCGTTTGCCCACTTGATGTGTGCAAATCACATCCGGCGTTCCGTTGTCCCACGCTAAGTCCTGTTTCGTCAGCTCCCAGGTGTCCTTGGCCACCGCGACCCCCCGTTTCAACAACTCTTCCGAATCTGTCCGCATCAGAACTCCCCCTCCGCCGACCATCCCGCCGTCCTGTCCCCCCTGGCAAAGATGATTATACCGCGTGTCACAAAAGTGCGCGCCGCCGAGGAAGCGCATCGGGGCGGGTCGGAAATCCACATGGCTCATCACCACCGCGGCGGCGGCGGACCCAATCGTCAGCGACGCGAACCATGGTTTGATATCCCGGCGTGTCAGAGTCACATTTGAATTCAACTCCGCGATCGTGGATTCCATCAGTGGCCGGGAATTTTCGCCGGCGACCACCATCCCGCAGCGGACCTGCCCCAGTTCGATCATGTTCGCTAACTGCGTCATGCCTGACAACACGCCAAGGCAGGCGTTTGAAATGTCGAAATTCAGCGCCCGGCCGGACAATCCCAGCAACCGATGCGCCGCCGTTGACGTGGCCGGCTCGACAAAATCCCGGCACACGGAACAATGCAACAGACAGTCGATCTCCTGTTTATCAACACCCGCGGACTGTAACGCCAGCTCCCCGGCCCGGGCGCTCACCTCACTGGGACGTGTGCCCTCCGGCCAAACCCGGCGTTCTTTGATGCCTGTCATTAATTCCAACCGGCCCGTCGGTAACCGCAAACGCTCATAGAGGGGTGACAGCCGCTCCTCAATGGTCGCGGACGTGAGAATATCCCGGGGAAGAAAATAGTTGAACGAGTTGACACCAACTTTGGAATAACGCATCGCGGGTTTCTTTTAAAGGAAAGGTTATGTGGGGAGGCTAATATATCCGCACTCTCAGATAGCTCAACCCCGGAATTGACCGTCAGCCTGTCACGCCGGCGTAAAACCATAACGCTTCGAGCACACCTTCCAGGCAATGTCCCCGGGCGAGATATCCACCCCCTTCTCCCACCGCCTGTTTCACCCGTTCCGACGCGTTGCCCACACAGGCGGGCATGCCCACACACCCTTCACGCAACATGGGCAAATCATTGGGACCGTCACCCACCGCGAAAACATGCCGCATGGGCACTCGGCAATGCTTCGCCAACCGCTCCACGGCTTCACCTTTGGTGCCGGCGGCGGGGGCGAGAAAAAGCTCCGTCCCCCACCGGAGAATAAGAAATCTGTGCGCTGATTTTCCCAACAGGCTCAGCAACTCATTTTCCGCGGACTCCGCGACGGCCTCATCCTGGAAATCCAGCCAGATGTCCACGGGTTCGCCGGAACGGTCCCTGACCCCGGGAAACGTCCGCATGAGATGATCCCGCCAGCCGGTCACGTGGGCGGCATGTTTTCGCACAAGCGCGTGCCGGCGGAGAGCCACCTTGGCGTTCCAAAAGTGAAACGGTTTGAATTTCCCCAGAATATTCCGTTTAAAAATCAGAGCGTCAGCGACCACGACCAGATCGGGAAACAGCCGGTACGTCATAAACAGGCCCAGCATCGGCAGCAAGTCGGACAGAGGACGGCCGGTGACAATCGCCCAGCGGGCGCCGTGCAGATCCCGAAGGGAATCCAAGACGTTTTTAAACGCCATCATGGATTCCGCGTCCGGTTTTCCGTCAAACAAAGTGCCGTCAAAATCAGTGCACACCAAGCCGATCGGCAGTCGTAAACTTTCACCACGGAAAACCATAAAAAATCACACGCCAGTTAAATCACCCAACAGTCGCACCGAAACAACAGCACATGCCCCGTAAAATAACGCGGCATGCTGAAAAAGACAGCTTTCCGGCGCGCTTCCAGCGCCACGGCGCGCATTCCGCCGCGGCGCTGGGGCGCTGGAAGCGCGCCGTCCGCGTTTGAGGGGCTGCCGCTATTGAACTCACGCCGCGTGACGATATACTATGGGCGTGACGAAAACCGCCGTGGAAAGCCGGCCGCGCGCCCGCGCCGGACTATGGATCTGTCGCCGACTGATCAGGTAAGGAATGTTCCCTCATGGGTCTTAGATTTTATAATTCGCTGACTAGAACCGTTGATGACTTCAAGCCGCTTGAACCTGGCAAGGCCGGCCTGTACACATGCGGGCCGACGGTCTACAACTACGCCCATATCGGCAATTTCCGCGCCTATGTTTTCGAGGATTTGCTCCGCCGGGCGCTGCGCTATTGCGGCTACAAGGTCACACAGGTCATGAATTTGACAGATGTGGATGACAAAACCATCCGGGATTCCCAAAAAGCCGGTATGGCCTTGAATGAGTTCACCGCGATCTATAAAAAAGCCTTCTTTGAAGATATGGAGAAACTGGGCATTGAACCGGCGGAGCACTATCCGGCGGCGACCGATCATATCGGGGAAATGATCGGTATCATTAAAAAACTGGTTGATGGTGGTTTCGCCTATGTCGCCGAGGATGGCTCGGTGTATTTTTCCATCGCCAGTTATCCTGACTACGGGCGGCTGGTGACCATCAATCCCGATGAGATGCGGTCTTCAGGACGGGTTAAACATGACGAGTACGCGAAAGAGTCCGTCGCTGATTTCGCGCTGTGGAAAGCCTATGATGAGGCCGACGGCGATGTCGCCTGGGACAGCCCCTGGGGCAAAGGACGCCCGGGATGGCATATTGAATGCTCCGCCATGAGCATGAAGTATCTCGGCGAGACATTTGACATTCACACCGGCGGGGTGGATAACATGTTTCCCCACCATGAAGATGAAATCGCTCAGAGTGAAGCCGCCAACGGGTGCGCGTTCGTCAACTATTGGCTCCATTGCGCGCACTTGGTCGTGAACGGGGAGAAAATGTCAAAGTCGGCGGGGAACTTTTACACACTCCGGGAAGTGCTGGCCAAGGGCTTCAGCGGCCGGGAAGTCCGCTGGGTGCTCTTGACCACCCACTATCGGCAGCAACTGAACTTCTCATTCCAGGCGTGCCATGACGCCCGGGCCTCTCTGCAACGGGTGGACGACTTTATCGCCCGACTGAAAGCCGCCCCCGCCGCGGCCGGAGATACCGATGGCCGGGTCGCCGAGCTGATCGCGGCCAGCCGGAACGCCTTTCAGGCCGGCGTGGAGGATGACTTGAATATATCCGCCGCCCTGGCCGGCCTGTTTAATCTAGTCCGGGGAGGAAACCGGCTGGTTGACGAGGGAGCGGCGGGACCATCCGAGGCGGAAAAAATCCTGGACTGCCTGAGAGCGTTCGACACGGTCCTGGGCGCTTTGGAAGTGGACAAGGAAGAGGACGTTCCCGCGGACATAACCGCGTTGGCCCATGACCGTCAAACCGCCCGTCAAATGAAAGATTTCGCCCGGGCGGACACTCTGCGCGACGAGCTGGCCGCCCGGGGATGGATCGTTGAAGACACGGCCCAAGGACCCCGATGCAAACGCGCGTGACAGCGCCCCGATTCACATGTTAGCGAATCTCACCATAAAAAATTTGGCGACTGTGGAGTCCCTGGAGATTGATTTCGGACCGGGGCTGAACACGGTGACCGGTGAAACGGGAACGGGAAAATCCGTCATCCTCGGCGCCGTTCAAATTGTTTTGGGTGAACGGGCGGAAAAAACGTTAATCCGTCAAGGCCGGGAGCAGTGTGAAATCACCGCCTGCTTTGACTTGAACCACTGCCCTCCTCCTCTCCGCGACGGCATTGAGGAGCTGTTGGAGCATGGCGGACTTCCCGCCGGCGAGGACGGCGAACTCCTCTTGCGCCGCGTGGTCACTCCCGCCGCGTCCCGATGTTATGTGAACGCGGTTCCCACACCATTACGAGTGATGAAAGAATTAGGCGACCGGCTGGTTGACATCCACGGTCCCCATGATCATCAGTCCCTGCTAAGCCGCGCCTGCCAGTTGTCGCTTTTAGACACATTCGCCGGACACAAAGACATGCTTGACAGGTGCTCCGACCGCTGGAACGCTATCCGCCAGCGCGAAACAAACCTGCGCGCCCTGGAAGCCGATAATCCGTCCCCGGCCGAATGCGAGTTTCTCCGGCATCAGCTTGATGAGATAGACCGGGCGGCGCTAAACAGTGACGAAGAGGATGAGCTGGTTGAAAAGCACCGGCTCGCGTCTCACTCACGGCGCTTGATGGAGCTGGCCGGAACCACTGCGGACGGACTGTGTGAAGCCGACGGAAGTATTGTCGACGCCCTTGCCGCCCCCATCCGGTCATTGCAGGAAATGGCTGATATTGGCGGGGAAAGAGCCATGCGGTTCGCCGCTGAATTGGAAGCCGTGGTTGAGACTATTCAAGACCTGGCCCATGACTTGACAGGATTCGCCGAGTCGGTGGACTGCGACGCGGAAGCTTTCGCGGTCATGGAAGACCGGCTGGCCCTGATTCATGAGCTCAAACGAAAATACCGGGGAGATATTCAGACGATTCTTGATCAGGCCGAGGACATGCGCCGCCGTCTGGAAACCGCCGAAAACCGGGAAGCGGCCATTCGGGCCGCCGGGCAGGCGCTGGCGGCGGCCCGTTCCGAGCATCAGGCCGTGTGCCGGCAGTTACATCAGAACCGGACGGAACAGGCCACGGCGCTGGCGCGGAAAATCTCCGGCAAACTGACCGCCCTCGGCTTCGCCAGTAATCGTTTTGTGATTGACATACACACGGTGGCTTGCGGGCCGACCGGTGAGGACCGCGTGGAGTTCATGTTCGCCCCCAATCCCGGGCAACCCCTTATGCCCCTGAAAAAGATCGCCAGCAGCGGGGAGATGGCCCGTGTCATGCTGGCGGTGAAAACCGTGCTGGCCGCGGCGGATCCGGTGCCGCTGTTAATCTTCGATGAAGTGGACAGTAATGTGGGCGGCCGCGTCGCTGACCGCGTGGCGGAGGAACTGGCCAGTGTCGCCCATGACCACCAGGTGCTTTGCATCACTCACTTGCCGCAAATCGCCGCCGTCGGAAGCACGCATTTCCAAGTGGGAAAACGGGTGGTTGACAACACCACCCTCACTTCGATGACCCGCTTGACACCAAACGAACGGGTTGACGAACTGGTGCGGATGATGGGCGGCGCTGACAGCGCCAACGCCCGCGCCCATGCCGAGGAAATGCTAACCCCAACCAAGAACACCTGATGTCACATTCTTCATCCGCCAATATCTTTCGAATCAAAGGAGGCGTCCCCCTCCACGGAACCATTCGCGCCAGTGGCAACAAAAACGCGGCCCTGCCCATGATCGCCGCCAGTCTGCTGACCGCCGAGGAGGTGATTTTAGACAATCTGCCGGATATTGGCGACGTTCACAGCATGCTGGCCATCGCCGCCGCCCTCGGGGCGCGGGTGCGCGAAGGTGACGACGGGAGCGTCAGCATCACGGCGGACACCATCGTCACCGACGAGCTCCCAGCCGAATATTGCGACCGGGTGCGGGCGGGGGTGCTCTTCGCCGCGCCGTTACTGCATCGCCGCGGACGGGCCCGCATGGTTCCGCCAGGCGGAGATGTGATCGGCCGCCGCCGCCTGGATCCCCATTTGAGCGGATTCGCCGCCATGGGATGTGATTATTCCGTGAACCGGGAGCTTGAATTCACGGCCGTCGGCGCCTTGTCCGGGGCGGATATTTTCATGGCGGAAGCCAGCGTGACCGCGACCGAACAGCTCATTTGCGCCGCCGCGCTGGCCGATGGTGAAACCCGCTTAAGCAACGCCGCCTGTGAACCGCATGTCCAGGATCTCTGCGAGCTGCTCGTGAAAATGGGCGCGTCCATCAGGGGCATTGGCACAAACACATTAATCATTGAGGGGGTTAAAACACTGCATGGCGCCCGGCATCGGATCAGTTCTGACTATACCGAGGCGGGGAGCTATCTGGCCATCGCCGCCGCCACGGGCGGCGGGATCACCGTGAACGACATCGATCATCGGCACTACCGGATGATTCAGCACACATTCGGATGTCTGGGGGTCGACCTGACATTCGCGGACAACGCCGTGAGTCTGACCGGAGGCCAAAGCCGCCAAATCCGACGGGACGCCAGCGGCTGTATCCCGGTGTTCGATGACGGGCCCTGGCCCCATTTCCCTTCTGACCTAATGAGCGTCAGTATTGTCATGGCCACCCAATTGGAAGGCACCGTTTTATTTTTTGAGAAAATGTTTGAGAGCCGGATGTATTTTGTTGACCGTCTGATCAGCATGGGCGCCAACGCGGTGATATGTGACCCGCACCGGGTGCTCGTGACCGGCCCCGCCCGTCTGCACGCGCTGGACTTAAGCAGTCCGGACATCCGCGCCGGCATCGCGTTGCTGGGCGCCGCGCTGTGCGCGGAAGGGGTCAGCACAGTGAATAATGTCCATCACATTGATCGCGGCTATGCCCGGGTTGAGGAAAAATTCACGCTTCTCGGCGCGGAGATTGAAAGAATGTGACCGGGTGGCTTGCCAAACCCCTCCCACTGCGCTAATTTAACTTCGCGGATGGATTATCCATGCGTCCGGAACTATTCCGAGAACAGTATTGTTAATGAAAGGACACGTCATGAGAAAATTCCTCGCGATGATGATGATGGGCGCCGCGGTCTTCGCCTTCACTGGATGCGGAGAAAAAACCACGGAAGAACAAGCCGCCGACACGGCCGCTGAAGTTGAAAAAGAAGCGGAAAGCATGGCCGCTGAACTTGAAAAAAAAGCGGAGAGCACCGCCGCTGAACTTGAAAAGGCCGCCGAAGCCGCCAAAGACGACGCGAGCGAAGCTCTGGACGCGTTGACCGATTAAGGGTCTCAGCTAACGCTTAAAGCTCCGGCCGTCTTGGTCGGAGCTTTTTTATTGGCGAAGGCGCTGGTCGCCTTCTCATCCGGAAAGTACAGGTATGATGGTTTTTATATGGGGCGTTTTATTAGTGTGCGCCGGCGCTGTTTTTGAGGCGGCCATCGGTTTGACCGGCGTGTCTCTGCCCATGGTTTTGGTCATCAGCTTTTACGTGTTCACCGCCCACCTCCAGCGGGGACTGTTTTCCGTCGCTTGTTTCACCGCGGTTTTTATCGACATCCACTTTCTGCGGCCGGCTCTACCCACCTTGCTGCTGGTTCCGGCGGTTTTAGGATTGGCCCGTCTGTGGCGGGAGACTGGCGAGGTGACCCATCCGGCCGTCTTATTTTTTCCCGGATTTTTAATTGGACTTTCGCATTGTGCCGCCATGCTCGTGTTTACTTTTCTGGCTTACCGGTCTTTCGCATCGCTTCATCCCATGTTTTTTTTGGCGGACATCCTGCTCCCGGCACTGGCGTTACCGGTTTTGACCCCTTTGTTTGACAGTTGCGCGCGCCGCGCCGGGTTGCCACGGTTTTGTGACGCCCGGCCCCGCCGAAAGGAATTTTATGCATCGCGGAAGAACACCTGACAACGCGCGCCAGGGAAGGATCTGGTTGCTTGGCTTGGTCATCTTGCTCGGTATGGGCGGCTTGGTCATCCGTCTGTGGTGGGTGCAAATCAAACAAGGCCCCGAGCATGTGGAAAGAATCATTAAACAGAGTATCCGGGACATCCGCCTGCCAGCCGTCCGCGGCAGAATTTTGACCCGTGGCGGCGAGGTCCTGGCCGATAATCAACCCAGTTATGACTTGATTTTTAAAGTTGAGGATATGCGGCGGCGGGGACGTAAATCCGCGACTGTCAATCACATTCTTGACCGCGGCGCTTTGATCGCCGGCCGGATCAACCGGCCGTCCCCATTGACCGAAGCGCGCGTGCGCCGACACATTGACTGGTATCCCGCCTTACCGTTGACGATCTTTGAAAAATTAAATAAACGGGAACTCACGCTGGCGCTGGAACACGTTGACCAGACATCGGGCTGGAGCATCCGGGACGGATTTATCCGAACCTACCCGCACGGCGCGGTCGCCGCGCACGTGACGGGCTTCACCGGCATCACCGATCCCCCGGACGAGGAGCATTACTTCTATCACGAACGGGAACCGCATGGCCGAGCGGGATTGGAACGCTTTTACGATGACATTCTGGCCGGAAAGGCGGGACGGAAAACCGTCCGGGTGGACACGCTCGGATATGCCGATCAGGAAGCGAATCCCCCCGTCGCTCCCGAGAACGGCGTGTCGCTGGTCCTGGAAATGGATCTCCGGGCGCAGCAAATCGCCGAGCGGTTGATGGCCGGCAAACGGGGAGCGTTCGTCTTACTCAACGCCCGGACCGGGGGCGTGCTGGCTTTGGTTTCCGCACCGGGATACAATCTGAACGCGCTCACCACGGACTATTACGCGCGGCTGGCGGGGGACACGGAGAATTTCCCCTTGTTGAACCGGGCGGTCAGTCCCGGATATATGCCCGGCTCCATCGTCAAACCACTGGTCGCGTTGGCGGCTTTTGAGGCGGGGAAACTAGACGCGGACACGACAGTCGTGACTTGCCCGGGATATTTCAAAATGGGCGACATGCGGATCAACTGCGGCCGACGAAGCGGTCATGGAGACCTGACGCTGCGAGCCGCCATCGCCCAATCCTGTAACACGTTTTTTATTGAACTGGGGCAACAAACAGGATTGGAAGACTTGGCGAAGACATTCCGCCAGGCGGGTCTTGGCGAGTCTCCCGGGCTGGACATTCCCGGCGGTGGCGGAGCGGGCCTGGTGCCTTCACGCCCGTGGGCGCGTGAGCGGCTTGGCCGCGCGTGGATCGCCTCCGACACGGCGTTTATTTCCATCGGTCAAGGCATGATTAACCTGAGTCCTCTGCAAGCGGCGGTGTACACGGCGGCCATCGCCAATGGCGGCGCCGTGTTAAAACCCCGACTCGTCCACTCAATGATCCGGGAAGACGGCCAAATCGTCAAAAAAATGCCCGTGGAAATCCGCCGCCGACTGACGGACACGCCCGCCTACCTGGACAGCCTCCGCGCCGGTATGGACGCCGTCGTCAACAGCGACATCGGCGGCGCTCCCGAGGCCCGGAACTCGGTCATCAGCGTGGCGGGAAAAACCGGCACCGCCGAAAAAGGACCGCGGACGGAGCGGACTAAAAACACGTGGTTCACCGGTTTCGCCCCCATAGAGGATCCCCGCTACGCCTTCACAGTGATTGTTGAAGACGGTCAAAGCGGCGGGAAAACAGCGGCGCCAATCGTCAGCGCCTTCTTCGACGCGTGGCTGACCGCCCGCTGACCCCTCACGGCATGGGCAATTTTTTGAGAGGCAGAGGCGTTTCTTGAATAAATTCCTCGATGGCCAGCCCGGCCGCCGCGTTCGGGTCAACCTCCAGATCATCGTTTTGCCGGTTCAAGCGGGCGCTCCGGATCTGCGTGAGGATGAAAGTAATCAGAACCACCCCGACGATCAGACTCAGGCCGAGCGAAACCAGCATGACGGTCAAGCGGTGCCCCGCCCCCGACGCGGACGCCTGGGTTTGCAGCGCCGGAGCGTAATGGCTGAAATCCACATTACCTGTCACCACCCCCCGGGGCCGGGCGGGGCCGCCCCCCGCGTGACCAGCTTTATCGGCGCTCCCGACGGCCGCTTGGTAAAGATCCACAACCGGCTGCCCGGCGATCTTGTACGCGGCGCAGAGTTTTAACAAATGGCCCCGGGCGTAAAGCCGCGCGGGAAAGTCACTATACGCCTCATTTTCAGCCGCTTCAATAAACTGCGGGGGGACTTTCGTCCGATCAGACGCTTCGGCGATGCTCAAGCCGGCCGCCGCCCGGGCTTCGACTAAAACCTGTCCCAAACTCGTGGGCACATCGTCCTCATAGTCTTCCTGTCCGTCCCGGACATCCCGGGTGTCCATCGCCATCGGCGGTTCCTCAACGGATTCCGCCGGGGCCGGAGTCTCCGTGTTGTCGCCATCGTCGGGAACCAGAGCCGGTTCCGTTGTCTCAAGCGCGGGATCCATCTCCGCGGAGGAGGATGCCCGGATCGTCGGCTGTTCACGTGTCACGGGACGGACCCGCGGCGTGTTTTCCCCACTTTCCGAATTGTCATTCTGCCACTCAAAAGGCAATCGTTGCTGCCGCGCCATGTTCACTCTCACTTTTGTGGGTGCGTTTGACCACCGTCACTCGTCGTCTTCCCATGGGGGATCCTCACCGTCGGCCGTCTCATCGGCTTCTGGAGGAGTGCTGTCACGGAGATCATCCCCGTTGTTGTCATTGATTAAAATCTCCCGCGGAGCGGAACCGATTTGAGGACCGACCACCCCGCGTTGTTCTAAAATCTCCATGATTAACGCCGAGCGGTTGTAGCCGATGCGCAACGCCCGTTGAACATAGCTGGTGGTCGCCCGGCGGTCCCGCATGATCACTTCAATCGCCCGGTCAATAAGCTCCTCATCCGCGTCGGACAGATCCCCTCCCCCAGGCACATCCGCCTCCGTTCCCGCGTCGCCGCCCTTGAAAACGGTCTCATCAAATTGCTGCTGGGCCTGAACGGAACAGAACTTCACAATGCCCTCTATTTCCTCATCTTCAACCAACGGGCTCTGGTTACGTTCCAAATTGGACGCTCCGGGGGGACGGAACAGCATGTCGCCGCGGCCCAGCAGTTTTTCAGCCCCCTTGCCATCCAGAATCGTGCGTGAGTCGACTTGGCTGGTCACTTGGAAAGCGATCCGGGTCGGATAATTCGCCTTGATAACACCGGTGATCACGTTCACACTTGGCCGCTGGGTGGCGACAATGGTGTGGATGCCCACCGCCCGGGACAGTTGAGCGATCCGCGCCAAAGAGGTTTCCACCTCGCTCTTGGCGGTCATCATAATGTCGGCCAGCTCATCAATAATCACCACGATATAAGGCATCTTTTCAGGGATGAGATCACCGTTGTCGTCATAAACAGGCTCATCCGCGGGAGGCCGGGCGTTGAACGTGGCGATATTCCGGGCCCCGACTTTCGCGCAAATCCGGTAGCGTTTCTCCATTTCCGTGATCACCCAACGCAAAGCCAAAGGCACTTTCTTACTTTCCGTAATCACCGGTGTGACCAAATGAGGCAAGGTATTGTATCCGCTGAATTCCACCACCTTGGGATCGACGAGAATCAACCGTAACTCATCCGGCGTGAATTTATACAAGAGCGACATGATCATGGCGTTAATGCAAACCGATTTACCGCTCCCCGTGGCGCCGGCGATCAACAGGTGCGGTGCCCGCGCCAAATCAAGTAAAACCATTTTCCCGCTGATGCTTTTGCCAATCACCAATGGGATGGACGCTTTCGTTTTTTTCCATACCGGTGATTCCAGCACACTCCGCAAAGGCACTGTGGACGCCGTGCCGTTCGGCACCTCAATGCCAACCGTTTTTTTGCCGGGAATCGGCGTTAAAATACGCAAACTCATCGCCTCCATTTCCATGGCGATATTATTGGCGATCCGGCTGACCCGTTCAACCTTCACGCCGGGGGCGGTCTCCACCTCAAACAAGGTGACCCGCGGACCACTGGTCGCCTCTCCGACAGCGGCGTCAATGCCGAAACTGTCCAGAGTTTCCTGCAAAACGCTTTTGCGGTGATCAATCTCTTCCTGAGTGACGCTGGATCCTTCCGTCCATTCCTGCAGTAAATTCACGCCCGGCAATATGTAGTCCGCTTTGGCGGCGGCCGCGGCGCGGGGCTTTTTCACCACTGGATCAACCGGCTCGCTGGTTTCAGGCAAGCCCAAATCCTGAACGACCGACAAGGGTTTTCGGGGTTCGGCGGCGGGCGGGGCGGTTTCTTTCCGCCGCCGTTCGTTTTTCCGGCGTTCTTTTTCCGCCTTTCCCGCGTCTTTTTCCGCCTGCCGTTTTTTCGCCGCGGCCAAACGCTCCGCCCGGGAACGGATGTCGGTTTTGGCCGTGTCTTCTTCCAACTCGTTCATGCGCGCTTTCAAGCGATGGTAGGCGGCGATGATCAAGCCGTTCCAGTCATAGATCCATAAAACCAGCAGCCCGAAAAGAATCAGCACACTGGATACAATCACGCTGCCAGTGGGGTGCATGATCAGCCTCACCCAGCCAGTTTCCGGAGCGCTCAGCCGCTGGCCCAGCGCCCCCCCCGGCATGGACGTGAGATTTAATCCCACCGCCGCGTCCTCCCACAAATCCGGCCAGACACCCAGCAACATGGCCCCGCCGACCGCCAGAAAGAGAAAGGACAGCCAATATTCCCAGCGGGTGGCGCGGGTGCCGGCGGGAAAAAACAAGCGGCGCAGAAAACTCAAGAGAAACAACATCACCGCGGGATAAATGGCGAAACCAAACACGAGCAACAACCGCCCTGACAGGTGGGCGCCAACGTGCCCGATCCAATTGTTGATCTCATACGGCGCGCCGTTCGCCAACGACTCGGAATCAGCGGGATCAAACGAAATCAAGGCGAGAAACACCAGTAAAGCGAGCGCGAAAAGCACCAGTTTTGTGGCTTTGCCCAACACCAGTTCGGCGGGAGGTTGATCTGTTTCTATGGCTGTTGTTTCTTTGGCTCTGCCCATTCAGTCACGTCATTTCAAAAAAAATATTCCGTCTTTCCCCACTCCCGGGGGACTTGATCTTGACAAGAGACAAACTATTTTGATTCTTGGTAAATTCAACCTCAACAATCAGGAGATTTTTCCTTTTGCCTCAGAATATGACAACCGACTTGTATCCGTTGGTCTTCCGTCCCGTTTTAGTTCCCCATAGCTGGGCGGGGTCGTTCATGGGTGACTTTCTCGCCGCCACGTATGGCGAATTGAGTGAGTCGCCGGGAGAAGCGTGGCTGTTGTTTGATGACGGACAGCGGGGCAGTGTCGTCGCCAACGGCGCCTTCGCCCAAGTGCCGTTAACGGATTTAGTCCGTTCCCGACCGGATAAACTCGTGGGCCGTCACCATGTTTCCCGGAATCCTTTTCCATTTTCCATTCGTCTGATTGACACGGCTGAGGATCAGCCCGTTCAAGTTCATCCTGAAACGCTCTCCAGTAATGACTCCAACGCTAAATTCTGGTACTCCCTGGCCGCCCGGCCGGGCGCTCAAATCATTGACGGCATCGCGCAGCAAGTGACAAACCAGCAACTCCTGGCCAATTTAAATAAACCCGCCTTTAACCGCCTCCTGCAGCATTACCCCGGCCGCCCCGGTGATTCATACCTCATCCCGCCGGGATTTATCCATTCCCTGGGAGCGGGAAACATGATCTTGGAAATTCAGCAGCGGTATGAGCAACCCCTGGTGCTGGCCTCCGAGCCGACCAGCGGCGCCCGGGAAAACCAGCAGGCCGCCTTGGACGCCCTGAACTGGGAAGCCCGCACCAACATGCGGATTTCACGGGAAGCGGGGGTGACCAACCACACGCGGCGCGTCAATCTGACCGCGAACTGTCCCTATTTCACGGTTGAGGAGATCCGCTTGAAAGATCATATTTTCCTGCGCGCGGATGAGACATCATTCAATGTCATCATTCTGATCAAAGGACATGCGGTTCTCAAGTGGAGCGCTGTCACGATTGATTTGAAACCCGGCATGCTCTGCTGCGTGCCAGCCGCCTGCGGGGATTATAAAATTGAAACGGTTGAGACACGCTCGGAATTACTGCGTGTGAAAACCATTTAACCAACAGGTCTCTGGTCATGCCTTCTGATTCCTCTTTCGCTCGCCAGGTTGTCGTCGTCACTGGTGGAACCCGTGGCATCGGGGCCGCCATCAGTTCAGCTTTTTTAGCCGAAGGCGCCCGCGTTTACGCCACATACTCAGGCAATGACGCGGCCGCGGAGACCTTCGCCCGATCCCAAGCGGACCTCCCGGGCGCGCTGACTCTTCACAAGTTCGATGTGGGTGATTACGCCGCCGGGGAAGCTTTTTTCGCGTCTTTGGATGAGACCGCCGGGCGAATTGACGTGCTGGTCAACAACGCCGGCATCCGCAAAGACGCGGTCGTGGGGATGATGCCGGCCGATGACTGGGCGGCGGTTATCCGCGTTAATTTAACCGGAACCTACATCATGAGCAAACTGGCGGTCATGCGGATGTCCCGCCAGCGGCACGGGCGCGTGATCAGCATCACCTCCCCGTCGGGTGAAATGGGATTTGAAGGCCAGGCGAATTACGCCGCCAGCAAAGCGGGCCAAGTCGCCTTCTCACGCTCGCTTTCAAAAGAGGTGGCGAAACGGAATATCACGGTCAATTGTGTCTCTCCCGGATTCATCGACACGGAGTTGATCGCCGATCTTACCCCTGAGCGACTCGCCGCCTACAAAAAGAGCGTGCCGATGCGGCGGTTCGGCACGCCCGCGGATGTCGCGGACGCCGTCCTGTTCCTGGCCTCGGAAAAAGCCGCCTACATCACGGGAGAGACTCTGCATGTGACCGGTGGGCTGTAGGCGGTCCTCTTCAGGTAAGAGATATGCATTTAACGCGGCATTTTATTTCCGGAAATTGACAGAAATGCGCTTAAAAACCACATTGTTCACGGGATGCGTGTTCCTGATCGGTGTCGGCATCGGGATGATTGCCGCCGCCGTCGTCATGTGGCGGGCGACCGTCAGCGTCGCGGAAGAAGCCGCCGCGGATGTCAGCCAATCACCGCTGGCCATCGAAAAGACCATCCGTCACGACGAGCGTTTGATGACATCCGTGGAGAAACTGGGGGAAATCCCGGAAATCCGTGACGCTTTGCTGGATCCCGACATCGCGGACGCTCTGGAAAAAAAGGACTATTTGAAACTCCTGAACAACGAGACGTTCCGCGAACTAGCTCGTCACCCGGCGGTGAAAGATCTCAGCCGTGATGTCATCAAGCGACATCTGAGTGATTGGCTGAAGAAATCCCCGCCCCCCGCCGCTCCCCCGCCCGCCGGCCGAAATCCCGAATCCGGCCAATAGCCAAGCGCGTCAAGGCGCCCGCGCGCCCGACGACGCGGGGCGGGATCCCCCCCCCCCCTGCGGATCCGTGCCCATGCGCCCCGCCGGCCCGGAAGTCACAACCCGCTGACGAACAATCTTTTTCAGATTGTTTTTAACACGTTGCGCCATCACAGAGATATGTTTTTCTGTTTTTTTTATTTATTTTAACTTGCAAAACCTTTTGGGCGCGAGTATAATTGGAGTGCGAATGAATGGAATTATCACGGGATTGCCTTGTCATTGAATCGTGTCCAGGCTGTTTTGTGGTCACATTGTCCGAACGGCCCGACTAACTGTGATTCTTCCTCGCCAGACATTTGGCCGTGGCGGACACGATCACGGATGTGTCGAGAGATTGGTTGGACATATGACAGATGAGAGAACAGTGTTTCACGTCATGCCCGCTTCGGGGAACGGTTGTCACCTTTCGCCGTTTAGCCGCTCGGCGTGGCGTTTTTATTCCCATAGGAACGGGCGCCGGCCTTCACGACTCGGTGGCGCCCCGCGTTTCTTGCCCACCGCATACGTTGAATTTTCGTATTGAGAATGATCATCAATCGTAAGGAATAGAACCATGGCATCACATCCCCGCTTCTCACGCAAGGTTAACTGGCTCGCCATCACCGTATTCGCCGGGGCCGCTCTTTTCCTTCCAGCCTCCGCCCGGGCTGATGAAAAAACCGCCGGGGCGGACGGCCAGGCGGAAACGTTGGATTGGGCGGGAGATGAAAAAATTGACGACATTCAACGGCCCATGGTTCTTGACAAACGGATCAACCCCGGAAAAATCAAGGTGGACATTCTTGAGGGCGCCGACCCCGACGTGAAAACGCAATTTGATGTGGCGTTGCTGTCCGGGGATAAGGATATCGTCCAAAATCTCCAAATTTGGAAGGATTGGGAATACAAAGTCGCCTTCGCACCCGTCACCAATGCGGAAATCAAAGCGTTTTATGAAAAGCTCATGGCCGCTCTGCGGGAAAAAGGATATGTCTTCGCCAAAGTGACCTTTCCCACCCGGATCTGGCCCACGGGCATTTTCCTGGCCAAAGTGGATTGTGGCCCGCTTGGTGAAGTGACTGTGCGGGGAAACCAGCATTACAGCGCCAAACAAATTGTTAAAGGCCTGGGCGACAGCCAGGTGGACGGCCGGTTTAATTACGGGCGCTTTTATCAAGATCTCTTCAATATGAACGCCAATCCCGACATGACCATTGACACCAAACTCAAACCGGTCATGCGGGACGGACGCCGGGTGATCGACGCGGAATTAATTGTCGAAGACAACTGGCCGATCCATGGCGCCGTCGAATTTTCAAACTCCGGAACAAAGGAAACAGGCGATTACCGCCTGCGGACCGGACTACAACACAATAATTTGACGAAACATAACGACACGCTGAATGTTGAATGGCTCACCGATCCGGAGAACGGAGATCTCAACGCCTACTCGGGAAGTTATTTCATCCCCTTTACCGATGACTGGAGTTTTAACATTTTCGGCGGCTATTCCGAGAGTGACTTGAATGACGTGCTGCCTGAACTGGATCTCCGTGGCGAGGGCTGGTTCCTTGGCGCCCAGGTCACCCGGCGGCTTGTGGAGGACAACGACAAGCGGGTGCAACTGTCGCTTGGCTGGATGTATCAGGAAATCAGCCAGGACGATGAATTGGCCGGTTTTGATCAGACCGAACGGGAAGTGACCATGAGCATGCCCATGCTGACATTAGGCTACGCCGCGAAAACATTTGACGCGTGGAATGGCCGAAATTACCTGAGCGCCACATTCCTCTACCATAATCCAAACCATATGGGCGCCTCGGAAGAAGATGAATTTGTCAATGGCGATGGCAATTTCCTCATCGGCCGCTTTCAATTCGCCCGTTTCCAAAAATTGTTCGCCGGTGAAAACGCCCCCGGAAAATGGTCGCTGTTCATGAAGGTGGAAGGGCAGATGGTGTCCGACCCGGTGGACACCAGCCTCCAGAAAAGCGTCGGTGGCGCGGACAGCGTCCGCGGATATGTCGAAAATGAGCTGAGCGGCGACGACGCCATTGTCGCCAGTCTGGAATTGAGAACACCCCTCCTTCAGAATTTCATTCCCGGCTTGACGAAGGAAGATGACTATCTACAGCTAAACCCGAACGCCTGGCAAAAACACCGCCTGCAATTTGTCCTGTTCATGGATTACGCCTGGATCAGACTGCATGACAGCGAATTTGACAACGCGGGAGATGGACGCAAAGATGAGGAAAGCCTTCTCAGCCTCGGCGCCGGGTTGCGCCTGGGCCTGACCAAATATTCGCAACTCCGTTTTGACTGGGGCTTCCCGTTGGAAGACACCGATCGTAAACGCGATGGCGGCCGCGGTCATTTCGCCGTCCAATTACAATTTTAAATCGACATGAACGAATGTCTCAAGCAATGATTTTTTCCACCCATTCAACAACCGGAGGGTCGATCATGAAGACGACTGCGCTCAAACGGAATCGGAAAATTAGTACCCCGCTGAAAGCCTTGAGCTGGATGACCAGTTGGGCGTTGTTGTTTTTCCCGCTAATGGGACAAGCCGCGGATTTGCCGACGGGCGCGGCGGTCGTGAGCGGGAACGTTGATGTTTCCACTGCCGGCGATACCATGACGGTCAACCAGGGAACCAATAGAGCCATCGTCAATTGGGACACCTTTGATATTGGCACCGGATTTACGGTCAATGTCAATCAACCGGACCGCCAAGCCGCCATGCTCTCCCGGGTGGTCGGTGGCGACCCTTCCCACATCATGGGGAATTTGAACGCCACCGGCATCTTCTACCTCGTGAATCAGTCCGGGGTTTATTTTGGCCAAAGCGCCCAAGTGAATGTGCCGGAATTGATTGTGTCGACGCTTAATATCCGGGACAATGATTTTCTCGCTGGAACCATCACGTTTTCCGGTGATTCAACCGCTGACATCGTCAATGAGGGAAAACTCAGCGGCGAGAAAGTCGCCCTGCTGGCGGGCGGCGGACGCGTCACCAACACCGGTCAAATCACCGCCCCGCACGTGGCCTTGGCCGCCGGTGAAACAGTTGACATCGGCACAATCGGCGGCGGCAGCCTGTCGATTGACATCCAAGGTCTGACCGGTGAAGTCGTCAACGAAGGCGGCATTGACGCCTCCGGCACACCGTGGAGCCCCGATGGCGGAACGGTTCTGGCCAAGGCCGACGGCGTGGCCAATTTCGGTGAAATCAACGCCGACGGCATCGGCGCCGGCGATGGCGGCGATGTCACCCTAGCCGGTAACACCTTGATCTCCGACGGCGACATCACCGCCCGCGGCGGCACCGACGGCGGCGACGGCGGATTCGTCGAAACCTCCGGATACGAAGCCTTCATCATCAATACCGCCCCCGATGTCTCGGGCGGTGAAGACGGCGATGCCGGACTTTGGCTGATTGATCCGTATAATATTGAGATTACGACGCTAAACCCCGAGGGGAATATTGTTGAGGATTCATTGCTGAACGGAGAAATCTTTCCTGATGGCAGCCCGGCCTATCTTGACCCGGCGACAATTGCCACTGCTCTCAGCGGTGGAACGAATGTCACGATTATGACAACCCCCGTTGTCAATCCGGATCCTGGAGGCTTGGTGGAGCTGGGCAACATCACGGTCACTTCAGCGATTAACACGGCGGGTGACCCAGGTGCTATCGGGGTGCTGACTCTCGACGCCGACAACGATATCATCATCAATAATTCGATCACCTTGAACGGCGGACTTGTGATCGACGCGGTCAATACGATCAGCGTGTCCGGTGTGACGACACAAATCATCACTGTTGGCGACATTCAATTCGTGGCTGTGCCAACTCAGCTCGCGGGCACAATCGAATCCACGTCGGGTTCAGTCAATATTGCCGGTCCCGTGACTCTCGTCACAGATACCACTGTAAGGGCGGGCGTGGATATGACGTTTGGCTCTACGGTTGACGGCACCCATGGTTTGGGAATCACCGCGGCGGGCAATGTCGCCCTGGTTGGCGCGTTGGGCGGCACCACCCCCTTGGATTATGTCAACATCTCCGCTGGCGGCACCCTTGCCATGTCTGATGTCCGGACAGACCGGTTTCAGAATTACTGGGGGGACGCGATTCTCAACAGCGCCTATACAACAAACGGCTGGGACATTGTCTTCAATGACAATATCCAAATGAATAGCGCCACAACACTTGACACAGGCATTGGCGCGGGCAATATCACGGTGGTCGGCACGATCGACGGGGCATACGCGCTGAACGTCACCGCTGGCACTGGAAGTGTTGACTTCCGAGACATCGTGGGTGGCGCTGCCCCGTTGGTGTCGGTCAACGTGAGCGGCCAATTTCTCAGTATGGATGGTGTGACGACAACCGGCAGCCAACTCTATGACGTGGATAGTATGGCCACGATTGGCGGAACCTACACGTCTTCCGGCGCAGATATTGATTTCATCGGCCCGGTGACGCTGGGCTCGGATACAACCGTCACGACACTTGCACCCATCGGTGGCAGCATCTATTTCGACAGCGCTGACGGCCCATATAACTTGATCCTCAATGCAAACGGGGGGATCGATCTGGGCACCGCCGGTGGAACAACTCCCCTCGCCTCCATTGACGCGACGGGAAACTGGATTTTGGGCACGAGTGTCGAAACAACGGGGGCGACGAATCTGCATACCACGGGCGCCGGCCAGATTGTTTCAATCACCGGGCCGATTGATGCCGACTTCTTCAGCATTGACGGACAGGCCGATATCACGCTGGACACGGTCACCAGCGCCGGTGCCGTCAGCATTCAGGGGCTCGACTTGGATGCCACCAGCCTCACAACACTCGGGACGGTGACCATTCTGCCGACCAGCAGCGTCAATCTGGGTGCCGACAACGGCGGCGCCATGGTGCTTTCCGGAACGGAACTTGACGGCATCACCACCCCCAGCCTGACCATCGGCGACGGCACCAACGGCATCGTGACCTTCGAAGGACTGATCGCCGGCGATACCGACGCCATCGGCGACCTCACCGTCTATGGTGCCGGGGGACCTCCCGGAATCCGCTTCATCGATGCGGCGAGCGTCTTCGGCAACACCGGCGAGCTCGTTTTTGAAGCGGCCGCGGCCGGCGTGTTCATCGGCCAGAACGTCACCCTTGGCGGCGGAAACTTCACCATCTATGCCAGCGGCGGGGATGTGGACATTGCCGGCACTCTTACCGGCGGCAATAATTTTATTATCGATCCCCCGGCCAACATCAATATCACAGCCGCTGTCAACATGGCTGGCGATATCGACTGGAAAGCAAGCAGCCATATCACCACCGCGTCCGGAGCAAACGTGACAGCGGGCGGAACCGTCAGCATGGTCGGCGGCGGGGATGTCTACATCAACAGCAATATCGCGGCTAATGGCGGCGCCATGTTGCTGCAGGCCGGTACCGGCGGCAGTGGCAGCAATGGCATCAGCTTCGGAAACAGCGGCAATGTCGCGCTGACCGCCGCGGGCGACATGACCCTCCGCGGCGCTAATGTCGACCTCGCCCCGCAGGGCGCGAACACGATCTCCGTCAACACAAATGGCAATGACCTCATCTTCGACCTGACGGGAACAGTGCCTACAAGCACCGATCTGCTCACGGTCAACGGCGCTGTGACACTGAATATCCGGGATTTTGACATGAGCCAAGGCAGCGCCGCCAGGACATTGGCCGTCGACACGCTGGCTTCGCCCGGTCATGTGGATCCGACGATCCTTGCCGCCGCCGGCGTGACCGGTGATATTATTTTGCGGGCGGATGGCGCCTTGTCCATCGTAAACACCAGCGCGCTCACATTTGGCGGGTTGTTTGATGCCGAAAGCCTTAATGACACAGTGACTGTCATGCAGAGCCTGACGGCCAACGGCGGAATTTCACTTACCGGAAATGCCGCAAGTGGAAGCCAAGTGATCCTGCAAGCGGGACCGACCCTGACGACCACTGGCACTGCGATTGATATCAATGGAAGACTAGGGCTGTCCGTGGCAGGCGCTTCGCTTGTCTCGAATGGCGGAAATATCACCGTCACCGACACGATTGGTTTGCTTGGTGGACAGCAGGCTCTGACCATTAACGCAGGCACCGGTGACGTGAACCTCCAGGGCACCGTGAACAACATCGCCAGTCTGACCGTCAATAGCGCCGCAAATATTGACACCGTTGCAGTCACCACTGTGGGAAATGCCAATTTTGTGGCTACCAGCAGCATTGATATCGCGGGACCGGCCAATGTCCAGTCACTGAACGCCAATGCAGGTTCTGGAACCGTCAGCATTCAGGACGTGACCACCACCGCCGGTGGGGTTGCGTTAGCCGGAACTGCCGGCATCACGTTGGACAACAGCACCATTACAGTTATTGGCGGCGGAGCCACAATGAATGGACCGGTCACATTGGCCAATGGACCGGTCAGTGTAGACACCACGTCTGCCGGTGGCAACATTACCTTCTACAGCACCATCGGCGGTCCGCAGACTCTCGCCCTTGCCGCCGGAACCGGAAATGTCGACCTCCAGGGCGCAGTCAGTAATATCGCCGGTTTGAATGTTGTCAGCGCCTCACAGGTTGATCTGGCCAACATCGTCTCCACCGGTCCCATCAGCGTCACCGGCACCAATATCGACCTCAACGGCACCACCTACCAAACCACCGGCCAGAATATCAACTTCGCCGGCGCGGCCGACCTGACGGCCGGACCCGTCGCCGTCACCACCGGCGCCGGCGTCGGCAACATCGCCTTCTCCAGCACTATCGACGGTGCCCAGATCCTGACCCTGACCGCCGGCACCGGCGGCATCACCCTGGCCGGCGCCATCGGCGCCACCACTCCGCTGAGCAGCCTGACGGCTTCCGGCGCGACCATCAGCGTCCATGATGTCACCACCGTCGCCGGCCAGAGCTACACCGCCCCCGGCGGCATCACGCTCAACAGCACCTATACCGCCAGTGGCGGCCTTATGCAGTTTGTCGGTCCGACGATTTTGAACTCCGATACGGATATCAACCAGAACGGCACGGGCGACGGGGACGATGTCCTCTTTAACGGCGCGGTCACCGTCTCCGGCGGCAACTGGGATCTCGACATTAACGTCGCCGACGGCCTGGGCGATGTCACCTTCACCAGCACGGTCGGCACAACCGGCAACCGCCTCGATGACTTCACGGTGGATGGCAACCTGGTCACCATTGGCGGTGCCGTGTATGCCGACGACATGGTCTTCCACGGCAACGGCGCTGCCGACACCCTCCAGCTCAACGGCCTTCTGAACGCCACCAACAGCATCACCGTCGGTGCCAACAATACGACCGACCGCGTCGAAACCGTCAATATCAACGGTGTCGACATCATTGCCGGCACCGGCGTGCTGTTCGACGGTGTCGCCGGCGGCGGCACCGATGTCGCCGTCAATGTCACGGCCGGACCGGTGATCATCAATGGCGGCACCGGTGTCATCGGCGGGCCGGAAGCGGCTCTTAACGTCGGGGCGTTCACCGTCAACCTGCGCAGCGATGGCGGCGTCACCCTCGGCGCCATCACCGGCACAGGCACCCTGGGCCTGGCCCCCTTCACCCCCGGCACCGAAATTCTCATTGAAAGCGCCAGCGAAGCCCCCGGCTACATCATCCCGGCAACCACGCTCCAGGGCATCGCCAACACCTTCACGCAAGTCAACATCGGCGATGCCAACGCCGGCCCGGTGTACGTCGCCCTCGACGACGCTGTCGACCTCTCCGGACGCGCCTGGACCAATGGTCTGACCCTGACTGGCAGCAGCGCCCAGTTCGGTCCCAATGCCTTCTCGATCGGTACCGGGCTGGCCGTCACCGCCACAAATGGCAGCATCACCGACAGCGGCACACTCGCGGTCACCGGCCTTGCCAACTTCACCGCCAATGGCGGCGGAAATATAACCTTGGGCGACGGGACAACCGCCAACTTCGGCACGCTGACTTTCCGTGGTAACAACGTCAGCATCGTTGAAGCCTCGCAGATGGATCTGGCCGGCGTTAATTTCGCCTTGGACACGCTGGCCCTGACAGCAAATGGGATCAACCAGACCCCAGGTGTTCTGGCCGTTGGCGGTACCACGACCCTGGATGCCAATGGCTTTGATATCAGCCTTGAACAGCCTGGGAATAACTTCATCGGCGCGGTCTCGATTTTCGACACGGCAAACGCCGCACTGGTTGACAGTGTCAACAGACTCGTTTTGGACGATGTGACGGTCGCCAACGTGCTTCATCTCACCACCACCGACGGCCCGATCACCCAGACGGCCACCGGTGTCACGGCGCCCAACCTGGTCTTTGAGGTTTTTGATCTCCATCACACGGGTAGCGGGCTTGATTTCTCCGTCTCGACAGCGAATGATTTCGGCACCGTGGCCGGTGCGACTCTAGGCGGGGATGTCGCCATTATCGATGTGAATGCCATGGCCGTCGGCACAGTCGGCGCGGTCAGCGGCATCAGCACGGTGGCCGCCACGGGCGGCAGCATCACTCTGGAAACAGGCGGCATGCTGACCATTGACCAGCCCCTCAGCACAGCCGGTGGCACCGGCGGCGCGCTCAATGTCGGCGGCGCCGTGATCAACGCCATCCTGACCCTCGGCGCGGGTGATATCAATTTGAACAACGGTGTCGCCACCGCCGGCGACATCATTATTAACAACGACCTGCTCCTCGGCGCGGGCGATGCCAACTTCGTCACCTCTTCCGGCGGGGTCTGGGTCACCGGCACCGGCAGCGTCACCACCACCGGCGATGTGGTCATGACCGGGGATGCTTGGGCTAATACCTACGGAATCAGCCCGGCCTATCCCGCCGGTGTCGCCATCGACGGCTTCCTGACCGTCAACAATCTCGACATCACCAGTACCGACCTGCTCTCCGCAGGCGGCACCGATGTCACCGTGAACGCCCCCCTCACCGCCACCGGCTCCATCGATGTCACCTCCGCCAATGATGTTATTGTTCTGAACGACATGCAGGCTGATGTCGCCATCGACATCACCGCCAGCAACACCGTGTTTGTCCTCCCCGGTGTCACCATCGAAGCGGATACCGACGGCAACACCGTCGGCGACCTGACCGTCACCGCCGATGACGACACCGATGGAACTGGCATGCTCCAGCAGGCGGTGTCCGGTTCCATGCTCGGCGCGAACGTCGATCTGTATGGTGACATCGTTCTGTTGGATGGCCTGGTGCAGTCGACATCCGGCGACATGGAAATCGATGCTTCCCAGGTGATCGTTCAGGGGCCTGGCCCCGGCGCCCGGATTGTTTCGGCCGGCTTGACCGACATCGGGGTCAATACGCTACCGCCACCCGCAATTGTCCAGCTCAGCGGCCTGGGCATCACCTCGGCCGGCACCACGACCATCCGCTCGAATGGGCCCGTTGTCATGGACAGCATTGATCCGAACGCGGTAGTCGAGACGACCGGCGTTGGTTCGGACATCGACATCCTTGCCGCCGGCCCGGTGTTTCTGACGAATACCATGCGCCTGGACAGCGCCGACGATCTGCTGATCAGCGGCGCGACGGTTGACCTCATCTCCAGCAACGCGACACCAGAAGTGTGGTCCGGTGGCGACACCGACATCGATGCCACGGTCGGGCTAGTGTCGATCGGTGGCGCTGGCATCCCGACCGACCTGGTGGTCGGCGGCAACCTGACCATCGACGCCACCGGCGCTCAGGTCTTCCAGAACGATGGTTCGATGGATGTCACCGGAACGGTGCAGATCGGCCTGGCCGGTTTCACCAGCGATTTCTTCCAAGGCGCCGATGCCGGCGATGACAATATTGCCGACGCGATCCTCGGCAGCAGTGTCCAGATTCAGGTACTTACCAGCATTGTCCTGCTCAGCAATTCCAGCGATGACGCCATCGAAGCCTACGCCGGTGATGTCGATCTCGATGCCCTCAACGGACCGATTTTCCATGTCGGCAGCGGCGACATCCAGGCGTCGAACAATGTCTTGATCAACGCTCTGGGTGGCTTCAGCCAGCTCGATCCCGCCGGATTGATCCAGGCCGGCGACACGGTCCAGATCGGCGTTCTCGGCAATGGCGTGGCCACCGCCTCCGCCGACATCTACGGCCAGGGCATCACCGCCACCAATGACGTTACTATTCTTACTACCGGCACCACGACAGTGGCTAATGCGGCCATCATTCAATCGCTGACTGCGGATGTGGATATCGACGCGGACAGTATTATTCTGACAAACACCGCCAGTATACAAGCCGCTCAGGACATCCTGCTGGACGCCGCGACTCTAATTGACATCGACACTTTGAGTCAAGGCGCTTTCTTGACGGCTGGCGATAATGTCCTGATTGGCCAGACAACGCCGGGAGCGACCGTCAATATCAGTGGGAACGTCACAGCGGGCGACGCGATCATTATTGACGCCGCGCCCCTTACCGGTGTCGTTCAAGTGGATGAAGACGCGGTTTTGACGGCGGTCACAGGCGAAATTGACATTGCTGCGGGAGCGACCGTCTCACTGGCCGACACCGCGTCCATGAGCGCGGGCGATTTCCTGATCATTCAGTCGGGAACCATTCATCTGGCTTCCAATAACGGCGCGACAGAAGTCGAAGCCGGAAGCTGGGCTCAACTGTGGGCCGCCGGAGGAAATATCACGTTCGCTAATGACACCGATCTCCTGGCCGGCGATTTTGTCCACGCGGAAACCGCGGGCGACATCCTCATGACCGCCGACAGCGGGTCTTCCATCACGTCCCAGACAGCGGGTGTCTCCTTGCTGGCGACCAATGTGACCACGGATGAGCTCGTGGCCCAAACCTTTATTGACATCGCCGCGACGGGCAACGTGCTCGTCACCGGCGGCACAACGGTGAACGATGGTTACATCTACCTCCGCGGGGACTACGAGGCGGACGGAACCGGGGATGTCACCGTCAATGGCGCGGGAACGGTCATGCAAGCTCAAGGCTTAGGCGCCGATAGTGAAGGGATCATTTGGCTGGCCGGCCAAAATGTGACCATCGATGACGGCGCCCTGGTTTGGGCGCAGGGACGCGATGATGACGGAGACGGCGTTCCCTCCCGTGAATTCGCTCTCGCCGTTCTCGCCCAGAACGACATCACATATAACGGCGAACTCCGGGCGACCGCGGGCAGCATCTACCTGTTCTCCGACGCCCCGATCGCTGATCTGACGGGCAGCCGCCATGCCGGACTGACACAAGTCATCAATCTCCCTTACGACACTGTCAATGAGGGGCTCATCGAAATCGCCGCTCCCGGCACCCCCTCGGATGGAACCGGTAGCATCCTCGTTGGATCGCTTGGCAAACTGTCCGCTCTCGGTCTCCAGAGTGACATCGTGCTCAACGCTCCGGGCGCTTTGACGATCAACAATATCACGGAAGCCGGACGCAATGTGCTGGTTTACACCGCCGACGGAATCACGGTTGAGGACGGCAGCGCGGTCGGCGCGCATCACGGACACATCATCATGCACGCCGATGCCGCGGGCGATGCCGACAGCCTGGTTGACTGGACGGCGATCGCCGGTGGCGCGGATGGCACGGGCGACTTCTTCATGGCGGACAACTCCTCGATGATCGCCAACCTGCACGCTCCCTCCGAGGGCTATGTCTACATCTACGGCGCCAACGCCACGCTCGACAACATCCAAGCCAACGGCGAGGACGCGGCGGGCGCGGGCATCCGTGTCACCGTCAACAGCCAGGGAACGGGCGACACCTTTATCTTTGGACGCGATGATCTCCAATCCGAAAGCCCGAACGCGGACATCATTTTTGATCTGACCGCCGGCGGCGGAGTCGCCACCATCGAACAAGGCGCGGGCGCCCACTGGTACAGCAATGGCCGCATCGTCTTCGACACCGATCCGAGTGACTTGGAAACTGTCATCCTGGCCGGCGACGTGACCACCAACGAGGCGGTCGACATCACGGTCAATGGCCCTGTTTCGTCCATCGACCTGACCAATATCGGCACGCTCACCATCGGCGGCGACTTCACTCTGTCCGCTTTGGCCGGTAACATCACTCAAACCAGCGGGGCGGTCCTGACCAATGCCGGTAATATTGACTACCGTGCCAGCGACATCCAGCTCACCGGCGGCACCACCGAGGCCAACAGCGGCTATATCTTCATGCAGGCGGCAAGCCCTAATCCCGGAACCGGCAACATCATCGCCAATGCCTTGACTGCCGATACTAATATGGACGATTTAATGAGCGGCAGCACGAACATTGCCATCAAGCTCGATGCCACCGGCAGTGTCCTGCTCGGCGGAGCGGTGACCACCGACAGCGATGCGCCGTTCAACCAGCGCGGTCTCTATGTCGATCCGGTCAATGTGATCTTCGCCGCCCCGGTCAATGTCACCGGCAATATTATTGCCTGGGCCACCAACGACATCGATGTCTATGCGCCGTTGACCACCACCGGCACCGGCAGCCAGATCTGGCTGCGCGCCGATGACGATGGCGCCAACGCCGGCACTCTGGGCGCCCCGAGCGGTGCCGACGGCATTGGTTCGCTCACGATATATCCCGGCGCGTCGCTCAGCACAATCTCTGGCGATATTGACCTGTCGGGCGAGAGCGTGACTTTCGGCAATATCCATACCTTTGGCGATGTCAATGTCACCATGGATCTGGACAATACTGGCGGAGTCCAAAGCATACTATTCGCCGAGATTTTCGCCAACGATCTTAATCTGGCCCTCAACTCGGGAACCATGTGGGTGATTGCCGATCCGCACAAGCTCCCCGCCGGCGATATCAACGTGACTGGCACGCCGAACGCCGTCCTGTCCCTGGCTGCTGACTTCACCGCCAACGGCAATATCAACGTCGGGGTTCCAACCCTGTTAAGTGGGGATTCCCGAGTTTCCGGCGGACTGGGCATGAATACCGGCGCGGTCACCTTCTCCGCTCCCATTAACAGCGCGGTTGCCGGCCAGAACACCTTGTTCATCGACAACTCGACGGGGGCGGTCTCGGTCGGCGCCATCGGCGCCACCACGGCGCTCGACAGCTTGGTCATCGATGGCCTCTCGGTCGCCATCGGCGGCCCGTTCCAGACGCAGAACAACATCCGCGTCACCACCCATGGCGACAACAACATCGCCCACCAGGGCATGACTTCGCTGGGCGGGGGCATCTATCTGAATTCGGATGGCTCGATCAGCGGCCAGGGTATTCTCTCCGCGGTCAACGGCATCGTTTCCCTCGAAGCCGACACTGGAATTCTTGCGTTGACCGACGCTAAATTCCTCGAAGCGGATGCCGGGACAGGGGCTATCGATATCACTGAAGCCGATGATGTCATCATCACAGGCAAAGGCCTCGTCAGTGATTTCAATGGCGGAACAGCCGTGAAACTCCAAAGTCTCGCCGGTTCAATCACCGGTGGCGACATCACCGCTCTCGGCGGATCCACCGGTCATGTTGATCTGGATGCCGCCGGACACATTGAAGGCGTTCATGTTGTGACTCTTGGAGATGCCAGTTTGGATACTGGTCTGGATATTATCGGGGTGAGCGTCACCGCCGACGGCATAATTAACATCGGCCAGACCGCCCCGGTCCGCAACCTGATGAACAGCACTCTAGCCGCGGGATCCGCGGCTAATGTGACGGTATCCGACGATGTGCATACCAGTGATATTACGGCGATTAGCAATATTACTGTCATCGCGGGAGATTCCATCATTGACACGGATATGTTCTCCTCCAACGGAGCGATCAGCGCGACGGCCACCGCGGGTAACATCGCCGCGGGGTCCGCGGTCTCTGAAGGCTCCAGCGTGACCGCCACGGCCAACAGCGGTGTCATCGACGGCCTGGTCGTCGAAGCGGCGACCAGCGCCACCCTCAACGCTCTTCAGATCGTCAACGGCTCGGTCACCACCCTGGGCGGCGACGCCGACCTGAACGCCACCGGCAACATCGCCGGTCAGACAGTGGCCGCTCTGGGCAATGTGACCCTTGACGCCGACGGCGACATCAGCGACACAAGCGCTTCGGCCACCGGTGACATTATTGTGGGCGACGCCCTCGGTACAGACAACTTAATCAACAGCAGTCTGGCTGCTGATCAGTTAATCAGAGTGACCGTGGGTGATGATGTGAATAATACCGCCATGACCGCCAACGACGGCATTACAATCACGGCCGGGCAATCCATCACCGGCACCGACATGTTCACCACCAACGGAGCGATCAGCGCGACGGCGACCGCCGGTAACATCGCCGCGGGGTCCGCGGTCTCTGAAGGCTCCAGCGTGACCGCCACGGCCAACAGCGGTGTCATCGACGGCCTGGTCGTCGAAGCGGCGACGGGAGCCACTCTGAACGCTCTTCAGATCGTCAACGGCTCGGTGACCACACTGGGCGGCGTCGCCGACCTGAACGCCACGGGCAACATCTCAGGCCAGACGGTCAGCGCCCTGGGCGATGTGACTTTGGACGCCGATCAGTACGTGACCGACACGGGTGTCTCGGCCACGGGAACCGTTGTCATCGGCGGCGATCCGCTTAACGGCACGAACAACCTTCTCAACAGCGATATCGCCGGTGACGCGGGCGTGACCGTGACGGTCAGCGATGATGTCCACGGCACGCAGATCGCCTCGATCAACGACATCGGTGTGACGGCGGGCGGCTCCATTGTCAACACGGGCATGGTGACCACCAGCGGCGCGGTCACGGCCGAAGCCACCACCGGTGAGATCGACGCCACTGACATCGTCGCCTCCGGCCTGATCGCCGCGACAGCGGGCGCGGGCATCAGCGCCTCCAGCTTCACGACTGAGACCGGTGATCTTGATATCGACGTTCTCGCCGGCAACATCGTGGGCAGCGTCTTCAACGCGAAGGCGGGCCAGGCATGGATCAACTGGGACCAACTCGGGGGTGTCGCCACCGCCGGACTGGTCGAGTTTGACGGCAGCACGGTCACCACCGCCGGGTCGATCGATCTCGCCGCCGAATGGATCAACGGATCGACCTTCGTGACCGAAGACCCGGGCGCCTACATCGGCGTCACGGCGACCGCGGGTAACATCGTCGCGGGCAGCGCCACCTCCAAACAAAGTTATGTGACCGCCACGGCGGCTGACGGCGCGATCGACGGCCTGGTCGTCGAAGCGGCGACGGGAGCCACTCTGAACGCTCTTCAGA
>JAVVEH010000025.1:0-16455 GCA_032251435.1 Lentisphaeria bacterium | reverse complement strand
GCACGGTCACCACCGCCGGGTCGATCGATCTCGCCGCCGAATGGATCAACGGATCAACCTTCGTCAGCGAACAAGGAAATATTTCACTTGAAACGACGGTTGGTGACATTGTCGGTGGCACGGCCACCGCTAAACTCGGCAGCGCCAACATTCACGCCACAGGCGCTGCGGGAAGCATCATCGGAATTACTGTCGTAGCCGAAGAAGAGGTTGAGATGAGTGCCGGGCTTGACATTCAAAGCTCGATTGTCAATTCCGAAAGCTTTGTCAATCTGACATCCGGCGAGGAGCTTGATGGCAACGAGGTTGTGGCGACCGGCAACATCACCCTGATTTCCGGAACTGACATGATCGGAGGCTATTACATTACCCGCTCTGGAACGGTCACCCTCATCGCCGGCCGCAACATTCATGAGGTCATCACTTTCGAGAAAAATGAAGACGGCGGAGATCCTGGTGAAGTGATTGTCGAAGTCGAAGGTGAACTCGACGGTATTGACATTAACGCCATTGGTGATATCACCGCGACGGCGGGGTGGATTGTCTCCGGGTCTTATGTTTCCGAGCACGGCAACGTCATCTTGACCGCTCAGGACACGGGCAGTTACCCAGGGGGTAGCATCATTGGTCCCGCGGTTGTGGTGAAAGACTTGGATGGTTCTTTGGACAACTTTATCCAAATCAATTCAACCCTGGATGCCAGCAGCATTGTCGCCGATGCCATCGGCTATATTGACATCAACGCCGGTCGTGACATGAACCAAGGGTCGATTGTGGCCACTGAAGACATTCTCATCCGCTCCAATGGCACCGTCCGGGGCCTGGATGTTTTGACCACCGGCGTGGACACGGCAATCACTGTCGATGGCTTGATTGTGACACCCCCAGCCACTCCGGGCGATCTGCCCGCCTACGGCAGCGCGGTGGATGGCGCGATTGACGGGGGCACCTACACAGCCAATACCGTTATCTTTAACAAGGCGGATGGTGTGGGCGCCAACGACCAAGTGAAGATCCTCGGCGCGGAGACAATCACGATCAACAACAGCACCACCGGTGGTGTCAATATCGCCAGCACAAATCGAAGAGACACCACAATTGATATTAACGCCTCGGGCAGCGCGGGTGGCGACATCATTGTCGACCATTCTCTAAATGGCCAACTGCTGATCGACAACCTCAACGCCGCGGGCGGTGACATCCGGGTGACATCTGACTCCACGATCCGTGTTCTGGCGACGGGCGCGGGTGTGACCGGCAGCGACAATATAGCTCTCGCCGCGACCGCGCAACGAAGCGACATCCAATTGGCGGCAGCCGTCACCAGTTTAAGTGACAGCACTATCGACATCAGCGCCGCCGACAACCTGATGCTGCAAAGTGATATCACTACGGGCGCCGGCGGAGCGGTCAATTTGACCGCAGGCCGGACCGGAAGCATCACCGATGACGGCGACGTGGATACGGACATCTCCACGGGCACCCTGAGCATTCTTGGAGCCAGATCGGTCGGGACAAGCGCCCGTTGGCTCGACACGGATGTGGATACTGTCAATGCGTCAGGCATAACCGGTGACACCTATATCCTCGAAAAGGATGGCATCACAATGGGCGCCATGGATCTCGACTTGGGCTATGGCGGCGATCTGATGGTGACGACCAAAGCCGGCGGTATCTTGCTGGGTGATGTCAACGCGGCGGACGGCACCACGACGCTGACCGCGGCCACCGACATCAATGACGCTCAGGACGACGACGTGACTGATCTCACCAGCCGCGTGGTCAATCTGACAGCCGTAACCGGCATCGGACAGACGGCCCCCGTCGAATTATCCACCGAAAGCGTCACCGCGGCGACAACTGGCCCGGGAGCGGCTATCACCCTCTCCAACGTCAGCGATGTACGGGCGGCATTGCACTCTGTGACCACCAACGGCGGGGATGTCACCTTCACCCAGAACGGGCCCAGCGACATCATCATCGGCAGTGTTGACACCAGTGATGGCTCTGGAGCCACGATCACCATTGCAGCCACAGAAGCCGGCATTCAGGTTCTACCAGACACCGATACCGATCTGATCGCGGATACGGTGATCCTCACCGCTGTGACCGGCATCGGCAAAGACGGTGTCAACTTGGCGGTTGACATTGACGGAGCCGAGACCGTCAACGCCATCACGAGCGGTTCCGATGGGGGTATCTACCTGGACACAGCCAACGCCCCGACAGTCATGACCGCGGCCACAATGGGTGAAGATTCTGACATTATCTTGACTCATACGGACGGGGGTGATTTGACCTTGGCCTCCATCATCGCCCAAAGTGGCGACATTGTCGTCACATCCAACCAGACCATCAACGCCGTTGATGTCCAGGCTCTCGATGCCGGACGCGTCAACGGGCTCCGAGATGACGCGCAGTTTGTCTGGTTGAGCGCCACTGACGGCGCCGGCATCGGGGTGACCAACATCATCGCCGACTATTATGTCCAACTTGATTCGGATGGTGACATCTTCAGTCAGGCGAATGCAACGGACACCAACATCCTGTCCGGCGGAGACATCACCCTGCGGACAAACGGCATGATCGGCGAGCCCTTGGTTGGCAGTCCTCTGGAAGTCAGCGCGGCGGGCGCGGTGAACGTGGGTGTGCTTGATGACGCTTGGCTGTTTGGCGGGTTTGAGCAAGAACGTGTCTGGGCGTACGTCACCGGCGCGTCAGGTTCCGGCGATATAACCTATGTGGGTCCGGGCGACACCGCCCCCGGCATGGTCATGTGGAATGGGATTCCCATTGGTGGCCCCGGTTCGGCCATGTCACGGACATGGAGCGCCATGATGATGAACAACCATCAAATGCCGCTGCACATCGACAAGTATCTGCATGACGCGCCGGTCTACTTCCCGCACAGCTACATGTCCTTGCCTGGCTTCCCGAGTTATCTGCCCATTGAGATCATCCTCCACGGCGGAGCCACGATTGAGGGACTGCCAGAAGGAATTGATCCAGGTGACGTTGACATCGACGAAATCGATGACACATTGAGCTGGCACCGGGAAAATAAGGATACCGGGGGCACAAAAGCAGTCGCTCAAAATTAGTTAACGGAAACCTTTCAGGTTTGACGGGGCGGCTCCCGACATCAGGAGCCGTCTCTTTTAAGTCCCAAAAAAAACACGGAGTTCACGCTAATGTTCAAAAAACTGTTTTTCATCACGACCGCCGCGGGCCTGCTTGCATCACATACGGGGGTTTTCGCTCAAGAGGCTGAAGATAATAACGGGGCCGATGAAAAGGACTCGCCCAAATTGGTGAAAGTGACGACATTAGAAGAAGCGTTTGTCCGGTCCTTGCAAACACGCCAACAGTTGGCGAACCGCGCCGTGGCCTTGGCCCAGGCGTTGCGGGCGGAAGAGGATGAGGGCAAGAAAAAGGAACTGCGGGCGGATTTTGATAAGACAAACCAAGCGTTGCAAAGCGTCAAAGTGGCTATGGAAGTAATCTTTGGCATTGGTAACCGACGCGAGTATGAATACGTCGCTGACACGATTTATCTCAAGGTCGGAACCGTTGAGGAAACCTTCGCCCGGGCCGTTCGAACCCGTGAGGCTCTCAAACAGGCGATTGTCAAAAAGACAGAAGAGAAAAACGCGGCGGAAGACGCCGAGACGGTCCAAAAACTGGGAGATGAGATCAAAGCGACCACAAAACGCTATCAAGTTGTCGTGGCTTCCCTGCAGCTAGTCTTCGGTGTTCAGCCGCAACGCAATTACACGTACAATCCTAAAAACGCCACGCTCTACCTGAATGTGACCGATGAGGAAGTTGAGCAACTGAAAGCGAAAATCGCCGAATTACGCAAACAGCAGGGAGAAAACGCGGAAGAAACCCCTGAGTAATCTTTTCCCCGCTGACGGGGCGACCATTCAAAACGCTTCCGCCTGGAACACAAGTCCGGGCGGCGGCGTTTTTCTATTGAGAACAATTTTTCACTGGCAGGGCCGTTATTTCCTGACTATATTCATCCGTCAATCGAGTTCGCAGCCGCCCGCCGACCCTTGAATAAAGGATACGACATGCCCCATTCCCCTCCCCCGTCACCCTACGAACCTGATTCACCGCGGCCGCTTTGGGCACCTTGGCGAATTGACTACATCCGATCGCCAAAGGACGGTGCCTGTTTTATCTGCGCCTTGGCTGAAAAGGCGGATTCTCAGCCTCAAGAGATGGTCATCGCCCGGGGAAACCATTGCTTCATGATGATGAACACGTTTCCCTATAATTCCGGTCACATTCTCATCGCTCCGTATCAACACGCGTCAGATTTAGCGGAGCTTGCGGAACCCTGTTTGACTGAGATCATGACCTTGACTGTTCGCGCCAAAGCCGTCATGACCCGGTTATTTAATCCTGACGGCTTTAACTTCGGCTTTAACTTCGGCGCGGCGGCCGGTGCCGGCCTCGAAGAGCATGTGCACGCCCACTTAGTTCCCCGCTGGTTCGGTGACACCAATTTTATGCCCGTTCTGGGAAACACCCGGGTCATGCCGGAAGCTTTGGCTGCCACCGCCCAATTACTCCGGGATGAGTGGGATAAGCAAAGCTGAAGCGTGAAAAACGTGAAAACCGTGAAAAACGTGAAAAACGTGAAAAACGTGAAAAGCGTGAAAAGCGTGAAAAGCGTGAAAAGCGTGAAAAGCGTGAAAAGCGTGGACGACAAAGCGGGGAAAACGACGAACACCCATCGCAATGGGGCGGGAACCGTTAATGGTTCTCCGAAAATCGTCCTTGGGTCACTTAGTCACTGCGTCCTCTTAACACCTCCTAAACCCTGTTCAGAAGCGTTCCCGGTCATCGTTATTCATCCTGTTCAGAATCTGGCTTGAGCACGATATAACTCGGCAGGCCTTCCAGCTTGAAATGGTCCCAGACGGGCTTAACCTGGGGCGATCCGGGACTTTCCGCCTGGAATTTAAGCAACACGAAGCGTTCCAACCGGTCCACCACCTCAGCGTCCTTCAAGGTTGTTTTGTCCATGGCGTGGCAGTTTTTGCACCAAGTGGCCCAGAAGTCGATCAGCAGAGGTTTGCCCGTGGCTTTGGCTTCCACCATAGCCGTCCGCAGATCCGTATGCCAGCCGTCTTCTTGTGGCGCCACCGCCTCCACGGGCCGCAACAACTTAATGCCAAGGTGGCCGTAGTAGATGGCCATCAGCAGAATAAACACCCCGAAAATGTATTTGACGTAGGACATCCAACCACCTGGCTTGGGCAGAAACGACAGCCCGCCGCCGGCAAAGGCCCAGGGCAGCCCCATCCCAAGGCCCAGCAGAAATGGATATCCCAAGGCCAAAAAATTTCCCTGTGCGAATTGCTGACCGGCCAGAAGCAGCACGGCAATGACAATAGGCGCCACACAAGCACCGGCCAGCAATGCGGCGATTCCCCCCATAAAAGCCGCCAACCCAAACGACCCCTTACTCATGTTGCCGGCGTTCACGCCCGATCCCAGGCTGGACAAGTCAATATTGAACACCCCGAGCATCGCCAGACCCAGTAAAACAAAAATCACGGCAATGGCCAAATTGAACCAGGGATTGGCGTTCAGGGTGCCAAAGCTGGCGCTGGTCAAAGTCACCACCAGGCCGAGCACACCATAGACCAGGGCGATGGCGCCTCCGTACGTCGCCCCCAGAAGGAACCCTCTCATCTTAGATCCCGCCTGACTGCCGGCTCCGATAATCGCCAGGTTGACAGGGATCATCGGCAGCACGCAAGGGGTGAGATTCAAGGCCACGCCGCCCAAGAGAATGATCAGCACCACCAGCCAGACCGATCGGCCAGCCAAATCATCAAACAGCCCGCCGGCCTGCTTTTCACCGGTCAATCCCTGATCCAGAAACGCCAAAAAAGGATCCGTTCCTTGCAGGCCCGATGTCCGGGCCGTCTCCTCGAATTCCCCGATGAGGTCGCGCCACGTCGCGGCGGCCATGGCGGCAGTGGCCGACGGCTCGTCGGCAACGAAAAGCGCCGACTCGGTGGCGCCGGGAACACCTGAAAAATGAAACGTCTCCGTTTTGGGGCTCAAGCATAAAACATCTGAGCAGGCTTGATAGGTCAGATTGACCGTCAGGGCCCATGCCTCCACATTCCCATCATCGATCGCCGCGGACACCTTAAACACCGGGTTATGACCAAACACGTCGGCCTTGCTTCCTTCCTCCACAGCGAAACTGTCAATGATGGACACTGTCTCGGGCAAGTCAATGGCAGGCTGTTTCAACCCTTTAACATTGTCCACAGTAATGGAAAAAAACTGGTCCGCGGAGCTATACACATGATGATCAGCGGGAACTGTCATCTCCAACTCCACCATCAAGGGATTCGTGTTTGATGGTGCTTGCTTCACGGCCGCTTGAACGCTGATGGGCCACGAGTCCCCCTCCTGGGCCCGGGCCGGAATCCATACCAAACCAGCCAACAAAGTGAACAGACAAGCTCGTGAATATGAACGGGTGAAAAAACTCATATCGTTAAGATCCATAAACCGGGTGATGATTGATCCGCGCATGGCGATTGTTTCCTTTACACTAATGCGTATATTAGTCACCTTAAAATGAAATTAGTTTCCGCATGAATCCAGACTTCTCCCACAGAACAACTCTTCTAATTGGCGAACAAGGCAGCCGCGTTCTGGCGGCCAGCCGGGTCGCTGTTTTCGGTGTCGGAGGTGTTGGCTCGTTTGCCGCTGAAGCTCTCGCGCGAAGTGGTGTGGGCACGCTTATTCTGACGGATTTTGATACAGTTCGCCCTAGTAACATCAACCGCCAGATCCCGGCCACAATCGACACTATCGGCGCGCTGAAAGTTGACGCGATGGCGGCCCGGCTGAGAACCATCAACCCAGATATGACGATTTTGTCACGTCCCGTTCGTTTTTGTCAATCCGAAGCGGACACGTTGCTCTCAACCGGCTGCGATTTCGTGGTGGACGCCATTGACTCTCTGTCAGCGAAAGTCAACCTTATTCACGAGTGTGTGTCGCGGGAAATTCCCATCATCTCCAGCATGGGATCGGCCAGCAAAATCCGGTCCGAGCTCGTCCGAGTGGGTGACCTGTTTGACAGCGCCGGGTGTCCCTTGGCGAAAATGGTGAGAAAACGCCTTCGCCGCCGGGGAGTGACGCGGGGTGTTCCCGTCGTGTATTCCGAGGAATTGCCGATTCTTTCCGGGCGTTCCGCCGGGATCGCCGGTGATATTGGAGACCACGATACAGAGGGGCAAGGCGTTCATGGCACCCTCTCCTACATGCCCGGCCTTTTCGGTCTCCACTGCGCGGGGTTCGTCATTCAAAGGTTATTAGCGGAGATCTCTTTCACCCGCCGCGGAGACACCGTCGGAAAATCTTAATAATCAGGCAACTCATGTTATGTCGTCATCCCGATCCCGCTCAAAAAAATTAGGCTCCCGGTTGCTCGGGGAAGGTCAATGGCTTTATTTAGAAGAGATAGACTACTGTGACCACAATGGTGTCCACCACACATGGGAATCCGCGGCGCGGCAAGGTGGTCGGGGCGCGGTGGTCATTATCCCCCGCCTGCGGCCGTCCGGCGACTACATCCTTATTCGTCAGTACCGGCCGCCGTGTGATGGATATGTGCTTGAGTTTCCGGCTGGACTGGTGGATTCCGGCGAAAGCCCTGAAACCACCGCGGTTCGAGAACTCAAAGAAGAAACCGGCTATACCGGTGTCATCACCTCAGTCAGTCCCCAGGTCATCGCCTCAGCCGGGTTTTCCAAAGAGGCGTTTCATTTTATCGGTATGGATGTGGATGAGACTGTGTCGGCCAATCAGCTTCCGGCGCAGGAATGCGAAGTGAACGAGGATATTGCCGTGTTGATTGTCCCGGCTGGCCGAGCGGTCGATGTCCTGAAGGAATCCGCGGCGCGCGGCGACTATTTAGACAGCCGCTTGGTCTCATACTTTCTCGGACAATCAGCATCTCAACAGGCCCCATCCCCCGAAACACCCCCCACGTCAAGACCATATCACTCCTGAGTGACAGGCAAATAGTGATAGTGGGCAGAGAGGCAAACAACCGCGAACGCGGTGGCATAAACGCCGCCATCGTTGCCCGTATGCCGGTCAAATTGTCCATCTTCCCGCTGTAGGCGCATCAGGGATTTTTCCAGTTGTGGCAGAACAGAAGAACTGAGGGCATCCCCGAGCATGGTGCCGGCCATCGCCAGATAATAATTCTCGTAATAGTAATTACGCCCCCGCGAGTTGTCCGATTTTTCCAGTGATTTCGCCGCCGTGGCTATTTTCGCCTTATCAGCCGCCGATGTGTCCGCTCCCATGATTTTCAAGCACACAATGCCGGCCGCCTGCATAGCGGGCGTGGGGGGCCGGCCTTGTTGGTAGGAAAACCCCGCCCCGCTGTGTAATCCGCGCACATAGTCCAAGGCGTCCTGAATCACCCGGTCCGGGATATCAAATCCACAGTTTTTCGCCGCTCGCAACGTTAAAACCTGCCAAGCCGTCACCGACAAATCGGCATCACGGCTATCGGGCTCATAGCGCCATCCTCCGCGGTGCGGACCATTCTGCCTCACTTGCGCTTGAATGGTGACTCTCAAGGCCGCGGCGGCGGCTTCACCAACCCGTTTATTCGCCTCCGGCGAGTCCAGCATCCCATAGGCTTCGCACAGCGCGAGTGTGGCGATACCATGGCCATACATCCGGCTTCCGTCGCCGCCCAGATACCCCCGGCCGCGCGACGCTTTGTCAGCCAGATAAAGAATACCTTTTCGCAACGCGTCCCCATATTCAGACCGGCCAGGTTGTTCCCCGGCCGCCAATAAAGCCAGACAACTCAACGCCGTATAGGCGTGGGGCAATTTCGGGCCAAAATTGCCGTTTTTCGTATCCTGTTGAGCCACCAGCCAAGTCAAGCCACCACGAATGGCGCTGTCCGCCTCATCCCGCGCCGCAGTGTTTTTCAACGCCTTAAGGTCAGCTTCGACTTCGGGTTCCGCCGCCAAAGCGCCCAGGCTTGGGAAGAAGAAAATCAACCACAACCACATCCAGACATTCACGCCAAGCGCGCCGATTAGTCTATCCATCGTCTCCCCTCCCGATTAACTTTTTCAAGATAAGCGCGGTTGGCGTCCCGATAATACGGGTCGTAGCGGTTCACCATCCCCTTAACATCTCTTGCCGGCATTCCCCCTCCGGCAGCCCGCCAAGGTCGAAAGCCGGCCACCGTTTCCGGAGCGGGATCGGAGACCTGGAACACCGGCGCGGCTTTCCCGGTGTCAGGTTCCCCCGTCCCGGCGACAGCATCGACGGCCACCTTCCGAGCGAGACCCGCGGCGTTTTCAAACATCTCCACGATCTCTGTCACATTTCCGGCAGTTGGCTGATGAGAACCGCCTGGGGAAGACTGTTTCTGGCTGATAATGTCACCCAAAGCCATGATCCCCCTCATTCCCTCAAGCAACGCCGGCAGATCATCTTCCGCCTGCGGCGGAAAGAGTGAAGGATGGATATCATCGGTGAAGGCCCACGGCGACACTGGCGCGGCCAACGGGGACCTCTCCGCGAGGACGACCACTTGTTCCAAGGTGTCCATGAGCGCTTGAAGATTTTTAGATGCCGAATTCAACAATTCGTTCATCACGTTCGCCTTCAAGTAGAACAACGGGATCCGCATATGGTCAAGCAACCTGGAGTAGACTTCCATGAAAGGCGATTCAACCTCCTCAATCGATTGACCCACCTGCCGTTTCAGAGCTGTCAAGGTTGTTCTCAGATCCTCCGCTTCACCCCGCGCCGCGGCCACTTTTTCCAGTCCCAACCGAGCTTTATGAAGATTGGCGGCCATATCGGACCCTCCCGGAAATTCCTTTTCCGCCGCGGCCAAAAGCATTCCCCGCTCTTCGGACGAGTCAGATTTAGCGAATTGTTCCCCTGCCCTGGCTAAAGTTTTCAGCTGTTCCCGCGGCGCTTCCGCCATGGCCGCCGCCATGGTTTCAGCAGCCTGATCCTTTAACATCTGGCTTTCCGCTTCTAAATTCCGCAGCTCGGTTTTCACGGCCTCGGCCTGGCGCGCCAATTCCTTGATGTCAGTCAGCCTCCTCAGCGTTTGTTTGATCAAACCATCCGCGTCTGTGGGAATGACCGCCCTAGCCTCAAACGGGTTAAAGGAACCCTCTGTCAGTTCGTCGTGTTTGTCACTGATCGCCGCGAATAACGCATGCCATTCATTAAAATCAGGCGTCGTTTCCCCGTTTCCGCCCATCCCGCGCCGCGCCTTTTCCATCACGTCTGGATTAGACGTGTTAATATCATCGGTGACTCGTTGGAATAACCACTTTAAATCACTCATTTGTTTTTCAGAGACCAGTGGCGCGCGGCCGGAATCCGTGATGTCTTTCACGGCGCGTTTAATTTCAGAGAACCATTTTTCGATGGCCAACGCGCGTTCAAGGTTCCGCGGGAGAACATCCGTTAATTCTCCAATAATGGCGGCATGTGACTCGTCCGTGTCCTGTTTCGACAATTGGCCATGCTCGGCCTGCTCATGAAACCGGGCCAACCGCGCCAAATTCTCCACAATCCGCCCGGCCGACATTAGCAAATCAGCGGCGGCCTGAGTGTCTTGGTCCGGATTGTCGGACAATCGGGCGGCAGCCTGTTCAAGGAACTTCCTGGCCTCGGCGACGTATTGTCCGCGGGCGCTGTCCAACGCGTTCGCCAACGCGGCTTTTTCCAGTATCCGCTCTGGCGGCGCGCGCCCCAGCACCACGTCCCGCGCCGCCGCGTCTCTGAATGTCCCCGCGACGCGTTTTAATGTTTCCGTTTCCAGCGCGAGCTTTTCCGCCACCGCCGCGACGGGAGCCTCGGATAAATACAGGTCATCCCCGGCATCATACAATTCCGCCGACAAGGCGCGCAAAAGGTCAGAGCGGACCACGCTGGATTGCCGCAAGTCGGCCCTGGCGATGTCGGCCTTTTGACGACGGACACCCTCATTTTTCTCCAAGGCCTCAAGCCCCGTTTCCAAAACGGCATTCGCATAAGAGATCCCGGCGGCAACAGACGAGATGTCATGACCTGACCGGAGCGCCTCCGCACCGACGGTCAGTCGTTCCCGCGCTTGGCCAAGCGCCTGTGAAACTGTCTCAAACTGATCATCTTGATTCAATTCCCGCAACGTGTTGGACTCCGTTTCCAAATCACCCAGCAAACGGATTAAGGCGTCCAGCTTTTCCTTTTCTTTGTGGAGAGAGTGTGAGTCCGTCAGTCCCCGTTCAAGCATACGCCCATCTAATTGAGCCTTTTTCAGCCTGTTTTTAAGTTGCCCCATCCGGTTGTCCACCTGTAGAACCGGCAGAGCTTCAGCGGCATCCTTAATTCCTTCCGGATTCCGATTGGCGATGGCGGCAGTCAACCGGTCGGCAACCAGCGTCATATCGGCCCGCCGCACGGGATCGGCCTCACTGGCCGTGATCTTGACATAGCTCGCGGCCAGATCGCCAGCTTCCGACCATTGTGAATCACTGCCCCCTTTTTTCAACCGGTCGGCCAAAACACGCAACTGTTTTCCCAGTTCGCGCAATTCTTTCTCAATGGCTGTCGCGGCCCTGTCCAAGCGTCGCATATCGTTGAAGCGGCGGTCATTCTCACGCGCGGCGGATTGCAGAACAGACAGTGACACGTCAATGATTTGTTCAATGGTCATGGCGGCCAGCGTCTGCTGCTCTGGAAAATGCTTCCATTGCTCCTTGAAATCCGCGGACAACTCCGCACGCGTCAAGGCCAGATTTCGCCGTGCGGCCGCCACGTCCTCGTCCATCCGCATTGACTGAATCGAATTAATCTTAAGCGGCAACAAAACGCTCCATTGATGTTGCCGTCCTTTTTCTTTCAACGCGTTGACCATTCGCATCTGAAGATTCACCATGCGGTTCAGCCGCTTTAAAGCCGATTCAGATGAGCGTTTTGTCAACTCAGGCACCGAGAACAGTGTTTCCTGTTCCTGATAAAGTTTTAACAATTCAGCATAGTGAAAGCTTTTGGGAAATGTTCCCCGGCCCATCATCGCCGACGTGAGCGTTTGACTGAATTGCAACGCATCTCTCACGGCATCAACTTTACGGTCACGCATAAGCCCATAGTGGGGGTCTCCCTCCGCCTGGTTATCAAATGACTCTAAATAGCCGGTGTACGTGGCCACGGCCTGCAATTCATTTCGAATCCGGGTCAATGTCACCTCAAGCTGATCGCACAGTGTTAAATAGACATCTAAATCATCCAGCAACTCTCCCCCTCCGAGAATAATTTTCACCGGCTCGGTCTCAGCGCTCTGACCCGCTTCATCAAACACGGAAACAAACAAAAAAAGGCTCATCCCCGGTTTCATCCCTAACATTTCGGGAACGAAACTCCACTCACGCCTGTCAGCGTCCACGCGTGTTTGATACGCGACCACGTTGTTCGCTCCGCGCAGCACGATCGATTGCGTGTCAATGCCGTAGTCATCCGCGGCTTCCCAGAAAACAGCAACCTGCTCAGCCATGGTCACATGGCGTTCTTTAACCGGAGCGCTCAGATATATGTCAGGGGGGAGATCCGGCAACGATTTCACCGCATAGGTTAAATCGCCTTGATTGCGTAATCCGTTGACATTGGCCATTGAGATCGTGTAGTGACCGTCTTTGATAACGCGCAGGGAAAAATCAACCCAATCGCCTAAATCTCCGGTTTGTTGAGAAATCCTTTCCCCGTCATGTGTCACGCTGAAACGGCGGAGTTTCTGGGTGCTGTGAACCCGCACATCCACCTGGCTGCCTTGTAAAGCCCGGACATCCCCCGACAGGCCTTCCCGGGTGTCAACGGGCACCCCCGTGTATTCAGGACTTTTAACCAGCAGATGAATCCCCTTGATTTTAGGCCGCTGACGCACACTCACGGTATAGGTTTTTGACCTCAGTCTTCCCGCCACAGCCCAAAGTGTAAAATCCTCCGCCACATCCGGAAGCGTGAAAGAATACCACCCTTTCCCCTCCTCCGCTTCCATCACAAACCGACGAATTTCTGTCATTTTAACCACTAGCTCAGGCTTTCCGTCACGCCCCCCCCCCCTCACATAAGCCCGGCAATAAACCGTGTCGCCCTCGTCGCGAACCCGGGCTCCGACATACAGCGCCAATTGATTAGGCCCTAACGACGCGTCCCGGGAAGAAGGAAACAGCGCCCGGGACAAGCGCTGAGCCGGATCCAAGTAAGGCATCAACATGGCTATAATAAAGCCTGCCACCAAGACACCAGGCAACCGGAAAACGCGCCACCGCAAAGGAAACACCGCCAGCGGAGAAAGCGGTTGAACCTCTCTTTCGGCCTCTGACAACGCCTGGACAACAAGCGCCTCTGAAATTCCTTTATCCCCCCCCCGGCTCGCGAGCTCCACAGCTGAAATTAACCGCTCATGAAAGTCAGGAAACACAGACTCCAAAATCCAAGCCATTGATTGTGGCGAATAGGGGCGGATCACGTAGCGCAAACACGTCCGCCAAATAAAAACGCCCAGTGCGACCATGACCACGCAAACAAGGCAGAGGCGAATCAAAAAAACCGGCTGGAATAAACCGTCAATGACACACAACCCCAGGACACCGAGGATGAAAAAAATGATAAACCGCGCCAGACCATTCCAGAACAAGACCCGCCGCCATTGCCTGTGCATCGCCTCCAAGGTCTGATAGAGAACACTGGCAGACATCTTCTCAGAATGGGTTTTATCGGCTTGGCTATTCATTTCCGTCACCGACCCCGCCCGTCTCCCGGCGGGGTTCCTATACGCCGCAGCTCGCGGATAAAAGCCTCAAGCAAGTCGTCTTCAGGCAAGGTGCGAATCACTTTCCCGTCACGGAAAAGCGCCCCTTTTCCCTTCCCCCCGGCGATCCCCAAATCTGTGGCCCGGGCCTCTCCGGGGCCATTGACCACACAGCCCATGACCGCGATTTTTTTATCATGGAATGTCCACCCTAATGATTTTAACCGCTCGACTTCCCTCTCGACCGCTTCGGTCAGCCCCACCAAATCCACTTCCGTCCGGCCGCAAGTCGGACAGGAAATAATATCAGGCGCGGGCGCCCGGCACCCGGCTGCCTCCAAAATAGCCGCGGCGACCGGAATCTCCTCACATGGCGAAGCGGTTAAGCTGACCCGAATCGTGTCACCGATGCCATCCAACAGCAACGCCCCGATACCGACGGCGGACTTGATGATCCCCATTTTCGGAGTGCCCGCCTCAGTCACTCCTAAATGCAAGGGCAGGTCGCTGTGCTCAGCGAACAGCCGACAGGCGGCCACAGTGGAACTCACGTGGGACGTTTTCAGGCTCACTTTCAAGGACTGGCACCCATGCGCCTCAAAAAACGCGCAGGCTTTAAGCGCGCTGCGGACCATCGCTTCAGGGGTGGCGCCGCCAAAGGTCTCGAGAAGCTCCTTTTCAAGGCTGCCGCTATTCACGCCGACGCGGACGGCGATTTTCGCCTTCGCCGCGGCTTTCGCGATCGCCGCCAGAGCCTCCGGGCGGGAAATATTTCCGGGATTCACACGGATTCCATGCGCCCCGTTTTCGATTGCCAGCAAAGCCAACTGATCATCAAAATGGATATCCGCGATCACGGGTATGGGTGATTTGTCAACCAGCGTTCTGATCGCTTTGGCCGCGGCCACATCCGGCACGGCGACACGGATGATCTCACACCCGCGGGCCGCGACATCCTCAATCTGCGCCAACGTGGCGGGGATGTCCCGGGTGTCCGTATTGGTCATTGACTGGATCGAAACGGGGGCCCCGCCGCCGATTTTCACGTGCCCGACCATCAGAGCCCGTGTCAGCCGTCGATGTGATGTGTGTGAATATACCGGCATGACAAGTCCCTCACATTGGTTTCAACGGGCTGTGATAGACCCCCGCGTCGATTAACGCTTGCAGACCCGCCATGACGTGCGCCTTGTCCGCCCGGTTCGTCACCCCATACCATTGGTCATCTGAACGCAGAATCGTCACTTGGGCCTGTTTGGTTTGAATCATATGATCAACGGCCGCGGGCAGATAAAATTCCGATGTCAGTTCCTGACCAAAACGATCCAGAAACGCGGAAAACCGCCGCGCCAAATGGTCAAAAAACACAGGAGTGAAGCCCCACATGTTCATTGAGACAAGCTCATGACCGGTCAGTTCACTCCGCTGACCCGAATCATCCGTGCTGATGATCTTTTCGCCGTCAAAACCGATACTCGTCAGCTCCGTGATTTTTTCCAGGGTTCCGGCTGATGAGCGCTCACAGACACCGCGCGAGACGGTTCCATGCCGCGAGAGGGTGTTGCGCAGGATAAACCCGACCAAGGCGATGTCCGCGGAGTCCGCGGAAGTCGTGCGCAGAAATTCAGCCAGTGACTGAAAGGCGCGGCGCCCGTAAAAATCATCCGCGTTAATCACGGCGAAAGGTTCGTTCACCGCGGCCGCGGCCACGAGAGCCGCGTGACCTGTTCCCCAGGGCTTCCGCCGGTCTTCCGGAACGGAAAAACCACCGGGAAGCGTGTCCAGTTCTTGAAAAACATAGCGGACATCGCAGATCCCCTCATATCGGGACCCGATCGCCGCCCGGAAGTCGCTCTCGATATCCCGGCGGATAACAAACACGACTTTTCGGAACCCCGCTTTGAGAGCGTCATAAATTGAATAATCAATAATGATTTCTCCCGATGGACCGACAGGATCAACCTGCTTCAAGCCGCCATAACGACTGCCCATTCCCGCGGCCAGCACAACTAAAGCCGGAGAAGGGGAAACAGGTTTCGAACCAACTGACACTGACATAGGATCGTCCTTTTTGTTTTCCAAGGCGGCTTATTTAAACGCGGCCTGTGACGCGCCCCTGAAAAAAATCATGGTGTTGAATCACCGGTTTGATGACTCAGCCCTATGAATATACACACGCGGGCAAACTAAAAAAAGTCAATTATAGTTTTTCACATGACACACGTCACGGATTTTCAACAAAAAGTCTATACCGCCACCCGTGAAATTCCGGCAGGGAAAGTCACGACCTATGCCTTATTGGCCCGGCGGATTCATTGCCGATGCCCACGCGCCGTCGGGCAAGCCCTGCGTCGAAATCCCTTCGCGCCCGATGTCCCATGCCACCGGGTCATCGCCTCCGATCTTACACTGGGTGGTTTCGGGGGGGACACGCACGGAGAGAAACTCCGACAAAAAGTGAGCCTCCTTCGCCGCGAAGGGGTGCGGTTCAAGGATGGCAAATTATCAGATCCCAGCCAACTGTTCACCTTTTCCTGATTGCCCGCTTTCCACGCTTTCAACGCTTTCAACGCTTTCAACGCTTTCAACGCTTTCAACGCTTTCAACGCTTTCAA
>JAVVEH010000024.1:0-67822 GCA_032251435.1 Lentisphaeria bacterium | reverse complement strand
GCAAGTTAAGAATGCTTTTATTTTAGAATTGAATTAATCAATCATGACACTAGGGACCTATGCCGTTGACTTCGCCAATTGGGTCGACGTGTCTTCACTCACCCTAACTGCACCAAACGTTACCGGTGGTGCCGGTGGTGTCGGCTTCGTGGAGATTAACTACACCATCATCCCCGAGCCCTCCACGATGATTCTCGCCGGACTTGGGCTGAGTGCCCTCTGCCGGCGTCGGCGGAAATAAACATCTTCCACCGATGCCAGACAGGCGCGGGAGATTGCGAATTCCGCGGCGGCTAGGGTTGTCAATAAAAGACATGGGCATAGCGACTGTCTTTCGGGTGGCTATGCCGCGCTTTTTCCGGATAAATCCGGTACTTTAATCCGCCGCGGCGGACAGGCAGACCGTATATAAGCATCGCCATCCCACGTTGGTGTACCGACTTCAGTCGGCTCTTCCGTTGGTGCACCGACTTTTGCCGTTCTCCCGCTAGCGGGATCACTGCCCCGCAGTTGCGGGGCCTCTGCCTGCGGCGGTGTCGACTCTTCCAATGGTGAGTTAAATCCTTGAAAACCATATCCGCAACAGAATTTTTTATCTCCGCTTTACTGCTGTCCCTATCAGCTTTCGGAGCGCCCGCCTGGGAGGAGCAATTGGCGCGTGCCGATAAGGTCACGGCCGACTACCAGGCGAAGCATCCGAATGTCCGGTCGGACCGATTCGTCTTTAAAACCGTCACGCTTCCCGATGGCACACGTCTGGAACTGGACCTGCGGATTGAACGGCCCAATACAGGAAAAAACCGCAGTCCGGTGGTGTTTTTTGTCCATGGCGGGGGATGGATTTCCGGAACCAAGGCCCATTTCTGTCATCAGTCGTTCGCGCTTGCCGAACATGGCATAGCCGGGGTGCGCATGGAATACCGGTTGATGAGTCACGGCGCCAAGTACCCCGAAGCGATCAGTGATGTGATGGATGCGATCGATTTTATCCGGCAGCGCGCCGATGAGCTCGGTCTCGATTTCACACGCGTGGGTCTGGCTGGTGGTTCCGCGGGGGGACACCTGTCGGCCATCGCCGCGCAGTTGACCCCCGAATGCATCTCCTACGATGGCTACAATGGTCTATTCGATGCCTTCGACCGCGGGCGCAGTCATTTTGGTAGCGGCGACTACACCGGTGCGGCCGAACAAGAAAAGAAAGCGGCCTCCGCCATCTATAATCTCAAACAGCCCCCGCCCGACACCTTTCTCTATCACGGCACCGAAGACCAGACGATCGATATCGACGTGGCGTACCGTTTCGCCAGGGCCATCCGCAAGAAAGGGGGCAAGGCCAAACTTCTGGTCTATGAAGGCGTGGGACATTCCTTTTTCGGGAAAGAACCCTATCTCTCGGCCACCACCCGGGCCCTGATCGACCATACCTCCCATGTCTTCGGCCTGACCGACACCAGACCGGAACCCGCCGACTATACCCTGCCCCCGAAGATTGCCGAGCTGCCCGACGGGTTTTCGCTTCCCGGAGTCTGGACGAGCGCCAACGGGAAATCGATAACGTTTTTCGAGAATGGCAGCGTGGATTATAGTGGCGGGCGAAAACTCAAATGGGTTGAAAGTTTCGGCAACCTGTATATTGTCTGGGCCAGCGGACATTACGGGAAAATCACGGTAACCGATGCAGCGACGATGGCGATCGGTGAGCAGGTGTTCCGCCAGAACACACGAAACCCGGCAGTGGCCCCCATTCCGCGGATTTATGAAGACTAGAGCCAATCCTATGAAACCCCATTATATCTCTCTGCTTTCGGACGAGCCGAATAGTATTTGCGAACCGGGTGTTGCTCCAAAGATATTTTTCCCCCGCTCCGTCGCATCCGGCGAATCCTGGTTGATTGAATTCCCCCATGAGGTCGTGGGCTTCCTTAGAATTAGCTTCCGAGGGCGTGGCACGGTTCAGTATCGCTGTGGCGAGTCGCGCAATGAAGCATTGGGCTTGCCTTTCGGACATGTCGAACACAGCGATGAATGGCCACAGAGAGAAGATGTGCAACTCGTCAGGGGAGAGGACGTATGGCAGTCCGTAGAGCGGTTTGCTGCCAGATGGTGCAAGCTGACTCTTACGCCTGAAGACCCACCACTGGAAGTGATCTCAATCGGCATTGCGGTTTCCGGCCATCAAATCAAAGCCGCGGGTGACTTTGTATGCTCAGATCCGCGGATGAATGCTTTACATGAAACAGGAGTTCGCACGGCGAGGCTCTGTATGCAGGAGGAGTTCTACGAAGACGGTGTAAGGCGAGACAAACTCCCATGGATCTTCGATGCCCTTGTGACAGCGCTGGTCAACTACTACAGTTTTGGAGATCGGGACTTGTTTCGCTCAACATGGCGGTTCTTTGCAGGCAGATACTCGGGAGAAGGGATTATAGGCGCTCACACAAGCCTATGGGATTACGCCTGCTGGTGGAACATCGGCCTCTACACCCACTATCTTTATCTGGATGATTCAGAGCTAGTCTACGAACTCTACCCCACGGCAAAGAAGAATATTGATGCCCTTCTTGCCCGGCGCGATAAGCACGGTTTGCTGGTCAAGGAAGGACGGCGGGAGGTATTTGGAGGAGGAGAGGCTCTGCTTTTCAAAGCCCTTCAGGATACCGCAAAGCTGGCCGCTGTAGTTGGTGACCAGACCTATTCAACGCGATACGAACTGGCAGCACAGCAGGTCGGGAAGGCCGTGAATGCATATTTCTGGGATACGGCTAGGGGCTGCTATCTCGATCCACGCCCACCCCATGCAAACATCGGCCATCGTTGCAGTGTGGTGTGTGTGGAAGAATCTCTAAACAGTTTCGCCATGCTTTACGGGATCGCTGATAGCCATCAAGCCAGTTCGGCGGCAAAATACCTTCAGAGGAATCTGTGGGGGCCATACGGCAGTTTTCCTGTGGAACGGCCACGGAAGGCGGATGGTGGCTTTGGTCCCATTATTGGCCAGTCCGGACCACCCGTTCACAACGACTGTGTCTGGCCTGTGATGAACTTCTTCCAAGTTGAGGCCCTCTTTGCTCACGGCCTGCCTCAGGCTTGGGATTTGCTTGCCCGGTGTTGGGGCAATATGCTTGACCGGGGAGCCGATACGTACTGGGAATGCGTACACGAGGACGGTACCATACCCGCATTGTGGACGAGTCTTTGTCATGGCTGGTCATCGGGCATTTCCTACACGCTTCCCGCCACGGTTGCTGGTGTCCGGCCGCTCAGCCCAGGTTACAGAACGTTCACCGTAAAACCTCAACTGGGCGCCCTTGAATGGATTCGTGTTGCAGTGCCGACACCGTTTGGTCAAATTAAAGTTGAGGTGTCAAAAGGCGGGAATAGGACAGACATCACGATCATTTCCGCACCAGATGAGTGCCGATATGAGAAAGCGTAGAGATCTAACGAATGGCCGAACGAGCAAAATTAGAGAACTGGCTGCCCCCATTCCAGGAAGACGGGTTAATGGAGCGGTTGGAAATCGAAGGATATAACGAGAAATGAAAGAAGCCATCAACATCATCGGTCAGGGGGTCAACGACCCGCATATCCACATCTTCAATGATCGGGCGTACCTTTACGCTTCGCACGATCACGCGAAGGACAACAAGACATTCGTCATGAAGGACTGGTGGGTCTGGTCATCCGATGATCTTCTAAATTGGCGGCATGAGTCGACGCTGAAACCTGAAGACATCTATATCGGCAAGCCCATGGATGCGTGCTGGGCCACGGACGCGGTCGAGAAGGACGGCAAGCACTACTGGGCCCTGTCGGATATGAACCGCGACGGAGACGGCGCCCAGATTGCACTGGTCGTGAGTGACGCGCCCGGCGGACCATGGAAGGATCCGCTTGGCGGCCCATTGCTGAAACCCGACTGCGCGGACACCAAGGTGTATGATCCCTGTTTCTTCAAGGAGGATGACGGAACCGTCTACATTGTCTTTGGTGTCTGGGACTACTACATCGCGCGGATGGCCGACGACATGCTCTCCATTGTTGGCAAACCCCAATTGCTGGAGGTGAAGAATCCGGAAGGCCCCTACGGCAAGGGCAAGACGGATGACAAGGTGTCGCTCCATAAACGGAATGGACTTTACTACCTCTCATGGGGCAGCTACTACGCCATGTCCGAATCGCTGATGGGACCTTATGACTGTCGTGGATGCGTCATCGATCCCGACAAAATGGAAGCGCGCTTCCGCGAACGCACCTGGCCGCATGGACCCACCCAGGGGCGGCACGGGAATTACTTCGAGTGGAAAGGCCAGTGGTACTTCACCTACTGCGAAATGGCCTTTTCCAACAACCGGTTCTTCAGGGATTTCTGGATCAGCCGGGTTGACTACGCGGAAGACGGCGCCATCCTGCCGATTACCATCGATTCGACCTGTGTCAGTGTCGGGTAATCAGTTGTCAGGATTTTCTTGCCTTCAGTTCCTTCAGTTCTTCAGTTTGCGCATAAGGGTCGGACACTATATTATGAAACTTATTTTGTTTATATTGAACAACTTATATATTTTAAAAAATAAATAAGGGGATCTAAGAGCTATTTTTTGCCCTTACGAAAATTGATTTAACGTTTTCCGGCCAATCCACACCGGTTTCCAAGGCGCTATAGCGCTTCATTCCCCTCTGTCGCGCTACCGATTCAATCCATTCGCCGCCGCCGACCGCCACGGAAGTGCTCCAGAAGGATTCCCGGCGCATGAATATCCGACGGTCCAGAATTGTCCCGAGCGCTCCGTCATACCACTGCCTGAATTCGTCCCAGTCGTCGAACCCAAGCCTGCCAATCAGTTTGGCCCGGTCGATCACCCGGTACCGCAGCCGGTCGGATGCCAGCTCAAACGCTGACCCGTGCGGCCATTCCGCGGGATGCCGGACCACACCCGCCCTCACCATGTTCATATCGATATAAAAAAGGCAGCGCTGCAGGTGGACACCGCTTTCTATCCGGGTCGCGTGAAAGCGATTGGACCAGAACGCCCCCTCTCGGTGCCGACGCAAGTTGTAGTGCTGCCCCATCTCGCCATGAATATACTGCAGGGCTTCCGAAACCCGGGGGCGCCCCCGGTCACCTGTGGCAATCAGAAGGTGCACATGATTGGAGGTGACCACGTAGGCCAGAACGGAAATATTGAACCGCCGGGTGGCCTCGAAAAGATAGCGCCGGTACATGTCCCGGTATTTGGCAAATTTTAAAAGAAAACGCCGTTCATGACAGCGATGGGTGATGTGATAGGTGGCATGATTAACCCAGCAGCGGCGGCGTCTTGGCATGGCAATGGCCTCGAAGTCTTAAACTAAATAATTGGCCTTTAAATAATCTTTCTAAAATATATTGATATCACAGTTTAAAATTGCAAATATCTTTATTGTAGCATTTTATATTTAAAAATACAGTATCTGACCCTTAATTCCTACTTAATTCCGGCTGAGGTACGAAGTCCGGTGCAAGAGGCTTGTTGTGTCTTGAGTTTCTAAATCGTGGTCACGAATATCGATTCCAGTAAACATTGCGGTAACAGTAGATCAGTGCTGAAAGAAGAATGAGATCGTCCTCCAGTCCCCATATAGAAAGATTCCAATCGTCGCCGCTTTGGATTGCCTCGTATCCCCAACCTGCTTCTGATGAGCCGCGATATGTGTTGCCGAAAAGATGGTACCTGAATGAACACCTATCCCTATTCGGGAATGTGAAGACCAGTTCACGGCTAAACAGACGTGGAGGCTGTATGGTGCACACATCCTGACCATCTCTGACCAGAACAAGGCGTGAAAGGTAGGATGGCTTGCCTTTGCGTGCCTCACCCGCCACCATCACTGCTTTGAAGCTAAAGGCGCGGATATGGGCCGCCGGGGAAGCGCCCGAAGGGTGAGATTTGTTTTCCCAGTAGGCATATACAAATTGTAATTTTCTTGTTTTTGCATAAAGTCCTGCCCGCAAACATACTGAACTACATTTTTTCATTTTTCACGAAATATGCGGGTTAGGGACGTTTCAGTTTCCGCTCCTGGATCCAGCAGTACAGCACGGGGACGACCAGCATGGTAAGGACTTCGATCAGCATGCCGCCGAACGACGGGATCGCCATGGGGACCATGACATCGCTGCCGCGGCCGGTCGAAGTCAAGACCGGAAGCAGGGCGAGGATGGTGGTGGCGGTGGTCATCAGGCATGGTTTGACGCGGCGCCGGCCGGCTTCCACCACCCGTTCGCGAATCGCTTCGCGGGTGCCGGGAGGCGCTTCGCGGAAGATCTGGGTGAGGTAGGCGCACATCACCACGCCGTCGTCGGTGGCGATGCCGAACAGCGCCAGGAAGCCGACCCAGACGGCGACGCTCAGATTGATCGCGCCGATCTGGAACAGGGCGCGCATGTCGACCCCAAACAGGCTGAAGTTCATGAACCAGGGCTGACCATAAAGCCAGAGAAGCAGGAAGCCGCCGCACCAGGCCACAAAGATACCCGAAAAGACCAGCAGCGTGGTGGACGCGGACTTGAACTGGAGGTAGATGATCATGAAGATCGCGAACAAGGCCAGGGGCAGAATGACCGCCAGGGTCTTGGTGGCGCGGAGCTGATTCTCGTAGCTGCCGGCGAACTCATAGCTGACCCCGCGCGGCAAAGTGAACTCGCCACGGTCGATCTTGTCCTGAAGATACGCCTGGCACTGCTCGACGACATCCACCTCCGCGAAGCCCGGCTTTTTGTCGAAGACGACATAGCCGACGAGAAAGGTGTCCTCGCTCTTGATGACCTGCGGACCCCGCGCATAGCGGATTTCGGCCAGCTCGGAGATCGGAATCTGCCGACCCTCCTTGCCGGGGACGAGAATTCTGGCCATGGCCTCGATGCTGTCGCGCAGTTCGCGCTGGTAGCGCACGCGGACCGGAAAGCGTTCGCGCCCCTCCACGGTGGTCATGATCCGTTTGCCGCCGATAGCGATCTCGACCACATCCTGAAACTGGCGGATGGGGATGCCGTAACGGGCCAAGGCGCGTCGGTCGGGATGAATTTCTAGGTAGGGCTTGCCGACGATGCGGTCGGCGATCACTGCGGCAGGTTCGACCGAGGGGACTTCTTTGAGGAACCGCTCAATCCGCATTCCCACCTTTTCAATCGTTTCCAAATCGGCCCCTTTCACTTTGACCCCCATGGGGGCGCGCATGCCGCTTTGCAGCATCACGATGCGGGCGGCGATCGGCTGGAGTTTCGGGGCCGAGGTTGTGCCGGGCATCTTCGCGGCCTTGACAATCTCGTCCCAGATATCGTCCGGTGTCCGGATATGGTCGCGCCACTGCCGGAAGGGTCTGCCATTCCGGTCGGGAATCAGTTCGCCATCCGCGTCGCGGGCGAAGGCACCGGTCCGCCTGTCGTACTTGAAGTTGATCCGCCGCCCATCCTTGTCGGTTAGATATTCCGGTTTGTAGTTGATCACCGTCTCGATCATCGAGATCGGGGCGGGGTCGAGCGGGGTCTCCGCCCGCCCCAGCTTGCCGACCGCCGATTCAATCTCCGGAATCGCCGCGAAGGCCATGTCCTGCTTCTCCAGGATGTCCAACACCTCGCCGATCGAGGCATGGGCCATGGTCGTCGGCATCCACAGAAAGGATCCCTCGTCCAACGGCGGCATGAACTCCTTTCCCAAGCCCGGAAAGGCGTGCGCCAGGTATTGGACGGGACGGCTCTTCATCACGGTTGCCGGCAGCCAACCGAACATCGTCGGGACACCCAGCCACACCATACCGCCCAGGAGCAGCAGGGCGGCGGGGATGGAGAGAAAGGCCGCCTTGTGGCGCAGACACCAGCGCAGCAGACGCGCGTAAATCATCTGAAAGAGCGCGAAGAACCCGAGCAGACCGCCAATGATGACCGCGACAAAGACCAGGTTGCGCGGGAACCCGCGTTCGGGGCCGAGGGGCTCCCAATAGGTGGTCAGCAGCACGCCGACGGCAAGGATGACCAGCACGCTGGCCGCGAGAGGGGCGTGGCGCCTGAACCGCTCCGGGACCCGCCCCCCGGTCAGGTGGTAGATGCCGAACAGAGCCAGGATCAGCCCCGCCCACCACGCCAGAGTCAAGGCGACCGCCACGCCGGCGATGACCAGACCGCCGTTCAGCGCGGTTTTCAGCTTCCGTCCCGTTATCTTGCCGCAGAACAGCAGGTGCGCGGCCGGGGGCAGCACGGTCAGCGCGATGATAATCGAGGCGACCAGGGCAAAGGTCTTGGTGTAGGCCAGCGGCTTGAACAGCTTTCCCTCCGCTCCGATCATGGCGAACACCGGCAGAAAACTCACAATCGTGGTCAGCACCGCCGTCAGCACGGCGCCGCCCACTTCGCTCACGGCGCGGTGGACAGTTTCCAGTGTCGACTGGGCGGCTTCGGTCGCGGCGCTTCCCCCCTCCCCGCTCCCCGCTTCCCGCTGATCCAGATGGCGCAGGATGTTCTCGCAGACAACGATCCCCATGTCGACAATGGTGCCGATGGCGATGGCGATGCCAGACAGGGCGACGATGTTGGCCTGCACGCCGAAGAGTTTCATACCGACAAAGCACAGCAGAACGGTCAGCGGCAGCATGCCGCTGATCAGCACGCCGCTGCGCAGATGCAGCACCATCACCAGCACGACGATGATCGTGACCAGAATCTGCTGTGCGATGGCGTCGTTCAGGGTGCCCAGGGTTTCATAGATCAGGCCGGTCCGGTCGTAGAAGGGGGCGACCGTGACTTTGCTGATTGTCGCCCACGACGGCCAGTCGGCGCGCGGCCGGGAGCGCAGATGCGCCAGCCAGGTGTCGTTGTTCAACTCCGCTCCCGCGTACGCGGCGAATCCGTTCGCATCGGCATAGGCTTCAACAGCTTCCCGGGATGCCGCTTCATCGTCAATCAGAACCTTGGCCGGCAGGGATTCCCGGGTCTCCGCGATCTTTTCTTTGACGTTGTTGATGACCGCCAGCGGATTCTCGCCATAGCGCGCCACCACCACCCCGCCGACGACCGCCGCGCCGCCTTTGTCCAACGCGCCGCGGCGGGCTTCCGGCCCCAGGGCGACAGTGCCAACCTGCCTGACGAGCACCGGCACGTTGTCCGCTCCGACCGCGATGACGCTGTCGCGGATGTCCTCCAGCGTCTTGATGAAGCCGACCCCGCGGATGAAATATTCGGTCCGGTTGATTTCCAGCGTGTTGGCGCCCACGTCGATGTTGGCGGCCTTGACCGCCTGGAAGACCTGGTCCAAGGTCACGCCATAGGCCCGCATGGCGTCGGGATCGACATCGATCTGGTATTCCTTGACGTACCCGCCGATGGAGCCGACTTCGGCCACGCCGTCGGCGGCGAGCAGCCAGTAGCGGGCATACCAGTCCTGGATGGTCCGCAGCTCCTCCGGCCCCCAACCGCCGGCGGGCTTGCCGTCCGGATCGCGCCCTTCCAGCGTGTACCAGTAGATCTGCCCCAGCGCGGTCGCGTCCGGCCCCAGCGTCGGCTGCACGCCTTCGGGCAAGGTGCCGGGCGGCAGGCTGTTGAGCTTCTCGAGGACGCGCGTCCGCGACCAGTAGAACTCGACATCCTCCTTGAAGATGACATAGACGGTCGAGAATCCGAACATCGAGTAGCTGCGGATGGTCTTGACCCCGGGGATGCCCAGGAGCGAAACGGTCAGCCGGTAGCCGATCTGGTCTTCCACATCCTGCGGCGAGCGTCCCATCCATTGGGTGAAGACGATCTGCTGGTTTTCGCCGATGTCAGGGATAGCGTCGACGGCGACGGGATAGCGTTGCAGCCCGCCCGCCCGCCAGTCGAACGGCGCGGCCAGAATACCGGCAAAGATGATGGCGGCCGTGAACAGCCCGACGACAAGCCGGTTTTCCAGGCAGAAACGGGTCAGCCTGCCGACCAGAGACCGCTGTTCGGGGGTTTGCGGATCAGGTGGTGTCTGTCGGGGATCGGCTCCGCTCACTTGAGCACCTCCTCGATCTCCCCGCAACGCAGCATCACATCGCCGAAATAGGGATTGTTCACCTCGTCGCCCGCCTGCACCCAAGACGCGCCGCGGTTGTCGAAGGCCATCGGGCAGGAGGCTCTGTAGAGCGGCTTTCCGGGCGATCCGAAACGGATCAGGACGACCGCGACCTGATCGGAAAGCAGGGCGAACTGCGCACGGACCGGCTCGATGCCTGCCGCCGCGGCAAGCGCGTTCAGAAGTTTCTCCAGCGCGTCGGCATGCTTGATCCAGTCGTTGTGGTCGTCGCCCTGGAGCAGTCCCATGTCCACCCCGGCGAGCGCCGCGAGCGCCTTGACCGCGCCCGCCTTCGCTCCGCGCGCGTCGCTGTTCGCCAGGGCGACCTGGATTTCCAGATAGCCGTCGATCACCGTCCCGAGCTGTTTTTTGAATTCGGGATCGAGTGCCGGGGCGGATTGCGCCGGCGGACCGCCATGATGGGCGTGGGTGCCGCCGGAACCGCCGCCCTCGGGATTCATCATGCTCGGCCTGGCGCGAATCTGGAGTTCGGCATCAAGCTTGAACGCGCCATGCGTCACAACCCGCTCGCCCTCACTCAGGCCGTGCTCCACAAGATAGTGCCCGCCGGCCCGCGGCCCGAGCACGATCTCGCGCCCCTCGTAGGTGGGTTTGTCCCGGCCCGCCAGCTCCACATAGACGACCGCCCGCCTGCCGGTCAGCAAAGGCGCCGTCGCCGGGATCACCAAAGGCAAATCCCCGGCATTCGGCTCGGCGCCGACATAGCCAAGGCTTTCGGCGCGGACTAGAGGCATGCCGCAGACATCGCACGGCCCGGGCTCGTCCTTGACAATCTCCGGATGCATCGGGCTGATCCACTTGCCGGCCAGGGCGGCATCCATGATCCGCCCGCCGGCACCCACCTTCGCCTCCGCCACGGCCCGCACAAACATGCCCGGCTTCAGCCGCCCGCTTTCATTGGGGACGTTCACCCGCACCTTGACAGTGCGCGTCGCTTCGTCGAGCACCGGATGGATGAACGAGATTGTGCCGGTGAAGAGTTCGCCGGGGTACGACTCGGCGGCGAACTGAACCTTCTGCCCGTATTTCAGCCACCGCAGGTCGGATTCGTAGGCCGCCAGGTTAACCCAGACGCGCGACAGGTCGGCGATCGTGTAGATGCGCGTCCCGGTGTTCACATACATGCCTTCCCGGGCGTTCTTGTCAATGACAATGCCGCCGGACGGCGCGTAGATGGTCACATGATCCTCGGTCGACTTGCGCCGCTCGAGGGTTTCAATCTGCTCCGCGGTCAGTCCCCATAGCCGCAGCTTATCGCGGGCGGCCTCGACCGTGCCCCGGGCGGTTTCGCGGACGATGCCAGGCGGGCTGTCTTCAAGCTGGTCCGCCGCCTTGATGGCCTGGAGCAATTCTTCCTGCGCGCCAAGCAGCTCGGGGCTGTAGAGGGTGACCATGTGGTCGCCCTTTTTGACTGGAACTCCGGTGTAGTCGACAAACAGGCGGTCGAGGCGCCCCGGCACCCAGGCGGTGATGTTGGAGACCCGCGTTTCATCGTAGTCGACCTTGCCGACCATGCGCACCTCGGCGGTGACAAAGCGGCGCTCGACCGGCGCCGTCTCGATCACCATCAGCGCCTTGGCGGCCTCGCTGACCAACAGTTCGCGCGGCCCCTCGTCGTCCGCCTCGTCCGCCGCGAGCGGGATCAAATCCATGAAGCAGATCGGGCAATTGCCAGGTTTGGGCAACTTGATCTGTGGATGCATCGAGCAGGTCCAGACATCCGCTGTCGCCGCCGCCTCCGCCGGCGGATCATGGCCATGCGCCGGTGCCGTCTCCTCACTGCCGCCGCGTATCCGGAACCCGGCGATGAACGCGGCCACTCCGATCAGAACGGCCACCCCGGCCGGTCCCAGGATTTTGTATGCCATAGCCTTCGTCATGCTGTTCATTCTTGATTCTCCAATTTGTCGGGCCGACGTCCGAAAAGCCTTTTTGAACCGCAGATGAACGCGGATGAACGCGGATAAAGACCAAATCCGTGCTTATCCGTACTCATCCGCAGTTCAAATTCGAGCGGTGGCTGAAGCGTCCTACCGGTCCTCTACAGCTTGCGGCGCCGCGACGGGCACTTCGCCTTTCCCGGCGAGTTTTTCGATATACTTCGCCGGATCTTTGCGCACGGTGTCGATGCAGCCCTGGCAGCAGACGTAGACGCGCTGGCCATCGTGGTCGACGTACAGCTTTTTATTGATCTTGCCACCCATGACCGGGCAGGTTGTCTGGAGCTTAGCCACTGTCTCACCGGCTGCTTCGATCTTCTTCGCGTACTTGGCGAAATCCTTCCGCAGCGGAGCGATGCAGCCCTGGCAGCAGACGTAGATGCGCTGGCCATCGTGGTCGACGTACAGCTTTTTATTTATCTTTCCGGCCATGACCGGGCAGGTCGTCTGGAGGACAAGCGTCTTTTCGGCGGTCGCCGTCCCGCGGCCGTCGTCATGTTCCGGTTCGGCAGCCACCAGGCGGATGCCCATGGCAAGGGCGGCCACGGCCGCGAACGTCGCGATGATCTTAATGTTCATTATCTGGTTTCCTTGTTTTGCGCCCCGTTTTGAAGGGGATCGTTTTCTACTCGGCTTGTGGTGCCTGTCGGAGCGACCCGGCGCCGGTCAGCATCTGTATCTCGGCAAAGCGCCGCCCCCGTTCGGCCCGCGCCGCGGCCGCCGCGAGCTGAAGATCCAACAGCATACGCTGCGCGTCGATTACATTCAGGAACTCGGTCTTGCCTACCTGAAAGGCCTGCCGGGCCACCCCGAGAGACTGTTCAGCTTTGGGCAACAGCGTATCCCGGTAGAGAGCGAGCTTGCGCCCCGCGTCCTGGTAATGGTAGAGAGCCAGTTTCGTGTCCACGACGCGTTCGTTCGCCAAGTCTTTTTTCTCTTCCAGCAGCGCGCCTTGCCGCAGCATGGCCTCCCGTCGTTCGGCTCGGTACTTGCCGCGCCAGATCGGCAGATTGACCGAGACCGTCGCCATGATCGGATCCTTGCCGTTGTCGGAGGTCGCCATGTCGGCTTCACGGGTGTCGATGTAGCTCACGCCCAGGGTGATATCCGGGTAGCCGTTCTTGCGGGCCAGTTCCGCCGCCAGCCGCTCCTTCTCCGCCAGCGCCGCCAGCTTGGCCAAACCCGGGTTTTCTTCACGGGTCCGGGCGAGAATCGCTTCCGCGTCCAGCGCCGGCAGGTCTTCCGGTGGCGCCGACGGCCACGGCAAATCGGCATCGAGCTCGCGGTTCAGCGCCGCGTTCAGCCTGGCGGCCATGGGCGGCCTGAGTTCGCGCAGAGAGCGGAGGCGGTCTTCGAGTTTGCCAAGCTCCACCTGAGCCTGCATCACGGCGGTCAGCGTTTCACCTGTTCGGTAGCGCTCCCGGGCCGCCGCCTCGATGCTCTTGAGCAGATCAAAGCTGCCCTGGGTGGCATCAATAGTTTCCTTCAAGTAGTAGAGGTCGTGGTACAGCCCGCTGATCCGGTAGGCGAGTTCCAGCCTCCGCGTCTGAAAATCCAGCCAGGCCGCCTCCGCCAGGATGGCGGCCGAGTCGCCCTTGAGCCGCAATGTGCCGAACCACGGGAAGGTCTGGGACAGGGCGACACTCTGCCTTTGCGGCCCGACGCGCGTCTCCACCTCCCGCACGTAATAACTGTACGACAGCCTGGGATCCGGCAGGGACTTCGCCTGGGGAATCTTTTCCATGGCGGCCCGCCAGCGGTCGTGGGCGGCGCGCAGCCCGGGATTATTCAGCGCGGCGTAGGCGAGATAGTCCTCAAGTGAGGCGCTCTGATCCAGTGTCGGCGGGAAATCAGTCGGACCGGAACCGTGTTCCGCCCCCCCGGCGGTGTTCGCGAAAACAACTAAGGCCATAAAAACCGCGATCACTCCCGAGCGCCGGACAAACTGTCCATGTCGGGTTTCAGCCATTCTGAACATCCTTGTTTTTCACCGGTCACTTCGCGCGTTGGCGAATCCATTAACGGTCTCACCAGCGGTATCCGCAGGCTCGCGCGAACCGTCTACACGGTCGTAACAATAAAACGGATCGCGAGACTCACTTGATTGGTTTCGACAACAATCCCTTGGGAAAGTTCCCCGCCGGGGGAGGACACTGTTTCCCGCGGCGAAGGAACCGGCCTCCGATTTTCTCGACGATCCGGTCACGGGCGGTCCAGTGGAGCGCCGTTGTCCCCAAAGCCATCCGCGTCATGCGGTCGGACGGCTCCGGCGGTGAATCATCGTTGATTCGATGATTATTCAGGGATGATATCTTTTTCGAACGTCTGAAGTTTCGTGTCAGCGCCGAAAACCACAAGTGTGTCCCTTTCCTTGATGGTGTCATCGCCGGCCGGCGCGATGAGGGATTTCCGGTCATTGTTCTCGCCATTCCAGCGCTTGATGGCCAGCACCATGACACCAAAGCGGGTTCTTATGCCGGTTTCAATCAGCGACTTCCCGTACCAGTGTTTCGGAGCGGGAACCTCAAGCACGCTGATTCCTTCAGCCACTTCGACGTAATCGTGCACCGATGAGGCGACCAGCGACTTGGCCAGCCGCAGCGCCATATCGCGCGCCGGATAGACGATGCGGTCGGCTCCCACCTTTTCCAGCACCCGGCCGTGCATCTCCGAAAAGGCGCGGGCCACGACATAGGGAATACCGATTTCCTTCAGCGCCATCGTGGCCAGAATACTGGCCTCCATGTTTTCGGAAATGGTCACAACCACGGCGTCGCAGTCCTTCATGCCCGCCTCGACCAGCGCCTCGACACTGGTGGCATCGCCAATGATCGCTTTGGCGACAGTGGGCGCCAACAGCTCCACCGCCTGTCGTTTTTCATCCAAAAGGACGACCTCAATCCCTTGACTGGTCAGACTTTCCGCCAACGCTGTGCCAAACCGCCCGCCCCCAATAATGCCGATGCGTCTCATAACACTCACCTTTCATCCATTCCGTTTCACAATCCATTCACGATGATCTTTAGCCTGAATGATTCATGCCGCGTGCGTTAATCAGGCTAGCCCACAAATAGTTCCTCTTCCGGATAGGCGATTGACTGACCCAGTTCTCTGTGGCCGATGACGAGAGCCAAGGTCATCGGCCCAAGTCGGCCAATGAACATGCAGACTGTGATCAACAGCTTGCCAGCGGGAGACAGATCCGCGGTCACGCCCGTGGACAGACCGACCGTGCCAAACGCCGACACCAGTTCGAACAAAAGATCAAACGCGGTGACCCCCGGTTTCAGCAGCAGGTTATACTGCTCGACAACCAACAAGGCGCCGAATAACAAGATCACACAGAGAGCCCCCAGCACGAAAATCGACACCGCTTCCCGAACCACACGGATTGGCACCGCCCGATTGCCAACGACGGTCTCGCCGCGGCCTTTGACCATGGCCACAACCGTCAGCCAGAGAACCATGACTGTCGTGACTTTAATCCCCCCCGCCGTTGAGCCCGAGCCGCCACCGATAAACATAAAAACCATCGTCAAAAACTGCCCGGACGGGGAAACCTCAGCCATGTCCACCACGTTGAAACCGGCTGTCCGCGGCGTGATAGAGTGAAACAGCGCCGCGGTCAGCTTGTCGGACAGAGGCAGTCCCTCCAATGTTCCGTGCCACTCCAGCAAGGCGAAAAGAAGCCAGCCGCTGACGATAAGCAATCCGGTCGCCGTCAGCACCAGCTTGCTGTGCAGAGCGAGACGGCCGCGTTTGACGCGGTTGCGCCGCCACGGGCGTAGAAAGGCGATGTTGTGCACGACCAGGAAACCGAGCCCGCCAAGCACGATCAGACAGGAGACCGTCAACACCAACGCCGGATCCTGGCGCACCCCGATGAGGCTGTCGGCGAACAGTGAAAAGCCGGCGTTGCAAAACGCGCTGATTGAATGAAAAACACCTAGTTCAACACTGCGAAGCTGGCCGAATCCCCGCGCCATGAAGCGTGTCGTCAGAATGGCCGCGCCGATCAGTTGGGACACGACGGTGAATAAAATGGTCAATAGCAAAATCGATTTCAGGCCTCGGACAGGAACGGTACCAATGGCGCCCAAGACAACCTTCTCGTGGGAAATGCTGACCCGCCGCCCGACGGCGACCAACAGAAACGTGCCCAGCGTCATGATGCCCAGTCCGCCGACCTGAATGAGCGCCAGGATGACACTTTGACCAAACCCTGAGAAATAGCTCCCGGTGTCGACCACGATCAACCCTGTCACACAGGTGGCGCTGGTGGCGGTGAATAACGCGTCAACCGGAGCGGTCCAGACACCCTCCCGGCTCGACACGGGAAGCGCCAATAGAAATGTTCCGACCAGAATGGCCAGAGCGAAGGACTTGACCGCGATCCACTCCGGGCGGGCGCTTTTTTTCGGCTTTTGGCGGGCTTTGTCTTGAGTCGTGGCTGTATCCATGACGCGCGCGTCCACTTTCACGAAAATAAGTCTCGTTTCTCGTTTATCCAGCGGGAAACCAGCGCAGAAGTTCCCGGGCGACAAGTTCGTGCCCGGTCCGGTTCGGATGGTTGCTCCAAGACAGAATATCCGACAAATCCGCTGTGGAGCTGTAGTCTAAACAGGCCCGGAAACTGTCCGCCAGGCCAACGCCATGGTCGGCGGCCAGCGTCCGGATTTGATCCGCATGAGCCCCGAGCAAAGCCTTGTCCTCTCCTTTATACGTCGGCGATTGTGTCATATCAGGTGTCGGGGTGAGCAGGATCACCTTAATGTCCGCCGCGCGGGCGGTCTTGATCATCCGCGACCAGGCGGTCCGGGCTCTCTCAAGTCCGATGCCCCGGTCGTTCAGTCCATAATCAATCGTCACAACATCCGGGCGGTGGCAAAGCACCTCCCGTTCGAATCGATCCGCCCCCGCTTCGGAGTTTTCTCCCCCTGTAGCCGTGACGATCACATTGATGACGGCGAAAGGGAAACGATGTTTGAGTCCGACATACAGCAGATGGGGGTAAGCGTTCATCGAATCCACCATCGGTGTGGCGAAATAACCGGCCGGGACACTGTGTCCGTGACAGACAATGTTGACCGCGCGGTTTTTCGGCCAATGGGTTTTGAGGATGCCGACACTGTCGGACAAGTAGGATGACCGGCTGGCTATCGTCATGTCAGCCGCTGCCAGTCGGGTTTGTGATCATACACGTATTGGTAGTAGTCTTTGCCTTTCAGTTTGGCGGCGGCGGCGGTGTCCACCAACACATGGACATGCTGGTGCATTTGGAGGGCGGTGGCGGGAATTGAGGCGGAAATCGGCCCTTCCACCATGGCGGCGACACCCGCCGCTTTCTGTTCGCCAAAAGCCAGCATCAAACACACCCGGCTATCCATCACTGTTCCCACCCCCATCGTAAGAACGTGATAAGGAACATCGTCTATGCTGGAGAAGAACCGCGCGTTGTCCTGGCGGGTTTCTTCGGTCAGGGTCTTGATCCGGGTGCGGGAAACCAGTGAGGATGTCGGTTCGTTAAAGCCGATATGCCCGTCGCTCCCGATGCCCAGCACCTGCAAGTCAATACCACCGGCCGCTTGAATCTGATCTTCATACGCCTGGCAATGCGCCGGGATATCTTTCGCCAGCCCATCCGGGATATGGATGGACGATTCCGGAATGTTGAGGTGATCAAACAGGTTTTCCCGCATGAAGGCGTTGTAAGAAGCCGGGTGATCCGGAGCCAGGCCGACATATTCGTCCAAATTAAACGTGGTCACGTGAGAAAAGTCGAGTCCCTCTTCACGGTGCAATCGAATCAGTTCTTGATACAGTGGCAAAGGCGTGCTGCCCGTGGCCAACCCCAATACGGCGTTCGGCTTTTTTCTCACTAACCGGGCGATGATCGCCGCGCCGGTCGCGCTGGCCGCGGCGCGGTCCTGAATAATAATTTCCATCGCTAATCTCCTGTGATGTCCGCAACGGTTTTGTGAATGTCAATAAAGCGGTTTTTCGGTTGAACACTGATTTTCTCACCCTTCTCCCAGCGGCTGATCCGGTACAAGGTGGCGTACTCAAAAGATGGCGCTTGTTCGCCTTGGCCGCCGACAATTTCCCCGCCCCGGCGGACATTATCCACCATCCAGAAGGGAAGTGTGAGGTGATAGGGATTTCGGGCCACTTCGCCCGCGTGCAGACTGGTGGCGGCCACCAGATCGGCCACGTCTTCGGGAGACGATTCCACCATCAGGTTCGGATCATCCATCGCCCCCCAGAATTCCGTTTCCACCAAGTGGACAGGGTCAATCGCGGTGTCCGCGTGCAACGCGTCCATCACCAAAGCGTTAGTGCCAATATGGGTGCTGTTCCAGTCTTTCTCATGGGGAAAAAACAGCATGGCGGGCCGATAGCGGAGAATAACATCCACGACTGCGGACACCGCGGCGGCCCAGTTATCGGGGCGCTCCTGTTTGCCCTTCAGATTGATCCCCTCCAAACCCTCCGGAGACACAGTCTCCAACGCAAATCCGAGATAAGCGCAGGCGTTCGCCAGTTCTTCCAGCCGCCCGGCCCGCCGATCTTGCCGACTGCCCAGAGTCACCGCCACATTCACCACACGCCATCCCTGCCGACGCGCGATCAACGGCAACGCGCCGGTGATGCATTCATCATCCGGATGGGGCGAAAAAAGGAGCGCCACCGGCGCGTCTGGCGAAAGCGTGACATCGGCCGCGGCCGCCGCGGAGGGAACATCCACACACGCCGTGCCCGCCTGGGACCGGCTGGCGGACAATTCCCGCACATAGGTCAAATAGGAATGACTCATCTGAAATTCCTTACTGAAGGCCCGTTTACAAACGCCACGCGTCCGTTTTCACGTGCGGATGGCGGGGTGTGAATCCGCATGATTAACAGGGCATGTCAGCCACGCGGGCGGGGCTGATTGTTCCGCCGACCGGGCGGGCCCCGGGAAATCAGCGCCAGCCAAGCCATTTCCCCGCCTTGACGAACGCGAAGCACAATATATGCTATAGACTCGTTTTCCACCAGTCAACAGGTTAAATGTATCGAATAATGATGACCCCGTTCACGTCAACATGCCTCCCCCCTCTGGATCCAGGTTTTATCTCCGCCGCTCTCTGGCATCGATGGTTTGAGACCCGCGCTCACGCCTCGGGAAAAGCCGCGCCGGTGACCCTTCACCTGTGTCGGCCGGACGGCTCCCGCACGCGCCGCGTGCTAACCCTTTTAGAGGACACGCCAACGAACCACACGCTGAATCTCCGCGCCTTGGAGCGGACTCTCAAGTTCATGCTCTGGCAACAAGGAGGAAATGAGGTGTTTATTGACGGAGCCGACTCCCTCGTCGGAGAGATGTCACGTATGTACAGCCCGGACGGCACGCGGGAATTTGACTCGGCTTTAATGGGCGATAAAATATTCGGCGCGCCGTTCCGCGTCTCACCAGGGACTCCCGGCGAAGCGTCCGCGGCCCCGTCCCACGCGGCGGCCATCGGCGGCTACACCAATGGCTGCCGGGTGGGCTTTGATTTGGGCGGCAGCGATCGGAAGTGCGCCGCGTTGATCGACGGAGAGCTGGTGTATTCCGAGGAAATCGCCTGGAATCCCTATTTTCAATCGGATGTGAGCTACCATTACCAGGGAATTATGGATTCAATCCGCCGGGCGGCGGAGCGTTTGCCCCGCGTGGACGCCATCGGCGGGAGCGCCGCCGGTGTGTATATCAACAACCGGGTTAAAATCGCCTCACTGTTCCGGGGCATTCCGGAACACCAATTCAAAAGCGATGTCGAGCCTATTTTTCTCAAAATCGCCGCCGAATGGGGGGTTCCCTTTGAGGTCATCAACGACGGTGAAGTCACCGCTCTGGCCGGATCCATGGCGGGGAATTCCGGGGCGCTTCTCGGTCTGGCCATGGGGACCAGCGAGGCGGTGGGGTATTGCGACGCGGAAAGAAAGATCACCAACTGGCTCAATGAACTCGCCTTCGCCCCCATCGACTACCGTGAAGACGCCCCGGAGGATGAATGGTCCGGTGACCATGGATGCGGAGTCCAGTATCTATCCCAGCAGGCCGTGGGGCGCCTGCTCCCCGCGGCGGGGATCCCGGTCGAACCGGACACCCCGCTGCCGGAGCGACTTGTTTTCGTCCAGGATTTGATGCGTCAAAACGATCCCCGCGCGGAACGTGTCTACGAAACCATTGGCTGTTATCTGGGGCACGCCGCGGCGCATTACGCCTCTTTCTATGACCTGCGCCAAATTATGCTCCTGGGGCGGGTCATGTCCGGACCCGGCGGGGACATCATCATCAAGCAAGCGACAGACTGCCTCAAACTCGACTTTCCGGACCTGGCCGAACACATCACGTTCACAGTTCCCGATGAGCAGACCCGTCGGCATGGACAAGCCGCGGCCGCCGCGACGCTCCCGTTTCTTCCCGAATAAAGAATACATACAATTAATTGTGATCCGGTAACTCTTCATTAAAACCAGAAGAATGTATGCCACTGCCTGCCCGCCTTAGGAGGGAAAAGGCACGAGAAAACGGTTTCTTATTCGGTGGCATATGGTTCATAGTTGAAAGTTTTCGTGAAAGTCTTTTGTGGGGCCTTGGGGTTCTGTTTATTCCTTTTGTTGAAGTGTTTTTCCTCATAATACACTGGAGAGTTGCCTCAAAACCATTTGGGGTCCAAATAATCGGCATTGTATTACTGTTTTAGGATCATTTCTGTCCTAAAGCAGGACTGGCACTGGAGGAATAAAGAACCAATTGATGCTGAGGGACCCCAGATCATAACGTTCGAGGAGAAGAATAGATGTTCAATATTTCCATGCCAACGATAGCAGGTAACGGGCTTCCCATGTTTATCATGTGGGCCGTAATTGCAGGTGTCACATTGCTGATTCATTTCTTTTTTGCGATTCACGTATTTCGCGATTGCTACCATTTGCGTCGTCTGGGGGAGAAGTCTTTCGGACCTGGTCCGGTTATCTGGTTTTTTGCCACATTGATTGGGGGAGTCTTTGTGGCAACAGCATATTGGCTTATTAACCACTCCTCCCTGAATCCGAATTTAGGTCGAACAAAATAATGGAGAGGGACTTGGCATCAGCAGCGGCTGCCAAGCCCCTCATCAGCACGCACAGAAAAATATGATTTTGCTCTATACAATTCTTGGTTTCTTCGCACTGTTTGCCATTGCTTCTGAAATTGAGCAGCATCGGATGAGGCGAATTGCTGTGAGCAGAGGTCCTGTAAATATTTGTGCTTATGCTCGCTCCTTCGACTACCGCAACGTAGACACAAGGATAATGCGTGCCGTATTCGAAACTGTTCAGGAGTGGATAGGAGAAATTGATGACAGGCCATTCCCAGTAAAAGCAGACGACGACTTTTATAAAACCCTCAATATGTGTGACGAGGACATGTATGATATCTGTTTAGAAGTGGCCGATGATCTTGACATTAATATGGATAGTGTTGAAGGCAATCCTTTCTACGGTGAGGTACTCACTGTTAAAGATTTAGTATTGTTTCTGGCACACCAGCCAAAGAACATTCAAGCAACAAAAGCCTGCTAGGGACTCTTTTCCGCTCCGCTCCAAAGAGCCCCAGAGGCACACGTTGGATAAGAATAACTTAATGATCACAATAATGATGACTGTATGGAAGTTTTTGATGCTGGGGGGCATAGCTCTTACGGGAATAGGAGGTTGCGTATTAATCATCCGCAGAAAATGCCTCCGGGCTGGAATAGCTCTCCTTGTGGGGGCTGCAATGATGCCCTGTTATATTCTGTTCACAACTTTTTTGAATATTCTGAGGCAATTAGGGGTTGATTCGGTCTTTGGCAGTTCTGCCATTGTGCATTGGATTGATCCTTGGTCTGTGTTTGTTTCAGGTCTAGGAACCTTCGTCACAGGAGGCGGGACCTTTCTCGCTGTTCTCGAGCTTTCGAGGAAAGTGGCACCGGAACCACAACCAGCCAGTCCTCCGACCCGGAACTCGGCTGCTGCTGAATCTGGTAGGCACCCATGTCGGGAAGAGATATTGATGACAACGGCAAACTACGTCTTGAAGATTGCGGCCATGGCCATCGTCTGGGCCGCCCTTATCCTGCTCACAGTTTTCGGAGACCTATTCGTGATAGTTGACCGCGTCGATTTGATCGTCGCATTGGCTGTCATTGCTGCTGTAGGCTTCATTTCTATCGGGATCTGGTGTAAGTTTGAGGTCTTCAGACCTTTGACTGAAACAGATAAACAACCAGGAGTGAGAATGCGATTACCGGGAAGAATCATTGCAGGCATCATTGGGTTGGGAGCTATCAGTTTGGCACTCATTGCGTGCATAGATATTTTGCCAGAAACATATTGTTTTTACACTATGTCTTTTGGCATGAAATTGATGGTCCTTTATCTGATTGGAGGTACCTACATACTTTGCGCGGTCGGACGTTTACCCGTCAGGACAATCAGTTTCGTATATTGGGCTTGTACTGCCCTCATTTTGATCTTTCTGCCTCTTTTTAATATCTATGTTGAGAGCGATTACTGTGCTGGCATGTGGATCCTAGATGCGCTTATCTTAGCATTTATGGGCACTCCATTGTCGCTACATCTCGTCCTGCCTAAAGCAACGAAACCAACAAACAGATGCTAAGGGAGCTCCTATCGTCGGCCCCAGATCATGACGTTCGCCCAGAAATTGTCATACTTAACTTGGAAATGTTAACATGGGCGTTAACTTGTTTCCATCATGGTCAGAGAAGTCATATTCTACAAAACATGTGCGGGGAAAACCCCCGTTGAGGAGTTTTTGGATGCTCTTTCGGCTAAGGATGCTCAAAAAGCAGCTTGGGTTATTCGACGTTGGCCCAGAAATGACTTGAGCGCCTGATGGCGCGATGCTCTCGATTTTGTGTCGTTGTCGTTGTCAGTGAGGACCGGAACGGTCCGAACGGTTGTCGTAATCGTGATCGATTCCGGGGCCTCCGACAGGAAGTTATTGTTTTTTTGTGCCTTTTTGTGGCCATCAGCCTTTTTCCAGGCGGTTTGAAGGTTATGCAACAACGTCCCTATTGCAACGACCCTATTGCAACGCTAAAGCCAGCCCCAGACCCCGTCGTTCAAATCCCGCAAGTAATTTGATTTTGTATATTTTAAAGATATACTAAGGGCATGGTCAAGCCGAAAGACAGACTGCATTCATGTACCGGATTCCAATGGGATTCAGGAAATGCCACCAAGAACTGGGACCGGCATGATGTTTCCCAAGCAGAATGCGAGCAGGTTTTCTTCAACCAACCTTTGATAGTGAAACGCGATCGAGGACATTCTTCATTTGAAACCAGGTATTTTGCTCTGGGTAGAACGGATGCTGATCGATTGCTGTTTGTTTGCTTCATCGTCAGAGGTAAACTTATCCGTGTCATATCCGCCCGCGACATGACTCAACACGAAGCGGAGCAATACGAATCATGAAAAGACTACCGACATTCAAAAATGAAGCGGAAGAACGCCGTTTCTGGCAGACTCACGATTCCACAGAATATGTGAATTGGTCCGAGGCTGAGCCTTTGGTTCTCCCAGAACTCAAACCGTCTACCAAAAGCATTTCATTGCGTTTGCCGGAATCGATGCTGGAGCAACTGAAGTTGCTTGCTCACAAGCAGGATGTTCCCTATCAGAGTCTGGTGAAAATGTTCCTCGCCGAGCGTCTCCGTTCCGAGCTGCAGCATTCTCTGTAAACCAATCTTTGAACCAGCCTCTTGCACCGGACTTCGCGCCTCAGCCGGTGAAGAGCACGTTGGCAAGAGATATCAGAACTGGATAAAATGGGGCCGTTGGTGCAGAAAGTCTTTACTTACAAACATAAATGTCATAAATACTGCAAAAAAGAAGCGTACTTAAAAATTTGGTTATGCAACAACGTCCCTATTGAAATAATTGAGATAAGAAAAATAATCGGCTAAAGGGGACTTTAACTCCCTATCCCGTGCCCGCGTTGTCATGCGAAACGGGACTCATGCGGCACCACCCTACAAGCGCCCCGGATGGCTGAGGGCGCGCCTGTTTCATCCGTGTCCATTCGTCTTCATCCGTGGGGCCTTCCCGCCTTTTGAATGATCTTATCCAGCTGCTGGAGAAACCGCGATCGGTCACGCGGTTGAAACGGCGGCGGCCCGCCGGTGATCTCACCCAGGTCCCGAAGATCACTGAGTAAATTGCGTGTGGCCAGTGTCATGCCAATATCATTTTCGGTAAACATCTTCCCTTTGGGACTCAAAACATACGCCCCTTTTTTGACGCAGCGGGCCGCCAGGGGAATATCGGCCGTCACGACAATATCCCCGGTGACCGCGGACTCCGCGATCCAGTCATCCGCCTCGTCAGGGCCCGCCGGAACAAGTTTAAGACGCGCCCAGTCCTCCCGCGGAATCCGCAAGTAAGCATTCGCCACCAAGGTGACCTCAAGCCCATAGCGCCGGGCGACCCGATAGACTTCCTCCTTAACCGGACAGGCGTCCGCGTCAATATAGATATGCACCCTCGTCATCCTTCAGGTTCGAGTAATTTGAACCCGGTCGCGGGATCCATCTTGCGTATGCTTCCAGTATCAGCCAATTCAATCAATATCAGTTCCAGCACCTGCCACACGCGCACGCCCCGGCGCGCGCAGCCGGTGACCGTTTGGTTTTCCCGTCCGCAGGCCGCATGCATATGCAGGATGGGCGTGCCGTCCTCATCCGGGAAAAGCGTGCCCACCCCGGCCGCCTCATGCGCCGCCGTCAGCACCTGCTCCATCGGAACCACCGGCCGGGCCTCCCCGTCTTCCGGGCCGACAACCAATCGGCTTCCTCCATCCACCCCGCCGACGGCCAGCAGCGCTCCGGCCCGCACCCCGCGCGTCGCGGCGAATGTCTCAACACACTCGTGCAAAATATCGCCATTTTCCAGACGGATGACAAACACCCGTCCCAGTCTCGTTTCTGTATATTTCATAGTTTAAATCAGACCTTTCTTTTCCATAACATGAACATGGTTGGGCATAATACAATAACTGTGAAGGTGGTATCGCTGGTCATTAAAGAATTTCAGACACTGTGATCCCATAACTCATGAAAATCGGCTGATTTTCGACTTTTTTGTGCTTGAGGTTTCGATTTTATCGGTATCCCCAGTTAAGATTTTTTGTTTTTCGTGCAAGCGAAATTCAAACCTTGTCCAGAACCTGACTCCATTTTGACTTTGGTTCTGGACAAGGTTCTGGACAACGTTGATCTGGCCATCCCATGGGACGGCTGTGAAAATATCTCTTTCTTCTTCTCCTGCGCTATCTTCCCTGCGTACGTCTCCTAATCCCTCCCTAATCCCAAAAGGGTTAGGTGGAGATGTTGACACAGGCCGATAACATCCTATAGCACCACTGTAAGAAATGCTTACTTTCAAACAAAGCGAGGTGCATCATGCAAGTTGAAATGGCCAGTGTCTCAAGCAAGGGACAAGTCGTGATACCGGGAAGTATCCGGAAACAGCTGGGGATTTTATCCGGTAGCAAACTGATGGTGGTGACCGATGGAGAAAATGTGCTGATGAAGCCCATTATTCCTCCCCGTCTGGAGGCTTTCCGGGAATTGGCAGAGGAAAGTCGGCAAGCTGAAATTGAAGCCGGTTTAACTCCTGATGATGTTTTAGGAGCTATTGCCGAGGTTCGTCATGCGTGTCGTAATTGACACTAATGTTCTTGTATCCGGCATTTTTTGGAAAGGCCTGTGAGGGAATCACTATTCTCCCTCCAGCTAAGTTTCTGGAACGGTTGAAGTAGATCCGCTTTTCCCCTTTGCTCGCAACAGTATCCCCACCCGGTTTTATCCGGGCGGGGATCTGTTTGATGTGTTAATTTTTCTCGCGGAGGCGAGACAGGCCGGATAAAAGCAAATCGGAGGCTGACCCGCAATTACGTACCGGAAAAATCGGTAATGGACGGATGAGATTCCGGGAAAAAGGGACGGGCATTCGGCTGCCTCAATTAAGAAGGGCAAAAATCCTCTTAGAGCAAAACCCCAAGCACATAAGAATTGCTTCTAACGGCTTTTTAATAGTTGAAAATATCTCTTTCTTATTCTCTTTCATCATGTTCCCCGAATACGTCCCCAATTGCCCAAATACGTCCCCAATTGCGGAGTGACAGTCAGCCAGCTGCCGTTTCAGTCGCGCGTATTCCTTTTAATAAACACCGGATGATCCCGCGCGTATTGAGCCAATAGTGGAATGGCCTCTTCGACACGGTTTTCGGAGAGCAGTTTGAGCCCGGTGTCACTCCTCCTCCCACTGCATGTTCTCTTCCGCCACCGGGGCTTCCCGCGTCTTCTTTTCCGCGACTTGAGCGAGAACATCAAGATCCGCTTGGGAAAGGGACATCTTAAACCAGGCCATGCCGATCTGTCCCGCGCCCGCTTTCATCGTTTGCAGCATGGGCAACGGTGCGCCGCCGGTCATCATGGACAACATCATTTTTAAGCCGCTGACAGCTTGGGCGTCAACCATCATGCTGGCCTGCCGGGCCGCCTCGTCCGTGGTGAATTGGCCAATCAGGGCCAAATCCAGGGATTCACCGAAATTAATCCCAAGGCCGATTGATTTTAATTTTGTCAGCAGATCTTTAGCCGGGTTGGGCGCGCCGTCTTCTTGTTTCCCCATTCTGGTCATCATATCGGCTGTGGGATTGAGCAGCATATAGCAACTGCCGCGGCCAACCGCCTTCCCGACGGAAGCGGGAAAAAGGGTGCTGGGAGAAATCTTACTGCCCGACGCATACCGATCAAGGGCGCCTTCAATGGCCGATTTCGACCCGACAAGCAGGACTTTGTCGTCACTGGTCATAGCCAAACATGTCGGCACGTCATCGTCGGGCTCTTTCACTTGAAGAATAACCGTGTCATCGTAAGAATACCGGGAAACTGTACCAGCGGGGGTTTCTTTTTCTTCAGCTTTTTTGGCAAACGAGGCCTTTAGCCCTGTCTCAAGCTTGCTGACCGGTAATTCTTTGCCCAGTTTCACGGCGGCGAGGGCGTCAACCCCTCCCATTTCAGGGGTGTCATCCCAATCAACACCATCAAGGTTAACCGTCGCGACAAATAACAGGAAATCAGCGGGTTCCAAACCGGTCACCATGCGAAGCTCAGCCATCGCTTTGTCAGTTTCCTCGACACCGGCGACACGGTCTTCCGGGGCCTTCACCTCCTGCTCTTCTTTCCATTTTTTCATCGCGATAAAAATAGGCGCCTTGCTTATGTCAGCCAGCTTCACCTGTATCATCAGATCCGCTCCGGGCATGATCACATGCCCCATATCCTGTGCTCGGGTGGACAGCGTAAAAATAGCAGCGGCGAAAACGATCAACGGTGCGATTTTTGTGTGACTCATGGTTGTTTCCTTTTGGTCGTGTGAGAATCTGTGGGGTTAATCTACGGTCCTTCGGTGTGTTTTCAATCTGTCATCAGCCCTCCGGATAGGATTTATCCTCTTTTCCCGAACAAACCGCATGCGCGGACCCTTCTCCGCCATCCTCTTTCCTGATCTCACGACCCGTCAAACTCGGCACAAAAATCAGTCTCCACTGGGAAGCGGAAGCGGTAGCGCCCTGACCCCACGAGAAACACGGTGCCCCCATTGGTGATTTCACACACCTCGACACCTTCCGCATCGCCGGCAGGCAGGCCGCTTTCAAAAATGGCGCCCGAATCCGGTACTGGAATATAAACTTTGGCCGTGCTATTGGCGGGCACGAGTATGACCAGCTCGGCCTGGGCGCCGTCTTGTTCCCATTCAGACACAATCATTCCGCGCACGGTCCGCAATGACGCTTTCACCCAGGGGAGATCTTTGGGTAAATACGGTTTAAAGATGATTTTTTCGAAGCCGGGGGCGGCGGTGTCCGGTCTGATGCCGGCCAACCCGCGAAAGAACCATTCGTCGATGGCCGCCCCGAGCGTGGTGTGGCACTGAGAGGCTTTCCCCGCCCAGTTTTCGCAAATGGTTGTCTTGTTGCCACGCAGCATGTATCCCCAACTGGGGTAGTCGGTGGCGGTGGCCCGCTTCCACAGGATGTCATCGCGCCCGGAAAGACCGATGGCGTGGACAACCCATTTGGTGCCCGCATACCCGGATGTGATGCGCCGCTGGCGAAAATTGACAGAGCTGTTCAGGTAGCTGATCACGCGGCCGCGCCGCTCCTCCGGCACCAGGTCAAAGGCCAGGGCCAGGGCCTGGGCGCTCTGGCAGCCACCATCATAGTAACCGCCATAGGTGTCGAAAAAGCGGTCATTAAAGGCGGATTTGATTTTCGCGGCCAGGCCGCGGTATTCTTCCGCGTCCCTAACCTCACCCAGTGTCTCAGCGATTTGGATCATGGTGGTGACATCGTGGTGATAAAAGGCCGTGGCCATGGAGCGGGGCTGATCCTTCCCCATGCCGGATCCCCCTTCGTGGGTGGCGAGGTGATCCCCGAACAGCGAGTGCTGAAGGTAGCCGTGGTTTTCCGGTGTGGAATAACGGTCTTTCAGCTCACATTTTGGAAAAAGAAGGTCGCCCGGCTGCCCGTCGGCGAAATCCGGAAGCTCTTTCTTTCCCGTTTTTTCCAAGTAGGCTACATACTTCTTCAAGTAGGGATAGCTTGTTGACAAGAGACGACGGTCGCCATAATGGAGGTAGTGCCACCAGGGAATCAGAACAAACGCCGCGCTCCAGATCAGATCCTCACCCCAGCCCGGAAGAGGACAGATATAACCGGCCAGGCCACTGTCCGGATCCTGCTGATCATAGAAGTCGGCAATCCACTTGCTCCAGAAACGGGCGGAGTCGAGGTTATAAAAGCACTCTTCAGCATAGCTCCAGGCATCGCCGCACCAGCCCAGGCGTTCCTCGCGCTGAGTGTCGTCGGTGGGGACACCCATCTGCAGGTTACAGCGCTGGGATTGCAAGGTGCAAGCGTGAATTTTGTTGATTAGCGCATGACCGCACTCAAAGCTCCCGGCCGGCTCAACTCCCTGGTGAACAAAGCAGGCTTCCAGCGTGCTCAGATTCGGCTGGCCGGGGCAGCCGGTGACCTCCACATAGCGGAATCCGTGATAGGTGAAACGGGGCTCATAGAATTCATTGGCGCCGCCTTTCATGGTGTAAAGGTCCGACTGACGGGCGCCCCCGGCGGTGCCGGGGTTGATCATTCCGTTCTTATGCAGAAGTTCGGCATACCGCAGCGTGACGGTTTGTCCCGCCGCGCCCTGCGGAATCCGCACGGCCACCCAGCCGGTCATGACCGTGCCCATGTCAAAAACAAACACGCCCGGTTCAGGTTCGCTGACGCTCGCTGGCTTGAAGCGCTTCATCACCTTGTTGGCCTGGTGATCCATAGCGGTCAGCCTGCCGCCCGGTGCGGGAACAAGAGTCACAGGGCGCCACTGGCAGGCGTCAAAACCGGGGGTGTCCCAGCCTGGTTGCTCCAGGCGGGCGTCGTAGTCCTCGCCGTCATAGAGGCAATTAAACACAAGAGGTGACCCGTCGCCCCGCCAGGATTCGTCACTGATCACCCGTTTGCGGGAACCATCCTCGAAGTCGATGTCAAGCTGCACGAGCGCCCTGGGTTCTCCGAACCACGGAGCTTGCCAATGCCAATGTTTCTTCTGGGCATTGAACCAGCCATTGCCTAGAATCACCCCCACGACGTTTTCCCCCTTGGCGAGTTGACCGGTAATATCATAGGTGAAATAATAGACCCGTTTCCGGAAGTCGGTGCGGGGCGTGGCGAGAACATCGTCTCCCACTTTAGCCCCGTTGAGACGCAGCTCAAACAGGCCGAGACCGCAGATAAAAGCCCGGGCGCGTTTCACCGGTTTGTCAAGTGAAAACGCCTTACGCATGTGCGGGGCCCGCGGTTCCGGGGTGTGATCCCGCGGATCAGCGCCCATTTTCTGATAATCCCGCTCGGCCAGTCTGAGACCGCCTGACGTGGCATCGTCCTGATGGATGGAGTAGGGATCAAACATCGGCTCCGCGGCGGGGCCCATGCCAATCCAGTCCGCTTTCCAGTCAGACGCGTTCAGGAGCGCGGTGCCAAAGGGCTCCACCAAACTGAAGCCATGCGCGTTTCCGCCTTCATCCCACACCTGGACGCTCCAGAAATAATCCGTGTCACTGGACAGCCGGGCACCACGGTATTCCACGTTAACTGACTGGGATGAGTCGACTTTGCCACTGTCCCAGAGATCAGTCCGGCCGGTTTTCAAGAGCTCTTCACCGGTCCCCACCAAGATGCGATAGGCGCTCTGCTTCCGGTTCCGTCCCGCTAAGGGCACTTCCCACGAAAACCGGGGATTTGCGATGCCAACGGCCAGAGGGCGCTCAGTGTATTCAACAAACATTTTCATAAAAGGGGCTAACCATGTCCATGGCGGGGAAGAATAATCAGCTTGTCGGCTTCGAGCGGTTAATGTAGTCTTTTCCCGAACTTGTACAACGTGACACCTTTCGTTGACAGCGCCGCGAAATTAAATTCGACCGCGTCGGGATATATGAGAACATGATGAGATTCTTCTCCACGCGCTTGATGAACGCCATCGGGATTATATCTTACCCCTGAACGTTATCCTTTAACCGGCCCGCCGAATTATGAGCAGTGAAACTATTTCTTGTCAAGATCCGTCACCACTCTCGCCGCCTGTGATCCGGGCGGTCATTGATATTGGCGCCACATCCGTCCGTATGGCCGTGGCGGAAATTTATCCGGATAAAACGTGGGTGATCAAAGACCGTCTCCAGCAAAGCCTGAGCTTAGGCCGCGACACCTTCACGGGTGGGAAAATCAAGTTTTCCACCATTGAAACCTGTGTGGAAGTCCTCCGGCGCTTCCAGAAGAGTCTTCAGGAAAACTGGGCGGTGACATCCACCAAGGCGATCCGGGCGGTGGCCACCAGCGCGGTCCGCGAAGCGGAGAACCGGGAGCAATTTATCAACCGCGTGAAAATCGCCACCGGAATTAAAGTGGACATTATTGACGGGGCGGAGGTCAACCGGCTAACCTTCCTGGCCGTGCGCCCGTTGATTGAGAAAGACAAACACCTGGCCAAAGATTACTTGCTGTTGCTGGAAGTGGGCGGGGGCAATACCGAAGTCATGGGGTTGCGGGACGGGCAGGTTGACTTCGCTCAAACGCATCGTTTCGGGTCATTCCGGGTCAGAGAAACCCTGGAACAATACCAAGAACCCGGCATTCAGCTGGAAGAGGTGATCACCCAAGCGCTCAGCGGCACTGTGCGGTCGATCCGCGAGTGTCTGATCCCCGGCACACCAGTACGCGTCCTGGCCCTGGGCGCCGAGGCCCGTTTCGCCGCCGAACGCCTGTGCCGGAACTGGGACGGGGTCTCCGCCGCGAAATTGGCCGTTCCGCGCGTGGCTGAATTAGCGGCCAAGGTTCTGGCCTCTCCTGTTGAAGAATTGGTCTCCCGCCACCACATCGCCCTCCCGGAAGCCGAAACCTTGGGCCCGACATTGCTCGCCCTGGTTCATTTAGCGGGGCAGTTAAATCTTTCCACCCTCTATGTGGGCAATCAGAATCTCCGCGGCGGATTGCTGGCCGAATTTGTGGGGGAAGAAGTCTGGAGTGACATCTTTATCAGCCATATTATCCACTCCGCCAAAGAAGTGGGCCGGAAGTATCATTACGACAAAAAACATTCAAAATGTGTCACCGCTTATGTGACGCAATTGTTTGACGCGTTGCGGCAGGCGCATCAACTCTCCCAAAAAGATCGGACCATTTTAGAAGTGGCGGCGATTTTGCACGATATCGGCACCTTTGTCAGCAACCGCAGCCATCACAAACACAGCAAATACTTGATGATTAACAGCGAAATATTCGGATTAAATGACACGGATCTGTCAATGGCCGGATTGATCGCCAGGTACCACCGGGGAGCGGATCCCAAACCAACGCACAGTGATTACACGCGGCTGCCCGCCAAGTCCCGGCTTGTCCTCATCCAACTGGCCGCGATGCTGCGTCTGGTGGAAGCCCTGGATTCCAGCCATGAACAACGCTTGGGCGATCTCGCTTTTTCCCTGGATGCGAAAACCCTTGTCATCACCACCCGCTACCGGGGCAGCTTATCATCAGAACGGGCGACCTTGGAAACAAAAGGAAAGATGTTCACGACTGTCTTCGGCCTTTTCCCCTCACTCCGGCCGGCCCCCAAATAACCCCGCTGGCTTAGCCACGCCACCCTTGATGTCATCACTATGAAACTCGCGAAAAAACACTTCATAAACCGTGAAATAAGCTGGCTCGACTTTAACCAGCGTGTCCTGGCCGAAGCGGCCGATGCGGGCAAAGCTCCCTTGGAAAGAATTAAATTCCTGGCGATCACCGGGTCCAACCTGGATGAGTTTTTCATGGTCAGAGTGGGCGGTCTGATCAGCTTGCGTCTAGCCAACAAACGCCGCGCCTGCCCGGCGGGCTACACGCCCAAAATGCAACTAGAGGCGATCGAAAAAAAAAACCGGGACATGGTGGAGAAACAATACACCTGTTTTCATGAGCTGTTTGACAAGACCCTGCCGGACGCCGGCATCACCCGGTTGTATCCGCGGACACTCACGGATGAACAAGAGATCCGGGCCAATGAATTGTTTGACGATGATGTTTTCCCCCTCCTGACTCCCATGCTGTTGCCGGACCCGGACGCGGCGACCCTTGCCGCTCCCGATCTCCGAAATTTGCGCCTCTACGTCGCGGTCAGAATGCGGGAGGATTCCACGCGCGAGGAGCGCCTGGCGGTTATTCCCGTGCAGGAGACGGTTGACAGTTTTTTCCAGCTCCCCGCCGAAAAAGGAAAAACAGGCCTGCTGTTCTGCACAGACCTGATCCAAGCCAAAATACGCCGCTGGTTCCCGCGGGAGGACATTCTGGAAACAACGTGCTTCAGAATCACACGGAACGCTGACTTCGCCATTCAAGAAGAGGAGGCGCCCGATTTGATCAGCGGGATGGAGGATGTCCTCGCCGCCCGCACGAGCGGCGCCTGCATCCGCATGGAAATCAACGCCTCCGCGTCCCCCGCCATGGAAACACTCCTGATGAGCCGACTCGGAAACCGGCACACGCAATTGTTCAGAATTGATGGTGTCATTGACTTGAAAACCCTCATGCCCTTGGCGTTTATTGATGGCTTTGATCATTTAAAAAGCGCCCCCTGGGCGCCGCAGCCGTCCCCGCGCGTGGATCCGGCCACGCCTGTTTTTGATCAATTAAGGGAAAAAGACATCCTTCTGTATCATCCCTATGACGCTTACACCCCCGTGGTCCGCTTCGTGCGGGAAGCCGCGGTCGATCCCAATGTGCTGGCCATTAAACAAGTGCTTTACCGCACCAGCGCCGACAGCTCGATTGTCGCCAGCTTGAAAGAAGCCGCCATCAACGGCAAATCCGTGACCGTTCTGGTGGAGCTCAAAGCCCGCTTCGATGAAGCGCGCAATATTAGCTGGGCTAAAGAACTGGAACGTATGGGCGTTCAAGTTATTTACGGCGTGAGAAAACTGAAAACCCACGCCAAAATTTGCTTGATTATCCGACGCGAACCCCGGGGAATCATGCGCTATATGCATTTCGGAACCGGAAATTACAATGAGGCGACCGCCCGGCTGTATGGTGACATCAGCTATATGACCTGTCGGCGAAACCTGGGCAATGACGCGTCTCTGTTCTTTAACGCGATTTGCGGATATTCACAACCCGTCGGCATGGAAAAATTGTTAATGGCCCCATTTTCACTCCGCGACCACCTTCTCACACTTATCGACGGGGAAACCCAACGCGCCTCGCATGGCTTGAAAGCGGCCATAAACGCTAAAATGAACGCCTTGGTGGATCCGATCCTCATCGCCAAGCTGTGTGAGGCATCTTGCGCCGGTGTGAAAATAGATCTCAATGTCCGTGGCATTTGCTGTCTAAAACCAGGGGTGAAAAAGGTCAGTGAGAATATCCGGGTGGTCAGTATTGTCGACCGGTATCTGGAGCACGCTCGGATTTTTCATTTTTACCGGGACGGGGATGAACAGGTCTTTATCTCCAGCGCCGACTGGATGCCGCGAAATCTGGATCGCCGCGTCGAATTATTGATTCCGGTGGAGGATCCCGCCGCCCGGCAACAGTTGATTGACATTCTGAATCTGCACATGAAAGACACGGTTAAAGGATGGGAATTGACCGCTTCCGGACGCTACCGCCCGCCAACGGACTCAAAGCAAAAAAAGAAGCGGGGAAGCCAGGAGCAGCTTTATCTCAACGCGGTGAAAGCGGTGGAGGACACCGCGAAACGACGGCCAACCGCCTTGGAACCACATCGGCCCGTTTAACCGCGGCGGTTCGGTTCAAACCCGGCGGCAGATCCCCTGATAAAGGCGCGACAGGCGCTTGGCGGTATCCGCGACAGACAAATGAGCCTGAGCGAACCCCCGGGCGTTCTCTCCCAGGTGGCGGAGCGACGGAGCTGTCAGCAGGCGGCAAATGCCTTCCGCCAGACAATCGGGAGTGGGGTCCGCGGCGACCAAACCGGTCTGTCCGTCTTCAACATATTCCGCCGGACCGGAACCGGCCATGACAGTTACCGGCACACCCATCATCATGGCTTCCGCGACCACCCGCCCGAAAGGCTCGGACACCACGGGATGGCACAGCGCGTCAATCCCCCGGTAAAATCCCCCCATGTCAGGATAATGCCCCAAAAAAGTGGTATGAGCGGCGATTCCCAGCCGCCCCGCCAGTTCGGTCAACCGCGCCGGATAACCGGCGACTCCACCGCTTGGTTCGCCACCGGCAAGAACAAAATGAGTCCCCGGACAGCGTTCCATAACATGCGCGCAGGCCCGCAGAAAAAGAGCGTGATTTTTCCATGGCAGCAAATGCGCGGCCATCCCCACAACCGGAGCGTCCCGCGGGATCCGCGCGTCTTCACGAAACGCGCGCCGGGATTTTCCCGCCGCCAACCGGGGAGCGGCGACCCCGTTTTTAATAACCGTGACGCGGTCCGCGGGAAAGAACGGTTTCAACTGGTCGCCAACCCGGTCAGAGATCGCCACAGCGACACTCACCCGTTCCGCCAGCCATGGGCCAATCCACCCCAGCGGCACACTGTCACGGCAATGCCAGATCACCCGCGGACCAGGCCCGTCCCCTCCCCTTTTTCCAAAAGCCCAAGCGGCGTAAACCGCCGCGCTGGTGCTGTTAGCGTGAACCACGTCAAAGCCCCCCTTTCTGACAAGTCGGCGTAGTTTCCCCCGTACGTGAACAAGACTTAAAAGGAACCGAATCTGGCGGAGAGGATCCTTCGACCGCGAGAGCGCGCGCAGGGGGGCGCTCACAACCGGGATATCACGTTGCTGACATTCCCTGACCAGATCTCCCCCCGACGGCATCATCACCGTGGCGTCCACATCAGGCAGAGCGTCAAGGAGTTCAATCAGACTCTGTTCCGCTCCCCCGCCACAGGTGGAGACATGGTTAAGATATAGGACTTTGATCGCCAATGTTCAGGCTCCTGTTCACTGACACCCTGAATCCGGGCGGTGATAAACGCCGACGTAAGTGACGAAAAAAACTTCCGCCAACACGGTTTGGGATTCGGTTCGCCGTCGTAGTGATACGTCAGGAGGTTGGGAAATCGGGCAAACCATGGCTTAACTTACAGGCGGTCAGGGGGTTCCGCAATGTGAGGGGATTGACGCTTTTACAAGAAAATGTGAGGTCAATCCGTGGCCGACCAGTCAACCCGGCTTAATAGTTGCCTTTTACCAATCTGTTTCGGATTTGTCGATACGATCCCGGTGTCATGCCGGTGAGCCTTCTGAACACAATATTTAAACGGGGGGGCTGGCGGAAACCGCATGCGTGGGCGATTTCTTTAATGGTCATGTCACTATTGATCAGCATGGCTTTGACTTTTTCAATCCGCGCGCGCTGAATGGCCTGACGCGGTGTCAGGCCGACGGCTTTCTTGAGATGCATTTCGAGGCTGCGACGCGATACGAGCAGGTGATCCACGATGTCACCGACCTCAATCCCCTCGGTACAATATTCGCGGATAAAACGCAGCGCGTCAGTCGCCACTTTTGTCTGGGCCAGCATGATATCGGTACTGCGTCGTTGAATGAGACCGACTGGCTTGATCCGCTGTGTCGGCGGCGGTGATTCACCGTCCATCAAGTTCACAAGTACTTGCGCGGCACGATAGCCGATTGTGTACTTGTCCACCTCGATGGTGGAAAGCGGAATATCAGCCAGCACGGCAGCCCACTGATCATGGTCGACACCCAGCACCGCCACATCATCGGGGACGCGCAGCCCAAGTTCAATGGCCATGTTGATAACCTGGCACCCCACCATATCAGTAACCGCCATGACAGCCATTGGTTTTTTGATTCCGGACAGCCAGTTCCGCAATGCCGTCGTTGTTTCATCCGAGTTTGCCGACGACACTTCCAGCACATCACAGGTGCAACCCGCCCTATTTTCAACGACGTTCCTAAAGGCCGCCAGCCGACACCGCGAATACCAGTTTGCCGTCAGGGAAACGAAACCGAACCGGTCAAAGCCCCGCTCAAGGAAATGTTCGCCCCCCAGTCGGCCAATCGCGGCATCGTCGCTCACAACGCTCGCCTGCGGCACTTCTTCAAGACAGCTGGAGAAATTGACCGCCGGCACCCCGCTTTTTGCCACGACTTCCGCCCAATCCATATCGACAAAGCGACCAAGCATTCCATCCACCCGGCCCGGGTCGAGATCTTTCGCCTCAATGTAGGGAAGAGTCCCCGCCCGGATGAAACGCCAGTTATCCACCTGGTCCAGGAAAGCCAGAACCCCGCGGAGAATGTGGGGATCATATTCATAGTGCATACCCGTTGGAGTGAACAGGGCTATTCGACGCGATGATGAATGAGTCTTCATCCGACTACTATACCACTTTTGCGCAATTAAGAAAGAGTTTGCGTAAAAACGCATTGAATCCCGACTGCGTTTCAAGTATGTTCAGAGCATTGACAATTCATAAATGGTTCTTTCAGTGATTTCACATCATACGCGCGGCCGCTCGATTTTTTTATTTCAGGACCCCATTATTTTGGAATCCGAAACAAATTCTTCGCGACCCTCATTAAAACACATACCGCACCCACAAACCGAAAGTTGACCTAGGAGATTTGCAATGAAAACTCGTTTATTTGCCGCTACCCTGAGCCTCAGTGTCGGATTCTGCCTTATCAGCACAGTCAACGCCGCAATCCTCGCAAAATGGGATACTTATAATGACAGTAACGCAACTGGCGGCTACCAAGCCGATGCGACCCTCTCAGGCTTCACTGCAACGATCACTGGTCCCGCATTTACGACTTCTGGTAGTTACTACTCCAACGATGGAACATTTGGAGGAACGGTGGGCGGAGCCTCCACGGCCAACACCAGAGGTATACGCGTTAGCGCAGGTTTCCCCACGGCGACTTTCACCCTGACCAACAGCACAGGCACAGACTACACTATCAATTCGCTACATTTCGATTACGAAGTGCGTGAAGCCGGAACTGGATTCACGCTTGTGTATACCAGCGGTGGGTTGGGGCCTGCTTCTACCACGATCGCCACCGTACCCACCGTCCCTTTCATTGGCTATAACGACGGGGCTTTCGATTACACCGACTACGACTACACGCTCGCCAGTTTCCTCACCGACATACGACTTGCTGACGGAGAATCCGCCGTATTCACCTTCACAACGACAGGCGGAAGCAACTCATCGAAGTTTATTGACAATATCGCTTTTCAGGGGACCTCAATCCCCGAACCAACCACCGCCATCCTAGCCGGTCTCGGTCTGATGGGGGTTTGCTTCCGCCGTCGGCGGCGGTACTAAGGAAAACAGAGCTTTCAAAAATCCCTCTCCAGCCCTCCCATGGATAGCCATCGGGAGGGCTTTTTTATAGTGAAAAATGTCAACCAACCCGAGCGGGAGTTGTCCGTACCGAAAAAACGGGGCACACCCACTTTTCAGGTCACATGGAACGACAACTACGACGATGACTGTGTCGTAGGAGGAGTCGTAAGCAAAGAATACAGACGAATGCCGGCGAGAGTTCTTCGGTCTCTGCCCAGGCGGCATTTTCGCGTTGGCGCCGGAGGCTGTCCTCCGTTCTCCGCGCGCATCCGCAATCACTACATCAATGTCTTTTTCCTCGATGTAATCCAGGCCGTCGATGGGGTCGTAGTTGCAACCGGAGAGACGGGTTGCGGCGGCGGCAATCCATGAGTATAGTTCCCGCGCCCCGTATTACTTTTTTTTGAGTCGTCAGCAACACCCAGAAAGACCATGGACATGAGTTACTTCCAAGAAGACCGCTACACCATCCGACGTAAAATTTTCAAACTTTTTGGCGGCGCCTTTCATATTTATGACGCGGCCGGACGGGTCGTGGGCTACACCAAAATGAAGGCCTTTAAACTTAAAGAGGATTTACGCATGTACGAAAGTGAAGACATGCAAAAGGAAATCTTCAGCATTCAAGCGCGTCATGTGATTGATTTCGCCGCCACATATGACGTGTCCGCCAACGGGGCGCCCGTCGGCGCCCTGCAGCGCAAAGGGCTCAAGTCCATTATCAAGGACGAATGGTTTATTCTTGACACGCAAAATCGAAAAATCGGCTTGATTACCGAAGACAACGCCGGCCTGGCGCTTGTCCGGCGATTTCTATGCAACTTGGTGCCTCAGTCATTTGATTGTCAACTCGGCGGTGAGAAGGTCTGTGTTTTCAAACAGCACTTCAACCCCTTCGTGATGAAAATGACGGTGACATTCCATCACCACGATGACGCTCACCGGGATCTCCTCATGGCCGCCGGCATTCTTCTCTGCGCCATTGAAGGGCGCCAAAAATAATGGTCCCATTCGAACGGTTCCATTGCCGTCACAACTCTTTTTTCTCAAGCCAGGCGGAAAAGAACAAAAAGACGCGGAATCTGAAAAAGGCCGATGACGCGCTTGACGAGTGATATTTTCGGGGAATATTAGACGCGGTGGTGTCCGGCATGATTCCGGAGCCGCCAGCCAATCGCCGCGGAGACGCATACGCTTTCTTCGCTCTCCGCCATCCGACAAACAAAACATATGGTGTTTAATATGGGTAAACAAGGACTCGAAATACTCGGTGTCGATTCACAGGAACTGATCCAGATGCTCAACGAGGCTCTCGCCGAAGAGTGGCTGGCTTACTACCAGTATTGGATCGGAGCCCGCATGATGGAAGGGCCCATGCGCAGCGAGATTGAACCGGAACTGCTGTTGCACGCTGACCAGGAACTCAACCATGCCGTGATGGTGGTCAACCGGATCATCCAACTGGGCGGCACCCCGGTGCTGACTCCCGCCGACTGGATGAAGCTCAGTCAGTGCGCGTATGAGGCGCCGGAAGATCCCTATACCGAAGTCATTCTCACCCAGAATTTGAACGGAGAACGCTGCGCCATCAAACGCTACAAGGGCATCGCTGATTTCACCAACGGCAAAGACCACACCACCCACCAGATGGCCACTAACATCCTCAATGAAGAACTCGAACACGAACAGGATATCGAAGACTGGATCGCCGATTTGAATAGAATCAAGGAAGATATTAAAAAGATTCGTGTTTAAGCCATTAAGCTGCCGGGCCTGGAATCAGGAAAGGGGGGCGGGTGCGGGTGATGTCACCCCCCCCCCATGGGAGCTGATGTGTCCTTACGCGTTCTCCCTTGTCCCCGCTCTATACCCGTTGAGCCAGCTTCGCTCCCGCCTCAAAAAAGTATTTCAGCGTGTCATAATCGACTTCCGGGGGAATTGAGTGGTCTGAATGAACAATAAAGCCACTGCCTTTTTCCAAGACGGGCAACACTTTTTTCTCCAGTTCCGCGTCAATCGCGGCCCGGTCATTGCTGGCGATGATCCGAATGTCGATATTGCCGCAGAAAGCGATCTGTCCGCCGTAGGTTTCAGCGATACGGGGCATATTCATGCCCGCTTTCACTTCCATGGCCTGGAGGCAGTCCATACCGGCCCGGACCAGACCGGGCACTAAGGGTTCGACAAATCCACAGGAATGGACAACCACTTTCAACCCCTTGCTATGGGCGTAATCAAAGAGCTTTTTGTGGCCAGGCATGACAATGTCCTCGTACATAGCCGGCGACATGAAGGGGCGTTCTTTAAATCCCATATCCTCGTAAAACCAGACGAAATCCGGCAGCCCTTCTTCAGCGAATAAAACCTCCAAGTGACGAATCGTCATATCAGCGTAGGTGTCGACCATATCGGTCACCCACTCCGGATCCAGCGCCATTCCCATCAGCATGTATTCATGGCCGCAGACGGGATGTATCTGTTCAAATGGGGCGACACCACTCCAGCAAAAGGCGCGGCCTTCGGCGGCGGCCTTCGCTTTGCCCTCCCGGTATCCCGCGAAGGGAATTCGGCGACGGTCCAGATCAAGCAGATGCGGTTTAATCAGTTTTTCCCAACCGCCCCGGTCCTGAACAGTGAAATCGACGTGTTCCGGAGTCCCTGACTGCGTTTTCCACACCCGCATGATCGCCCCGTTGTTGTTTTTGATCAATTTGGTGTCTTCGGTTTCCTCCAGAATCTCATCCACAGCTTCCAAATCCGCCCCGGAATTCAACCAGCCGCCGCGCCGCCAGCTCATATCAAATTCCAGCACCGGGTCAAACCCTTCCGCGGCCATCCCTCCCTTGACATATTTTCTCACCGTTTCCCCCCATAAACCATCCCCCCAGGGAAGTAAATCCACACGCTCGTTATTCAGGGTTTTCAGCATCCGTTCTTTGTGCGTCATGAGCCAGGCTCCTGTTGGTGAATTTAGAGATCACAGACACAGTGGGTCAGTTTAACACCGATTCACTCATTTCCAAACATTTTCCCGCCGTCAGCGCCCAAAAAAAAATGGTAAAAACAATCCCGAAAGGTACAGTAAGCAGCTTTTTCATCACTCACCCTCATCATCCCGAAGTGTCCATGATTAGTGACAAGAAGACGACAACCGCCCCCCTCCCCGATCACATCCATTTTGTCGGCATCGGTGGGGCGGGCATGTCAGGTCTGGCCGCGATGTCACTGGATCTGGGAGTCCGCGTGTCCGGGTCAGACACCGCGGAATCCGCGGCGACCCGCCGGTTACGGATTCGGGGCGCGGCGATCGCTTTCGGCCATGCCGCGGAGCATGTTCCTCCAGACACGGATTTACTCGTTTTCTCCAGCGCGGTTCCCGCGGAGAATCCTGAACGGCACGTGGCTGAGGCCCGCGGGGTCCGCACTGTCCGCCGCGGGGAATTTCTCGCCGAACTCGCCCAATTATTTCCCACCGTTATCGCCATCGCCGGATCCCATGGCAAAACAACCACCACCGCCATGGTGGCCCATATTTTCCGCGAAACCCACCGCAAACCGGGATTTCTTATCGGCGGCGAAGTGCCTGGCTGGAACGGCCCCGCCAGCGTCGGCGACAGACGGATTCTTATCACGGAGGTCGATGAGAGTGACGGAACCCAAGCCCTTATATCCAGCACCATCGCCGCGGTTTTAAATATCGACGACGACCACTGCTGGAGCGTCGGCGGGCAAGACGCCTTGGAAAACTGTTTCGCGGCGTTCGCGGGCAACGCCGGCGGCGTGGTCGCCTGGGCGTCAGATGAAACCCGGCGGGTGCTGCGATCCGTGGAGTCCGCGGCCTTTATTGATGAGCGGTCCATTCCCGACTCACTCCAGCTCGCCATACCGGGCGCCCATAACCTCATCAACGCCGCCATGGCCATTGAACTCGCCACCCGGGGGGGCATCGACCGCGAAGCGGCCATTCAGGCGCTCAAAACATTTCCCGGCGTGGGGCGGCGCATGACGGTCCACCACTCGTCACCAGACACCCGACGGATCATTATCGAAGATTACGCCCACCATCCGACGGAACTGCGGATGACCCTGGAAGGGCTGCGGGCCGCTTATCCCGGACACCGGCTGCATGTGATCTTTCAGCCCCATCGTTTTGAACGCGTCAAACGCTTTGGGAAACAATTCAGTCAATTACTCTCAACAGCGGACGCGGTCACCATCTACGACACCTTCGCGGCATGGGTAGCCGATCCGGACTCCGCCAGCGCCCGCCAGATCGCGGCGGACATTCTGAATGCGCCGACCCGGTTTCAAGAAGGCGATCCCGAGGCGCTGGCGGACGCCCTCACGGAGTCCGCGCGAACCGAAAAGACCGTGTTCGCCGTCATTGGCGCCGGGAATGTCCGTGATGTTATCGCTCCGTTAAAAGCGGCGCTCATCACTGAAGAACTCACCCGTATGGCGGCATTTCTCCGGGACACTGTTTCGGATTGTGAAATCCGCACGGATACCGCCTGGTCCGCATGCACGACTTTGGGCATAGGCAAAGCCTGTCCGTTATTGGCGTTTCCCGAAACGGAAACCGCCTTGCGGACACTTTTGAGAACAGCGCGTGAACGGCGCTGGCCCGTGCGGCTTCTAGGTCATGGCAGCAATTTAGTCGGCAGTGACACGCCAATGATCGATGTGGTGATCTGCCTTCGCCAAGGTGTCTTCGCGGAGTCCGCGGTCGCTGGCGACACCCTTGTCGCCGGGGCGGGAACCAGTTTGCCGAAGCTGTTGAAAATGGCCGGAGAACAGGGATTGCTTGATCCCGCCCACGCCCCCCTCGCATGGATACCCGGAACGGTCGGCGGCGCCGTCCGCGTGAACGCCGGGGCGGGGCAAACTGACATGAGCAGGATTGTTTCAAAAATAAGCGGTTTTTTTACGGACGGGGCGCCCTTTGAACGGTCAGCCGATGACATCACGTGGACATACCGCGGCAGTGATCTTCCCGGAAACGCTATCATCAGCCAAGTCTGTTTCATGACAGGTCGTGGCGACGCCACCGCCTTTCAGACCGCGTTCCGGGAACATGGAGACTGGCGGAAACACACGCAACCTGGCGGCCGGTCCGCCGGGTGTGTTTTCCGCAACGCCGGAACCGTCAGCGCCGGAAAACTAATCGATCAGTGCGGGTTTAAAGGCCACCTGACCGGAGGCTGCCGAGTGGCGAACCGGCATGCCAACTTTATAGTGTCAACCCCCGGCGCGACGGAACAGGATTTTCTTGAATTAGCGGCCACCATCCGGGCGGGAGTTTACCAAAAAACAAGTGTCAACCTGAACCTGGAGGCAGAGTTTGTGAATCCGGACACCGCGAAGCAATTTTCCGCCAGCGTGGCGCCGTTGACCATCACCGTTTTGAAAGGCGGCCCCTCCGAGGAACGGAACATCTCGCTCATTTCCGGCGCGGCGGTGGCGGACGCCTTGCGGGAGGCCGGACTCATCGTCCATGAAGTGGATGTTCAAACCGCCGAATTGCCCCGGATTCCACGGGACACCGATGTGGTTTTCCCGGTTCTGCACGGCACCTTTGGCGAGGACGGCCAGTTGCAGAAACTTCTGGAGAACGCGGGCTGGCCATTTGTCGGCAGCGGCTCGGAAGCCAGCCGCGTCGCCATGGTTAAAAGTGAAACAAAAGCGATGTTAAAACAGCGGCATATTCCGACAGCCCAATGGCTCCGTGTCACGTCTCCGGACACCCCCGCGCCGGCTGATTTCCCCTTCCCCGTCATTGTCAAACCGGACGCCCAGGGGTCCAGCGTCGGCATGACCAAGCTGGATTGTCCGGATCCCGGGGCCTGGCGGCGGGCGCTGAGTGAGGCCCTGGCCGTAGACACCGCCGCGCTGGTGGAGCGATTTATCCCGGGGATAGAAATCACCGTGGGAATTCTGCAGGGAACCCCCCTCCCCGTCTGTGAAATCATTCCACCGGCAGGACGCGTCTTTGATTACGATGCGAAATATGATCACATCCATGGACACACCGAGTATCTGTGTCCCCCGAAGAGTGTTTCCGCCAAAGCCCAGAGGCTGGCCACGGAATACGCGCTGGCGTTTTATCAGGCCATCGGCGCCAAGGATCTTCTGCGGGTGGATTTCATTGTTGACGGCAGTGACATTCCACACTGTCTCGAAGGCAATTCCATTCCCGGATTCACTCCCAGCAGCCTGCTTCCCAAGGCCGCGGCGGAAGCGGGTATCACCTTTGTCGAACTCTGCGCGCGGTTAGTGAAAGGCGCTCTACCGGGTGCCATGGCGCGTTAAGCTGATTTATTCACGCCGCGTGAATAATCCAGGCTAAAGGTCGGAAAATCCGTTTTCCTGTAAAAACAGCGCTAACGCTTTATCCATTTTCTGGATGTGATCGGCAAACCAGCCCTCCATGAACGTCTTCAACCCGTCTGTCACCGTGCCGACAGTCCCATGGCGTTGATAGGTATCGAGCAAATCAAGTAATGACTGAACCAGTCTTTCGTGCGCCGCTTTATGCGCCGCGTAGCCGGCATAATGGTGGTGAACCATGCACGTTTCCTCGGTGGAAAAATGCTCAACAGTATACGCCACCAAAAACTTCAGCGTCCGAGCCACCTCCTCAATGGGTTCATCCCGTTCAGCGATAGTCAACACCGCGTCCAAATGAGTCAGCCATTCCTGATGCTGCTCATCAATGGCCGGAATGCCGGTCAATGTCTCTTCTGTAAGGCTGTAAACGCTCATATTTCCCCCTCTATAAAAAACCATCCGCCAAAGGCGAACTCACCGGCGGATGAGAGATGGCTGTTAGTCAAATTTGAAAAAGCGGCGTGAAAACCAAACCCCGCTTTTTCCCTACGATAATAAACCATGCTGGTATTGCAAGTCAGGAACAACACCTTGGAACGATATTTTTGACGACTGCCGGCTGAACACATGAAATGTTATTCATGTAATTTGATTCTTGAAAATTGAATCATTATATTATCCGGACAAACCGAAACCTGACGGCGACAGGATGTTCACATGACCGACACCCGATCAAACTGGACCTTTTTGACCAATCACGCCCATGTGCTTTTGCGCATCGCTCAAGATCCGGATTGCCGGTTGCGGGATATCGCCGACGGAGTCGGGATCACCGAACGGGCGGTGCATCGCATTGTCTCCGATTTGATCGAAGCCGGCTTTGTGGATGTGAGACGGGATGGTCGATGCAATGTGTATGTCACGCATCCGGAAAAAAATTTGCGCCACCCCATGGAGGAACATCGGCAGGTGGCGGACTTGATCCGCTTGATCGACCGCGGGTGAATGACAAGGAGTTTGACATGAGACGACGATGGCTGATTCTGGCGGCGGGATGCTTGATCCAAACAATTCTGGGAGGAATATACGCATGGAGCACATTCGTTCCCTATCTGATGAAAACGCATGACTTGACGGCTGGTCAATGCGGATTCATCTTTGGTGTGACCATTCTCACCTTCACCGTTTCCATGATCGCGGCGGGACGGCTCCTGACGCGGAAAGGCCCGCGGCTGACCGCCAGCGTCGCCGCATGCCTGTTTATGAGCGGCTATCTGCTGGCCTCCGTGTCCGGGGATTCCTTTCCAGTGCTGCTTCTGGGCGTGGGTGTCATCGCCGGGGCGGGTATTGGTTTCGGTTATGTCTGCCCGTTATCGGTGGGAATGAAGTGGTTTCCGCACAAGAAAGGGCTGGTCACCGGCGTGGTTGTCGCGGGATTTGGCGGCGGGGCGGTTCTGCTCGCGACGGTGGCGGAATACCTGCTGATCGAGGGGATGGATGTGCTGGTTTTCTTCCGCTGGTTCGGTGTCTGTTCGGGCGCGGTTCTATTCCTCGCGGCGTCTGTTCTGGCCGATCCGCCGTCATCCGGAACAGGGACTCAAGCCTTCCAGGCGGCGGCGGGAGCGTTCACATGGCCCTTCTTTTTGATTGCCACAGGGATGTTCGCCGGAACCTTCGCCGGGTTGCTGATTATCGGCAACTTGGCGCCAATGGTCATAAAGGCCGGGTTGACGGAGGGGCAGGCGGCCGTCTCCATATCCGTCTTCGCGGTCGGCAACGCGGCGGGAAGAATCGCGTGGGGACACGCCTTCGACGGCATTGGCCACAAAACCATGCCCTTGTCTTTAGGCGGTTTCGCCCTCACCGCCGGGCTCTTGCTTACGCCGCTGCCCGTATGGGGTCTCTTTCTCTGCGTCGGCTTGCTTGGCTTCGGATTCGGGGCCAACTTCGTCGTCTACGCGTCAGCCATATCACGCCACTTCGGGGCGTCAGCCTTCCCCCGCCTCTATCCCTGGTGCTTTCTCGCCTATGGGGTGGCCGGGCTCATCGGCCCGGGTGTCGGGGGATATCTGGCTGATGTGACCGCCTCATACACCGTCCCGCTGTATATCTGCGTCGCGCTGGTCGCGGCCGCCGCCAGTCTGCTAATTATCAATGGCCATGCGTTTAAGCGAAGCGCCGCCTCCTTATCAGGCATCCGCGCGGACACCCCGTGATGGCGGCCCGATCCCGATTAGCGATTTGGACTTGACCGCGCCTTCAGGCGCTCATTTCATCCCGCGGCGCGGGGTCTCTTTACAGCTTCCGCGACAACCACACAGTTCCCCGCTTCCAAGCCCTCAGCGCAGGCGGTGACAGTGATGGTGCCGACCGTGCCGGTGCTCTGGACAATGGCCAGCATCATCCCATGGAAGGCATGGCGATGATTCAGTTTATAATTGGTACTGTCAATGGGATCGCCATTTTCCAGGCCAATCAATGTGGCGGGGCCTTCGACCTCAACCGTGATTTCCTGATGGGCGTGCGGGACAAAGCGTCCCTCCGCGTCGACGACGGTGACCACCACGTGACCGATGCCCGTGCCATCGGCCCGGATGCTCATCGCATCGGCGGAAAGCGTCAACGCCGCGGCTTGCCCAGCGGTTTCATGAACACAGGTGGCGGCCTCTTTGCCATCACGGTAGCCCACCGCTTTCAGTGTTCCCGGCTGATAAGGGACATCCCAGCGCAGCTGCATGGCAGCATTATCCCAATTCTGAATCCCCAGGGATTTATCATCGAGAAACAATTCAACGGTGTCACAATTACTGTAGGCAATGACAGGAATGGTTTTCCCCTCAAATCCCGGCCAGCTCCAGTGCGGCAGGACGTGAACCATCGGCGTGCTGGTCCATTGACTCTGGTAAAAATAGTAGGTGTCTTTGGGGAAGCCGCACAGGTCAATGATCCCGAAATTCCAGCTCTTGGCCGGCCAACCGTAGCATTCCCCGAGATAGTCGAAACCCGTCCAGCGGAATTCACCGCACATAAAGGGCAGGTCCCGGGTGAAGCGCCAGGAGTCAATGGAAGAAATGCGCACCATGGCGTTGTCATACGATGATTGATAGTGTTTGTCAAAGATAATGAAGAGTTCCTCATCCGTGTAATGGGGAACTTCGAGGCGCTCGACAGCCGGATTGCGGGCCAGGTCCCGGTACCAGGTCCGGGTGCGGTAGACCCCGCGGGTCTGGAGGGAATGCGGCACTTCACTGGCGAACATCACCATCTCCGGATAGGCGGCGTGATCTTTTTCGTAGTCAAAGCAGCCGCCCCCGCCGCCATTGTAGCCCATGATGTCCATAAAGTTCTGATACCCGGCCGCCAGCGTCTCCCGGGTGTTGCAGCAACCGCAGGTCATGGGCCGGGTCGGATCCTCCCGGTGGCAGACCTCGCGCAGCGCTTCCATCATCGGCAAGCCCTCAGACCGACCCATTCTGACTTCTTTGATTTCGTTACCCACCGACCACATGACAATACTGGGGTGATTACGGTCCCGGTGAATCATATCGACTAGATCCCGTTCCCACCATTGGTCCCAGTAAAGCTGATAGCCAAAAGGCGTTTTCCCGTCCCGCCATTCATCAAAGGCGTCTTCCACCACCATGAAGCCCATTTCGTCGCAGAGATCCAGAAACGTCGGTGATGCCGGATTATGGGCGACACGGATGGCGTTGCACCCCATCTGCTTGAGTATCCGAAACCGGCGCCGGATCACATCATCGGGAACGGCCGCGCCCAGACACCCGGCGTCATGATGCTCATTGACACCTCTGAGTTTGATATTCGCCCCATTCAGGAAGAACCCTTGGTCCGCGTCGAAACGAATCGCGCGGATGCCAAAGCGGGTGTCATGTGTGTCGACGGTCTGCCCCTGGCAATAAATATCCAGGCGCAAGGTGTAAAGAGCGGGTGTGTCGGGAGACCATAACGAAGGCGGAGTGATCGCAAAGCGCAGACTCGCATGTGACGCTTCGGCCGTTTCACGCGTCAGACTTCTCAGCACGACATCCGCGCTTGATGTCCGTTTTCCAGGAGGCAACGTGAAAGCGCCGCCCGCGGCGCTGGCAATAGAAACCTCACCCCCGGCGGGATCAATAACTGTCGGCCGAATCTCGACATCGACCGCTTCCTCACGATCATTGACCAGGTGAATGTCGCACTCAATGGTCGCGGATTCCGCGGACACGTCCGTCGTTTTCAAACAGGTCCCCCAGTGATCCACGCGGACAGGACTGGCCAAGGTCAGCCAGACATGGCGGTAAATGCCTGAACCGGAATACCAACGTGAATTCTTTTGACGGGAGTTGTCGACCCGGACGGCGATGACCGCTGGTTCTCCCGGGGTGACAAAGGGCGTGATATCATAGCAGAAACTGCTGTAGCCATACGGACGCACCCCGCAGAAGCGTCCATTGCACCAGACTTCGCTGTTCATGTAGACCCCGTCGAACTCGATGAGCATCCGCCGATCGCCGAGGTCTTCGGGAATGTTCAGCTCTTTCCGGTACCACCCGAGACCTCCGGGGAAAAACCCACCGCCGGCCTGGGCCGGGTTGTCGGGATCGGGGGTGGCTTCGACCGACCAGTCGTGCGGCAGATCCACCACCCGCCAGCCGCTGTCATCAAAACCGGGCTCAAGCGCCCGGCTGTCGTCCCCAAGCTGAAACAGCCAGTTCGAATCAATTGTTTTTCTGTGTCTCATATCGTTATCCCGATCAAGTGTTTCAGCGAATGTTGACAAAGGGGGGGTGAGAAGCTGTCGATTAGACACCAAATATAGCTCCCGCAAAAAAACAGGCAATAATTAATTCGGCCAGGCACATATTTTATTGCGCCATTCCAGCGGGCGGGATAAGGTTGACTGGCATTGACCCACCAGTAAAAGACGGTTGCTTGACCGGCACGGATGCCTTTGGGGACAAAGACGCTCCAACACGCGGCCTTTGCGAGAGGCTTCTTAAAAACGAAGTTCGAATGACTGGCTGGTGTTTTCCGGATTGCTGAACATCAGGTCGATCAATCCTTTTTCGCCGACGCGTTTTTGAATCACGGCGTTGTCACAGTGTTTCGGGGTTAAGCCGTTGCCGGCGATGGTCAGGATAAACTCCTCACCCCCGATGACATCCACCGCGCCGGTCAGGGCTTTTTCTTGAGGATTCCAGGTGATGTCGTGACACTCCATCATGCCCTGCATGATATGGCGGTTGGTGGATACGGCCTGGGGATGATCCATGACTTGGCGGACGGACAGCATGGCGACTTCGCCGGCCCGGAGCTTCATGGAAACGGATCCGGTTCCCTTGAACAGCCCCACATAGGCCTGATTCCAGAAGTCAAAGACATGATAGCTGGCGCCCGCGTCCAATCCCAACGAACCCGTGGCGGCCTGATCACCCGAAATCGGGGCGGAGATGACTTTGGATCCCCGTTTGTTATTGTTGACCAGAAGGACCTGGCACCAGTCATTCGTGACGGTGTAGACGTACACTTCGGGGTGCGCTTTATCCAAAAGCATGTCGACAGGGCGCGGCGAGGTGGTGCCGCCCAGCATGGGATAGAGGCGGGTGGTGTCGTGAAACATCTCATCGGTCATGCTGCCAATGGATGTGCCGATTTCCAGCCGTCCGGAAAGAAACGCGATAAGGGTTAAAAACGCCCGCCGTTTGTAGGTAGGCAGGGCTTTGCCGTCGCTGTGAAAGGATTTCCCGTCGGGGTAATAGATAAAAACAGTGCGGCTTTTGTACCAGCGAAGGCCCATGCGCGAGGCCATTTCCGGCTCAAAGTGGCTGGCGTCGCCCCAGACACGCTGGAGATCGACAATCCCGGCCGTGGCATCCAACCGCGGGGCGGCCTCGTGAGTGGCTCCGCCAAGGTTACGCTCATGGATATAGCCCTCTTCGCCCAGACCTTCCCGGCACAGCCGGTACATCTCGCAGTAGGCAGAGGTGGTTGTAAAGCTGGTGTCTTCAAAACCGCCATGACTGGCCCAGGCTGTTTCGGGGTAATCAAATTTGATGCCTTTGAGACCTGCTCTGCGCAGCCGTTTCCAAACGTTTAGGCAGTGATCACGGAAGCCGGTCTCTGTATAGTCATAGCGTACGAGTGGACGATGATGCGCGTGATGCAGATGTAATTGGGAGATGTCGTTATTGAGCATCCAGTCCGGATGAGCCACGGCAAAGTCATTGGACGGCATACTGCTTTGAAAATAGGTAAAGGGGATGCCGCCGAGATCGCTGACTGCCCGGCAGAATTTGGCAAATGTCTCATAGGGTTTTTGAAGAGAGGCGGCATCCGGATCCGGCGCTCCACCGCCGCCCGGGCCGTACATGCCCCAATGCTCATTATCCCACCAGCCTTGCTGTGTGTTACCGTAATATCCCTGGCAGTAGGTATCCGGCTCCAGACGTACCGCCAGCGGTGAATACTTCATAAAGCCGCGCTCTTTGGCAATCCGGGTCTGTTCAACCAGCCCCGGAGAGTTGTTGATCGGCTTGCCTTCACCGAGATGTTTGGTCGACACCATCCAGCCGCAAAGCGTCGGGAAATCATAGGTTTTGGGATGGGCATTGTTTGCCTTGCGCAGGGCCTCGCCATAGGCTTCGGCAGAGGCAAACGGATCGGCCGTCACAACATCCAGATAGACCGTGTCGGGACTCATGTAAGTTGTTTTCGGGGGAATCATCTTTCCCTGCGGGTCCCAGCAGGCGATGGACATGTTTCGAAAGCCTTCGCGTTTGAGGATACTTCGTCCCGGATGCCGCCACACTTTTTCACCATTGAGCAGTTCGACGCGCCGGGCAAATTCTTTGTAAGCCAGCCCGCCCGCGAACAGAGACCGCCGCGCCCCACGATTTTCGTAGGTGAGCAGGGCCCCGTTATGCGCTTCTATCTCCCAGCCTTTTTCCACCTGGTTAGGTTCCGCTCCGGCCCCGCTGCGCAGGACCCGGGGTTGGTCAACGGTTTGCCCGGCGAACAACTCTCCCCCATACAGGACTTCCACGTCTTTAATTCGCACCGGGTAGTCAAATGGATTCGTGATCCCCCAGCCGATCTCGATGAATGCGTGGTCTTCATAAAGCCGAATGGTCAATATGCGAGTCGGCTCATAGCCCGCCCGGGGGATGAAGGTCAGAATGGCCGTCTCGCCCGGACCGAAGACGGATGTGGATGTTTCCCGTGTCCAGGTGATGTCGGTTTCGGGAGCCGCCCAGGTTGGCTGACCGTATTTATCGACACGGAATTGAGCGTCTTTAAAGACCAGGGTGTCCGTCGTGAGATCCCGACCCGACCACGTGCCGGTTGTCAGATTAATACTGATCTGGTTAAACCGGTTGGCGAGTCCCAAGATCCCATTCTTCTCTTCAATCTGGATATCTGTCATCATTCTTCCTGTCAAATTTTCGCATGGCTCTTTCCGCGGATCCCGCGTCGCACCGTAATTTACCGCGCCGAAGAAGCCGCGCCATACGCCGACAGACATTCACAACCACATCTTTGACGTTCAATCACATTGACATGAATTAATCAGTCAACCCACGCGTCAACAAACTGATCCCAAGCCGCCCGGCATTTTTGCTCATCCCCTGTGACCTCCCATAGGCGGGCCTGATGGAAGGCCGCACCGGCCAGCGGCAACCGGCGGTTGGCCGCGGTCCGGTTGACCAGCAAGGGGTCATGCTCCGGCGGGCAGAGGGTCTGAATCTCTGTGACCAGATCGATTATCCGGGGGCCGACGAACCAGGGATACTTTTTCTGTCCTTCATTGCGGTAAGTCCGCGGGGCCATATACTCGATTAACGGCTTGTCGTCGGTATTGACCGGATAGGCGGTGAACAGCTCCCTGGCCGCGGTCAGATTGCCGCAATAGAAGAACAGAACAGTCTGCGGATTAAAGGGGAGGCGGAGGTGTTGAAGATCACGGTGATCTTTGCCCTGGATGGTCAATTGTTTATCCGCCCGGCTGTCAATGTCGCAGGGCGGCAGGGGCGCGGAGTCCGCGTGACCGATCAGGGCGACAACCTCTTCACCCGGTTGAAAATTGTTGCGCCAGAGCGACACTTGGTCGAAAACGTCGAGCATGGTGCGGGCGATAATCGAGAATTCGTTCTCAGTGAGCTGATAGAGCGGCAACCACTGTACGAACAGACCGCCGGGGTTGAGCCGCTTTTTTGACTGCGTGAAGTGCTCCCGGGTATAGAGACTGCCGGCGCCGGACCGGAAGGGGACAAACAGGTCGGAGTTAATCATGTCAAACGATTCCCCGCCGCCCATCAGGTAATGTCGGCCGTCCTCAACGATGATAGCCGCCCGGTCGTCGGTAAACAGTCCACCGGTGAAATCGAAGCCATTCACATCGGTCATGTATTTTTCAGCGGCGGTGACCACTTCGGGAACCAACTCACAGGCGACGACCCGCGTGATGTTTTCAAACTGCGGATCCAGAGCGCTTCCCGCCGTGATGCCGGTACCCATTCCCAGAAAAAAGACGCTCGCGGTTTCCGGGCGGATCATGAGCGGAATATCCGCCTGAAACTTGGCTTGCATGTAGGAACCAGTGGATCCCAGCCCGTAATGGGAGTTAATTTTGATGGCCAGCCCATACATGTCCCGGGCGACCGCCACAGTGCAGTCACTGCCTTCCCAGACTTCCAGAATTTTTTCCTGTTGCCGCAAAGGGTCCGTGCTGGTGATTGGCAGGCGGGCGGGGCTGAGTGTGCTGAACAGGAGGATCAGAAAGAAGCCGCTCCCGACTTTGGTGATAATACTTCCGATACCCCAGCCCGTGGGCAGAATCAGAGCGGCGACAATATATATGGCGGCGATGAGTTGCATCGAGCCCCACATCCCCAAGAGTTCCAGAAAGACAAACCCGCACAGCAACGAGCCCAGGATCGCGCCCGCGGTGTTAATGGCGGCCAGTCGGCCGAGACTCATGCCGGGCCCGATCAGGTGTTTTTCTTCGGCTTTCATCAGGAACGGAAACACAGTCCCCAGCAACAAGGCCGGCGGACCGACAGTGAGAAATCCATTTTTAAAGATCAGCGCCACATAGTCGGTCCAGCTCCCGGTGGAGACGAGAATACGCAAAGAATCGGTCAGCCCCATAAAAACAAACGGGGTGGCGGCGACGCTGATGGCGCCGACTAGAATCAGCAAGGCCAGAAGAGGCATCGCGGGGACTTTGAGCCGGGCCAGGACGGAACTGATCAGCGCTCCCACGGCCAGACAGAGCAGAACAATAACCAAAATCGCCGCGAAGGTGTAGACCGAATTTTCCAACACTTGGGAGAACATGCGTATCCACAGGACTTCCAAAGCCAGAACCCCGAATCCGGAAAGAAAACAAACCAGCGTAATGGCCCAGCGCCCGGAGGGAAGGGAAAAGAGTCCCCAAAACCACCAGCCGCCGCGCCGAAGAGAGGCCCCCCTGGTACCAGGGGGGACGGGGAGCGGCGCCTTCTCCTCTTGGGTTTTTTGGTTTTTCTTGTCAGTTTTACTTACTGTGGTATCCGCTTGCATAGGTGGTAAGGGCTGGCGGGAAAGCAGAAACGCCGCCGCCGCGACCAGTCCGGTGAGGGTCATCGCCCCGAGGCAGGTCAGTCTGAAGCCGAACCACAGGGGCAGGTAGAAACCGGCCAGAAACGCCCCCGCGGCCGCTCCCAAGGTGTTGATCCCGTACAGCAGAGCCGCTGACCCACCGAATGTTTCCGGTCGGCGGATGAGATACTGACCGATAGCCGGGATGGTGCCCCCCATGCAAAAGGCCGGCGGGAAGATCAAGATGATGGCCAGGCTGAATTTTATCAGCAGTAGAAGCGCCGCCGAATCGACGCGTTGGTAGACCAGTGGATACATCACGTAAAAGCATTCAAGGATGATAAAGTACAGCAAAGCCGTGACCGCGATGCCGGTTTCCAGCCAGGCATAGGCGCGCAGGGCGTTCCCACTCTTGCCGACGCGTTTCCCCCAGAACCAGCTGCCGACCGCCAGTCCGGCGAAAAACGCCGCCAGCGTCGCCGCGGCCGCGTGGGAGGTGTTGCCGAACAGCAATCCGAGCTGTTTCATCCACAGCACTTGATAGACCAGTCCCGCGAGACCTGAACAAAAAATGAGACATAAACACATGTGGGTACTTTACCGTGTAATGAGTCCGGAACAACCTTCGAATGAGCGCTGTAGCCTTGTGCGTAAGTGGATCCCGAAATCAGCCATATCGACCAGTCAAAAAGCGCTGAAGTCACTTCTTGTCTCAGAAGAGCCATGTCGGGCGAAGGCGGATCCGCCGCCGCGGCCGGGATCGTCAATTCAGCTCCCGCGCGTCTTTTCACAGTAATATTTCACCAGATCCCATTCGGCGCCCGGCGGAATGCGGTGATCCGGACAGGGAATAAAGCCACCCAGTTCGATCAAGGGACGTAACCGCTCAATTTCGGCATCGACGGCGGCCCGGTCGCGGGCGAAAACATTTTTATTCATTCCGCCCACGCCCCGCAATCCCCGGCCATACGTCTCACGCCAGGGGGCGATGCTGGCGTCCCACGTGCCGACTTCAATGGGAAACATGGTGTTGACACCATTTTCGAACCACGTCGGAATGAGAGCGTCGATCATGCCGTCACAATCGAGAGAGACGATCGTGATCCCATGCGCTTTCAACAGATCCGTGATCCGTTTGTAGTGCGGGCCGACCTTTTCGTCAAACACGCTGGGGATGACCAAAGGACCATTTTTGAAGCAGATGTCTTCCCAAAAGTGGCCGAAATCGAATTTAGCGCCTGTTTCCAGAGCGTATTTGACGTTCTGATAGCACACCTCGGCGTTGGTGTCGATTATCTCGGTGAAAAGCGCCTCGTCATCACAGTAGATGTAACTGCCGCCTTCGACACCGACGATATTGCGAATGGTGCCGAAAAGGCTGCCGCAATGGAGGCCGTACAGGTAGTCACGCTTATCCTGACGGAGAAAGTCGAGTCCGCCGTCACAGAATTTTTCCATGTGATCGTTCACCAAAACGCGGGCGTTGGTCACCCGTTCCTCGGTCCATTGATACCGGAATTTATACTGTTCCTCCCAGCTCTGACGATCCGTCAGTGTATGGCTGATTTCAGCCGGGATACTGCCCGCGCCAGGGGCCTGAAGCAAGACGACACCATTGTTGTCGAGAATGTGCCGGGAACCGTCCTCCAGTGTTTTGATCACCTCACTGTCAAATCCGGGGCGCAGGCTGCTGGCGGGGGAGAACATGCATTGCCAGTTAAAGTCCCAGCCCAGCATGTCGTTCAACTCATAGTCAGCGGGATTGCCGTCACCATGCGCTTTCACCAACGCCTGGCTGATATGCCCTTCATCCGCCCATTTTTGGAGGGTTTCGCGCCAATAGCCGAAGTGGACCAATGGCAAGCGGTCGTAGGGTTCATAATTCAATACGGCCAAGGCGCGTTCACGGTTTGTCATGTGGATTTCCTTTTTTTCGGCGATTGACATGCATCGTTAGGATGTGAAGGACTTGTTTGTGAGAAGATGTCACGCTGTCTCTCAGGCCAAGAACGCCTGGACACCCGTCATGATCATCTGGGCGGCCAGGGCGGAGAGAATCAAACCGGTCAGCTTGCTGAGAATGGAAAGCCCCCGGCGGCCGACGTGCCGCTGAATGATCGAACCGGTAAAGAGAACGGCTCCGATACTTGCCACGGCGGCGGACACGGCTAAGCTGCCTAAAACTTTTTCCGACAGAGATGACAGCTCCGCTCCCAAAACCAGGAGTGTGCCGGTCGTGGCCGGGCCCACGATAATCGGCATGCCCAGAGGCACGACAGCCAGCTCGCTGTCGCTGGTCAATCCGGGCGCCGCGGTCTTTCCTTGCACCAGCCCGATGCCATTCAATAGGAGCAAGACCCCGGCGCCAATACGGAAAGCGTCGACCGTTATCCCGAAAAGGAAAAAGATCTGCCGGCCTAGAAAAAAGAGCACAAGACACAAGACCAGAACCGCGGCGGAGGACATCAAGGCGACCCGCCGCCGCCGCGCTTCATCATATCCTTCGGTCAGGGTGAGAAACATGCTCAATGCGAAGAACGGGGTCAGGACAAAAAAAAGTTTGATCCACAAGCTAAGAAATGAATGCATGAATCACGACTCTTATTCCGCCACGACTTCGATGATGTCGTTTGATTGCTCAATCTGAGCGACAAGCCGGGAGGTGGGCTTCCGGTCGACCATGATCGTGCAGGACGCGGCCTCGCTGTGCGCGAAGATAAGGTTCTGCATTTCCTCAATGTTGATGCCTTCATCACGCAGGAGGTTCAAGACCCCCGCGAGGACACCCACCCGGTTGTAATGGCGGACAACCAGCGTCGCTCCGGCGCCCGGCGCGGTGCGGACGTTGACCACATTGGGGGGAGAACCCGTGCGGGTGAACTCTTTCACCACCCGGACGGCTTCCGCCGCGATGGCCTCTTCAGCTTGGGCGGTGGAGGCCCCGATATGGGGCGTGCAGACCACCTTGCCCGCCAGTTCCGTCTGATCGAATGCCGCTTGCCCGCCGCTCGGCTCACCGGCGAAGACATCCAAGCCGGCTTTGACGCCTTTGCGGTCAATCGCCACGAGCAAGGCGTCGTGATCGACAATGTCGCCACGGGAGGCGTTGATAAAAATAGCGCCCTCTTTCATCGCGGCGAAGAACGTCTCATTGATCATGCCCTTGGTTTCAGGGGCGGCGGCCACATGGACGCTGACCACATCCGCCTTGACGGCCACATCCAGGGGGGTGGCGGCGAATTCCATATCAAGGGACTTGGCGGTTTCCGGCGTCAGGCTGCGGGACCAGGCGATGATATTCATGTCCAGTCCTTGGGCGCGGCGCGCCACAGCCATGCCAATGGCGCCGGTTCCGATGATTCCCAACGTGCGCCCTTTCAAACCGGCGCCCGCCCCAAATCTCTTTTTCTCCCAAGCCCCTTGGCGTAGAGCCAGTGTGGCGTCCACGATGCCGCGGTCACAGGCGATCATCAGGCCGATGACCAGTTCCGCCACCGCGTCGGTGTTCTTGCCGGGACAATTGGCCACATAGGTTCCGCTCCGGGAAGCGGCATCCAAGTCGATGGTGTTCACGCCCGCGCCGGCACGCACAATTAAACTGAGATTATGACCGGCGTGGATGGTGTCGGCTGTCACCTTTTTTGATCGGACAATGAGGACTTTGGCGTTGCCGATCACGCCCGGAAGCTCATCCGGCTTAATGTCCGGCATGGAAACGACATCCGCCCCCAGCCCCTGGAGGTCAGCGATCATTTTAGGCGACACTTTGTCGGCAATCAGTATATTCATTTGATATGTCCTTGTTCGCTTTCGATGACCAACACGTGTTTTCCCGATCCGGAGGGCCGTCGGTTCCGTCACCTGCCGTCCGTGCGATAGGTGTCAACGAGGCTATGGACACTGATTTTTTCCTTTACCTCGTCAAGGGTCACCGGCTGGCCGGGGGTGACATCAATTGTGACCGTCCGCGCCGGGCGCAGATGCAGATAATTATCAGAAAAACGGGCCTCCAAATTGTCCAGTTCCAGCCAGGCCCAGAGAGCCGGCCGCTTAGTTTTCAACGTGACTCGGAAAGCCTCACCTGTTTCGGTCACGCTCATCGAGACACCGGGGTCAGTGGCCAGTTCCAAATGTTTCGGTTTGACGAAGGTGACCAGACTGACACATCTTTCCCGCCCTTCGGCTGAGAGTTCCAGCCAGACCATGACATTCCGCTTGCCCGCTTGTTTGACCACTTTTTTTAAGTCGATGGTCAGCGCCCGAAGATTGCCGTTGACCGGGGTTCGCACGCGTGTTTCTCCAGAGTCCAAGACCCCGCCAGCCACATCCGTCGCGACCCACGTCAGCGTCGCCGGCAGGGATTTCTGGAGGTCACTGGTGACATGAACATCGACAGTATGGTTTTTCAGGTCTTCCACACCGCTGACCAGCAGTGGCGCGAAAAAGTGCCGGGCCATATAGTGCAGGGCCTTCCAGCGTCCATGATAATCAATCGACGCCCAACTGGCCACCGGCCAGCAGTCGTTATGCTGCCAGTAGAGCGCTCCCATCGAGCGGGGCATGCCGCGGCGCCAGTGCTCGACCGCGTAGGTGATCGCCATGCCTTGCAGAATTTGCGACGCCCGCAACGTCATGTCAAAGGCGGTCGGCATTCTGAACCAGTCCAGCATGTATTGCATGATCGTGGTGTTGCCGATGCCGGAGCGCTGGTGATGTTCCATGACCGCGGTTGTCACGTTACGGTCCCGGGGTTCAGTGTACCCGCGGACAGTTTTTGGTTCCGGGAACGATTGGAACCCGAATTCACTACAGAAACGATGATGGGCGGTACGGTACCACTCGAAGGGTTTTTTGCCGTGCCAGACATCCCATAAATGGGCGTCGCCGCAATCGGGATTGTTGTAATTCGTCCGTTCCCCCCTTGGGGAGTGGGGGCTGGAGGGCCAGTAGTCGCGTTGGGGGTCCAGTTCACGGGCCACATCGGCCAGCAGGTCATCGAACAGGCGTTTGTAATCTTCAAGGCTCATGCGGGTCAGCGTCCAGGTTTCGCCGATAGCCTGCTGTTCAAGTTCGTTGTTTCCGCACCAGAGAGCGATGCTGGGATGATGCCGCAACCGCTTCACATTGTCGCGCGCCTCGGCTTCGACCGTTTTCATGAAGGCGTCATCAAAGGTGGGATAACTCATGCAAGCGAACATGAAATCCTGCCAGACGCAGATGCCCAGTTCGTCACAGATGTCATAGAAATAATCTTCCTCATAAATGCCGCCGCCCCAGACACGCAGCATATTCATGTTGGCGGCCGCGGCGTCTTCGATCAGTTGGCGATAGAGTTGAGGGGTGCGGCGCGCGAGAATCGCGTCGGCCGGAATCCAATTCGCACCCTTGGCGAAGAAGGGCACGCCGTTGACCACGAACTGGAATGATTCCCCCCACTCATCGTCATGCCGGTCCAAGACCAGCGTCCGCAGGCCGACGCGTTTGGTTTGACTGTCGACCACCTCGCCATCGCCGGAAAGCAACTCGACGCGCACATCATAGAGAGGTTGTCCGCCCATGCCGGCCGGCCACCAGAGGCTGGGGTTCGGGATTGTCAGGGACAGGGTGTCTGAATCCGTCGTCAGGATGTCTTTTGAGTCTACTGTTTTTCCTTTGAACAAGGCCGTGACACGCGCGGTCAGAGCGTCGCCGCCCGCCGCGTCAACGGTTGTGAACACGTTCAGTGTCACGCCGCCGCCGCTATGCTCTTGGTCAATGCGAATATCCCCAATCCGGGCGGTTGAGAACGCCGCCAGCCGGATCCCGCGCCAGATACCCGCCGTGACCAGGATGGGCCCCCAGTCCCAACCGAAATTACTGGCTTCTTTCCGTATCCAGCCGGGATAGGCGGAAGGATGACTCTCCCCGACGCGCGCCCGGAACGGACGTTGCTCATGGCGTTCGCGCGTATAAACATTGGCGGAGGCGAACGTGACGCGGATGGTGTTGGCGCCCGGGCGCAACATGGCTTTCACATCCCATTCATACGCGCGGTGCATATTGTCGCCGGTGCCGACTTCCCGGCCGTTAATCTCGACAGTGGCCAATGTGTCCAGACCGTCGCACTGCAGCAAAACACGCTCCTCCGTCAACAGAGTTTCGGACACATCAAAGGCGCGTTCGTAGATCCAGTCCCGTTCGCCAATCCACTGGATGTCCACCTCGTTTTCGCGGTAGAAAGGATCAGGAATCTTTCCCGCGTTCAAGAGGTCGGCGGTCACATCTCCCGGCACTTGGGCGGCAAGCGAAAAGTCGCCTTGCCCATCCATGAGATCCCATATCCCGTCCAAAGTCACTATCCGCATTGGTAAATCCTGTTGTTGTTCATGAAGTCATCGTGACAAAGTATTTAAAAAGTCATTAATATAACAGGCCAGTGGCGGGGAACAATAGCGCCCATGAATTAAATACTGGATTGTCCAAATTGGGAGGAGGGGAAATGTAAACAAGGGCGACACAAAACTTAGGCAAAGCGGCCGGAGTCGGGGGCAGAGGCCCTAAAATAGCCCGCGCTTGCGTGTCGCGAAAAACTTATTTTCTTCTTTGCCTTCTGTTGTTGCATCGGATCATCCGGGAATCTATCTTAAGCATTGGAAATGTTTTACGGAAACCAACGACGGTGAAACGGGAAATCAATGGCAATACCCACTAAAAATCTTTTCAATCCCAACCTTCTGGCTTCTCGCTGTTCGGGGTTTGAACTGTCGATGGGATCTCATGAACGGGCGATTGTCAAGCGGTGGGCCCAGACCTGCCGGGATCCGCTTTTTCTGAAGGAAACCGAACGTTCCACCCAGGCTCAGTTTCTCATCGATTTTTTTGCCGGGCTGCTGGGATACAAACTGCCGGCCGGCAATCTGGATTCCCATACCATCAAAATGGAAACGGCCTCCCGGGAAACAGGCGGTGGCAGAACCCCGGATGCCCGTCTCGGATATTATGGTTCTGACACGGATTTCACCCGTGCCGTGATCGAATTGAAAGCCCCCGGCGCCGATCTGGATGCCAAACAGAGCAGCTACGGCAACATCACCCCCGTGGATCAGGCCTTCGGCTATCTGGGTAAATTCGACGACTGCCGCTGGGTGATTGTCTCGAATTTCATGGTCATCCGCCTGTACAGCAAGAAACGCGGCCAGGGCTACATGCATGAGTACCAAATCAAGGACCTGGAGGACAAAACAGTTCTCCGGCAGTTCCTGCTTCTTCTGCATGCCGACCGGCTGATTGCCCCGCCCCCTGCGAACAGCGTTGTCGATGAACTGCTGGCCAAGACCTCCACCGAGGAAAAGGCCATCACCCGGCGGTTTTACGCCTTTTTCAGCAATCTGCGGTTGAACCTGTTTCAGCAACTGGTCGAAGCCAATCCGGAAAAGCCGACTGAAGTCGGTCTTCGGCAGGAAGACACTGCCTCGCAGGTGGCATTGCTGTCAGCTGCCCAGAAGATACTCGACCGGATCCTCTTTATCTGTTTCTGTGAAGATACCGGCCTGCTGCCCCACAACATCATTCACCGGGCCTTCGAAGCGGCAGGTACCGGCTTTGTCACCACCACCCGCTGGCAGCAGTTGTGCGGCTTGTTCCGCGCCGTCGACCAGGGCAATCCGCCGATGGGCATTCCCGGCTACAATGGCGGTCTGTTCCGCAGGGATGACCGGCTGGATGCGCTCACGGTGCCGGATGAGGCCCTGAATGACTGTCTGAACCTGTCCGACTATGATTTCCATACCGAGGTGAATGTCAATATTCTCGGGCATATCTTCGAGCAGTCGATCAGCGACCTGGAAGCGATGCGGGCCGAGATCCTTGGTCAGGCGGTGGACAAACGGCAGTCGAAGCGCAAGCAGGAAGGGGTCTTCTACACGCCCGAATACATCACCCGCTATATTGTTGAAAACACCGTCGGTGCCTGGCTGGAGAAGCAATTTGCCGCCCTCAACGCCAAACACGATCCCGACAGCATTCCGGACAGTCACCATCACAAAAAACAAACCGCCGCCATCGCCCTCTGGGAAGCCTATCAGAATGTCTTGCGGGGTATCAAAATTGTCGATCCGGCTTGCGGGTCGGGTGCCTTTCTTATTGCCGCTTTCGACTTTCTCCATGCCGAATATACCCGGGTCAACGACACCCTGACCGAGCTGCGCGGCGGACAGCCGGAATTGTTCGATCTGGACAAACTGATCCTCCAGCAGAATCTCTACGGGGTTGATCTCAATCCCGAATCGGTCGAAATCACCAAGTTGGCTCTGTGGCTGAAAACTGCCCGGGCCGACCGGCCCCTCAACGATCTGGACGGCAACATTAAATGCGGCAACTCGTTAACAACACCCCATCCTGATGTCCCTGCGGACCTCGCAGACCGCGCCTTCGACTGGCACGCCGAATTCCCACAGGTTTTTGGTTGTTCCCATAAGAGTACGCCGGGGTCCGGCTGCTCCAGATCCCCGACCTCAGACCTCGGATTTCCGGCCGCATGCTCCTTCGCTGAAGCTACTGAGGACAGGCTCGTCACCTCTTCCCCCTCGCACTCGTCACCCGCACTCGACACTCGTCAATCCGCTTCCGGCGGATTTGACGTTGTCATCGGCAATCCGCCCTACATCCGGCAGGAGTGGCTCGCCCCCTACAAGCCCGGATTCCAGCGCGAATTCGCCTGCTACAGCGGCACGGCCGATGCCTATCTCTACTTCTTCGAGCGTGGCTTGGATATCCTCCAGCCCGATGGACGGCTCGGGTTCATCACCTCCGGCAGCTTTAATAATGCGAAGTTCGCAAAACCGTTCCGCAAATGGCTGCCCACCGTGGGACGTTTCACACACGTCGTCAATTTTGGCGAAAACCAGCCGTTCGAAGATGCGGAAATGGTTTATCCGACAATTTCGATTATCAGAAAAATGCGAACGTCCAACATCCAACGTCCAACGTCCAACGTCGAATCGCCGGAGCACACAATCAGCGCGCATGGACAGGCCAATCAAGATCGACCGGGGGAAACGGATCTCCCTGAAAACGTGACAATGTCACTCCGTTACTACTTCATGTCCGGCAAGATTCCCGAATCGATCCCGGAAGCCGTCGCCAGCGAGGGGATCGACTGTGACGACACCGTCTACGGCCAGGCCGAATGGCGCTTCCAGCCCGCCCCCGTCACCGCGCTGTTTAACCGGTTGATGAATGCTGGAAAACCACTGGGAAAAGTAGTAGGAAAGCGGATCTATTATGGCGTTAAAACTGGCCTCAACGAAGCCTTCGTCATCGACCAGAGCACCCGCGACCGCCTGATCGTGGAAGATCCCGGTTGCGCAGACATGATTAAACCGATGCTGAGAGGGGAGGACGTGCGCCCCTGGTACTACAAAAGACCTAAATGCTGGCTGATTTTCATGCCGAGTGGCTTCACCTCTGCTCGGTCGGGAAAAACCGGTCAGCAGGATTGCTGGCAGTGGCTTTGTGAAAATCATTCTTCTTTGGCAAAGCACTTGGAAAGCTTCGAAGAACCAGCAAGAAAAAGAAAGAATCAGGGCGAATGCTGGTGGGAGCTTGCTGTTGGCGCCTCATCGTTTTTCGAAAGTCCGAAAATCTACTGGCCTGAAATTGCTAAGCTTCCAAGGTTCTGTTTCGACGATTCATGTGTTTACTCGAATAACAAGAATTACGTCATTTCAGAACCGGAGCCTTGGCTGTTGGCAGTCCTTCAATCGCGTCCTATCTGGTTCACAATTTCTCAAATGTGCACCCCATTGCGCCTCCGTGGCGGGCTTTGGCAGTATCAATGTTTCAAACAATTTTTTGAACGCCTCCCCATCCCCGATGTTTCCGAACCCGATCAGGAAGCCCTTGCGGAGTTCGCAAAAGCAGCCACCGCCACCGCCCGCAAGCGCTATGCTCTACATGAAAAAGTCCGCCATCGCATACAAACCGATTTGGACGACGGCACCCACAAGCTCAACCAGAAACTCGATTCTTGGTGGGACTTGGATTTTCGCGGATTCCGCAAAGAAGTCAAAAAAGCCTTCAAGAGCGACATCCCCCTGTCCGAACGCGCCGACTGGGAAGCGGCTCTCGCCACCTGGCAGTCCGAACACCAATCCCTCACCACCCGCCTGTTCGACACTGAAACCGCCATCAACGACCGCGTCTACGCCCTCTTCCACCTCACCCCCGCCGAACGCCAAACCCTGGCCGACCACATGGAAAAAGCCATGATTGATTATCCGTTTGGGGAGGTGTGAGAAACCGTGAATCAGCATAGCACTACATCCAAAGGAGTGAAAGAAGAAAAGTCATTACAGGCAGGCCCGTTGATGGATGAGCTCCGGCCAATGATCCAAATCCCTGGAAATCAACCTTCAGTGTGCATTCACTCCGGCAGAGGGACTGTTCTTGTCGACAATACCGCCTATGAGGGGCCAGTGAATGTCCAGCTAGAGCTTGTCCCAAAACCATGCATCCGTTTGTGTATTTGTCTCGGGGATATTCCCTTGAAAAGTGCCATTGGTATCGGGCTGGGGCAAATGGACGTAAACGCTTTCACGTTGGACGGTGTGGATGTCCCGGGATTTTTGACGGGCACAGGTGGTTCCTGTTCGGACGGGGAGGAGCTTATCCTAAACTGGTGCCCTAGTTCTGAACCGGTGTCCGGTATAGGAGACGAAACAACTCAGGTGAGCCGTCTGGTCTGCCATCTCTTCAACTTTCGGCAAGTGTTCGGGGTTCAACGTACGGTGGAAACGCACGAAAAGGGAACTTGTGCAACTGAACACATACCTCTAAGTTGGAAATCTTGGAGAGCCGAACTGCGTTCTTTGCATTCTTCATCGCAGGCATTCAAAGACATAAAAGAAAAGGGCGGGGTATTTTTGACTCATGTCCTCGGATTTGAAAAGGTGAAAGGCGAATCTTTCACTGCTAAAGAAGCCGACGCATTCTTGCTGGGACTACGCTTCTTCCTGTCCTTTGCCAAGGGGAGTTGGTGTAATCCAGTTTGTCCGGTTGGAATCGATTGCAAAGAGCAAAGCGTATGGAGTCAATTTTCTTCACCCAACCACTCCCTTGGAAGTCGCTCTTCATGGTTTGACCCGCATACGCCAATACAACTTGCGCAGGCTTTTCCCTTGTTCATGGAAAAATGGACTGACCTTAATTGGCAAGAAGCGTTTCGTGAAGTCATCTACTGGTACATGAATGCCAATTCTTCCTCTAATGGGATTGATGGGGGTATTATTCTTGCTCAAGCAGCCTTAGAGAGGTTGGCCTTTGAGTTTGCTGTCAAGGATAAACGGCTGATTACCGCAATGGGGTTCAAAGACCTGAGGGCATCAGATAAGCTCCGCATTCTATTTTCATCAGTCGGAATCCCCTTGGACATATCCACTGCGACCCCGGAAACCAAGGCATATGCCAAAAAGAACAATTGGCTTGATGCGCCTCACGCTTTAACTGAAATTCGAAATTCGCTTATGCATCCTGAGCACAAAAAAAAGGGAGAATTTAATTCCCTGTTTTATGAGGCTTGGAAGTTGTGCCTTTGGTATTTGGAAATGAGTATCCTGGCAATCTGTGGATACTCTGGCACATATGGCAATCGGCTGAAACAAAGACGGGTCGGGCAGGTTGAAAACGTGCCGTGGTCGGAGGGAGAGTAAACTTTTACGCTTAGATTTTAGTTTTCACTCCAACTTTTCATGATTCACTCCCTAATTTTTCCTCTAACGTCTCCCACCCAAAATAGTCCAGAAGAAAGAAAGGAAACGCACTGAGGACCCCTATTAATTCATGGGGATCTTTGCAGGTTGTTATCTGTCCATATAGAATCTGTGGTTGCTCAAGCAATACCGGGGGCGTCTTGTATCCCCCACCAACAATCAGATTGGCTTTTTTCTCGTTTTCTTTAATGATAAATTGCCAGTCTTCTTTGGAGAACTTCTTGAAAACCGGGAAACCTGTGCGCTCACTGGCCAGCTTCTTGTATGCCTTCTTGCCACTAATAAAGGCAGAAACAGTGAAATCCTTAAAATCATCTACCCGATTAATGTCTTTCAAGGCTTCGACCATGGGGTAGCTGACGAAGAGCTTGCCCGCTTCCGTTTCGTTGTTGAAATGTTCAAGTAGGTGGTCAAGGTCGTCATCGGAGGCAGCAGAAGCCTGTCCCTCATAATCGAAAAACAGGTAGATTTGGGAGAAGTCTTTCCGGGTGTAGTCTTCCAGTGCCCGGTAATTCCGATCGCTTCTCCCCTTCAACAATTCAAAAAGGTCAAGGTCTGGATCTTCCTCAATGCTTCTGCACAACTGATACACTTCTGCACCGAAAAGCACTTTCAGCTGCTGACTGCCGAAAAACAGGTTCTCTACATTTCTGAGAATCTGCTTTTCGGGCTTTTCCCCTTCAAGCACGAACAGGATTCTCTCAGCCATCGTTAAAAACCCCGGCCCGATACATTTTCTCGATATTGTGCGCTTTCCGCAATTCCTTGTCGGTAAAGCTGTAAGCTGGTGCGATGTCGGTATTGCTCATGATAAAATAGCAGTCCGGGCGTAGCAAGTCGTTTGACATAATCCCGGTGTTGTGGGTGGTCAGAACAAACTGGCACCCAATCTTCTTCAATACCTCAACCATCTCTCGGGCAACCGCATAGTGATAGAACGCATCGAATTCATCGATGAAAATGAAAGGGGTAAAATCAGGTAGCAGTGGCTTTCTGGAATTGAGTTCCTTCTCTTCGGAAGCTTCTGAAACCCCTTGACAAATTAAGCTTCTCAGAATTCCAAAGTGAACCAAAATAATATACTGAAAAGTGAGGCTTAATGTTCCTGTGGAAGCATTCGTCGAAAAATCAATTTTCTTGTCGCCAAAATCAAAAGCGATATGCTTTTCTCCTGATATATCCATAGTTTCCAGCCGGCAAGGGACACCAACCCGTTGCAGGAAGGCTTCAAAATCTTTCAGTCCATTTTCTTTAGCCAGGATCACATTTGCAATTTCCTTTGGGGACGCTTTGACTGCATTTGTAATTTCAGTTGTCAAGAAGCGCATGTATTTTATAAACGAAGCAAATTTTTTAAAAACCTGGTTTTCTTGATTGCTTTCCAGTAAACTACTTCCAATAACAAATTTGACGACTGAAAGAGTCTCAGTGATTTCAATCGCGTCGCTGGCCGCAAAATTCCGGTTCAGTGATTCAGTTCCCTTCAAGTCAATGAATGCCTGGGTACTTTTCTGTCGGTGTAAGGAAATGACTTCTCGGCCATTGATCTTCACCGCCTCATCAACGAGTTTATCGACAGACTCTTTTGTATATTCATATTCAACCGTATCATTCCCAAATTGGAAAGTGTATGAAAATTTCGCTTTCTTATCTCTACTTTCTGCGTTCAGGTAATTCGTCCCGTAAAAAACGTCAGTTTTATCATTCGTCAGATGTGTTTGGATGTCAAAAATTGCATAGCCCAGATTGGTTTTTCCGCACCCATTCGGGCCATAAACAATTCCATTTTTGACCATGCCATCCTGCACGCATTCGGGGTTGAACTCATAGTTTTTGGTGGATGACAGATCAAAAACAAATTCGTCTTTGAAATTCTTGAAATTTTTGACTTTGAATGTCTTAAGCATAATTTTAGCTCGTATGTTTGACTTGGTAACCGAGGTCAATATAGACTGAGGAAAAGGAAAATCCACAACGCCCCGTAAAAAAATTACGGCATGAGCGTAAGCTTCCGAGGATCACGATCCATTATCAGGCTCTCCACGTTGTTTATTGAGCTCCCTAAATAGCTTCTCAATGCCATATTCAGGTTGGAATAGGAGAAGGAGCGGGACATGTTACAAAATATCTGGCCCGCTATGCGAAGCGGGGAC
>JAVVEH010000023.1:2444-74126 GCA_032251435.1 Lentisphaeria bacterium | reverse complement strand
CCGCGATTCACAACTCACGCCCTCAGCTCCATGCTCTATACCCTACGCCCTCTTTCTTCGCGTTCCGTTGCCATTCCCTGTGCGATTGCACGACATCATTGCTGTCGGCAAGCTCCAGCCTCTACCTTGCGGTGGTGCAGCCTTCCTGTAAAAAATGATCTTTTCGTATATTTCGCGGCTTGTTTCCACATCCAGCTTCCACGACTTCCACGCCTTCCACGACTTCCACGACTTTCAACGACTTTCAACGACTTTCAACGACTTTCAACGACTTTCAACGACTTTCAACGCCTTTCACGCCTTTCACGACTTCCAACGACTTTCACGCCTTTCACGCCTTCCAACGCCTTTCACGCTTTTCACGCCTTTCACCTTTCCCTCATGCGTTTAGCTGTTGTCATCCCGCTTGCCAATGAAGAGCGGACCGCGCCCGAACTCCTGTCCCGGGTGACGGACCAGCTCGGTCCCGACGATGCCGTCTTCTGTGTTGTTGACAACGCCAGCAAGGACGACACCCGCGGCGCGGTGGAGCGGTTCGCCGCAGAGAGCGCCGGACGGTCGAACATCCAACATTCAACATCCAACGCTCAACATTCAGAATTGCCGCCTTCCGCCTCCGCGCCCTATGCCCCGTGCTCCGAGCTTGAAGCCGGCGGGGAATTCCGGCTAAAGCCGGTACACCAACAAGCCACGACTCACGATTCACGACTCACGACCCACGATTCACCCGCGGCTTGCACGGTACCCGTGCGCTGCGTTTGGGCGCCCGAAAACCGCTGCGTGGTCGACGCGTATTTCCGGGGTTACCGGGAGGCCTATGACGCCGGGGCCGAATGGATTCTGGAAATGGATGGGGGGCTGAGCCATCTGCCGGAGGAGATTCCCCGGTTTATTCAAGCGATGGAATCCGGTGTGGACTTCGCCGGGGGCAGTCGATTCGTCTCTGGCAGCGCCTATCGCGAAAGTCGCTTCGCCCGGTGGCTGACCAGTCGAGGGGGCACCTGGGTGAGTAATGTCCTACTGGGCACAAAAATGAAAGATATGACCAGTGGCTTTGAATGCTTTTCGCGCGCGGCGATGAAACTGGTTTTAAGTCACGGCGTGAGAAGCAAGGCGCATTTTTTCCAGACGGAAATCCGCTATCTGATGCACCGGCTCAACTGGGTTGAGGTGCCCATTACCTATTCCCGCCCCAGCAAAAGCGTGGGCAAAAACAGTCTCAAGGATGCGGTCAAGTGCCTGTGGGCGCTTTGGCGGGACAAACGGAAACGTAGATAAACACAGATGCACACGGATAAATAAGAGATTTCTAACCGCGAAAGGCGCTAAATTACGCGAAGGAAGGCAGGAGAAGGAAGCATATTGACTTTTCTATCATGCCGTAGGCATTAGGAATATAGAAAACTCAACATGCGCTGTCGTCGCTCCGCGAGATGGGCAGAGTCCTTTGTTAAAGACCCTCAACTGTCAGTAGTCAGACAGTCAGAAATATGGCCCATCACAACTCGAAACTTATACGTTGTATCTATTTTCCCGGAGCGATGCAAGCACAGCGGGAGATTTCAGGACGTTTTAAAAGGTGACTTGATCACCGGCGTAAAATATCCCGCTGCCTCTTCCCTTCATCCGCGTTCATCCGCGCCAATCTGCGGTCAATAAATCTTTTCGCGTTATTTTGCGATTTTCCCAGTTTGTGACTCACGACCTTTTTGCCCCGCGCTCCGGGCTCCAAGCTCTTTGCCGTTAGCATGCGTTTTCTTTTTATTTCAACCTTGTTCCCGAATTCGGTGAACCCGACCCGGGCGCTGTATAATCTTCGGCATTTAACGGCGCTGCGGACGCTTGGGCATTCCGTGGACATCATCGCGCCCGTTCCGTGGTTTCCGGGCCTGTCACTCCTGGGAAGAGCATATCCGCCGAAGCACGAGCGCTATGAAGGCTTTGAGGTTTCGCATCCCCGCTTTGTGGCGCCGCCACGGACATGGGTTCATAAGCACCACCTGTTCTACCGCCGGGCGGTAGCGCCGGTGCTTGAAGCATGGATCCGAGAGAATTGGAAGAGCGTGAGTCGTGAGTCGTTATCGGTTATCAGTGATCAGGTAAAGCCCCCGACATCCGATCTCCACCCCTCGGCTCCCGCGCCCTGTGCCCTGAGCTCTGAGCTTGAAACCGGCGGGGCATTCCGGCTAAAGCCGGTACACCAACAAGCCGCGACGAACAACGAACAACCAACAACGAAGAACCTGGAACCCAAATCCGATGATTTACACGTAATCATCGGATTTGCCTACCCCGACGCCGTGGCGATGACCCCAGTCTGCGAGTCGCTTGGCCTGGATTATTCGATTTTTGTTCTGGGCTCCGATTTCAGACTGCGGGTGAAACAGCCAGCCTTCGCGGATGGGGTCATGAAGACATTGGCAGCCGCGCCCCGGATATTTTGCCCCGGGCGGGCTCTCCGCGGAGACATGGTATCGGCCGGGCTGGATGCGGAAAAGATATTCAGCTTCAACAACGGTGTGGACACCGCTATGTTTCACCCGTGAGAATTCGATGAAGAAAATCGTTCATGTCATGGATTTTGTCCCGAAAAAAAAAGGGGCTTTGGAATACTTTCTGATCGAGCTGGCGGCAAAATGCCATCAGGATGGCTTCCAGACCACCTTTCTATTTTCCGGCGAGCCGGTTTCCTGGTTCTCGAATGCCATCCAGGCGACGGCGAACACTCGGGTTTTGTCCGGTTGTCCGGTTAAAGAAGCGTTCCCTCAGTGCCGATCCATCCTTAAAGAGATCAAACCCGACCTGAAAACCTTCTGGTTTGTTTCTCTTTACAACCGCAAAACACGTCGCCTGGCTTGGGGACAAGGCCGGTCTATTTTTGTTGATCAAATATCTTGGATGCCCAGGCGAAAAAGCACTTTGGGGACATGTGCGGCCTGGATCGCCGGCCATGTGTTCAGCCAGGTTTACTGGCGGGTGTTGTCGGTTTCGGAATTTAACCGACGGCGAAATATTCAATCCTTTTTTGTGCCCAAGAGCAAAACGCTTGTCATCCACAATGGGTGCCCTCAGTTCCCGGCCGATGATTCACGCCCGGCCGGCCTGCCGGACAATTATATTTTCTACGCCGGGCAACTGGCCACCTATAAAGGGGTGGACACGCTGTTGAAGGCCTTCGCCCGCTGCCGGAACGCGGGACCGCGATTCGTCGGGTTCAAGCTGGTCATGGCCGGCCAGGGCCCCGCCGAACCACCGCTGCGCCAGTTGGCCACGGAATTGCATGTTCAAGAGGATGTTGTCTTCCTGGGCTTGCGGAATGATGTGCCCGCGCTCATGGCCCACGCCACCATAAATGTGGTTCCCTCTGAATGGCCGGAGGCTTTCGGGTTCGTGGCGGCGGAAGCCATGCGGACGGGCCGACCTCTCATTGTCTCCGATGCCGGCGCTCTGCCGGAAGTGGTCGCCAATACCGCCACAATCTTCCCAAAAGGCGATCCGAAGGCTTTGGCAGACGCCTTGACGCGTGTTTTAGAGAATCCTGAAACCCACACGGCGATGGCGGCACAAGCCCAAAACCGAGCGGAGACTTTTTTCACGATCGACCGGATGGTCACTGACTACTTGACCCTTTTTCAGCAAGCGTTCGAAGGGCGGAACGCGTGAAAGACGGTTAAGGCGTTGGAAATCGTGTCAATCGTGGGAAAGCGTGAAAGACGGTTAAGGCGTTGGAAATCGTGTCAATCGTGGAAAAGCGTGAAAGACGGTTAAGGCGTTGGAAATCGTGTCAATCGTGGAAAAGCGTGAAAGACAGTTAAGGCGTTGGAAATCGTGTCAATCGTGGGAACGCGTGAAAGACGCGTGTTTATTCTGCAAATCCAAAATCCGGAATCCGACATTCGAAATCCGTATAGTCGTCTCCTGGATTCCGCAGTCTGCCTCGGTTTGACGGAGCCCCTCACAACCTACACTTTATCCTCCCCTTTCAGCTTTCCGCCTTCACGCCTTCTCTTCTTTGCGCCCTCTTCTTCAATTCGCCCAATTCGCGGTGAATAAATCTTTTTCGTGAATACAAAACCATCCATTTTATTCGTCGGCAATCTGGTTGATGTCAAAGCGCCGGAGCGGGCCATCGCCGCGTTCGCGGTGTTCGCGGAATGGTATCCGCAAGCCGTGCTGGATATAGTCGGCGACGGCCCCCTGCGAAACCAGCTCGCCCATCAGACCGAGCGGCTGGGACTAACCAACCGGATCACGTTTCATGGCCGGCAAGCGCCGGAAAGAGTGGCCGATATGATGCGACGGGCGGCTTGTCTGCTACTGACCAGCCGTTCAGAAGGCATGCCCAATGTGGTGATTGAATGCCTGGCTTGCGGAACACCGGTGGTCGCCAACGCCGTCGGAGAGGCGCCCTTTCTGATCAAAAGCGGCATCAATGGGTATAGTATCGCCGTCGGGAAACAGATCCCCGCTGATGAAGCTGTCCTAGTCGAAAGCCTGGCAGACGGGCTTAAAAAAGTGGTCGCGCAATCCTGGGACGCGGTGAACATCGCGAAAACCGTCAACAATTTCACGTGGGCGGAAGCCGCCCGGATCGTCGCTGAAACCATTTTAATGTAATCCCTTCGCGATCTTCGCGCCCTTCCTGTAAATCGTCCATGAAAAAACAGTCCTTTTCCATTTTCTTTCTGATCGTTCTGGCCGCCTTTCTGTTTTACCTGCCCGGCATCGCCCGGGCGCCGCTGCCGGGGGATTCCGCCATCTATGTCGCCCGGGCCGACGTGCTGTATCTAAACAGCTACGCTCAAACCCATCCCTTGCATGTGGCGCTGAGCCATGTTTGGATTCGCCTCTTCCCCGCTCATCCGGTATTCGCCATGGGAATTCTTTCCGCTATCTTCGGGGCCTTGACTATCGCGCTCATTTTTAGCGTGACCTATCGCCTCAGCGGCAGTTTATGGGGAGCGGCCGCCGCCAGCGCCAGCCTCATGGTGTCCCACACCCTGTGGTATCATTCCGTCTTCCCGGAGGTGTACAGTCTAAACACATTTTTTCAGGCGTTGATCATGCTCCTGCTGGTGGAATGGCATCGTTCCCGGCGGGGTGCCTGGCTGGGACTCGCCTATTTTTGCGCGGCTCTGGGATGCGCTAATCATCTGCTCATTGGTCTGACCATGATTCCCGCCTCCATCTGGGTGTTCACAATCGCCTGGAGACGCGGGTCACTACTGAAATCCTCTCCCTGGATTCTGGGAGGATTCATGGCGGGCATTCTTCCATTAGGGCTATGGTTCTTAAACGATGTTCACGATCTGGGCTGGCTGACCGCCGCCAAAATGGCCCTGGTTGGTGGCGGCGGCGTGAAAGGCGGACAGCATTTCAGTTACGGGCACGCCATGTTGAACTTGTTTGACCCCTGGATTTTTAAGCAGTTGACGATTTCTCTTGGCTTCGGCATCTACAATTTCGCCGGTTTCGCCATCTTTCTGTGTGTCGCGGGAATCGCCCACGCAATTGGTCGGCAGAAGGGGCCAGCCTATTTATTTCTGTCGATTGCCGGCGTTCATTTTATCTTCGGGGTTTCATATCGAATTCACGAGCATTGGGCTTTCTTGCTCCCCTGCTGGCTGGTTTTGCCGGTATTTATTGGCAGTGGATTTGAGAGCGTGTGCCAGTCTTTTCATCGAGCGGTTCCATTTTTAGCTCGGAAAAATGGCAAACTCTTTCTACTGGCGGCCTTGCTTTTAATTCCCCCCGCCACCTACGCTTTTATCCCCCATCTCATCGAGTTGACGTTCCCTAGAGACCGGCATTTGGCTCAACGGGACCATAAAGACACTGTTTTGACCTATGAGGAGAAGCTTATCTTCCTACTTTGGCCGCCAAAAACCTCCGCGGACACCCAGGCGCGTGATATTGAGCAAACGATTAAGAGTCTCCCGGATGGCGGTGTCCTTTTTCTCCGTCCCAGCGACAACGCCATCGCCTATTGTCTGCAGACAGTCGATGGCCTTCGACCAGAGGTGACCGTCATCGGCAATTCCAAAGACAGAATGTTGGCTGAACTGCTGGCCGGGAATCGCGTCTTCGTCAAAGAACACAATGAAGCGAATAAAATCCGCGCGCTGGGACATGATATTCATTTTGTGAATTTTAATGACTTCGTGTTTGAGGTGAAACTCGGCCATGTTTAAAGCCCTTGACAAATGGCTGTCACCCTATGCGAGATCAGTGGTCGCCCGGCCCCGCCCCGCCCCGGACGAACCGGTTGACATCCTGGTGGCGGTCTGCGACCATTTTGAACCCCTGTCGCCCGGCGGGAACAAGCCGCATGCTTTGGGCGTGAAACGGGTGACGCGATGGCTGAATGACTATCCCGCGTTTGCTGAAAATTTTCGCGACACCAACGGAAAACACCCCCAGCACAGTTTCTTTTTTCCCATTGAGGAAGCGCATCCCGATTTTTTACGTCCGCTTGCCGAGCTGACGCGCCAAGGTGTCGGCGAGGTGGAGATTCATCTGCACCATCGCCATGACACGGCCGACAACCTGCGTTCAACACTGGCTGATTTTCGCGATGTACTCCACCATGAGTATGGCCTTTTGGGAACTGTGGCGGAAACACGGGACGGGGAGGACAAGGACGGGCATGGAGCATGGAGCGTGGAGCGTGGCGCCGGCGGGGCATTCCGGCTAAAGCCGGCACACCAACAAGCCGCGACTAACGACCAGCGACCTGCGACTCACGATTTGTCCCGGCGTAGTTTGGCGAAGCCGGACTCACAACCTGCGATTCACGATTCCTGCGCCGCGCCCTATGCTCCGAGCCCCGGGCCTGAAGACAGCGGGGCATTCCGGCTAAAGCCGGTACACCAACAGGTCACAACGGACAACGGACAACGCAAAACCAGGCCGGTTTTCGCCTTCATCCACGGCAACTGGGCGCTGTGCAATGCCCGCCCGGATGGCGATTGGTGCGGGGTGGATCATGAATTGTCCATTCTTAAGGAGACCGGCTGCTACGCCGATTTGACTTTTCCCGCCATTCCTTCTCCTTGCCAACCCAAACGGTTTTGCAACAGCGTTTATCTGGCGAAAGAAAGGGGGAGGCGATCCCACGACCATGGCCGGCGGGCCCGCGTCGGTGTCAGGGCGGACGCTGATGAGTTGCTCATGATCCAAGGTCCCGCGGCGTTGAACTGGGCATGGCGGAAATGGGGCCTGCTGCCCCGCATCGAGCATGCGGATGTCAGCGGTGCCAATCCGCCGACCCCCGGCAGGGCGGACTTATGGGTGAAACAACATATCCATGTCGCCGGACAACCCAATTGGATTTTTGTGAAACTGCATACGCATGGATGTATTGAGCGTAACAGTGATGTATTACTGGGAGAAGCCATGCGACAAACCCATGCGCGCCTGCAAACCAAATACAACGATGGGATAACCTATCGCCTGCATTATGTGACGGCCCGCGAAATGGCCAACATCGCCTTCGCGGCGATGGCCGGGAAAACGGGTGATCCGGGCGACTACCGCGATTTTGTCATCGCGCCGCCGCCGTGCAAGACGGGCAGAGGGCGTGGGGCAGAGGGCGTGGGGCACCAGTAGAAAATAGTGGAAAAAAGTCGATGAAAGAAAGATTTCGCTTTCAAGGATTGGAAATTTGGAAAAAGGGAATTGAAATAGGAGAAGTTCTGTTTTCCATTGCTGATGAGCTAGAAAACCGTCGTTTATTTCGTTTTGCAGAACAGTTGCGCGGGGCCGGACTCTCCGTTTCAAATAACATTGCCGAAGGTTCTGGAAGTATTTCCAACAAAGATTTTGCCAATTTCTTAAACTTTGCCCGACGATCAGTATTCGAAAACGCAAATATGATTGTTGTTTTTTCCCGAAAAGGTCTCATCCCTGAGGAACAAGCCGAAAATCTGCTAGTTTTGCTTGACAAAGAATCTCAAATGATAACTGCCTTTGCAAAAACCCTCCATCGTCGACAAACGTTAAAGTTGCTCTGTTTGGGGGTTTTCCTGACTGCAACTTTATCATTTCTGCTGAAAGTCTTATAGCCTTGAAGTTCCCCCTACGCCCTACGCCCTACGCCCTAAGCCCTACGCCCTAAGCCCTACGCCCTAAGCCCTACGCCCTAAGCCCTACGCCCCATGCCCATTCGCGTTTGTCATTTAGTGCTGTCCTTAGCCCCCGGCGGGCTGGAGAACGGGTTGGTCAATCTAGTGAATCACGTCGATGAAACACGGATGGCCAGCCGGATTCTGTGCATCCGCCGCCGCGGCGAGATGGCGGAACGGGTTCGGGAAAACGTTCCGGTGGATTGCCTAGGCTACGGCAGCGGTTTCCACCTGGTCGGCATTTGGCGGATAGCCCGGTATTTACGCAGGCACCGGATCAACATCCTGCACACCCGCAATCAGGCCGCTTTACTGTGGGGGGGGCTGGCCCGGATTTTCTGTCCGGGGGTCAGACACATCCACAGCGAGCATGGCACGCCTGTTGATCCCCACTGGCTGGCCCGGCATCTGATTAAACGGGCGGATCTGTTGATGAGCGTGGCCCCCGTCCTGGCTGAAGAGATGAAACGGTTTTATCATCTGCCAGACTCCCAACCTGTCACCGTGATTATGAACGGGGTGGATACTGACCGCTTTCGCCCTGCGGGTAAAGCGGCGAGTTCCGGGGAGGAAGGAGAGGGAACCGCGGATGAACGCGGATGGACGCAGATGGGAGAGGAAAGGAGTGAAAATCGTAGGTCATTGGTCATGGATCCGGCTTCGTCAAACGACGCCGGGACAAGTCATGAGTCGTTATCGGTTATCAGTGATCAGGGAAAGACCCCGACATCCGACATCCGACATCCGACATCCGATCTCCACCCCTCGCCCCCCGCCACTTGCCACTCGCCACTTGCCACAGCAAACAGCGGAACTCCTTCGCACGCCCCCCAAACGATTCACGGCTCACGCCCCTCGCTCCGCCAGGAGCTGGATCTCCCCGAAACGACTTTCTTATTCGCCTGCGTCGGGAGGTTGGACACCAACAAGAACCAGCAACTCGCCATCCGGGCGTTTCTGGCGATGAAGGAGGTAGCGCATGGAGCGAAAAACCAAGAACCCGAAGGCGAAGAGCGTGGGTCGTCAGTGGTGGATCGTGGATCGTGTTGGTGTACCGGCTTTAGCCGGAATAAGCCGCGCGTCGCGACGGCTCCCGAAAACCCGGAACCCGGAACCCGGAACTCAGAACCATCCAACCATTCAACCATCAACCATCCCCCCCCCGTCGCGCTGCTCATCATCGGCGACGGGCCCGAACGGGAGAATCTGGAGACGCTGGCGACTGAAGCAGAGCACGGAGCACGGGGCATGGAACGCGGAGAAAGAAAAATCAACGGCGCTGGGCAGGGAAACGAAATGCTGGCAGAGGATGAAACGAGTAAGCCGTGGACCGTGGATAGTGGATGGTTTCAGGGATCGGGAAACGCTCAACATTCAACGAACAACGAACAACCAACAACGAACAACGAACAACGAACAACGAACAACCAAGCACTCACTGCCCCGCGCGCTGTGCGCTTCCTCGGCTTCCGCGGCGACATCCCGGATCTCCTGCCGCGGATCGACTGTCTGCTACTGCCCTCTAAGAAAGAAGGCATGTCAAATGTCATTCTCGAGGCCAACGCCTGCGGCGTGCCGGTCCTCGCATCTGACATTCCCGCCAACCAAGCCTTGATTCAGTCGGGCGGCAATGGGTATCTACTGCCATTGGACAACTTGGACTCATGGATCAAACAGGCGCGGAGCCTCATGTCTGACGAAAGCCTGCGTGTCCGCCTCGCGGCGCAATCCAGACGCCTTGTTGAACAGCGTTTCACCATTGCCAACATGGTGGAGAATTATACAGAGATGTATGAGGCTACGTCAGCAATGTGAAAAAGGCGTACTCAATCTGGATAATCGTGAAGACCGCCCAGACGGCGTAGACACCTTTGGGCAGGCACAGAAGGGCTCGCCATTTTCGCTCGCGCCAGCGCGAGGCGACCCGCCCCCATCCCAGACTGGCGAAAGGAAACAAAAGTCCCATCACCGGGAAATGGTAGGTGCCGCCACTAAACGCGACACAATACGGAAGTTGATAACAGAGAATCAGACCAAGCAAAAAGAACAGGTCGCCCTTTTTTCTGAGCCACAGGTCACCGTCAAACAACCCAATGATGGCCAGAAACATCACCAGAAAATATCCCCCCGCTTCAACGATGAGCAGCGGCGCGATCGTCACGGTGGAAGCCCCCAGCCAAACTTGTATCCTGCGTGACGCTAAATAATCAAACCCCCAAAAGGCTCTTATCCTGTTCAAGGTTCGCAATAAAAAATGGTCGGGATTTGAGCGAATGTAATGAAACGCCTCGCGCCGCATGGCCTTTCGGGCTTGCGGACTGGAAAATCCCTGACCATAAAATTTCCGCAGATAGTCCCGCACCTCTTCAGGCAATGACTTCAAAGGGCGCTGAGCCAAATGATCCGTCCGGTACAAGGGCGTGTGAGGACAATTCCCCAGTAAAAAATTCCGCTCATTATTCGTGGAAATCACCGGGCCGGCCCCGGCCTTAATATTGTGCCGAATCGCGGGAAAAATGACTAGAGATAGTGTCGCGACGGTGACACACGCGCCCGACAGCAGAAACAGGAGGCGCTTTTTCTCTCTCGTTCCCGCCCCGGCCAATGAGCTGACAAAGGTCACCACGCCACTGACGGCGAAAATCAGCCCCGCGGCGGCGAACGAGGGGCGTGTCAAAATGCCAACACCTAAGGCCAATCCCGTTAAGCAAAAATAAATAAATGTCCTTTTTTTTAAGGCTTTCAGCCAAAAGAAACATGTGGCTAAAACACATAGCATCGCCACATGTTGGGAATACGGTTGGCCAGCCAGCATTAAGACCGGCGGATAGAGGGCGGCGATCAGACCGGCGCGGGAAGCCAGCCGTTGGTCGCCAGTAAGGAGTCCCGTCAGCTTTTCAGTGAAACAAACGGTTAAGACAACCGTTAAAATGATCGCCAGCCGGGAAACAAACAGAGACCTTCCCCCGAAAAAGAAAAAAGCGGCCAAGTAACTCGTCATGCCCGGGGGATAGTAAAAGGGTCCCCGGAAATCACCACTGACCATGCGGGTGGCTTCCTGATGGTACGCCAGGGCATCGCTGGCCAGCGGCATGTCGCCTAAGACAAGCATGCCGATGATTGAGCCAAGGCCCGCGGCGATTATCCAGGGTCGCTTAAAAAGAAAACGCCATTTTTCCAGTGACGGATTGGGCATTCGCATCCTCAGTTGTGGCGAGACATCCATTCATTAAACACCTCTCCCGTCCTGACACCTCCTCTTCACTCGTAATCTAACATCTATTTTGCATAAAACACCCGCACATTTACTGGCTGTCCTTTTTCAGGAAGCCCGGCCTAAACAGTGGTTGAAAAATGGTTTTGTTTTGGCCCCGCTGTTTTTTTCGGGCAACCTCATGCGCGCTGATAAAGCCGCCGCCGCCGCCGTGGCCTTTTTTTCCTTTTGCCTGGCTTCCAGCGCCATTTATATTTTAAACGATATCGCTGACCGCCATCAGGACCGGCTTCATCCTCTCAAACGCCGACGCCCGATCGCCGCCGGCCGATTATCCGTATTCATCGGAAGTGTCGCCGCAGTCATTTTGATGGCGCTTTCTATCGGCCTGGCGGGCGCGTTGAATGTCTGGACAGTAAGCTTGACGGGGTTATTTCTCCTGTCATCGTTGAGTTACACTGTCGTCTTCAAAAAAATCATCCTTTTGGATGTCATGGTCCTCGCTCTTGGCTTTGTTATTCGAGCCATCGCCGGCGCCGCCGCGATCCACGTGCCGGTTTCGCCCTGGCTCATCGCCTGCACCTTTTTTCTGGCGGTGTTTTTAACTTTCTGCAAGCGATTTTATGAATTCAGCGACCTTGGTCCCAAGGCGTCTCAGCACCGTCAAGTATTGGCCGTCTACACGCGGCGTTCACTCGCCCTCGCCATCTGGACATCCGCTTTCCTAACCTTGGCGGCCTATTCCGCCTACACAGTCTTTCCTGTTTTCGCGCCGCGGACTTTCCACACATCCCGTTTGCCGTTAACCATCCCATTTGTCATCCTGGGACTGTTGAGATATGGGTGGATGATGAAAAAAATGAAAAAAACCGGCACTCCCACCGAAGCGTTGCTAACCGACTGGAGGTTGCTGGGTATTGTGGCCGCCTGGCTCATATCATTGTTTGTTCTTGTCATTGGGGAAACAAGTTTCTGACCACGTTTTCCAACGCCCTGTCCAATCTTCATCTGACCGACATGGAAACCTGCTATAAGATGATCCGGCTCGCCGAATCAGCTTGACTCACTTGACATTTTAGCACTGAATTGTATAGTCCGCGCTCGTTCTCTTCATAAAATGCGACAGCGGTTGTCAAATGCGACAGCAGTTATACCGGCAGTGAGTTTCCATGGCTGAAAGTTTAAGAAATTTTAGATTTTTCCATTCGCAGCATGGATTACGCTGGCGAATCTGGGACTTCCTGATCGGGTTAGTCAGTTTTTTTCTTGGCTTTCATGTCTCTCCTTTCCATTATCCCGGGCACCAAATGCCCCAGGGATATTATTTTTTGATCGTCGGCGGGTTTTTTGGCCTCCTGTTGATGTTTTTTTCCCGAATCTGCGCGGTTCCCAATCCCGAGGACCGGGGATCCAAATATGAGTTATTCACCTCCTCTCTGATTGCGACGGGCATCGCCTATACGGCCTTTTCAGTGGTTGTCGGGCTTGTGCTTGTCCGGATTTACGGCCGGTATATCGCCGGAACGGTTTTGCTTGTCTCATTTTCCGGCATATTCCTTCCCCGGTTTATTCTCTCCGCGTTGTTCCGGTTGAATCCCGTCAAAATTGTCCTCTTGGGCACTGGACAGAACGCCGAGAAACTGCTGAACACCTTGAGAGGTTCCAAACGGTTTATATGTCAAGGTGTCATGCCTGTGAAGTCCGACGAGACTGACCAGTCCACGTTTCACGGGTTTCCGATTTTAAAACCCGCCAACGACGGCGGCGTGGATCAACTGACGGCTCTTAACACTGAAATTGTCGTGATCACACTCTCAGCCGGTGACTTCGAGACGCATGATAATGAGGCTATTTTCAAACTGCCTCAGAAGCGTATCGACATTTTGAACAAAGGATCTTTTCTGGAGACGTTTTATAAAAAAACCACTGTTGAATATGGATGTCCAAGCTGGTTCGCCTCGTCGTCTTGCCTGCCCGGCAGCTCTTCGTTTTTTTTCATCAAGCGTCTGATTGACATCGCCTTCAGTTTTCCCGCGTTGATTATCAGCCTCCCCCTTTGGGGACTCATCGCCATCGCCATCAAAATCACCAGCCCCGGGCCGGTTTTCTTTACTCAGGAGCGAGTGGGCCTGGGTGGAAAAATCTTTAACATTATTAAATTCCGCACCATGGCTGTGGACGCGGAAAAAGACGGAGCCCAATGGGCGGTGAAAAATGATCCCAGAGCGACCAGACTCGGTCGTTTTCTGCGGATCACGCGTCTGGACGAAGTTCCCCAGCTCATCAATGTCCTTCTCGGACACATGAGCCTGGTCGGCCCCCGCCCCGAACGGCCGGAGTTTGTCAATGAACTCAGTAAGGACATCCCCTTTTATGATTACCGCCACATGGTTCCCCCGGGGCTGACCGGCTGGGCGCAGATTATGTACAAATACGGGGCGACCAAAGAAGACGCCATGCGCAAATTGGAATACGATCTCTATTACACCCGTCGTTTGTCCCTTCAACTGGATATCGAAATCATCCTCCGGACCCTGCCCATGATCATGAAAGGCAGCCGGTGACGTGAAGCGTGAAGCGTGAAGCGTGAAGCGTGAGACGTGAAGCGTGAAGCGTGAAGCGTGAAGCGTGAGACGTGAAGCGTGAAGCGTGAGACGTGAAGTGTGAGTCGAATATACATGCGTTCCCCTCTGACCTCCGACCTCCGACCTCTGACCTCTGAACTCTGACCTCCGACCTCTGACCTCCGACCTCCGACCTCCGACCTCTGACCTCTGAACTCTGACCTCCGACCTCCGACCTCCGACATCTGACCTCTGAACTCTGACCTCTGACCTGATTTTAACCCTCCCGGTTTAAACGTCCACATGAACCACATTTCAATCGCATCGGCTGTTCCTTTCACCGTCGCCCTGATCATTTTCCTATTCCGGCGGAAAGCGGGGCTTGTCTGGTTGGTTTTGACCCCCTTGGTCATGGGTCTTTGCTCGCTCTGGGCTGTTGTGCCCGACCTCCCCCGTCTGTGGAAGGATATGGCTCTCTACCATCGCCTGAATATGGATCCCCGCTGCAATATGTTCTTTTTCCACCATTCCATCGATGGAACGGAAAGCGACAGTTCCTGGTGGGGAGCGCTGGTGGCTGTTATGGCTGGAACTCTGCTGTTTATCGCCTGGCGTGACCTTCACCGACTGGAAAAGGGATGAGCGCGTCCACGTGTCGTCCATCCACATACAATCCAGTGACTCCATCGGTCGAAAACAGGCCATCGGCCTGCTTGGTGTCTGCCTGCTTTTGGTCCCGCTTGCCATCGGCGGCCTGGGACTACCCTGGTTGACGGGTGGCGAATCGGCCGTTCGGTCCATCGCCAACTTAGGACCCTGCACCAATCCCTGGGCCTTTTTCGCCGCCTGGGGGAATTTGGGCCTGCTCACTATTGTCTTACTGGGTTATGTCGCCTTGGGGAAACTCACCCGCGAAAACCTCCCTGGTTTCCTTGTTTTTCTCGGACTGTCTTTACTCTACCTTTCTTTCGCCCGGGAACATGTGCATTACGGCGACATTCACGATTATATCGACGCCGCCCGGGCGGTGGCCACAGGCGCGCCCCTTCCTCCACGCTATGTTTATCCGCCTTTATGGGCCGCTGTGTTAGCGCGTGTCTGGCGGTCTGGCGGCGATCCAGCGGTCAAATTGAGCTGTTTTTTCACCAATCAATTTTTTCTGATCTGGACCATTCCTCTCTGTATCATGCTCATCCGCCGACTGACACAGACTCCTCTCTCCGCGGCGATCATCACCGGAGGAATCCTGGCTGTCAATGTGCCAGTCATCCGTAATATTGTTTATGTCCAGATCAACTTTTCCGTGCTCTTTCTCGTGCTCTCCGCCGCGCTTTGCTCACGAAAAAAACCGCTTGTTTCCGCCGCCCTTATGGCCCTCGCCATCCACCTGAAACTTTTCCCGGTTTTATTTCTTCCCGCCTTCATCATACCGTGGAGAAAGCGCGGTTTTTTCGCCTTTGGGGTTTGGATGGCGGGCGGCGCGGGCATTCTCATGTATGTAGACGGAATCAGATACTTCCAAGATTTTGTCCATAATCTAAGCAGCTGGTCTCCCAATCCATTCAGATCCTCATCCATCACCGGATTTGTCGCCAACAGTTTGAGTTTCGCCGGCATGCCGGGCGCCGCGATTATCGCCAAACTTTTGACCTTGCCTTTCATCGCGCTCATGTGCGCGGCCGGCTGGCGGCTTTGGCAAGCACACGCCAGTGATGACACTACCGATCGAGATCCACTCCTGGTTAAGCGTCTTGGTTTACTGATGTTTTTGTTTCCGCTGCTGTCCCCGACCGTATGGCCGCACCACTTGATCTTCCTGATTCTTCCCGCCGCGACACTACTCGTTCATGTGCGCACGCGGCGGGAGGCGACCCTTTTTCTTTGCGCCTTCGCCGCCGTTTTTTTCATGCCGGTTTTTGACTGGTATCCGTGGTCATACGCTCGACTGGCCGGGTGGTTGACATTGCTTGTCATGTACGCGTTTATCGTGCCTGTAAGGCCGGTGTCCGACTGGGTCGGGCATTTGTCGTTCCCGGAACACGGGCCGCTCTCACCCACTCCTGAATCCACCAGCACATAGATCCTCATGCCTTCCGCCCACGTCTATTTTCATGTCGCCTTGGGGATGATTCTTGGAGCGGTCATCGGCTTTAAGCCCGTGCTCGAAAGCTGGTACCACCGACGGCGCCTGGCTCAATCTCTTGGCAGATGGATTCTCTGGACATACGTCGGCGGAACCTTCGCCATCGCCCCATCCCTATGCCGCATGGTTCATCTCCCCGAGGCCTTTTGCCGAGGGTGGTGGATGAACATCTTTGTATTTCATCCGCTGGTGGATCAACTCATGGACAAGCGGGGACTTTTGATCGGCGAATTGCTGATTGTCGGCATGTTCGGCACCCAGTATCTGACCCTTTTGACGGCGATTTTCCACGCCGGCAAGCGGAAGGAATAGAGCAGTGACCAGTGGCAAAGTGGCAAGTGGCAGCGTGAGGTGTGAGGCGTGAGCGAAAACCCGGTTTCCCGACACAACACCGTTGGCGTTGAATGGTTTTTCCCGACTCCCGGGGTTGAGGCAACCCCGGGCTATATGCCATAACGCCTTTGGCGTAAAAACTGGATGCGGCAGTCCCCTGCCGATTTTATCTTCAATGCTGGACATCCGGTTACGACGACTTCAGCGCCTTCAACGACTTCAACGCCTTCAACGCCTTCAACGACTTCAACGACTTCAACGACTTCCAACGCCTTCAGCGCCTTCAACGCCTTCAACGACTTCCAACGCCTTTCACGACTTCCACGACTTCCAACGACTTCAACGCCTTTCACGCCTTCAGCGCTTCCAACTCCTCCCAGCGGGCGTATAACCGTTCCAGTTGATCCGCCACATCATTCGTTTCGGCTTTCACCGCCGCCACCTCATTGCCCCCCGCGGTTTGGTAAAAGGCCGGTTCGCCGAGCCGCTTGCACAACGCTTCCTGTTTGGCCTCAAGCCTCTCCAGCTCGACGGGTAACGCCTCCAATTCCCGTTCTTCTTTGTACGTTAATTTCCGGGGCCGATCACTTTTCAGGCGCTTGACAGTCCTTCCGCTGTCCGGCGCCTTTTCTTTTTCCACCGCCCCCGCCGGAGTCTCCCGCGCCGCTTTTCGCATTTGCCAGTCATCAAATCCGCCCGCGTATTCGCGAATGATCCCGTCTTCAAACACCAATGTGCTGGTGACCACATTGTTGATAAACTGACGGTCATGGCTGACCAGTAACAACGTCCCCTCAAAGTCCAGTAATTTTTCCTCCAGCAGTTCCAGCGTTTCAATATCCAGATCATTGGTCGGCTCATCCATAACCAGAAGATTGGCGGGCCGAGTCAGCAATTTCGCCAGCATCAAGCGGTTTTTTTCTCCCCCCGACAAGTTCATGACCGGGCCGCGCGCCCGCTCCGGAGAAAATAAAAAGTCTTGCAAGTAGCTGAAGACACTGCGCCAATGACCATTGATCATGACCTTGTCCTTACCGTCATTGATGGTTTCAAAAACCGTCGCCACAGGGTCCAGCGCTTCGCGCAACTGATCAAAATAAACCACGTCCACCCGGCTGCCGGTTTTCACCATCCCCGTGGTCGGCGCCAGTTTCCCCAACAACATTTTAAGCAATGTGGATTTGCCACAGCCGTTGGGGCCGATAATCCCGACCCGGTCGCCCCGCTGAATGGTCGTTGTCAAACCGTTAATGACCGGCTTTCCCCCGGCATAACTGAAGGACGCGTTCTCCGCGCGGGCGACGATATCCCCGGATCGGCCTCCCTCCTGAACAGTCACATTCGTCATTCCCGTTTGGACCCGGCGCCGCTTGCTCTCCTCCCGCAGAGCGACAAGCCGTTTCACCCGGCCCTCGTTCCGCGTCCGCCGCGCTTTAATCCCCTTCCGAATCCAGGCCTCTTCCTGTGATAACAGCCGGTCCGCCCGCGCGTTCTGGATTTTCTCATCTTCTAAAAGTTGATTTTTCCGCTTTAAAAACGTGTCATAATCGCACGGCCAGTTAAACAAGGCCCCCCGGTCCAACTCCAGAATCCGCGTCGCCAGCCCGCGCATGAAGGCCCGGTCATGCGTGACGAAAAACAGCGCGCCGTTAAAGCGGGTGAGAAAGTCCTCCAGCCAGTCAATGGCGTCAATATCCAAATGATTGGTGGGCTCATCCAAAAGCAAAATATCCGGGTTCCCCGCCAACGCCCGCGCCAGCAGCACCCGCCGTTTCATGCCCCCGGACAAGGTCTCCACCCGGGATTCCGCATCCAGCCCCATGCGCGTCAACACGGTGTCCACGTGATTAGTCACATCCCACGCGCCCAGCGCCTCCAGGCGATGTTGCGCCTCGCCCAATTCCCGCAGCGCTCCGGGCGAGCCGCTCTCCGCTCTGACCAAGGCATGGTGATAATCGGTGATCACCTCTCCCGTGACTCCCATCCCCGCGGAAACCACATCAAATACCGTGCCTGAAAGAGTGTCAGGCACGTCCTGACGCAACCGGGCGATCTTTAAGTCCGGTTGACGCTGGATCGTTCCCGCGTCTGGAGGCAATTCCCCGCTGATCACTTTCATCAGCGTGGTTTTGCCTTCGCCGTTCCGCCCCAGCAAGCAGACCCGCTGGCCAGGCTCAAGCTGAAAAGCGATTCCGTCCAAGACAGGATCACCGCCGAAACTGACCGAAATATCTTTTAACGTGATGAGCGCCATGGGTGCCGGTGCGGAAAAACCGCAATGGTTTTTGGTTACAGATACATTGCACTTGGCAGCCTCCGGCTCCCAAGTTTTCCGTGGGCGGGGACGCCGACGGTTACATTATACTTAGCAGTGACCGGCTCCTATCCGGTGGGGATCAGTCTTCGCCCAGGGCCTGCCGTCTGACCCAAAAACTTGAAACCTGAAACGTGAAAGCTGAAAACTCCGCCCTCTGATCTCTGCGGCTCTGACCTTTGACCTCTGGTTACGGGGCACAACAGGGAAACAGTCATGCCCCGGCGCCAAATTTACTCAGCCTTCCGGCTGATCGAAAGAATCGTCACCGGCTCAACCGGGACATCTTGATGGCCAGCTTTATTTCCCGTGGGGACCGCGCCGATGCTGTCGAGCACCTCCAGGCCATCGGTCACGCGTGCGAACACCGCATAGCCATAGTCCCGGCCCCCGTGATCCAGAAACGCATTGTCCACCAAGTTCATAAAAAACTGGGACGTGGCGCTGTCCACCACCGCTGTCCGGGCCATGGAGAGAGAGCCCCGCATGTTTTTCAGCCCGTTTTTAGCTTCATTCTTGATCGGGGCATGGGTTTTCTTCTGCGCCATGTCAGCCGTGAACCCGCCACCTTGAACCATGAAATTCTTGATCACACGGTGAAAAATCGTGTTGTCATAGAACCCTTCGTCCACATAGGTTAAAAAATTTTCAACGGTGATCGGCGCGTGATCCTGTAAGAGTTCGATCTCGATGTCACCCATGGAGGTTTTCATCACGACAACGGGGTTATTCATGGCTGTAGGGTCCTTTTGGTTGGATTGGTCAACGCGTCGGGCGTTTTCCAAAGGGTGTGTTTGATTCGCACGGTCACTGTTTTCGGAGTCGCCGTCGACGCAGCCCGCGCATAAAAAAAGCGCCGCGGCCACCGCGGCCGGGACAAAAAAAAGGTTCACTGACATCGTCATGGTGTCTCCTGCTTTTCAAATTTCAGCGGTCCGTCAAGCCACGCCCGTTTCAGCGATTAATTCATCAAAAAAAGCGGCCATAAACTCATGCCGACGCCGTCCCAGCCGCCGCCCGGCGGGAGTCAGCAGCTTGTCTTGTATGGCGGATAATTTAACCAAATATTCCCGGTAAGCGCTGTCTTCCAGGCTGTAACTTTCCGCCGCCAAGGCTTCCGCTTTGGTGTTATGCACCCGGGCGCCAACCCGGCCGGCGAAATGAAAAGCCCGGCCGACTCCGACAGCGCCCATGGAATCCAATTTGTCAGCGTCGTAAACAATTTTCGCTTCCAGGCTGGCGGGCCGCCGGCCCGACCGGGCCCGGAAACGATGCGTCCGCACGCATTCGGCCACATGGTCGATGAACGCCGGGTCAGTCACTCCGACCTCCGCCAACAGGTCGGGAACCATCGCCGCTCCCACTTCCGCATGGCAGGATTCACCGTTGTCCGCGAATTCCGCGGCCCGGCCGACATCATGCAGCACGGCGGCGTATTGCGCCACCGCGGTGTCCGCTTGTTCCGACATTAAAATCTCGACCGTGTTTCGCCAGACGCGGAGCGTATGGTCCCAGCCGTGACACTCCGGGTGGGCGGACAACGCCCGCCGCGCCTGGATCCGGAGGCGGGGAAATAAACTGGCGTATGGTTCACGCATAGCGATAACGTCATTCCACATGTCGTCGTCCGTAAGGCTGAATCGGTTGATCCCGCGGAGTTGTCCACAAAGAAACGCCGCGTGATAAATTAACCCCGGAAGCGCTTGAGACCTGCGAAGGGAAAGAGTATAGTTTCTCAGAACAAAAAACCAAGCGCCCGCGGGCGCTATCGTCGCATTTTCTGAATACCCCACCGGGCTGGGAAACGGACACCTTTAACGATTAGGCCCGGCCCGCCGTCTTGGTAATGACATGCTGTTTTCATCCGCCAATAAAAACTCCAGTGGGCCGATCGTCTGGGCGATCCATGGCGGCCTTCTGCTTTTGCTGGTGATCGGGGGGCTGATTCCGTCTTGTCGGCATAAGAAAATGGAGCTGGTGCGGGTCAATTTGGTCTCTCTGCCTCCCACCGCGGAAGCCGCCGACCCGAATCCAGTTCTCCCACCGCCAACACCCCCCGCGCCGCCGACACCGCCGACACCGCCGACACCGCCGACACCGCCGACACCGCCGACACCGCCCGCGCCGCCCGCGCCGCCCGCGCCGCCGACACCGCCACGGGAGACAGTGAAGCCGCCGCCCCAAAAGGTGGACACACCCAAGCCCCGTCTGCGGACAGCGGAGGAAATCCGTCAATCCGCCAAGCTGGAACAAACACCTCGAAAAACAACCACGCCGCCCCGCCAGGCCGTCAACTCACAATCCATCGCTGACGCGTTGACCCGCAGCGTCCAAAAGGTCCAAATCAGTTACACGCCACCCACTGTCGGGACGGTCCCCGCGGAATCCGCGAACCGTTATTTAAGCGCGGTCAGCGCGATTTTACGGAGCCGCTGGGATCAACCGAGAGCGGCGGAGCTCGGCGGCCGCCGCCCGGTGACGGCCGTCGCGTTAACCATCGCCCGGGACGGCCGCGTCACCACCGCTAAAATCAGCCGCGCAAGCGGCAACACCGCCATGGATGTCTCGGTCCAAACGTTGTTAAATGAGCTGACCCGGCTGCCGCCGCCATCCCAATTCGGGATCGACGCGGCGACATTCTCCGTGGATATCGCTTTTGAAACCATGTGAAGGTCTATTTTGACGTGTGAATCACACTCTTTTCAGCCGGTGGCTTTAAGTATCGCCGGCAGTGACAGCGGCGGCGGAGCGGGAATCCAGGCGGATTTGCGGGCCTTCACCGCGTTCGGAGTTTTCGGCGCCACCGCGGTGACCGCGGTGACCGCGCAGAATCCGACGGCGGTGACCGGCGTTCAAGGAGTGACGGCCACCATACTCCGGCAACAGATACAAGCTGTGCGGGCGGCGTTCGCCGTGGGCGCGGTGAAAATCGGTATGTTGTTTTCCGCCGAGCTCATCACCGTCGTGGCGGATGAGCTGGCCGACTGGGATGTCCCGCTGGTGATCGACCCGGTGATGATCGCCACCAGCGGCGCGCGGCTGTTACCTGAGGCCGCGGTCCGCGCGCTGAAGGAACGGCTTATCCCCCGGGCGACCTTGATCACCCCGAATATTCCCGAGGCGCGCGCCCTCACCGCGGACGCGGACGCGGATGGCCCGCGTCTCGCCAGCCAGCTGCTGGACACCTTGGGAGTGCCTGTTTTGGTTAAAGGCGGACACAACCGGGCGGATCGTTCCACGGACATTCTCGCCACGCCCGAAGGGATTTGGCGCTTGTCTTCCCCGGTGATTGACGCGCCCGCCACCCATGGCACGGGGTGTTCACTGTCATCGGCCTGCGCCGCGGCGCTGTCCATCCATCCCGACACCCCCCTGATCGATGTTGTCCGACAGGGCAAAGCGTATGTGTTCGGGGCCCTTAAACATTGCGCGCGGATCGGGGAAAAAACGTGGACCATGTGGCCAGCGCCAAACCTGCCTATAGCGGACATTTCAGTGACCAGGCTTTAAACCATAAGGAATCAACGATGAACGAATCCACTGCCGACTATTACCGGTCCGACGCCCGCGCCATGCCGATGCCCCCGACGGCGCCCGGCGCTCCACCCCGGCGCGCCCAGTCCGCCCCCCGGCCGAAAAAACAGCGGGGATGCTTGTGGGCGGTCGTGATAGGCGGCGCCCTCACCATCGCTCTGTCCGGAGTCGCCATGATGGTTCTGTTCGCCGCGGCGATCATCGGCGGCGGCTCGATGGGCGCGCCCCGGGACTGGTCCATTTCGCAAACCGTTTTACACGACGCGGCGGATGTCGATGACCGCGTCGCGGTCGTTGACATTCACGGCCCAATCCTCGGGGGAAAATCACCGAAAAGCGTCAACCCGGAAACGATTAAAACCATTCTCCAGGAGGTCCAGCGCGATGAGCGGGTCAAGGCCATTGTTTTAAACATGGACACCCCCGGCGGGGCGGTGCTGCCCAGTGATGAGATTTATAACGCCGTCGCCCGGATCGACCTGCCCGTCGTGGTCTGCATGCGGTCCGTCTGCGCGTCCGGGGGCTACTATATCGCGGCGGCCGCGGATTATATTGTCGCCAATGAAGTGACCCTCACCGGCAGCATCGGAGTTATTATTCCCCACTATCAGTATAACGGGTTGCTGGAAAAAATCGGGGTGAAAAATACGGCGATCCGGTCTGGAATGATGAAAGACATGCTCAGTGGCGGTCGGGAACGGGACCCCGCGGAAGCCGCGAAAGTCAACGCCTATGTCCAGCAGTTGGTCGATGAGACCTTCCGTCGGTTTTGCATCGTGGTCGCCGAAGGGCGGGATAAATTTTTAACCTGGGAGGATGTCAAGGAATCCCCCTTTGGCGACGGCCGCGTCCTGCTCGGCCGGCAGGCGCTGGAACTGGGACTGGTTGACGAGTGCGGATATTTTGAAAACGCCCTCGCCGCCGCCAAGCGCCTGGCGCTGCTGGAGGAGGCTGACATCATCCGCTATGAGCGGGCGTTGTCCCTGCCCGAATTACTCTTCGCCAAGGCCGACACAAAGGTTGAGATCACAACGGGCCTGGAATCCGCGCTGCCGGCGCTGGAGCCCACCCAAATCTATTACATGATGCCGAATTTAATGGAGTGACATGATGCTTAAACCACTGATCACCGCGGCTATCACCCCGCTGTTTTTTCTCGCCTCGCCGGCCATGTGCGACCCGGCGCACGGATTGGGACTCTATGGACCGGATGATTTAAAACTGGCTGAGGACGACCCGTTCCCGTACGTGAATCCCGCGGCGCCCAAGGGCGGCACCCTGGTCATGCAAAGCGATAATTTCACCACCCTCAACCAATTCGCGTTGAAAGGGTTGCCGGCACCCTTGCTGTCCCTGATTTTTGAGTCACCCACAATCAAATCCCATGCGGAAAATGAGCCCTTCTCCACCTATGGTCACTTAGTGAAAACGATTGATTTGGCGGAAGACCGCCTTAGTTTGACCTATTCCATCCGCCCGGAAGCGGCCTTTTCCGATGGTCGTCCCGTGCGGGCGGATGATTTCGTCTTCTCCTTTGACATCATGAGCGACCCGGAATACAATCCCCGCTTCAAGCAGTATTTCGCCGATGTGGACCGGGCGGAAAAACTGGATGACTTAACGGTCCGTTTCCACTTCAAACGCCCGAATCAAGAACTGCCGTTGATTCTCGGCGAACTGGGGATTTTGCCCAAGCACATTTATGGCGGCGAAGGGAAGGTGTTCGGCAAGGATTTCGACCAGATCGCGATAGGCTCAGGCCCGTATGTGGTTGAGGCCTGCGAGTTCGGCAAATTCATCACTGTCCGTCGTAATCCCGACTGGTGGGCGAAGGATTTACCTAAATCACAGGGGATGTACAATTTCGACAGGATCACCGCCAAGGTCTATCTGGATGATGTCGCCCGCAAAGAAGCGTTCAAAGGCGGTCAATATGACATCCTCTATGTGACCAGCTCCAAAGACTGGGCGTTGGATTTCAGCGGTCCCTTTGTGAAAAAAAATTACATTGTCCGCCGGGAGATTCCGCACCAGCGCCCGATGGGCATGCAGGGATTCGGCTTTAATCTTCGCCGCGACGTGTTTTCATCCCTGAAAACCCGGTTCGCTCTCGCCATGGCCATGGATTTTGACTGGATGAACCGCAATCTTTTTTATGATCAGTACCAACGGGCCAATTGCTTCTATGGCAACAGTCCGGACATGACAAACCTGGATCCCCCGGGGCCCGACATGGCCGCTTATCTTCATCAACTGCGGCTGACCCATGGGGCTGAAGCCGTGCCCAAAATGGCGCTGTCAAAGGGACTCAGGGCGCCGGGAGAGGGACTCGCGCCTGGGATCGCCGCGAAACAAGCGGAAATTCTCCTGGAAAGCGTGGACTGGCGACTGCGGCCTGACGGCATCCGCGCCCGGAACGGGCAGCGGCTTTCCTTTGAGCTTCTCTTGCATTCCAAAACCTGGGAACGGATCGCCGAACCATACCAGCAGCGGTTGCGGAGTCTGGGGGTGGACATGCGCGTCACCACCCTGCAACCGGCGGAATACGAAAAGCGCGTACGGGCGTTTGATTATGATATGATTGTCATAGGCTACGGACAAAGCGACTCCATTGGCAATGAGCAACTGGATTATTTCGGCAGCCAAGCCGCTGACACGCCCGGCAGTTGGAACTTCACCGGCCTGAAAAATCCCGCGGTCGACGCGGTGCTCAGCGAACTGGTCACCGCCAAATCCCGGCGGGAACTCGTCTTTCACGGGCAAGCCTTGGACCGGTTGCTGATGGCTAACTGCATTCTGGTTCCCCACTGGAATGTGCCGGTGGACCGCACGCTTTACTGGAACAAATTCGGCATGCCCGAAAAGCACTGTTCAAAGGTCTATCCCACTACCGCGGCGATGCATTTCTGGTGGATTGACCCCGCCAAGTTAGAAGCGTTGCGACAGGCCCGCGCCACCGGCGCCCCGTTGCCGTGACCCCCTTGAAAAACGGGTGGACACGCGTCACAACGCATGGTAAAAGAGCGACACCATTTTGTCAACCGCCGCGGTCACATCACGACCCGGCGCCGACGCGCCGTTGACCAAGATGCAAAACGCGTACTCCTCTCCTGATCGCCCGGTGAAGTAGCCGCTTAGCGCCCGGATTGACGACATCGACCCGGTTTTGGCCCGCAAATTTCCCGCCAAAGGCGTGTGGATAAACCGATGGCTCAGGGTTCCCTCCTCACCAGCCAGGGGCAATGAGCGCCGCCAGACATCGCCGTGTCGACTGTTCCCCATCACGCGCAGAACGGACACCAGTTGCCGGGCGCTGACATGATTGTACCGGCTCAGGCCGGATCCGTCCGCATAACGGACATGAGTCAGATCCACACCGGCGGCCGTTAGTTTTTCCTTGATCATGTGGCGCCCCGGATCCGAAAGAAACCGTCCCTCCCCGTCGGCGAGCCGGACAAGGCTTTCAGCCAACACATTGTCACTTTCTCTCAACATGACCGTCACCAAGTCTGAAACGGGGGCTGAAAACCATGGCGTTAAAAACGACAGGTCCGCTTGGGAATGCCACGCTGACTGACACACAACCCTCCCGGTGACAGCGATCCCATGGGTCGCCAGCGTGTCTTTGAGAATCATTCCATAGAGCTCCACTGGTTCAGGCGCCCCCAGGCGAAGCCGCTCTGGAACGCTCCTGGGAGGCAGCCCGCCCCGGACGCGCAGGCCCGCTTTCCCCGGGCGCCAAGACACCGTGACGGGGCCTTCGGCGGCGGTCGTCACCTGGCAGTCAATCCACGTTTCAGCCTGAGGAGGGAACACCCGTATGGAACACGTTTCTTTCCCCGCCTCGGGCGGATCCATGTCCACTGTGACGCGGTTGCCGTGGATTTGGTGCCGTGACACCGGGGCCGCGTACCCCCAGGGAAGATCATCCAGAGCCCAACCGGCGCCATAACCAGCCAGCCCGCGTGGATTCTCCAACAAGACAATATCCCCCCTCGCCTCGCGGACCCCGCGGCGATTCAGATCAGCCGCCCACTGTTCAAAACACGACAGCGGATTGTCCGTGAATTCCACCCGCAGTGACGGATCGCCTTCCGAACAGACGACCAAGTCGCCGTTCAAAATCCCGTCCGACACACCACCGGCAAGGGCGAGGGCTGTCCGGAACCGCCGGTCCGGCCCCCATGTCAACAGCGCCCCCGCGCCGGTGATCAGCTTCACATTTGAAGCCGGGACCAGTTGCGTGTCCGCCGAACGGGCGTACATCACCGCCCCCGTGTCCATTCGTTGAACAAAGACAGCGGTCTGGGCGGTCCGCAACGCGTCCGACTGGAGAACCGTGTCGATGGCGGCCGTCATGTCCCGACGCGGACACCCGGACATGTCCTTCAGGCTGGCGCACCCGCAGGTCATCATCATCAGCGACAGACCGACGCGGCCGACGGCGCGCCCGGTGTCCGCCTTAAATATGCGCATGGCTCCGAAGACCATTATTTATCACGGCAACCGTTAATGATATATCCCCCCGACTTCTCATCGCGCTCCGCGTCGAGAACACCGTTCTCAACCGCTTCCTTGATCATTTCGCCAAACGAACGGAACCCGTAATACGATTCAGAGAATCCCGGCTGCCGACGTTTAAGCGCCTGTTTGATCATGGATCCCCAAATTTTATCTTCCGCTCCCCGGTCTTCCAATAACGCCTCGTATGTCTCGGCAATGAGTTCCCAGGCCGCCTGCTTTTTATCACCGGCCTTTGAACTTTTCGTTGTTTTTGACGCCGACGGACTGGATTTCGGCGGGCGCGGCGGACGACGGGGCGTTTTATTCACCAAATCGTCATAGTAAATAAACTCGTCACAATTACTGATTAACAAATCAGACGTGGAATTTTTCACTCCGACCCCCACGACAGTCTTGTTATTCTCCCGTAATTTACTGACCAAGGGAGAAAAATCAGAATCGCCGCTGATCACCACAAACGTGTCCACATGCTCTTTGGTGTAACACAGATCCAAGGCGTCCACCACCATGCGGATATCAGCGGAATTTTTCCCGGACATTTTCACATGGGGAATTTCAATCAACTCAAAAGCGGCCTCGTGCATCGCCGGCTTGTAGTCCCGGTACCTGGCCCAGTCACAATAGGCCTTTTTCACCACGATATTGCCTTTGAGCAGCAACCGTTCCAACACCAGGCCGATGTTAAACTTGGGCCCAGCGGTGTCCTTGACCCCCAGCGCGACGTTTTCAAAGTCACAGAACAGAGCCATTATTTTTGTGTCGGATTTGTTAGACATGATATCCTTCTTAGTCCCCTATTGGGCTTTTGCACCCCGAATGGATGGATAATGAGGCGTGGCCGCGGACGGTCCTGGCGCCGACGAAGGAACACCCGTTAACACGAACGCCCGCGGTCTTTACCGGTCGGCTCTGTCAATATAGCGGTCATCAGGATGTCGTCAACATCCTCACATAGGACACCGGCGCGGCGCAATTAAATGTCCGCCGCCGGTCCCGGTTACTGGTTGCCAGCCCCGGTTTCTTTGGGAACCCGATATTGATATCGATTACGACAACGAGGTTGGCATGTTAAACCTGGCCCCGGTTACTCCTCGAAATGCGAAATGCGGTTCAAATCCGAACGTCCAACGTCCAACACCGAATGAAATCCGCCAGAATCCCGCCTCTGTCCGCCATCCGTCTTCAATTCGACGTTGGACGTTCGCCCTCACACTCCCCCCGAGACTGAGGCCTTACATAAAATTCCCCATAAGGGCTTGCACACTGCCATTTGAGACGATATATGTATCTTCGCCGTAAATTTTATTGTTTTTCCCCAAAAACAGGAGGCCAAAAAATGAAATCGTTTTTCATCATTCCATCTTTAGGGGTTGCCTTGTTTCTTGTCCTTTTCGCGGTTCCGGCCGCCTCCGCCCAGCAACGCGGCGCGACACCTGTCTTCACGCTCGACAAATTTCACCTTGACCAGCCCAAAAGCCCCGACTTCAAGGAAAAGAGTTTCAGTTACACGGAAACCAGTGAAAACTGGTTGCAAATGGTTTGCGAGTATCAAGTCACCGCCCGCGACGGTTGGCTGGATAACATCACATTTAAGTGGAACATATTGCTTCTGGGGGCTGAAACCGAGCGTCTGGTCTTCACCAAATCAATCACCTACGACAAGATTGAAGCTGACGGAAAGGCCAAACAAAAAGGCGTTGTTTATCTCTCTCCGCGTGATATCCGGCGCTACTACTCATCAAGAAACGCGCCGATTGGAACAAGCAAAGTCGTCATTTATGTGGAAATTTTGTCAGATGGTATTAAAGTGGGAGAGTTTCAGTACCCCAAGGGGTCTGTCCGCGGTGTTCCGGCGAAATGGTGGCAGAGCCCGTTAGTCAACCGGGTCGATAATGTTCTGCTGTCCAGGACGGAGTCGCCTTGGTTTGGCATGGACCATGACACATGGGTTCCTGAACGGCCGTCGGAAAAACCGGTGGCGAAATAAATGATCGGTCAAGCGGCGTCCGCTTTGTCCGCTTTTCAGTTAGAGAAAACGAATAGAGAAACGGCATGGCTAAATCATCTCGGGTTCTGGCTCTTGACATAGGCGCCGCGAGTATCAAACTCGCGGAGTTCGCTTATGGCCCCGGCAACAGTATCACCCTGTTGTCGTTTGATTACCGTGAATACGGGGAAGAGCTGACAGAAGGCACACGCGGATTTGTGATCACGTCTGTCTTGAGCGACATGCTCGCGGCGGGTGATTACGGCTCCAAAAAAGCGCTGGTCTCCATATCCGGGCAATACGCGCTCACCCGGTTTGTGCCCTTGCCGCCGGTCGCTGAGGAAGAATCCCGTGTTCGGCAAATTGTTGAATTTGAAGCGCGTCAAAATGTCCCGTTTCCCATGGAAGAGGTGGTTTGGGACTACCAGCTAATATCCAATCCCGGCGCCGATGAGCTCGAAGTGATGTTTGTCGTCATTAAAAACGAGATCGTCGAGGAAATAACCACATCCATTCAGAACGCCGGGCTCGAGCCTGTCCTCGTTGATGTCGCCCCCGCCGCCGCCTACAATGCCGCCCGGGCTAATTCCATTGGCGATGACGGCTGCGCGATGCTGCTGAATCTCGGTGACCGCAGTACAAACTTGCTGTTCGCCGACGAACAGCAGTTTTTCGCCCGGACCATTCCCATTGCCGGACATTCCATTTCCCAGCAGATCGGCAAAGAATTCAGCATGGACTTTGAAAACGCTGAAGAACTCAAGCGTCGGCATGGCTTTGTCGCGCTGGGAGGCGCTTACGCCGAGCCGGAATCAGAAGTGGCCGCTTCCGTTTCAAAAATTGTCCGGAATGTGATGACACGCCTGCACGGGGAAATCAACCGGTCTATCGGGGTTTACAGAGCGCAACAGAAAGGCAATAAACCCACAAAGCTGTACCTGACCGGCGGCAGCTCAACGATGGGATTCACGGACCGCTTCTTTGAAGACAAACTCGGCATTCCCGTCACCTATTTCAATCCCTTCCAGTGTGTCCAAATGGGACCTGGCATTGACACGGGGCGGCTGCAAAACGTCGCCCACATGTTCAGTGAAGTCGTCGGGCTCGGCCTGCGTTTCCGCGGACAGTGCGCGGTGGAGGTCAGCTTGATGCCGCAAACCATCGTCCGTCAAATCGCTCTGCGGCGCAAGAAGCCTTATCTGCTGGCCAGTGTCGCCTGCGTGCTTTTGATGATGGCTGTCGCTTGGCTGGCGTTCGCCCGCAAAGACGCTGTTTACAGTGACCGGGCGCGGAAAAGCATCAACACGAAAGAACGCCTTGAGAGCACCCGCAAAACGATTGAGCGGACCATGTCCCGCGTGACCGCCGCCCGGTCGGAATACACATTCCTGGAGTCGTTTCTGGCTGAGCGGGAAAAACTACCCCTGGTTTTTAATACCATTGAGTCATTAAAACCGGCGGATTTGTGGTTGAAAAGCGTCAAACCCATCAGCGAGACACAAGCCGCGGGCGCCGGTTCGACGGCGAGGCCGGCCGATGGCGGCGGGGAGTCGCTTTTCAACGTGGGCGGTTTTGAGCCGCAAGGCAGCCCGGGTGTGGCGACCCAAGAGATTGGTGTTGAGAAAATAACGATTGCCGGATTTATTTTGGAGGGCGAAAGTTTGACCCTCAAGCCCGAGGATTTGGCGCGGCTCAACCCCCCGGTGCCGGAAACTGACGGCACTGAAGCAGCCCCTGCCCCGTCACCGTCCGTCACCCTTTTGCCGGCGGAATTGTTCCAGCAGCGGTTGAAGGATCACCCCTTATTTAAAAAGGACGGGACAGCCTTTGTCACGTACACGACCGTTTCGGGGATAAAAAATTTAAAACAGTTCCAATTGCGCGTCATTCTTGAAACTCCCATTGATATCGCCTTTGAATAACAGGTTTAGCGAAGTAAGTTCATTCCCCGCGGAACAACCGGGTGTCATCACGTGACCGCGGACATACCATAACAACGATTATGGATCACGACAGATTATGGATTTCATCAAAAAAAAACCCCTCATGACGCTTTCCCTGGTCATCGCTGTTTTGGCGGCGGCTTTTTTAGCGGTTAAGATCAAGAGCGCCAGTGACAGCGCCCGGAAGTCCGGCGAGGACATTGAGCGCCTGAAGAAATTTGGTGAGCAAGAGGCCAGAGCCACCTATTCCGCCACCGAGGGAAATTTGACGAGGAGCGCTGAAAACCTGGAGAAAACTCAGCAGCGGTTGCGGGAGCTGCGGACCGCGCTCTATGAGGCCTCTCACGTTGAGTTCAACGGCCAGGTGTCCAACACGCAATGTAAAAATCATCTGTTTGAGGAAACCGGCAAATTAGTGGAAGGGCTGGCTCGTGAAGCTGTGTTCGTCACTGAATCCGCCAAATATCTCTCATTTCACGATGTGATTAACGCGGACAAATTGCCGGACGAGGTGGTGGAAGTCCCCGTGTTAATGAAGCAATTTGAGATCATCCGGGAAGTTGTCAGCCTTATGAAAAAAGCGCAAATCACCCAGCTGGTTTCATTGAAACGGCCCAGTGGCGTGGGCGTGGCGGAAAAAGGCGAGTTTCAGGTTATTCCCCTGTCCATGCAAGTGACCGGCAGCTCGTCCTCTGTCAAAGACCTTCTCACACGCCTCCAGAAAGACAGTAAATATTATTTTATGATCCGAAACGTCTCCCTCCAATCCTCGCCAGTGACCATCGGTGACGGGGGAAAGCTGGCGGCGCTGAGCGCGCCCGCCGCTGTGCCTAAAAGCGGTGTGACGACCCCGGGCGAAGAAAACACTCCCGACATTGACTTGGCTTATGCCGAGCAGTTTCAAGTCCAATTTCTGGACCGGGTAAGCGCCGATATCCGTTTTGACTTTGTTGAATTTAAGAAACCCGTTGAGGAGAACTGATCCTTGCAGGCTCTCAAAAACAATTACGAAAAATTTATCCTTGGCATTCTCCTGGTCGCCTTTGTCGGTTCCGGAGCCTATTGGATATCTTACCTCCAGCATGTCAAGCATGTCGCCAGCCAGGGAACAATTATTGACATCACGGCCCCCGACAAGCCTCTGCCCAGCTTCTCGGACGCTGAGTTTCAGGCGCTCACATACTTGGTGTCGCCGGATGTCACCTGGGGCGATGCTGACGGTGGTAATCTTTTCATCGGTCGCGGTTATAAACAATGCGCGGAAGAGCGCTGTCAGCACTGGATCGCCTTCAAACTGGAAGCCTGCCCATGGTGCGGGACCGCGCAGCCCCCGCCGAAAGACACCGATCCCGATCCAGAGAATGACTTCGTGGACACGGATGGCGATGGCATTCCTGACACCATCGAGGAAAAGTACCCCTTTCTGCGCGCCGACCGCATCCAGGACGGTTGGGCGGATGAGGATGGAGACGGCTTCTTTAATCGTGAGGAATTTAAATATTTCCGGACTTTAGATGAGACTCACGATGGCGGCAGCATGACGGATGCCAATATTCACCCGCCCTTGGCGACTCATCTCCGCTTAATCGACGTGGATCGGGATTTGTTTAGTATCCGTTTGACAAAAGTGGTGATGGTCAAGGGACAGGATAAGCAAGACTGGGAAATCCACTTGGCGGTCCGTGACGACATGGGAAAAATCCGCACCCGCTTCGCCAAACTCGGGCAAGTTATCAATGGGTACCGGATTGCCGATGTCGAGAAAAAAGAGGAAAGATATTACAATAAAGCCGTCAAAGACTATATGTTACGTGACGCGTCTGTCATCACACTTGAAAAAGAGGGTGAGGATCCCATGCGTTTGACAAGTGGTGAAATGAAATACACGGGGGTTGTGGCTAAACTGGTTTTGGATCATTACTCTCCCCAGAAAGTACAGGTGTTGCGCCCGGTCAGGGATGGGGACACAGTGTCATTGACAGATTCCGCCGGGCAGACCGAGACCTATCGCGTTTCATCCATTACGGATCAGAGTCTGACCGCCACCCGCCTGATTAATGGCCAGCCCGGCACCGCTTTCCTGGTCGGGAAGATCAAGCGGACAGACATTCCCGCCAGCCTTCAGTCACCCCCCGACATGGAGTCGGCGTTTGACGGAATAGGCATGGAGCCGCCGAATTTTTAACCAGCAGCACTGTTTCCTTTTATGTAATCACCTTGGATTCAGTCAAAAATGATATACAACTGACCTCAGGACACGCGATAATGTTAAAGACAAAGCATACACCCCAAATAAACGAGAAAAAGGACCCATCAATGAAAAAAGCTGAAACCCCTGTTGACCGCCATTTTTCCCGCCTTCTGTGGGCGGCCTTGTTGTGCCTGTGTTTGGTGGGCGTCCAGTCCCGCGTGACCGCTCAAGAGCCTGATGGTGACACGGCGGAAGCCGTCGCGGATGCAGTCGCCGCGACCGATGAGGGTTCCGTCGCCGGTGTTGACATGCATCCCAGTGAGTTAAATAAGGATGAGCAAATTCGCCGTCAAGAACGGGCGTTGCTTGGTGAATTGGCGCTGGAAGAGGGCAATAACATGCTCGTCAAAGGCGATTATGAAAAAGCGGTTGAAAGTTTCGGCGCGGCCAAAGGCTATCTCCTGGATGCTGGAAACACCGCCGACATTCAGCGGAAAATCGCCAAAATTGACGCGTTGACAACAAAAGCCTACAGGGCCTGGGCGAATGATTTGGCCAATCAGGCGGAACTGGACTTGAACGCGGAAAAATTTGACACCGCGATCGCGAAAACACAGAAAATGGCGGAATTAAATCCCGACATGGCCGCTTTCGCCGAAGAGCGGATCAAGCGCTACCAAGCCATCAAGCAGAACGTGTCTCTGCGCAAACAAGTGACGACTGAAGTCATCGACCCCTTGGGCGAACAGCGTGAAGATGATGTCGGCGTTCTTCTAGAGCAAGGCAAACGCCTTTACAAAAAGCGGCTCTATGTCGACGCCAAGCAAAAATATAGCGCGGCGCTCGTTTTGGATCCCTTTAACATTGAAGCGATCGACGGGTTGATTGATGTCAACCGCCAGTTGCGCGCGCACGGCGAGCAACGGCGCAAAGTCACGGAAATGGAACGAATCGCAGAAAGCACATGGAAATGGAATGAATCCATTGTCACCTTGGCGACGGACACGCCTCTCACCGGGGGAACGACCACGGTTCCCAAACCAAGTGAGGAAGCTAGCCTGATCAATGAAAAATTGAAGAGTATCGTGCTCCCGCATATCGATTTTGAAGAAGCCACCATCCATCAAGTGATTCGCTATCTCCGGGATAAGAGCCGTGAACTGGATCCGGACGGCAAAGGGGTCAGCATTGTTTATCAAAGCGGTGAAGGTGAACAGGAAACCACCGAAGCGCCCGCCAAACCCGCCGCGGATGACGGCGCGTTCGACTTTGATGATGGCGGAGCGGGCTGGGACAATGGCGGCGGAGCCGCGCCCGCCACGCCCGTCGCCGCCCCCGCGGGCGGCACGGTGACCATCGCCGCCACCGACATCCCCTTAGGAGATGCCATCCGCTTTGTCTGTGAATCAGCTAATTTAGACTTCCTGGTCACCGAATACGCCGTGTTAATCGGCACGGGTATTGACCGGAAAATGGAAGTGAAAATCTTTGACGTGCCCCAAGGCATGTTCGGCATTGATGTCACCAAAAAAGGCGGAGACCTTGTTGAATGGGATGTTCAAGAGGTGGAAGGCACTGATGCCGCGGAATTGGGTGACACGGACATGCGTGGGTATCTGACCCAGTTGGGCATTGAGTTTCCCCCGAAATCAGCGGCGAAACTGATTCGGAATAAAACCAGGCTTTGGGTTCGAAACACACCCGAGAACATCCGGTTGGTGGAAGAGTACCTCGAAGCTAACACGATTGACCCGGGACAGGTGACGATTGAGGCGAAGTTTGTTGAAATCACCCAGAATGACTTGGAGGCGCTCGGGTTTGAATGGCTCATCAACAATGGGGCCAAATATGGCGAGTCAGGGATGGGCGGCTATACCGAATACGGCAGTTGGGGTGGATCAGCCATCATCGGCGGTGCCGTTACTGAGACGGCGAAAGAGTGGGCGACAGTGGTGACCGAAATTGGGGGAACTGAATATCTAGAGTTAGTTGACAAGCTTGACGAGGACGGTTTTCCAATCACTCGGGCAACGGGATTAGCCACCGCATTAACTGGGGCTCTGCGTTTTGCCGGTACCAGTTACGGCGTTAACGATGCCGTCCTGGGCGTTAACTCGATTCTCGGCAGCATGGAGTTTGACACCGTCATTCACGCCTTGGACCGGGCGGACAGCACGGATGTGCTCTCCTGCCCGAAGGTGACCGCCAAGAGCGACCAGACCGCGATTTTGCGGGTCGTCACAGAACGTTACTTCCCCGAAAGCTGGACCGAGCCGGAACTGGAAGCCGGCGGCACGGATGCCAACGGGACATATAAGCCGTCTGTCGCCGAATTCGGCGAAGCCCGGGACATCGGTGTCATCCTTGAAGCCACGCCCAAGGTTGATCCCAAAAATGACTATTTGATCGACCTCCTTTTACGGCCTCAGGTGTATGACTTCATCGGCTACGATGAATCACTCAACTATGAAATGATCGTTAACGGTGAACGAGTCGAAGGACGGCAGAGCATGCCGATCATTTCCGCCCGCACGGTTGAAACCAATGTCATGGTCTGGGATGGTGAGACGGTGGTGCTGGGTGGGATGATCACCGAGAACCTGGTGCAAAATGATGATAAAGTTCCGATTCTGGGCGATGTTCCCCTGCTTGGGCGCTTCTTCCAATCCCATAGCAAGAAAAGCGAAAAACGCAATCTGCTGATTTTCGTCACCGCCCGTATGGTTGACCCGGCTGGCCGCCCCAAACGCGCCAATCACGACGTGCGCGGGCTGGTCGACTTTGGCCGGTAGTTGACGTAAACAGTCTCCCCCCGGCCGGAGACATCTTTCAATGTGATATGCGAAAAGCGTCCGCCTCTTCCGGCGGGCGCTTTTTTTTTCCGGTTCATCCTGGACAGTAAGTGGATTAAACTTGTTTTAGCATTTTTTTTGTGACTTTTCGTGGCAATACAAGGTGAAACTTCCGAATCTTAAGAAAAATCCAAAGCACCTCTCTTTCGATATTCGTTATTCCCTGTTCATCTGTTCATCATTCCCAAGTTTCAGGGGGCCCCGATCCGGCCCCGGCTTCGTCCGACTTCCGGCTTCGTTAGACTCTTTTGAGACAAGAATGATGAGCCAGCGGCTTTTGACTGGTCGAAACGGATGTTTCCCAGAGGAAAACGGTCCATGGAGCGCATCCGTCTCGGATGCATCCGTGTGAGGCCGGTGAGCCTGTCCCGCCGTAGGTGGGCTTCACGTAGGGCGGATCCCCGCCGGATATAAGAGCAGCTCCCCGCTTCTTGCCTCAGGAAAAGGTGTTACAGGTTTTCAATCAAGGAGATCATCGGCAGGAACATCGCGATAACGATAGTCCCGACAATCACCGCCAGGAAAACAATCATGATCGGCTCAATCATGGATGTCAGCGCTTCCACCGCCCGGTCCACCTCGTCTTCATACACATCCGCGATACGGGTCAGCATGGATGGCAAGGCGCCGGTCTCCTCTCCCACTTCCACCATACTGACACAGATGGGAGGGAAAACACCCGTACCCGCCATGGGCTTACTCATGCCCTCCCCTTCTTTTACAGAGTCGTGAACACTGCGGATCGCCCGGGCGATCACTTCATTTCCTGAGGTTTCAGCGGCAATCTGCAGAGCTTGCAAAACAGAGACACCCGAATCCATCAATGTGCCCAGGGTCCGCGACACCCGGGCGACTGAGGAACGGACAACCAGGGAGGCGAACGGCGGTGTCTTGAAAAACACCGCGTCAATGAAATACCCGCCTTGCTTGGTTTTCTTGGCGAAATGGAACAACAAAACGAGCCCGACAAGCGAGAGGGCCACCAGAATAAACTGCTCTTTCAAAATTTTACTTGTGCTCACCACAAATTGAGTCAATCCCGGCAACTCTTCCCCCGGCAGCATATCATCAAAAATCTGAGCGAATTTGGGCACAAGAAAAATCAACAAAAAGGTTGTGATCCCGAGGGCGACGGTCAAAACAACAGCCGGGTACGCCATGGCTGACTTAATTTTCCCGGCGATGCGTTCGGCCTTTTCCATGAACATCGCCAAATTCTGCAGGGTCCCCTCAAGTTGACCCGCCGCCTCCCCGGCCCTCACCATGCTGACGTACAATTTGGAAAACGTTTTCGGGTGCGCGGCCAAGGCCTCTGAGAAGGTTGTCCCCCCTTCAACGGAATCGGCGATATCGCCCAATACCCGGGCCACGGCCACATCCTTTCCAGCCTGCCGTTCCAAGGTCCGCAACGCTCTCACCAGCGCCTGCCCGGCATCCAACAACGTGGCCATCTGGCGCGTGAACGTCGTCAGTTTTTTCTTCTTAATAACCGGTGTTCCGAGAACAATGGCACCGCCTTTTTTACCACCTTTGGCCTTGTTCGCCGGGCCGCGTTTGCCACTGGCTTTGGCGGAGGAAATATTCGTGATAAACAAACCCTGATGCTTGAGCTTGGCACCGGCGTCCTGCTCATTCGCCGCTTCGATTTTCCCGCGTTTTTCCTTCCCCGCACCATCCATGGCTGTGTATTGAAAGGTAGGCATTAATGGGTATCCTTATGTTTAACAGATTCAGAATTAGCGTTGATTCAACTTCTGAACCATGCTTTCTTCATCATGACACTTGGTGATCAAATCCGCATAGGAAATAATCCCGGCGTCATACAGTTGCATTAAATGAGAATCCAACGTCTGCATGCCTTTGCGGGCGCCCGTTTGGATATCCGATGTGATTCGATAGGTTTTATTATCACGGATCAGCGCCCGGATCGATGAGGTCGTCACCATAATTTCAAAGGCGGCGACACGTCCTTTCCGGTCTTGACGTTGGAGTAACACTTGCGAAATCACCGCTTCCAGCGACGCGGCGAGCTGCGTGCGCACCTGTTCCTGCTGATCTGTCGGAAAGGCGTCAACAATGCGGTCCACAGTTTCAGCGGCCCCGGTCGTATGAAGCGTGCTGAACACCAAATGCCCGGTTTCCGCCGCTGTCAGGGCGGCTCGGATGGTCTCCAAGTCACGCATTTCCCCCACCAGAATCACATCGGGGTCCTGGCGCAGGGCGCGGCGCAGCGCTTCCTCAAAACTCGGAACATCGACCCCGATCTCCCGTTGAATGACAATGCTGTTTTCGTGTTTATGGTAAAATTCTATCGGATCCTCAACCGTGATAATATGGCAGGCCCGCTCTTTGTTTATCACATGAATCATGGATGCCAATGTCGTTGATTTACCACTGCCGGTCGGTCCCGTGACCAAAATAAGTCCCCGGGGTTTGATGAGCAACCGCTTCACCTCCGACGGCAATCCGATTTCCTCGAGGGTCATCAAATCATTCGGAATGGTCCGCAAAACCATGCCGACATTTCCCCGTTGCCGCAGCACGCTGACACGGAAACGCGCCAATTCCCCGAAAGCGAAACCAAAGTCAGCCCCGCCGTCCTCGCGCAACTTCTGCTGAACCTGCTGGGAGGTGATGGACTTCATCAACCGCTCCGTGTCATCTCCCGTGAGCGAGTCCGTATCCAAGGGCATCATTTCTCCGCTGACTCTGAGAACCGGCGGAGAATCCACTTCCAAATGAAGGTCGCTCGCCCCTTCATCAACCACCAAATGGAGCAAATCCGCCATTTCAATCGCCATTGCGCAGTCCCTTTACATTGTTGGGCGCTTCGTCTCCCCCGTCAAGGCAAAGACACCACCCTCGGAAAAGTGAATTTTTCACGTGTATTGAACCACTTCCTCAACCGTGGTGATTCCATCGAGAATTTTACGAATCCCGGCATAACGGAGCAGTTGCATGCCTTCTTCAATCGCCTTGTTGCGAATGGCGCTGGTGGGCAACCGGTCATTGATCATTGTCTGTATCGCCGGACTAATGCGCAGTAATTCAAAGATCCCGACCCGTCCTTTATAACCGGCGTTATTACAGTTCGCGCAACCTTTCCCATAATAGAACTTCCGCCCGCCCAATTCCTCGCGCGACATGTTGATGCGTTCCAAATCCCGGTCCGTGGGCTCATAAGACGTTTTACAATTGACACAGATGCGGCGGATCAACCGCTGAGCGAGAATCCCGATCAGCGTCGAGCTAATCAGAAAGGGTTCAACTCCCATGTCGATAAGCCGCGTGACAGCGCCGGCGGAGTCGTTCGTGTGCAGAGTGCTTAACACCAAGTGGCCGGTAAGAGACGCCTGAACCGCCATCGCGGCCGTTTCGAGGTCTCGAATTTCCCCGACCATAATTCGGTCCGGGTCCTGGCGCAAAAAGGCGCGGAGCGCCGATGCGAATGTCATTCCGACGCTTTCTCTGACCGGCACTTGCATGATGCCTTCCAAGTCATATTCAACCGGATCCTCAGCCGTTAACAACTTTTCCCCGATGGTGTTAATTTCTTTCAACCCGGAATACAGTGTGGTGGTTTTGCCCGACCCCGTCGGCCCCGTCACGATAAAAATACCGTTGGGCTGATGAATCAGATGCCTCACCGTTTCCAAAACATCGGTATCCATGCCCATTTTTTCCAAATCCAAAGCGACCACGCTCCGGTCTAACACACGCAACACCACACTCTCGCCATACTGCGTGGGCAGCGTGGAGACACGCAAATCGACAGGTTTCCCCCCGATCCGCAACTCAATACGTCCATCTTGAGGTTTCCGGCGTTCAGCGATATTAAGGTTACTGAGGACTTTAATACGGGAAATGACCGGTATCGCCAAATGCTTCGGGGGGGGGGTCATTTCATATAAGGCCCCGTCGATCCGATACCGGATTTTAAATTCATCCGCGAAAGGCTCAAAATGAATATCACTGGCTTGGTCTTTGATCGCCTGGTAGAGAATCACCTCAACGAATCGGACGATAGGCGCGTTATTGGCGGCCTCGGCGAGAGAATCCTCATTGTCATCCAGATCCATACCGGCCTCACCTTCAAGCTCAGCGAGAATATCACTGACACTGTCGGCGTCCGCGGGGTAGAAAAAGTCCATCGCGTCATCAATGTCAGTCGGCCGGGCGACAAGAATGCGCACCGGTTGCCCGACCACATAATGCAACTCGTCAATCATCCGGTAATTCATGGGATCTTTGGCGGCCACATACAGGGTGCCGTCTTGCTCGTAGATGGGCACAATCCCGTACATTCGGGCAATTTCAGCGGCCAGTTTTCCTTTCAAGGAAACATCCGGCTCAACCGCCTTCATATCGATCACTTCAGTGCCCAGGTTGTCGGCGATCAAGCCCAGCAATTCGGGCTCAGTGACGATATCGTAGTTATAGAGCACCGTTTCAAAGGCTTTGCCGGTGCGTTCGTGCTCCTCGTACACTTCCAGCAGCTGGTCTTCAGTCGCCTTTCCCGCGTCCAGAACAAGGTGCCAGATGGCGCTGCTGCCGGCGTCAATTTCAATATTTTGGGGTGTCATATAACGTTTTTCCCGCGCTTTTTTTTCGACACAATTCCCGTGAAAACGAGGTTAAACCATCACGTCGGTTTCATCAGCCGCCGTGACGCGGACCACTTCCTCCAACGTGGAGATGCCGGCGGCCACCTTGCGCAACCCGTCTTCCCGCAGGGTCCGCATCCCATGTTCCCGGGCGTAGCGTCGAATTTCTCCGGCGGCGGACCCCTTGTAGATCAGATCCTGCACCCCCTCATCGAGGGTGAAGATCTCATAAATTCCCAAACGTCCCCGGTAGCCGTGACTGCAATCGGCGCAGCCTTTGCCTTCGTAAATGGGATTTCCTTCGAAGTAACTGGCGGGCAGCCCGAGGGCGACCAGTTGATCCGGCGTGGGTTCAACCTCGCGCTTGCAGCTTTTACAGATCCGCCGGAGCAGACGCTGAGCCATGATCGCGCGGACCGCCGAGGCGACAAGAAACTTTTTGATCTTCATGTCAATCAACCGGGCCACGGCGCTTGGCGCGTCATTAGTGTGAAGCGTGCTGAACACCAGATGCCCGGTCAAGGCCGCGTTAATGGCGATTGTGCCTGTTTCCTCGTCGCGGATCTCACCAACCATGATGATATTCGGGGCCTGCCGCAACATGGCGCGGAGAGCTTTTGAAAACGTCATGCCGGCGGCGTTGTTCACGCCGACTTGGTTGACCCCGGCCAGCTCATACTCAACCGGATCTTCAACAGTGATGATTTTTGTCGTCGGTTGATTTAACTGGTTGAGAAACGCGTAAAGCGACGTGGTCTTGCCGGACCCCGTCGGTCCGGTCACGAGAAAAAGCCCGTCAGGCATGGCGATGATTTTTTCTATCGTTTCCTGATCATCGGCGAAAAAACCCAGTTCTGAAATACTGATCTGAACACTGGTTTTATCCAATATGCGCATGACAATCGACTCACCATGCGTCGTGGGGACATCCGAGACTCGCAAGTCCAAATCACGGCCCATGGCGCTAATCTGAATCCGTCCATCCTGGGGAATTCGATGCTCGGCGATATCCATTCTCGCCATGATCTTCAACCGGCTGATAATATTGTTTTGAAGATATTTCGGCGGGTTGTCCACTTCTTGAAGGACACCGTCAATCCGGTAGCGGATGCGGAATCTTTTTTCCAAGGGTTCCAGATGGATATCCGATGTGCGCTTACGGAAAGCTTCGAGAATAATGAGGGACACCAACCGGATAATCGGCGCGTCATCATCCGTCTCAGTGGTTTCGGGTGACAGGAAATTGCCGCTGTGCGTGACCTCGGACACCTCCACCGCTTCAGTCATGCCATCAATAAAGCTGTCAACGCTTTCTTCAAGATTCCCGTAATGATGGTCAATCGCGGCCTTAATTTGCGCTTTCGGGGCGATCACTCCTTCCACATCCGTCTTAAGAATGTAGCGGAGGGAATCCAAGGTCTCCAAGTCGGTCGGATCCGACATGGCGACAATGATCGTGCTGTCGTTGCGCATCACCGGCACCACTCGGTACTGGCGGGCGATCGTCCCGGGAACCAGAGCCACCGCTTCGGATGGAATGCGGTAATCCTTCAGGTCGAAGGTGTCCATACCATATTCACTGGCCAGGATCATCAACACCTGCTCTTCGGCCATGAAGTCAAGTTGAGCCAGCGCCTCCGGGACGGTGACGTCCTTTTCATCCACAGTAGCCCGGACTTGTTCCGCCTGCGCTTCCGTAATGAAACCGCGCGATGATATCAGATCCAGAGTAAGTTCGTCGCTGCCTGTCACAGACATCACTCCATGTATGTTGCGTTGCGTCCCGAAAAATTCCAAAACCGGATTTAATATGCTCTAAGATTTTTTTCTTACAAGTTCCGGTGGGGAAATGGCGCTTAACCCCTGTCGGCGCGGCGCGGGCCGGATCAGGCGGCCACCCTTTCCACGGGCATGGGAACAGGGGTTCCCCATATATAAAACAACCGCCTCACCGGGCGCGCCGGGAGGCGGTCGTTGACCTTCAATCCCGTCACGAGATCAACGCTTCTTTTTCTTTATGCGTTGGCTTGTGCCATGTGGCGATAATGGCGCTGGCCACAAAAATGGATGAATACGTGCCGACAATCACCCCGATCAACATCACCAAAGCGAAGTCATTGACCGCGCCGCCGCCAAACAACACCAGAATGACCACCACAATCAACGTGGTCAACGATGTCAACAGCGTCCGGGACAAGGTCTGGTTGATACTCAGGTTAATGATTTCCTTGTAGGATTTATGTTTCAATAAGCCCAAGTCCTCACGAATCCGGTCAAACACCACAATCGTGTCATTCAAGGAATAGCCCATAATCGTCAGCAAGGCGGCGACCACCGGCAATGACAGTTGGCGGCCGAAAAGCAAGTAAACGCCGGCGGCGATGAGCACATCATGAACGAGCGCCACCACCGAGGCGACACCGTAAGCGAATTCAAACCGGAAAGACACATAGATGACGATGGCGACAACCGCCAGGACACCCGCCCAGATCGCCTTGGCGCGGAATTCCTCACCGATCACACTCCCGATACTGGTGGTTTGAGCATGCTCGAAAGTCACGCCTGTGAACTTGGCGGTGAGCGTGTCTTCCATTTTTTGGAAGTTCAATTCTGACGAGCCCTGGGTGGTCACGATGTCCAGCATGCGGGCCGCGGCGCCTCCCGCGTACTTATAGTTGGCCTGGCAGTCCGCATAGCCAATGGAAGCCATCGCCTGACTGACGGCGGACGCGTCGGGCTTTTCACCGCCCGTCACTCTGAATGTGGCCGTTGTTCCCCCGGCGAAATCAATGCTCAGAATATCCCCGCCCCGAATCGCCGCCCCCACGAGACCGATAATGATCAAACTGGCGGAAATAATCAACGCGGCGGACCGGTACTTCAAGAAGTCAATCTTAGTGTCACTGACCAATGACACCATGGTCAGCTTTTTCAGAAATCCCTTAAAAACACACAGATCAAAAACCGCCCGGGTCATGAATAACGCGGTGAACATACTGGCGACAATCCCGATGCTCAGGGTGACGGCGAAGCCGCGGATCGGGCCGGTTCCCACCCGGTACAAGATCAGCGCCGTGATTAGAGTTGTCAGGTTGGCGTCCAAAATCGTCACAAAGGCGCGGCTGTACCCCGCCTTAACCGCGGTTCCAATGGATTTGCCATTCTTTATCTCTTCACGAATACGCTCAAAAATCAGCACGTTGGCATCCACCGCCATTCCAATCGTCAAAACAATACCGGCGATTCCCGGCAACGTGATCGTGGCGCCGCTCAAAGCCAAGGTTCCGAAAACCAGCAACACGTTGGCCAACAAGGCCAGAATGGCCACAAACCCCGCGAACCGGTAGTAGACCAGCATGAAGATTAAAACGGCGATCAAGCCCCACACGGCGGCCTGCGTGCCGCTTTTAATTGAATCAGCCCCCAGCACGGGATCCGTCCCGAACTCACTGTCAATGTCAATACTGACCGGTAAGTTACCGGAGGCGATGACGCTGGCCAGGCGAGCGGCTTCCTCAGCACTGAAACTGCCCGTGATTTCCGCTCGTCCGCCGTCAATTCGGCCCTTGATCGTCGGGGCGCTGTACACGCGGCCATCCAACGCGATGGCTAACCGCTTACCGGTGTGCTCGCCTGTTAACGCACTGAACGCGCGGTCACCGGCCTTGTTGAAAGTCAAGTTGACCGTCCACCCCCTCAGTTCAACATAACCCGCCTGGGCTTTAACCACATCGCTGCCACGGACCCGGGACGGCTTGCGCGTGATAAACACTTTTTCAATACTGACTGATCCGTCGCGCCGTTCATTCCGGATGTGGGCCAACCGGTAGGCGGGATCCCCGACAAACGCGTCGGGATTGCTTTCCATGCGTTTCACCATCTGGTCGCTGTCCGGATGCACGAGGTGGAACGTGAGTTTGGCGGTTTCGGTAATTGTCTCACGGACATCCGCCTTCCCATCCTCGGTGACACTCGGCATTTTAAGCGAAATCGAGGTGTCGCCCAACGGCTTGATTTCCGGCTCCACAATACCCAGCCGGTCCACGCGGTTACGCATGATCTCAATAATTTTATCCTGGGTGGCTTTCCATTCACCGCGGGGAATCTTCTTTTCGTTAAATCCTAGAATGAATTCGGTTCCACCGCCCAAGTCAAGGCCCAATCGAAGCGTCGCCCGGGTCTTTTTGCGAATGTTGCTGATCACCAGGGCATTGGATGGCTGCGAAATTCCCGTGACCGGCGCATAGTGGTACAGTGAGATACCGGCCTCTTCTTCGGAGCCCTGAGCGGCCAGTTGCAACGCTTTATATTCCGCTCGAACGGGGTCTTCCTCCCGTGTCATCAACGCCCGGGCGTCGCGCAGAACCGTCTCGTAGTCCGCCACTAACCGGGCGTTCCGGGCCAGCTTGTCCCGGGCGGCATCCACTTGCCCGGCAAGCCGTTTCGCCTCTTCGGATTGCTGATCCGCGACCGCGGCCAAAGCCGCTTCCGCCGCGGTGATCTCCGCCTCCGCATCCTTCACCGCCGACCGATAGTCATCGACTTTCTTAGCGGACATGCGCTCAAACGTCGCCAAAAAGGGACGGTCCTTGAGCGGATGCAAGGACACCGCCCAAGCCACCAATACAGCGCCAATCAGGGAAAACCGTAAAATAAGAGATTTCTTCATACTTTTTTAACTCTCAATTATCCTCAATACGACAGAATGTCTGAACACGTGATTCTCACAGCGCCGCGGCTATTTGTCCGCCGCGGGATCTTTTTCCACGCGGCTGACAGCCGCCCGTTCCATTTCAATCTCAACACCTTTGGCGAACTCGACGACCAGCGTTTTATCGCTGACGGAGCGGACAACCCCATGCAGACCGGCCGTGGTGACAATCTTGTCCCCAGCCTTGATGCGCTGGATCAATTCGCGATGCTCTTTAGCGCGCTTTTGCTCCGGACGAATCCATAACAGATACATCATGCCCATAATGATGACCACCATCATCAACGGGCTGCCTAAAAGTTTTTGAATGGGATGAAGATTTTCTCCCGTGGCGATTATCAGGCTTGACAGAATGGTTTGACTGTTCATATTCCCTGTTATAATTTTTTAGAAAATGAGAAACTGCGGGGGCTCATTCACTCGTTGTGATTTTTCGTGACGGAAACAAAGAGCCCACAATGTACTCTTAAAACTTCCGGTTGCCACTGGTCGCCGACAAAAAATAGTGAGGACGCATGACTGGGAAAGCGAAAATTTTAGTTGTCGATGACGAGCCGAGTATTGTCGAGGTGTTAAAAACCCTGCTTGGGCGAGAGGGTTACGCCGTCACTGTCGCCGTGGACGGGACGGAAGCCGTCCAGAAAATGGCCGCGGAAACGTTTGATCTGCTGATCTCTGACGTGCGGATGCAACCGATGGACGGCGTGACGCTGTTGCGGCAAGCCAGAGAAATGAATGAGCATCTGGCGATTATCATGATGACGGCCTACGCCACAGTTGAAACCGCTGTCGAGGCGATGAAAAACGGCGCCTTTGATTACGTCTGCAAGCCGTTTAAAATTGATGAACTCATGCTGACCGTCCAACGGGCTCTCTCCTATGAGCACGCGTTACAGGAAAATGAAACCCTTAAAGAGAACTTAAACGCCACAAAACACTTTCACTCTCTGGTCGGGGAGCACCCGTCCATGGAGCGGGTCTATGCCATGATTGAGAAAGTGGCGCATACCGACAGCACGATTTTGATCCGTGGGGAAAGCGGCACCGGAAAAGAACTGGTCGCCAAAGCCCTGCATGACTACAGCCGACGCAAAGAAGCCCCGTTTCTGGGGATCAATTGCGCCGCCTTGCCCGCCACGCTGCTGGAGTCGGAGCTTTTTGGCTATGTGAAAGGCGCTTTCACTGGGGCGAACAAAGTGAAAAAGGGCTTGTTTGAAGCGGCTGAAGGAGGCACATTGCTGCTGGATGAGGTGGGGTCGATCCCGGTGGACATGCAATTAAAGCTGCTCCGGGTGTTGGAAGAGCGGGAGATACGACCGGTCGGATCCACGAAGCCCATTCCGGTGAACGTGCGTATTGTCGCCGCCACAAATGAGCCTTTGGAGAAAAAAATCACGACCGGTGATTTCCGTGAAGACTTGTATTACCGGTTAAGCGTGATTCCCATCGAACTGCCGCCACTGCGGGACCGGATGTCCGATGTCGGCATTCTCACCCGGTTTTTCCTGAATAAATCAATGGAGAGAGAGCAGCGGACGGTCACCATTTCAGACAGCGCGTTCAAGGCTCTCGGATATTATAATTGGCCGGGGAATGTCCGCGAATTGGAAAACACCATCAGCCGGGCTTTGGCCTTGTGCGAAAATGATGAAATCACCTTGGCGGACTTGCCCGCCGCCATTGTCGATGCCGCCAATCGACGGTTGGCCGAAGGCGACACATCCTCAAACAGCGAGAAATTCCGCGGGTCTTCCCTTAAAGCGTTTTTGCGCTCGAAGGAAAAAGACTATATCAGTTATGTGCTCAAGGAGTGTGGCGGCGACAAAGAAAAAGCGGCGAAGTCCTTGGGTATCAGCCTGGCGACATTCTACAGAAAATACGGGGAGGGGGTCTGATCTTGCGCTTCAAAAAGCCTTCTTTGACGCGGTCCTTGCGCGCGGGCCTTGCCGCGGTCGCCGCGCTCGGCATTCTCACCGGGTGCGAAACCTTCAGTTTTTTTAAGAGTGAGAAAGAAAGCCGCTGGGTGATATCCTTTCATCTCCAGGCCCGCGAAAAAGACGGTGAAAACCTGTCTGTCACCCGCGTGCGAAGCCTGGACAATGACGAAAGTTATTTGATCCGGCGCCTGCCACTGTCAGACTCCCGGCATATTCTTATCGGGGAACCCGTGAAAAAAGATGGCAAGGTGGCCGCCGTCACATTCACGGTCGATCCCCACCAACGCCTGAAATGGCTGGCGATCACCACCGAGTACGGGGGGCGACAGGTCGCCGTCTGCCTGGATGGCTATTTCCGCTTCCTCTGGCGTGTCCCTCACCATTTCGATAACGAGACCTGTGAAATCACTGTCGAGGGCCCTTGGGACTCCCGTGAAGCGGAACTGGTGTGTGAATGGGCCCCGGCTAATTATACCTACTGGAAGAGCTCCCCCGCTTTCGGACGGTGATCAAAACGGGGCCCGCCCACAGCACACTTGAAATTAAACCTTAAAAACACTTAACATCACATAACTTTGGATATTTCCCATATGAGCGACTGGCAAGAGCTGATTGAGCAACCTGAAAAAATTGAAGAGTGTTTTTTAGCCGCCGCGGACAACGCGCCCGGGCAACTCGCGAAGTTGAACGCGCTCACCAGGCGGATCACACCTAACCTGTTCGCCAAATGGCCGGGCCCTGTCCGGCAAGCGTGGATGAACGGCAGTGATGTGTTTATTGACACCATCGGCGCGGTCGATGACACGCCGGAAGTGATCACGTGGTTGCTTCAAACCGCGCAGTGCGGCTATGACAGCCCGTTGTTTCGGGACGCCTTGGCGACAGGCACGCGGGCGGCCTTCCCGAATTACCTGGACCCGGCGGGCATTATTTCCGCGCTTGGTGTCCATGACCCCGCCGTTTCCACCCGCCAAATCCATAACCGCTGGCGCCGCTTTGAACTTCTTGAACAGGGAAGACACTGTTGCCATGCCGCTTATGGCGCCGGCATTGTTGATGAAGTGGACCCGCTGACCAGTGAGGTGCGCGTGACCTTTGACCGCCTCCAGGTCCTTCCTCTGGATGTGTTCTTAGATACTGTTCAAATGGTCAAGAGTGACTCCGTCCTGGAAAACATCTTAACGGGACATTATGGCAAGGCGCTGCTGGACAAGTCAAATTTACTCCCCGAACTGGTCGCCTCGTTAGTGCCGCCGAAAGGCAACAGCCGGTTTTTCAAACGGTGCCTGGTTCCCGCGTTCATGACCGAAAAAGTGTATGCCAAAGCCGTGGCGGCCGGTGCCGTGGCGACCGTGGCCAAAGGCAAGACGGATGACACCACCCGCACCGTGGCTGACGCCCGCAGCCCCCATGAACTTGTCGGCGTTCTCAACGCGCTGAAAGAGGCTCCGTTCGGCGAGGCGGAAATCGCCAACGTCAACCGCTTGTTGACCATGTGTTCAGCGAAGGCCGATCAAGCCGAGCTGATGCGCGACATTGTCGTGCGTGTCTGGTCGCTGGCTCCAAACGCCTCCTGGCTGGTGGAAGGGCTTAAGACCGATTTGGCCGACGCGGCCGCCTTCAAGGATGAGGAACGATTTATCCGGCTGACGGATGAGCTGTCCGGGAAGGCGGTTGTCGCCTGGCTCTCGGCCAGCGCCACCGCGCTGGATCCCGACACTTTTTTCACATTGGCCGTCCGCCTGCCCCTTCGCTTGTTGACAGCGGTCGAACAGGCGATTGGCGACCTGGGCTTGGACAAACAGTATTTGATTGACGCCGTGACGCATGGCTTACGGACGGCCGGGACATGTGACATGGCTCTTTGGCTCTGGCGGTCAACCTGCCCGGAAAAAAAAGCGCTGCGGGATATCACCCTGGTTATGAAAGCGCTTGCCGTTCCTGTCAAAGGATCGTTCCTACGCGCCAACCGCGACCTGCGCAAAATCCTTGTCACTGACAGTAAATTTCATACGTTTCTTGTTGAGGGCCGGTCGGTTGAAAGTTCCCGGGCTCTGGTCAGGGCTGTGGAGCACTCCGCGGTTCTGGATAACGGGGAACGCCAAAGCATGCTTGTCCGCCTGGTCCGAAGTTTTCCAGAATTGCGGTCGATCATTGAAAAACGCGGGGGGCCGGTGAAGAAAAAGGCCATCCAGCAGATGACATCCATCCGCAGCTATGAGACCCGGCGGCTTGAACTCGAGGAAATCATTCAGGTGAAAATTCCGGAAAACAGCCGGGCCATCGCCGTGGCGCGGGAACACGGTGACCTGCGCGAAAACGCCGAGTTTAAAGCCGCGAAAGACGAACAGGCGTATTTGACCGCCCGGCGCAATGAACTGGAAGCGGGATTGGATAACATTCGCGCCGTTGAGTTCTCAGCGGTCCAGGCTAAACAAGTCATCCCCGGATCCATGTTTGACCTGCGGCAGGAAGACGGTTCCTCCACAACCTACTGCCTGTTGGGTCTATGGGACAGCGACCCGTCACGGAATCTGCTTTCCTACGAAACACCTCTCGGCGCGGCGGTGTTGTCCGCCAAAGAAGGGGAAAAAGTGGACCTGCCGGACGGCGGTGTCGCCGAAGTGCGGAACATCGCGCCGCTGCCGGACGATATCCTCACGTGGCTAAATCACTTCGAAAGCTGATTGACACCTTATCTGGACCAATTCATCACCCATTTAGCTCTTGAGCGGATGGTCTCCGAGAACACGGTGCGGGCGTACGCGCATGATGTCCGGACCTTCTTGGATTTTCACACGGAGGAGGGCGGGGATTTTGTTCCCGGCAAGGTCCGTCATGACGACATTCTTGACTACCTCGAGCACGAGCAATCCCGCGGACTGGAAGCGTCATCTCTCGCCCGGAGGCTTATCTCCGTGAAAATATTTTTCCGGTTTCTGACACAGGAAAAAGTTATCGACAGGGATGTCACGGCGGTTCTTGAGGGGCCGCGGTTGTGGACACTGCTGCCGGACTTCCTGACCCGGGGCGAAGTGGAGAGCCTGCTGACTGTGTGGGGAGGGCGGGACACCCTGTCCCGGCGCAACCGGGTGATCGTGGAAGTGCTGTACGCCACAGGCATCCGGGTGAGCGAGTTGGTGACCCTGCGAATGGATCAATTCCGGCCCGATGAAGGCATCGTCAGAGTCATTGGCAAAGGGGACAAAGAGCGCGTCGTTCCTGTCGGCCGCCCCGCCCGCCGGGCCGTGAGAGCCTACGTGGAAGGGGCGCGGGCTGAACTGGACATAACGGGTAAAGGCGTGACGCTTCTGCTGTCGGTTCGGGGCCGCCCCCTCACCCGCGCCCGGGTATGGAGCATCATCAAAGAGACCGCTTTGCGAGCCGGAGTCGTTAAAAATGTTTACCCCCACATGTTGCGTCATTCCTTCGCCTCACATCTGCTCGAGGGCGGCGCCGATCTGCGCGTCATTCAAGAAATGCTTGGGCATGCGGACATCTCCACGACACAAATTTACACGCATGTCAATCAAAGCCATCTGCTTAACATTCACAAACAATTCCATCCCCGAAGTTGAGACCGACGATTTTTCACATCGACATGGACGCGTTTTACGCGGCTATTGAGCAGCGCGACAATCCCGCGTTGCGGGGGTTGCCGGTCATCGTCGGCAGCCCTCCCGACAAACGCGGGGTGGTGTGCACCTGTTCTTACGAGGCCCGGCGCTACGGTGTGCGTTCCGCCATGCCGTCCCGCACCGCCTACGCCCGCTGCCCGGAAGCCGTGTTCATCCGTCCCCGGATGGATCATTACGCCGCGGTGAGCCGCCAGCTCATGGACATTTTCCGGGAAGTCACGCCAAAACTGGAAAAGCTTTCCATTGACGAGGCGTTTCTAGATGTTTCCGACCGGGTCAAGCCCGATACTGTCATCCGGCGCCCCGCCCAATGGCTCAAAGATAAAATTCAAAAAGAACTGGGACTGACGGCTTCAATCGGTGTCGCTCCCAATAAATTTCTCGCCAAACTGGCCAGTGACTTGGACAAGCCGGACGGGCTCACAATCACGCCGTGGGAGCCGGATGCCATCACCGCCTTTCTGGCACCCTTCCCGGTCACCAAAATATGGGGAGTCGGGAAAGTCACCGCCCAGCGCCTGAAAGACGCGAATCTCAGTACCATCGGTGACATTCAGCACATGGGTGAGACTTATCTTCAGCGGCTGTTCAGTAAAACCTTCGCCGATCACCTGTGGAATCTCGCTCACGGTGTCGACCCGCGCCGGGTTGAAACAGAGCACGAGGAAAAGAGCATTTCCAATGAGGAAACATTCGCCATGGATTGCGCCGATCCCCGCGAAACGCGTGAGATTTTAATGTATCTCGTCCGCAAAGTCGGATCCCGCCTCCGGGCCGCCCAAAAAACAGCCGCGACCATTTATATCAAAGTCCGGTTCAGTGATTTCCGCACGATTACCCGGCAGCGGAGTTTTGACACGCCCGTCTGCCAGGACGCGGAGTTGGCAAAACCCGCCGGAACCCTTTTTGACGCGTTGCCGATGGAAGAGCCCGTCCGCCTGATTGGCTTCGGAGCGAGCGGGCTGATGGATGTCAACGAGACAACCCGGCAGCCGGATTTGTTCACGCCGACGGCCGCCAAGACGGCGCGCCGATCCCTTCCGGATCCATTACGGGACGCGGTCAATGAACTGAGAAACAAATTTGGCCAGGGGATTATCTCAAAAGGCATGCCCGCTAATCAGCGGTCAGTGACCAGTGGCAACGTGAAGCGTGAAGCGTGACCGAGGAATAGACGAACACGGACCACCGAAGGTGGAGAGCCGGACCGACTGGATCAGCAGTGATCCCGTTCAAGCGGGGACCGGCGACATTCTCTCAATGTCCACGTTAAGAGCGGCACCACCGCGACCGGCGTTTTTTCCTTGATGATTGGATATTCCGTGTCGGATGTTGGAATACCTTCCGCTTTCATTTTTCCTCCCTCAGCCTTCATCCTTCAACTTTTCATCTGATTCGCCATCGTTGACTGGTGGATTTTCCGAAAAAAAAGATTACGGTTTGATTAACTATGTTAAAGACATCCGAGCCACTGAATCCCTGACACCATTCAGCCGACATGTTTGGATGCTGTGGTTTTTCTAGCTCCCAAAGGGCAATGACTGAAAACCGTCAAAGACGGGTTGGTGTCATGCCTTGGCGGTGGGTGAGTGGCGGCGCGACACATGAAGATTTGGGCGATAAACGCCTCGGAGGTGATAAAATGACTGACCAGGAAAAACGGCGAAGTGAACGGTTTGACAGTAAACATCTTCTGCATTACAAAGTGCTGGACGCCCGAGACGGGCAATTGGGTGACGGCATGGCGCGGACGCTGAATGTCAGCGAAGGGGGGTTGTTGCTGGAAACAAACACGTCTTTTGAGCCCGGTCAGGAGCTTTCCGTAAGCATCGGCCTGGAAGAGGAAGAGGTCGATGTGGTCGGCGAGGTCCGCCACTGCAAGCGATCGGGCGACGGGTTGTTCACGACCGGAGTGAAATTTGAGAATCTGGACAAGGACGGCGCCCGGGTGCTGGCCGTGTATCTCAAATTGTTTGAAACGGGAAAATAGGGCGGCGGTTAAAACTTGTCAACCCAAGAGCGGACTCCGCGCATAATCATGTCGATTGAAATGGTGCCCACAAATAAAGCCGTGACTCGACCGGTGATCTCAATATATTTTTGAATCAACGGCTCCCGTTTGGGCCGGACAACATCATGAACCTTTTTTAACAGGATCATGACCACGGTGGAAACCACGACCGCGCCTAAAACCGCCAGGCAAGCCTGCCATGAGGTATGCCTTTTTCCGATAATCACACTGGCGCTGATACTGCCGGGACCAATGAGAATGGGCATGGCGATCGCCCCGGTCAAATGCTGAGACTCTCCCCGCAAAACCTCTAAAGCCTGGGGCCCCTTGAACACAAATTGAAGGCCAATCAATAAAAAGACAATCCCGCCAAAAATTTGGAAGGACGCGAACTCCGCGTGGATGACCTTTGAAAACACGGCATCCCCGAGAATGGCGAAAAAACAAAAGACCACCGACGCCACCAGCCCCGCCCGGATCAGCACACGGGCAAAGGTCTGTGAATCAAGTTTCTCAACGACATCAGTCAAATAGACAATCAGTAAAAACGGATTGAGAAGCACCAAGAGCAACAGCGAAGATTTTAATAGGTCGTTCATATCACGTTCAAGGTTTGTTGGAAGACAGCGGGTCGGTGACGGGGGTGACTGACTGGCTGGCTGTTTTGCGGAGTTCCTCCCGCTTTTTCTCCAAGGCGGCGTAATCCTCGGCGCGGCCGACAAAATTCATGTCGTTCATCAGAAAGTTGAATTCCCCTTTGCCGTGGCCATTGTTGTCCCCGCCGGGGTCTTTGGGGCCGTTCGCCCATCTGTCCCGGACGAGCCAGGCGGGGGGCGCTGTTCCGCCCTCCTCCGGGACCTTCAACACCGCGGCGGGCGCGGTCTCATAGTCTCCCGTGCCCACGCCCGTCATTGAACTTGTCGGACACTCCGTCAAGTCCTCGACAAGTAAATTCGCATCCAGCAGCACCCCGAAAAAATCCGCGTCCAGGGCCTCCAGATTGGTCGCTCCGCAGTCGGTGTAAAGGGCCACCGCCTGGCCGATGCCTTTCAAATTCGCCATGCATTTTACGCGGTAAGGGGTACGATGACGATCGCCCATCATCGGCATCAGAAAAACCACCGCCAAAACGCCTAAAACCGCGATGACAACCAACGCTTCCGGCAGCGTGAAATGGTTTCGGACAGGTTTACCGGGAATCATCTTTTGATCCTTTCTTTTTCCTGAATCCGCGAGAAAATCGCGCGGGAACGTTCTAGCCTGATTTATTCACGCCGCGTGAATAATCCAGGCTGGCCCATACCATGAACCCGCGGACCGCCCTTGTCAACTTGATGAGCGAAACAAGTGGCATTCAAAGCTAGACTTGGTATATTCGATCCCTTTGTGATACAAGTGGAAACCGCCGTTTCCGGGCGCTTCCGTGATATTAAAAAAGAGAGTGTGCCATGTCAGCCAAAACCAGCCAGCCGAATATTATTTTCATCATGTCCGACGATCACGCGGCCCACGCCATGAGTTGCTACAGCGGGCGCATCAATCAGACCCCGAATTTGGACCGCATCGCCAATGAGGGCATGCGCTTTGACAACTGTTTCTGCACAAACTCGATCTGCACCCCCAGCCGGGCGGTGATCCTGGCCGGCACCCATAACCACATCAATGGTGTCACGACGCTGGACACCCATATGGACAACACCCTGCCGACCTTCCCGAAGATGCTGCGGGAAAACGGCTACCAAACCGCCATCTACGGCAAGTGGCATCTGGGCATGGGGCCGGATCACTGTCCCACGGGCTTCGACGACTGGGCGGTCGTTCCAGGGCAGGGCCTCTATCATAATCCGGAATTTATTTTCAAAGGCCCCGCCGGCGGCGAAAAACGGGTGGTTAAAGGATACGCCACAGACATTATCACAGACATGTGCCTTGACTGGATCGACCGGCGGGACAAAGAGCGTCCATTCATGCTGATGTGTCACCACAAGGCACCCCACCGTCCCTGGAAACCGGATGAAAAACACGCCCATATGTATGATGACGTGGATATTCCGGAACCCGAAACTCTCTACGATGACTACGAAAACCGCGCGAACGCCGCCAAAATCGCCGCGATGCGGGTGGGTGAGCACATGTTCGAGAGCGATGTCAAACGGCCCTTCCCCGAAGGCCTCAAGGGACACGCCCTGCGGAAATGGGCGTATCAATTCTATATCAAGGACTACTTGCGGGTGATCGCTTCTGTTGATGATAACGTCGGCCGCCTGCTGGATTATCTGGAAGAGAATGATCTGGCGGAAAACACCATCATCATGTACACCTCCGACCAGGGATTCTTTCTTGGCGACCACGGCTGGTACGACAAACGGTTCATGTACGAGGAAAGCCTGCGCATGCCGTTCATCATCCGCTATCCCAAAGAAATCCCCGCCGGCGGTGTCAACACCGATATCATCACCAATGTGGACTTCGCGCCCACGTTCCTGGATTACGCCGGCGTTGATATCCCTGAATTCTTCCAGGGAGTCAGTTTCCGGCCGTTGCTACGGGGAACGACCCCGGACGACTGGCAGACATCGATGTATTACCGCTACTGGATGAACGCGTCCGACCACAATGTGGCCGCCCATTACGGTGTCCGCACCAAACACTATAAGCTGATCTACTACTACTACGACGGCTGCGGACAGAAAGGCGCCGACCGGGGGCTCTGCGCGGGCGACACGAGCGATTTACCGTCCGCCATCGACGGCGCGCCGGAGTGGGAGCTGTTTGACTTGAAAAAAGATCCCGCGGAAATGAACAGTGTCTATCATGATCCCGCCTATGCCGATGTTGTCGCCGAGTTAAAGGTCGAACTTCACCGGCTGCAGGAAAAATACCAGGACACCCCTGTCCACGAGGTGGCTTGAATGGACCATTCATCCTGGCCCTATCTTAAATCCTACGATACCGACCACCTGCGGAAAATCGCCATGCCCATTGGCGGTATCGGCACGGGAACCGTTTCTCTAGGGGGACGCGGGGACCTGCGCGATTGGGAAATCATGAACACACCGGCCAAGGGATACACTCCAGTCTTGGCGGGACTGAAAAATCTAGGGTCGTTTTTCGCCCTTTCCGCGCTGCATGACGGGCGGCGGGTGGCCCGGTGTCTGGAAGGCCCCATTGACAGCAGTGACTACGAAGCGTCGGAAGGCTGTAAAACACCTAACTCAGGATTTCCCCGTTTTCCCGAGGCTGTCTTCCACGCGGCTTACCCGCTGGGAGTCGTCGAGCTGTTGGACGAACAGGTCCCGCTCAACGTTGAGTTGCGGGCGATGAACCCGATGATCCCGGGGGACAGCTCCGCCAGTTCCCTGCCGTGCGCCATGCTGATTTTTCACTTGGAAAACCCGACGGATTCCCCTGTCGAAGCCAGTATCTGCGGGACATTTCTAAACCCTGTCGGCTGTGACGGCAGGCAGACGAAACCCGCATGGGGCAGCCGGACACAGTACCTGGGATTGGAAAACAATGAAACCCACGCGTTGGACTGTGACTATGGCAGCCGCCTGCACTTGATTTCAACCGCGGAAGACACGGGAAACGAAGCCTATGGGGAGATCTGTGTCACCGCCGCCGGGGGGCGGCCGGCGGGCTCGCGGGTGAGCTGGCCCGCCTTGAGCTGGGGTGACAGCATTCTGGATTTCTGGGACGAGTTCTCCATGACGGGTGAAACCACGCCCAGGGAAAACGGGCCTCAGAATAAGCTGCTGTCATCCATGGCCAGAACCATTACCCTGGCGCCTGGTCAATCCGGTGAAATCCGCTTTCTGGTGACCTGGCGGTTTCCAAACCGCAAAGGATGGTCTAAAACCGTTGTTGGCAATGATTACGCGGAGCGTTTCCCCACCTCGGTGGCCGCCGCTGACTATGTCCTCGATCACTGGGACAGTCTCAGAGATAAAACCTTGGATTTTGTCCGGGCGTTTTGTGATTCAGACGTGCCGACGGCGGTCAAAGAAGCCGCTCTGTTCAACAGCGGCACTTTGAGAACCCAGACATGTTTTCAGACGCCCGATGGGCATTTTTTCGGCTGGGAAGGCATTCATGATTTTGTCGGGTCCTGCCCGGGAAGCTGTACCCATGTGTGGAATTACGAGCAGACAACCGCCTACCTGTTCGCCGACCTCAGCCGCGGCATGCGGGAAGTGGAATTTCTGCACGCCACCAATGATGAAGGCGCCATGCGTTTCCGTAACCTCTTGCCCCTCAGTAAAAACACCGAGGAGCCCTGGAGTCAGGCCGCCGCCGATGGGCAAATGGGCTGTATTATGAAGATCTACCGGGATTGGCGACTTTCCGGTGACGACACCTTCCTCTCGCGCCTCTGGCCCAAAGTGAAAGCGGCCCTCGCCTTCGCCTGGGTCCCGGGCGGTTGGGACACCGATCGGGACGGCGTGATGGAAGGGTGCCAGCATAACACGATGGATGTGGACTATTACGGCCCCAATCCCCAAATGCAGGGCTGGTACCTGGGAGCCTTGAAAGCGGCGGAAAAAATGGCCGCCTATCTGACCGAAACCGGACAGGCTGATGACGGCGATTTCGCCAGGCGATGCCGGGAACTTTTTGACAAGGGCCGGGAATGGACGGACCGGGAATTGTTCAACGGTGACTATTATGATCATCGAATCCAAGTGCCGACGGCCATCCATCCCCTGACGACCAATCATCATGGCCTGGAAGCCGATGGATCTCCCATTTTACAACTGGGCAAAGGCTGTCTCATAGACCAACTGGCCGGCCAATACATGGCCCATGTCTGCGGCTTGGGATATATCCTGGATCCGGACCATGTCAAGACCACCCTGTCGTCGATTTTGAAATACAATTTAAAGCGTGGTTTTCATGACCACTTTAATCATTTGCGCAACTACGCGCTTGGCGATGAGACAGCGGTTCTGATGGGAACCTATCCGCACGGCGACCGGCCCCGGCGCCCCTTTCCTTACTACAATGAGGTCATGACCGGATTTGAACACACCTTGGCCGCCCACCTGATCTATGAAGGCATGATTGATGAAGGGGTGGCGCTGGTCGGCTATATCCGCGACCGATATGACGGACGCAAACGCAGCCCCTTTGACGAGGCCGAATGCGGCCATCATTACGCCCGGGCTATGGCCGCCTGGGCTGAGGTTCTGGCGTTCACCGGTTTTCACTACAGCGCTGTTGATAAAACGATGACTTTCAACGCCCCGGACGGGACTTACTTCTGGTCAACCGGAACGGCTTGGGGCACCTGCGCGATTACGGATGGAAAAGGCGAGTTGACCACCCTTTACGGGGAGGCGGCCGTGGAAAAACTGGTGATCAACGGAAGATAGGCGGCGCCCCGGCCTTGCCGACGCGCTTTTTGTCCGGCCCCGGATTGACGGGCGGAAAACATGTGGTAAGGTTTTGGTCACGTCTTTGAAACGGAGCGTGTTCCGTTCTTTTTATAACCGCGAATAATGGAGACACTGATTATGGCGCGTCCTGTCACACTGTTCACCGGTCAATGGGCCGACCTGCCTTTGGAAACGCTCGCTGAAAAAGCCGCGGCCTGGGGGTATGAAGGCTTGGAACTCGCCTGCTGGGGCGATCACATGGATGTTGAAAAGGCGGCCAATGACCCGGCTTACTGCGAAAAACAACTGGCGATTCTGGCGAAAAACGGCTTGACGTGCTGGGCGATCAGCAATCATCTGGCCGGGCAATTAGTGTGTGACCTCAACGATGACGCACGCACGGATTTATTCGCGCCGCCAAACCTGGCCGGCGATGCCGAAGCGAAGCGCGCGTGGGCTGTCCAGCAGATGAAACTCACCGCTCAAGCCGCCAAAAATCTGGGCGTGAAAGTCGTTAATGGCTTTACCGGCTCGTCGATTTGGCACATGCTTTACAGCTTCCCCCCGGCCTCGGCGGACATGATTAATGGCGGCTTTCAGTTCTTCGCTGATAAATGGAACCCGATCCTGGATGTCTTCGGCGAATGCGGCGTGAGATTCGCTTTGGAAGTGCATCCAACTGAAATCGCCTTCGATGTTCACACCGCCAAACGGGCCCTGGAGGCGATCGGCAACCGCGCTGAATTCGGGTTTAACTTTGATCCCAGCCACCTGCACTGGCAGATGGTCGATCCGGTTTGCTTCATTAACAGCTTCCCGGACCGGATCTATCATGTGCACATGAAGGACGCGGCGCTCACGCTGGATGGTTCCACCGGCATTCTGTCCTCCCATATCGACTTTGGTCAACCCAACCGCGGCTGGGATTTCCGCAGTCTCGGCCACGGCGGCGTGAATTTCGAGGAAATTATCCGGGCCTTGAACCGCGTCGGCTACCAAGGGCCGCTTTCCGTTGAGTGGGAAGACTCCGGCATGGATCGTGAACATGGCGCCGCGGAAGCCGCGGAATTCGTCAAAAAAGTGGATTTTAAACCATCCAATATTAAATTTGACGCCCAGATGGAACGATAAACTCCACAAGGCTAAACGGATGAGGGGCTGTCCCAGAAATAGGATCATCATACACCTTCGGCCCTATGTTCGCCGCCGGAACGGCGAACAAACGGCGTGAGCCGCGTCGCGGCGACGCCGCACATGCGGGGCTTAGCCACGTTTCTCGTTGACTGGCAACGAGATCACGTCCCCAAAAGGGATGGATTATTCACGCCGCGTGAATAATCCAGGCTAAGACAGCATCGCTTCCAAGAACAAAACATCATTCCAATCTTCCAGTATTCCATTATTCCGCCGTCCTATGGGATGACTGTGAAACGCTTATGCCGGATATCCCTCCGAAAATTCACATCGCGAATTTTTCCCTGCGCTTTGGCCAGCGGCGCCTGTTTGAGAATTTTTCTCTTACCGTTCACACGGGGGAAAAAGTGCTTCTGGCCGGCCCTTCGGGGTGCGGCAAATCCAGCATCCTAGCCAGCGTCGCCGGCTTTTTGCAGCCGGACGAGGGGACAATCCGCGTCGATGGCGAAGTCCTGACCCCGGCGACGGTCTGGACGATCCGGCGGCGGCTCGCATATGTCCCCCAAACCATTGATTTTGGCGACAGGACCGTTCAGGCCTGGGTGGATGAGGCGCTGGCCTTTCGCAATAACAGCGGCGCGCCGTCGATCGAGGGGCTGGTGGAGGAACTTTCCGCCTTAGGCTTGAGGAACGACATTCTCGCCCGGCGGTCATCAGACATGTCCGGCGGCGAACGGCAACGGGTCGCCCTGGCGCTGGGCCTGTTCCTGAAACGGCCATTGCTCCTGGTCGACGAACCGTCATCCGCTCTGGACGCGGCCGCCGCGCGGGCGCTGTTTCAGCGCTTGGAACGGGTGAGCGGAATGACGATGCTGCTGGTATCGCATGAGCACCCCGAACGGTTGACATGTGTCGACCGGATGGTAAAGGTGGGGGAAATCGAATGAGCGCGTTTGACATTGGCTACACGGGCTTGGCGCTCAGTTACTTGTTGCTGATCCCTCCGTTGGCGGTCATCTTGTGGCTGCGATTACCCATGGTCGGGCAGACGCTTCTCTCCGTGGCGCGGATGACTGCCCAGCTGCTCTTCGTGGGATTCTACTTGCAGGTGATTTTTAAACTGGAAAATCCCTGGCTCACGATGCTGTGGCTGGCCACCATGATCACGGTCGCCGACGTCACTGTTTTGCGCGGCTGCGGGCTGCGGGTTAAACCGTTCGCCCTAGCTCTCGGCGTGTCTTTGGCTCTCGGCACGGCCATCCCCCTGGCCGTCTTTGTCGGCCTGCTGCTGCGCTCCCCGAATTTGCTGGATCCGCGCTACGTGATCCCTTTGGCCGGCATGATTCTCGGCAATTGTCTGCGGGCGGACATTGTCGGCGTTAAATCGTTTTACGCCTCCATTCGCTCGTCCCGGGTCCGCTACCAACAACGGATCGCCTACGGAGCGGATTTTCAAGAGGCGGTCAGGCCTTTTTTTAAAGAAGCCTGCCAAAACGCGCTCACCCCCACCATCGCCGGCATGGCCAGCATCGGGCTCGTCGCCCTGCCGGGCATGATGACGGGAGTTATTCTTGGCGGAACATCTCCCGCTGTCGCCATCAAATATCAGATCGCCATCATGCTGGCGATCCTCTGCGGCACCGCCATCACGATCTTTCTGGCGATCTTGCTTTCTCTCCGCGTCGGTTTTGATGACTATGGGAACCTAAATCTCCGCGTGTTCAGAGAACAGTGACAATTCCACAAAGGTGGTTGCGACATGACACCAGACGCAGCCACTCATCAGGAAACCAGACCTCAGTTCATCATTCTCCCCGCCATAGCCGCGTCCGCCGGGCTTCCCGGGTCATCAAGGCCGCGAATTTCCGCGGAGTCTGGACTGTGACATCAACGCTGTCATCGGTCACGGGATGACGGAAAGCCAATCCCACCGCCCATAGAAACAATCCCTTTCCTTTCAACACATGGCCAGCGTCGCCATAGCGAAGATCACCGACAATCGGCGCCCCCAATGCCTGCAAGTGCCGCCGGATCTGATGAGTCCGTCCCGTATGAGGCTGGCAGGCCACCAAGCAAAGCTCGGTATAATTCAGAGACGGCGCCCGCGCCAGCGTTTGAAAGAATGTCTCCGCGTGTTTTTCATCCAATGGCTGCGTCACCGTCACGGAGTCCGGCAACGAGCCCGCGGTCACCGCGTGATAGATTTTGCGGACGGCGCGCGTTTCAAACTGCTGGCTTAGATCAACCAGCGCCCCGGCTGTTTTCGCCACCAGCAGCAGCCCCCCTGTCGGCGCGTCCAATCGATGGACCGGCCGCGGAATCCGCAACGCGTCCGGCGCGTGGCTGGCGGATAGGTTATAGGGAAGCGCCCGCTGGACGGTTTTCGCGTAATTTCCCGAAACGGGCAGGCCGGGCGGCTTTTCAACCACCGCCAGAACATCATCCTCAAACACCACGGGCATCGTCAGGCGCAAGGGCGGTGGAGGCTCCCGCGTGTCAGGCCAAACGGTGACAACATCTCCGCCATGAAGGCGGTATTGAGGATCGCCGACAGGCTCGCCATTCACGTGGATTTCGCCCCGTTTCACGGCCTTGTAGGCGGCCTTTTTTGACACGAATGCCGGGGTCTTTTCACATAAAAAACGATCCAGCCGGGAATCCGCCCGCGGCGTCTCGACTGGATAGGTTTGTGAAACAGGGCGGGGTGCCATCTCTTTAAACCTGACGCTTACACATGCTCTCACTCCTGAGCCGAGACACCGCCCCTGAATGGCTTCAGGCCTGATCGTAATCAGTCAACGGACGGCACCAGATATTACGGAAGCGGACCAGGTCACCGTGATCCTGCAGTTCCAATGGCATTTCCGCTGGATGCGGCACGTAGGTCGCCAGTCGGCGGTGCTCGGTCGGGCCTTGCAGTTCCTTGGCGTGGTGAACCAGAACGCCATTCAAAAACACGGTCACGCGGGCGGCCTTCACCAGCGTGTCACCATCGAACTCGGGCGCTTCCCAAATAATGTCATACGTTTGCCATTCACCGGGCTTTTTACAGGCGTTCACCAACGGGGGATATTGACCGTAAATAGCGCAGATTGTCCCATCGGGATAAGTCGGGTTGTCGTGGCAATCCAACACTTGAATCTCATATTTACGCATCAGAAACACGCCACTGTTGCCCCGGCCCTGTCCGTCGCCCTTGACAACGACCGGTGTGGCCATTTCCAGATGCAGTTGGCAGCTGCCGAACACCTTTTCCGTATAAATATTCCCGGAGCGGGGCACAACTTCCATATAGCCGTTTTCCAGCTTCCAAGGAGCCTCGCCTCCTTCTTTGGCGCTTTTCCAGCCGTCCAGACTCGCGCCGTCAAACAGCACAACCGCGTCGGAAGGAGCGCCGCAACAGGTTTCAGCGGGCGTGACAATCCGGGGTTGGGGGCGGTCCCCGTCATGCACTTTATACGTGGAGCCGGGAATCACAGGCGTGTCATCATAACCGAGATTAGACATGGATAGCCTCGCTTTAGGGGGTTAATCATTTGAACAGGCAACGCGGGATGATCGGCCGCGCGAAGAGGAATGTAATTCACGATAAAATAAACGCTACCGGACGGATTAAACGCTTTGTCACTTTTCAAAAACGTTTTCCTCACGGAATTCCTCGAAGCGCCATGTGCCGTCAACTTTTTTGAGGGAGGCCCACACGGGAACCGTTTGAATGTTTCGCCGCCCGGACTTTTCCACAGCGGTGGCCCGGGCGGTGAAATGGACCGCGGCCTCCGCCTTTCCAACCTCTAAAACCACACTATCATACACATGTATGGACAGTGAGGACCAATATTGTCTGAGAGCGACATGCCGGGAGACGATCTCATCCCGGGAAAACGTTTCGTTCATCTCATACGTCCTCAATCGCACCCGGCAGGTGTCCGCCAAGAGAGATTTTAATCTCTCGCCACGGATGGCGATGGCGGCCAATCCATCATCACCGCTAAACGACGCGGCTTCGCCAAGCGCGCGGCAGCGCTTGGCAATCACCGCTTCCTCACTGGTGAAAAAACGTTTCCACACAAATAAGGCGATCCCCGCCCCGGCAATGATCAATAACGCGGTTGTGAAAATCTTTTTCACCAAACAGGGCCTCCGGCAATGTTGTTTAAAGAGGTCTGGCCAAAATCATGTTTTTCGATATCCACGCTGCGGTTGTCTCCCACCACATAGACATTGCCAAGCCGCACTTTCCGGGGGGCCAGCTCCCAGTCGCAGGGACCTTTAACGTAGTCTTCCTCTACGGGATGTCCATCCACCCACAAGACCCCTTTTCGGAATTCAACAGTCTGCCCCCCCACGGCGACCACCCGCTTTAAGTACATCACGCTGTCACCGGTGAGCCGGACCATGACCACGTCGCCCGCTTGGGGTGGTGAAAAACGGTATTTCCACAGGTTGCACAGATTAACCTGTCCGGTGTGGTACGTGGGAAGCATGCTCAGTCCGCTAATCCGCATGGGACGACAGACATGCCCGAAAAAGATGTAGGCCGCCAAGGCCACACAACCCAGCCGTAAAAAGAACCACCGGCTGGGTGTCGGAAAGAAAAAACGTTTTAACCAATCAACGATCATCTGTCCACCGGCCACCCCAACGTATCAAACAAATCCGCGAATTCAGCATCCAAAGTATCTTGTATGGTCAGAGGCTCACCGGTGGCCGGATGCGGCAGGGTGACATGAATCGCCTGCAATAGGAGGCGGCGGATCCCGAAATGCTCTCGAAACAAACGATTGTGCTCCCCGCGGCCGTGCTCCGTATCACCAATGACCGGATGGTTGATATGCTTAAAATGACGCCGTATTTGATGCGTGCGACCGGTCTCCGGTTCCACCTGAACAAGTGAATACCGGCAGGTGGCGTAAGGCGGAAGAGCGATGGGCAACTCACAGGTGGCCAGGCGGCGGAATCGAGTCACGGCCGGGCGGGGCGGTTTCCCCTTGGTCTCCACATATGCGTGATCGATGACACCCTCTTCATCGGTCCACCCGCGAACAACAGCCCAGTAGCGTTTGGTGACGTTCTTTTCCATGAATGATTGACACACCGCTCCCGCGGCGGCGGCGGAAAAGCCAAATAGCAGAATGCCGCACGTCGCTCGATCCAGCCGGTGAATAGGATATAAAAACCGCCCCAGTTGGTCCCGTAATTGCCCCAGAATAACCGGGGCGTCGGGGCACAGTTTCGTCCGGTGGACGACATGACCCGCCGGCTTATGAATCGCCACCAGATCGTCATCCTGATAAAGAATCCGCAGGGGAGCCGGGGAGGAACCGGGGAGGGAAGAGCAAAATGAAGGGGTATCAAAACTCACCTGTTTCCCTTTTCCCCGTCATCCAGCACATATTGGGGCATGAACGGATGCGCATACCCGCATTCCGCGCAGATCATACACGTCAATAGGGGAGCGGGCGCGGTACTGAAAAAACCGCTCTCCCGGGTTTTCACCACCAATGTTTCTTTTATGAAGCGCTGATGGCCGCACACCGTACAGCAAAAATCCTTTCCCTTTAATTTTAATCCGACCGTTTCCCGCTTTTTCATCATGTCAACCTTTCCGGCTTTTCTTTCCGCCGCCGCTTTCCCGCTCAGATGGTTTAGCCTAAGCCGTTTCGCTTTTAATGCAATAGGCCCATTGAAAAAACCGGGTTCAGGCGCTAACTTACGTACTTGTTTAGTCTGGTTGGCGGAACCGGCGGGCTCCATCAACTGTCTGACCTGAAAGCGCTTAAAAAGCTCCATGTGTAAATAAAAGTGACACAAACATCAGGATCGTAACATGAAAGTTGTTCTGGCCTATTCCGGCGGTTTGGACACCTCCGTCATTTTGACGTGGCTACAGGAAAAATATAACGCTGAAGTCATCACCTTTTGCGCCGACTTGGGGCAGGAAGAGGAGCTCGACGGGCTGGATGAAAAAGCGCTCGCCCACGGCGCCGTGAAGTCGTATGTGGAGGATTTGACCGACACCTTCGCGGCGGATTACATCTTCCCCATGATGCAGGCCAACGCCATTTACGAGGGAACCTATTTGCTGGGAACCTCCATCGCCCGCCCGTTGATCGGAAAAAGAATGGTCGAAATCGCTCAGGCGGAAGGCGCTGAGGCGATTTGTCATGGCGCCACCGGCAAAGGCAATGATCAAGTGCGCTTCGAATTGTCCGCTTACGCCCACAAGCCGGACATCAAAGTCATCGCCCCCTGGCGGACTCCGGATTTTGATTTTAAAGGGCGGACAGATATGATCGCTTACTTGAAAAAACACAATATTCCCTGCCAAGTCTCCGCCTCCAAACCGTACAGCACGGACCGGAACCTCCTGCATATCAGTTTTGAAGGCGGTGTCCTGGAAGACCCCTGGGTTGAGCCTCCCGAAGACATGTGGGTCATGACAAAACCGCTTTCGAAAGCGGCTGACACCCCTGAGTATGTCGAAATTTCTTTTGAAAATGGCAACGCTGTGGCGGTAAACGGAGACGCGCTGGCTCCGGCGGCGCTGATCCGTAAATTAAACGCGTTGGGATGCGAACATGCCATCGGCCGAATTGACATCGTTGAAAACCGGTTCACGGGCATGAAGGACCGGGGCGTGTATGAAACGCCTGGTGGCACGATTCTCCATCACGCCCATCGGGCCCTCGAGTCTATCACCATGGACCGTGAGGTTATGCACCTCCGGGATTCGTTGATCCCCCAATACGCCCGGCTTGTGTACAACGGCTTCTGGTTCGCTCCCGAACGCCAAGCGCTCCAAGCCATGATTTCTGAAACCCAGAAGAACGTTTCCGGTGATGTGCGTGTCAAACTGTTCAAGGGCGCTTGTCATATCGCCGGTCGCCGGTCGCCTTATTCGTTGTATAATGCTGACATTGTCAGTTTTGACAAGGAAGGCGGCTATAACCAGCAGGACGCCACCGGATTTATAAAATTAAACGCTCTCCGCTTGCGCGTGAAGGCGTTGCAAGGCGGCTGAACCGGAACAAAATGATGCATCTGTCACTCTTAAAAAGTAAAATCCATAAAGCCCGGATCACGCATTGTGATCTGAATTATGAAGGCAGCCTGGCCATTGATCAAGACTTGATGGACAAAGTCGGGATGTTGCCTTATGAAAAAATACTGGTCGTCAACGCCACCAATGGACAACGGCTGGAAACCTACGCCATCACCGCTCCCCGCGGCAGCCGCGTTTTTTGCTTAAACGGCGCCGCCGCCCGCCGCGGCGCTGTCGGGGACGTGATCACCATTATGAGCTTCGCCGGCGTGACTCCGGAAGAGGCCGCGGGAATGACACCCTCTGTGATTGTCCTTGACGCCGGCAACCTGGTGGAAGCGGTCAAAGGAAACCAGCATGCCTGATGATTGGCTGTTCGACATACATGACAACGCCGCGGATGATGAGCTGATGTCCGCGCCGGATGGCGTGCCCGGTGAAATTCCCCAAACCCCCGAAGACGCTGTCGAAACGATGATCGGAATTGTCCGGCAACTTGGCGAAAACGCCCGGTTCACGCGCCCCAGTGGTGTGCAAGCCATCGCGCTGATGCCCGAAGACGAGGAGCCATTGTCGTTGGCCGATTTGTGCGCCGTTATTGAGACGTGCCCGGATTTGTTGACGAATGCGGATCTGACCAAAACCTGCCGTGAATTCGGCGCCTGCCAGTTGCCCGACGGTGATTTCCCGGACGTGATCCAAGCCGATGGAACACCCATTTATAACCCGGACGAGGATCCGGATGTCGAAGTGCCTAATACCAATAACGCCATCTATATGGTTTGGTTGACCTGGTTGACGGTTCTGCGCACGGATGATAACGCACTGGCTGAAGAGTTGGTGCCCAAATTAGTCAAAGCGATCGAAGCGTTGCCCCGTGACGAACGCACCCAGCTCATATCCGTGGATCCCCATGATGACGAGTTCGGCAGCACCTGTCCCTTCGCCACGAACGCCCGCAAGCGGGGGGCCGTGTTGACCAGTTCATTGATGCTGGTGCAGGCTTACCAGCAACTAGCCGACATTGTCCAGCATGTGGGACGGGATGGAGACGCCGATATCTGGCGCGCCCAGGCCCAGGTGGTGGCCAAGCGGGTCCGCATGTATTTCTGGGATAAGACTCCCGGGCTGTTCCGGGCATCGACCCATGGCTGCAAAGAACACGACCTGTGGGGCTCCGTGTTGTCCGTGTATTTGAATGTCGCCACATCCGGTCAACTTGTGGCGATATCCCGTTACTGCTCAGAACACTATGATCAGGTGGTCCGGGACGGACATGTCCGCGCCATGCCCCTGGAAGAATTTTGGGGCGATTGCGACACGCCGCGGGGGGAATTTGAAAATGGCGGTTTCTGGAGCGGCGCCGCTGGCTGGCTGGCGTATACGGTCGGTATCCTCAATCCGGAATTGGCTGATCGGGTGATCATTGATTTGGCGACCGCGTTTATTCAAAAGGGTGTTTTTAAAGCCCTGAACGCGGAGGGCGTTGGCCGTTTCCGCGATTTTCTGCCCAGCGCCGCCGCCCCCATGCCGGGCATCCTGAAAGTCATGGAGCGGCGCCGGAAACGGGCCGAACAAGAGGCCATGCTCGACGATTTTTAACCCATGCCCCCTGGCCCGCGCCCCATAAGCGCTAATTTAATGTCCAATATCCAACACGGAATATCCAATATTCAAGTATGTAAGTATTTTTCATTGAAACGGTTGTGCGCATTTACTTGGATGTTGGGTGTTGAATGTTGAGTTCACTCTAAAAAGAAAAACGTTGCCGTTCGCTACGCTCCGGCTCTGCCTTCGGCGGTCCCAGAACTAAATTCCTGAATCGGTCTGAGCACAAAATTGGATTAGGTTCTGGATGAAGTTCTGGATGAAGTTTGACGTTTCTGAAAAAACCGGACTTTTTAGAGTGGACTCAGTGTTGAATATTCAAGCCAACTTGAGCACGATTAGCGCATCAAGTTAGCGCTTATGGGCCCGCGCCTGGAGTTCCCCTCTTTCCGCTTCGCCAAGATTACACGGGGCAGAGCGGGGTTCATTCCATGGTCTCCCAGGGGGCCCGCCGTTGTTTTTCAGCCCCGCGGGGCGGCGATACCTTGCTCCACCTGTTTTTTGTGACACACCGTCACGGCGATGCTCACCTCGTCCTTTTTGTCATAGGCGCCGGCAAAATCTTTGGGGCTGACAATGCCCCGGTTTAGCGCTTCCCTCACCCGCGACGGGTCGGGCGCGCCAATGATGTCCAGAACCGGGGTGAAGACACTGCGGATATCCCGCATTTTCCGGCGGATGCGGCTCAAATCAGGAGACAGTATTTCTCGATACGCCCCTCCCAGCCGCTTTTTGAGAAGCTCCTCATCATAGTCCACTCTGGTTTTTACCACACGGGAAATTTTCACCCGGTCGCCATCCAGTTCACTCCAGATGGTTTCGTGGCCGGCCTGATGAGGCAAGTGAACATCGAGGCGCTGGCGCAAGCGCAGTTTCTCTTCCCGGATCTCTTTTTCCTGCCGCTGAAGACGCGTGTAGTCCCGCAAGATCGCCTCCGCTTCGCTCGGCAGACTGTTGATGTGGATGGTTTCAGAACGCATGGTTGAATCTCCTTTTGAATATTGAATATTGAACACGGAATGATGAATGGGGGAAGGGGACTGGCGGCGCGCGAGAAGAAAGTCTATCCCAGTAAAAGTGCCCCATTGAGTGGTAGCGGAATGGCTTTGAATGCGGAAAGGTGAGATTCATTACCGAGAGTTCTTTCTGGCTGTTCCGACACTTGCGACAAGGATGGAGATTAGCTCGTTGGCTTCGTCTCTTAAAGACGATATTTCTATTTCGTCCGGCATCAGATCAGTCTTGAGAATAATTCTCAGCCAGATATCTGTTTCCCGCAGCTCTTTGAGGGAAATCTTAAGCTTATGGATGAAATCTGCTCTTGATTCCGCACTTTGTGCTTCGGCATAATTCGGAGCGGGGGATGTGCCACTTCTTAAGAGTTGACTGGCTACATGCCTCCCAACTTCAGTATTGGGTAATGCCCTGGAAAGCGCGATCACTGCAACCGCAAAGTCAACGAGTCGATCGGCCAAGTTAAACGAGCCATGGTTCATCTTTCGTTTCCTTTTTTTTGTAAGTGCTCATCTGTTCATCATTCCCTCTCCACCATCCTTTCCCTCAATCGTTATTCCTTGCTCATCTGTTCATCATTCCCTCTCCCGCCGTTCTTTCCCTCAATCGTTATTCCTTGCTCATCTGTTCATCATTCCCTCTCCACCATCCTTTCCCTCAATCGTTATTCCTTGCTCATCTGTTCATCATTCCCTACCAAAGTTGCCGGTCCAGGCTACGATATTGGATCGCCTCAGAAAGGTGGACGGGCGACAGTTTTTCAGCGCCCTCCAGATCCGCCAGCGTGCGGGCCACCCGTAAAATCCGGTCGAAGGCCCGGGCGCTCAGATTCATATCGTTGATCGCCAGCTTTAGCAGCGACGCGCACGGACCGTCCAGGTGGCAGAATTCATCCAAATGCCGGGGCAGCATTTGGGCGTTGCAGTGAATGCCGCTGCCGGCGTAGCGTTGTTGTTGAGCGCGCCGGGCCCTGACCACCCGTTCCCGGATGGCGGCGGAAGGCTCGCCTGTCCGCCGGGTCATCAGTTCCTGATCGCTGATGGGACTGACCTCCACATGAATGTCAATCCGGTCCAGCAAGGGGCCGGAGACCCGGGACCGATACCGCTGACGGGCGCTATAGCCGCACCGGCACTGACGCTGAGTGGATCCATAATGCCCGCAGGGGCAGGGGTTCATCGCCGCGATCATCATAAAATTCGCCGGAAATGTATACGATCCGGTCGCCCGGGAAATCGTGACCTCGCCGCTTTCCAGGGGTTGACGCAGCACTTCCAGAACATGGCGTTTAAACTCCGGCAACTCATCCAGAAAAACCACCCCGTTATGGCCCAAGCTGATTTCCCCCGGCCTGGGGACAGACTGTCCGCCCAGTAAACCGGCGTCGCTGACGGTGTGATGCGGACTGCGGAACGGCCGTTGAGTGACCAGCGGCATGTCCGGCGGCAGGGCGCCGGCGATGCTGTGAATCCGGGTGGTTTCCAGCGCCTCTTCCAGTGTCAGTGGCGGCAGGATCGATGGCAGCCGTTTGGCCAACATACTTTTTCCAGTTCCCGGCGCGCCGATTAAAAGGACATTATGGCCGCCCGCGCAAGCGACTTCCAACGCCCGTTTGGCGGTTTCCTGTCCCTTGACTTCCGCCATGTCCGGCGCGCTCCCCGCGATATGGGTGAAAAGATCGTTGAGATCCACCCGCACGGGTTGGAGCTCATTTTCACCCTTGAAAAACTGTACCGCCTCCCGGAGGTGACGAATCCCGTACACATTCAAACCTTGGGCGATGCCCGCCTCCTCCGCGTTGTCCGCGGGAACAAACAAATTCCGCATGCCGCAACGGGCCGCGTGCATGGCTGTCGGCAACACACCCCGGGCCGGGCGCACACTGCCATCCAACGCCAGCTCACCCACAATCATGGAATGTTTTAACACATCCCGGTCAAATTCGTTCGTCGCGGCGATCATCCCCAAAGCGATGGGCAGATCAAACGCGCTGCCTTCTTTGCGCACATCGGCCGGCGCCAGGTTGATCGTGGTCTGCCCCATCGGCGGTTTATAGCCGGCGCTGAACACCGCCGACCACACCCGGTCCTTGCTTTCCCGAACCGCCGTGTCCGGCATGCCGATCACATTGATATGGGTGTCTTTGTCATTGTAGGTGTTGACCTCAATTTCAATCGTCACTGTCTCCACCCCTTGAATCGCTGAGGACCAGGTTCGGGTAAGCATTGCCTTGTCTCCTGTGAATAGGAATTACTGAACCATATTTTTCAATATCCAATAGCCAACACGGAATATCCAATAGCCAAGTTTTGGGTTGCCCCGATATATCTAATTAATAATTATTGGACGTATCATGGATATAGTGGATCAGGCCCTGTCAGCCCATGGATTTACATTTGCTTTCTTGGTCTTGTTTCGTTTTGCGGTATCAATACATTTAAAAAGGATGGCCATTAGCTCATCCGTCTCCAGAATCAGACTGTCCAACTGCTCAACGGATTGGAACATCTTAGCCCGCAGAATTATTTTTAACCAAATATGAGTTTCCCGGAGCTCTTTCAAGGCGATTTTCAGTTTGTGTATGAAATCAGCGTGAGATTCAGCGCTTTGCGCTTCGCCATAATTTGGAGCGGGGGATGTCCCACTTCGAAGCAACTGACCGGATATATGCTTACCCGTTTGTGTTGGAGGGAGTTCCTCGGAAAGTTTGATGACATTAATCGCATAGTCTATCAATCGATCCTGTAGGTCAAATCTTCTCCCATTGCTATTTGGGTGTTCCGTGTTGGATACTGAATTCGGACTTATCATCTTTCTCTTCCACTTGGTTATTGGGTGTTCCGTGTTGGATACTGAATTCGGACTTATCATCTTTCTCTTCCACTT